>NZ_CP154825.1:2425176-3031470 GCF_041897805.1 Actinokineospora auranticolor
CGCTGCTGGTCCTGGGCGCCTCCGTGTTCGGCACCATGTTCCTGCTCCCCCTGTACCTGCAACGCGCCGACGGCCAAACCGCGTGGCAGACCGGGCTCCTGCTCGCCCCCCAGGGCATCGGCGCCGCCGTCGGTTCGCTGTGGGTCAGCCGGGTCGTGCACCGCATCGCGCCCCGCACGCTCGTGCTGAGCGGCATCGTCCTGGTCGCCCTCGGCACGGCCGTGTTCACCCAACTGGCCAACGACATCCCCGACGCCGCCATCGCCGCCTCCCTGCTGCTCCGCGGCCTGGGCGCGGCGATGATCGGCGCCCCGGTCATGACCATGGCCTACCGCGCCGTCGCCCCCGCCCAGATCCCGCGTGCCGCGGGGGCACTGAGCCTGCTCAACACCCTCGGCGGCTCCGTCGGCACCGCCGCCCTGGCCTTGGTCCTGCAGACCCGCTTCACCGCCCGCGGCCCCGACACCGCCGCCGCGTTCGCCGACACCTTCTGGTGGGTGCTCGCCGCGACCGTCCTCGCGGCCCTGGCCGCCACCCGCCTACCCCGGCCACGACAAAACCCGCCTGCTGCCCAAGCCACGGAAGGAGCACAACGATGATCCACCACGACAGCCCCGCGCGTGGCGGCGCGGCCGTCCGCGAAAGTCTCTGCTGCTGCGAACCGCCGGACGCCGCCTTCCCAGTACGCCGGGACACCGCGGTCACGGCCTTGCTGACCGCAGTCTCCGCCCGCCCAGCCGCGCAGCAACCGCCGTGGCCGCACCAGTTCGAAGTCGACGACGTGGAAGCCGAACTGGCCGAACTACCCGGCCTGACCACCGAAGCGGAAGTCGACGACCTGGCCGGCGCCATGACCCTGGTCGCCCGCGGCGACGCGCTGGTGCTGCAAGGCGGCGACTGCGCCGAGCGGTTGCACGAAGCCGTACCCGACCTCGTCCGCCGCAAGGTGGACTACCTGCAGGGCTTGGCCGCCATGATGCGCGCCGCCAGCGGCCTGCCCAGCGTGGCCGTCGGCCGACTCGCGGGCCAATACGGCAAACCGCGTTCCTCCCCCTACGAACCGTCCCCGACCGACCCCGGCCTGCGCATGGTCGCCTACTGCGGCGACGCGGTCAACGCCCCCGAACCCGAACCACCCCAACGCGTACCGAACCCGCGCCGCCTCCGCGCCGCCTACGACAGCGCCCAAGCCGTCCTGCGCGAGGTCCGCCGGGCGTCAAGGGGCAAACCCCCGGCGGAGCGCGTCCACGTAGCCCACGAACTCCTCCTCCTGCCCTACGAACGGCCACTGGTACGCGCGGGCGCCCAAGGCCCCTTCACCACCTCAACCCACTTCGGCTGGATCGGCGAGCGAACCCGCGCCCTGCCCGGCGCGCACGTGGCGCTGGCGGCCGGACTGCGCAACCCGATCGGAGTCAAGATCGGCCCCACCGCCACCCCCGACGACGTCGTGGCGCTGACCCGGGCGCTCAACCCCGAAGGCCTACCCGGCAAGCTCTGCCTCATCACCCGCTACGGCGCGGGCGAAGTCGACCGACTGCTTCCCGGAGTGGCCAAAGCCGTTGCCAGGCACGGCACCCCCGTCGTATGGCTATGCGACCCCATGCACGGCAACGGCCTCAAGATCGCGGGTACCAAAACGCGCCTCGTCGAGGACATCCTGACCGAGGTCGCCACGTTCGTGAAAGTCCTCAGTGGACTGCGACTGCGCCCCTCGGGCCTGCACCTGGAACTCACCCCGGACCCCGTCACCGAGTGCGTCTCACCCCAAGACGCCGAACCATCCTTCCCGGACTACCGCTCCACTTGCGACCCAAGACTCAACCCGGAACAATCCGTGGCGGTGATCGCCCATTTCCTCGACCGCCTGTCCTGAGCGCCTATGAAGAAAACCGAAACGAGGGTGCCCGACGCCGACGGGCACCCTCGAGCACCTGCGCGGACTCGACCTAGTCTGGACCAACGACGCTCGCACCACAGTCCAACACGGTGGTGTCGGCCCGCACACGCACACCGTCGCGGATATCCAGCAAGCATTCGCCCCCTGGCAAACGGCATGCGCCAACTACGACAACGACCCGTCGGAGTATCTCCGCCAGGCAAAGGCAGCAGCGCTGGTCGTCTGCACTGACCAGGCCGACTCGTAGGCACCCGCCACACCAACTTGACCCGCTTCTCGCCCGGCGTCACACAGCCTGCCCGGGGAGCGCGCCGCGTGGCCGGGTCAGCGTGTCCGTCGGCTGACGCGTGAGCACGTCATCAACACCCGCGGCCACCAGGGCTTCCCGAAGCCTCGGCACCACAGTGCGGTCATCCACCGCCAGACGAACCAATTCGGTGATCTCGTCGGCGTCAACCAGAGCACGAGTGCCGTTCCACGGCACACTCCACCTAGCCGTGCCCGCCGCGACCAGCGCTTGACCGACAGCGGCATACACCGCGTCGAACGACACGCGCGAACCGCCTGCCACCAGCTCGAGCACCGAAGCCAGGGTGACCGGCTCGACCGGCGCCATCGCCGCGGCGGCGCGCGCGTGGTGCTCCGCGATGTCGTCAAGCCACTCCCGCCACTCCAGCCGCCTCGCCGGTCGAGTGGCCCTGGGCGTCACCGACGGCAGAAGGGCGGCCGGATCGGCCAGCAGCTCCCCAGGATCCTCCGGCGGTCGGACCGGCGAGCCGGGCAGGCGGGCAAGCCGGTCCAGCCTGCGGCGCAGCGGCGGGTGGGAGTCGCGCCACCCGCCGCCCTCCGGCGGGTTCGCGCGGCGGCGGGCGACCCGCTCGCGGTACCCGGGGTCGGCGAGCATCGCGCCGAACGGGCTGAACTCCTCGACCGGGAGCACGGCCCGCCGGGCGGCGGGGGCGACGAACCGGGCCCGGAAGTCCGCCCAGGCGACCGCGGTGGCGTCGGCCGACCGCAGCGCGTCGGCGAGCACGGTCGCGCCGGTGACCGCGGCCGCGGCCCGGTCCGCGTCGACTTCCTGCCGCCTGCGCACGGCGAGCGAGACCAGGTCGTAGCCGAGGGCGTAGAGCGCGAGCAGGCCGCGCACCAGGAGGAAGGCGAACCCGTAGAGCCACGGCGCGACCTTGGTCCGGTCGATCAAGTCCCGCCGGACGGCGCCGATCGCCGCGTGGCCCCGGTAGGTGACGGCGCTGAGCCGGGTGTGCCCTCGAGCGCAGTGGCCGAACTCGTGGCACAGCACCGCGCGCAACTCGTCGGTGGTCAGCCCGACCAGCAACGGCACGCCCAGGTACAGCGTCCGCGGCCCGCGCAGGAGGCCCAGCAGCCGGGCCCGCTCGCTCACCGCCGCGTTGGGCTCCCCGGTGAGCCGGATCTCGGCCGGTGCCGCGATGCCGAACCGCGCGGTCACCCCACGAACCAGTACCCACAGCCCCGGCGCCTGCTCCTCCGACACCGCGACGGAGTCCGGCCGGGCCGCGGGTGGGCCGCTGGCAGTGATCACGCTGCGCACCATGACGGCCAAGGCGAATCCGAGGATGCCCAGTTGCAGGTAGCCGCTCCAGTCCAGGGTTTCCATGACGCGCGGTGAGGACACGAGAATGTGCAGCATCCTGAGGTAGAACCACACGATCCCGGCGACCAGCAGGTAGAAGCCGGTCAGCAGCGCCAAGGCCAGGACGGCGGCGACGAGGATCACCGCACCCCCACGTTGCGCCGGATCCGCGCCACGCCCGTGCCGTGCGCGGCGACGCAGCGGGCGAGCCACTCGGCGGTGGCCTCCAGCACGGCCTCGACGGGCTCCCGGTCGACGGCGTGCGCGAGCACCTGCGCCGGCGCCAGGCGGTCGAGCAGCTCCTGCTCCCGCACGGTTCCGAGTGACTCGCGCAGCGACTTGCGCGCGTTGAACACCGCCGCCGCGACGGTGCCGGGCCGGATCCCCAACTCCTCGGCGATCTCGCGCTGGGACATGCCGTGCAGGCACTGCATCACCACCAGCTGCCGCTGCCGCGCGGGCAACGCGGCGACCGCCGCCAACACGGCCTCGACCAGCACGGCCTGCTCGGGGTCGCCGCTGGTCGCCCGCCACGCCCGCAGTTCGACCGTGTCGAGCGAGAGCCGCCGCCACCGGGCCGAGGTCTTCCACAACCGCTGGCGCACCACGCGGTGCAGCCAGGCCTCCGGCTCGTCGTAGCCGCTGAGCCGGCCCCACCGGAGCAGCGCCTGGGCGTAGGCGTCCTGCACGGCGTCCTCGGCGTCGTGCCGGTTCACCGAGATCACCAGCGCCCGGGCCAGCACCCGGGGCAGCGACTCGACGAAGAACTCCTCGAACGACCGCTCCCGCGGTGAGGTCACCGGTCACCACCCGCCCGCACGACCAACACGCTGCCGCGCCGCCGGTCCAGCACCACCACCGGCCGCGCGGCGCGGGCCGCGGCGACCACGACGGCGGCCCGCGTCCGCTCCCGCTCCCGAGCGGCCCGCGACCACGCCGCCACCACCTGGGCCACAACCGCCAGCACCACCGTCACCGCGTATGGATCTAGCACGGGGCACCCCCTGTCCGATAGCGTCGGCGCGGTTCGCCGATACTCGCACAGGGAACAGCTGCCACACGGCGGAATCTTTAGTCCAGGAACCGACTTCCCCGGGGAGGCGCCGGATGCTCTCCCGCACCGACCTGGGCACCCTGGTGACCACCCACTACAACGACAACCCGGGCCGACGCCGCCTCGGGGTGACGCTCACCGTCCTGAGCAGCCTCGGTTTCGGAATCGGCTTCACGTTGTCGATCAACGGGGTGTACGGCTCCGTCACCGAACTGGTGATGCTGTTCGGCTGCGCCGGACTGGCCACCGGCGTCCGCTCACTGGTGCGCGCGGTGCGCGGCGGGAACGACGAGCGGTTCGCGGTGCACGCCAGGGGAATCGCCTACACCGGCCGGCGCGGAACATGCCATTGGCGGTGGGAGGACATCGCGTTCGTCCGCGTCCGCCGCAACCGGGTACCGGACCCGTTCGCCAGGTACACCGGCTCCCCGCTGGAGGCGGAAATCCACCTCCGCACCGGCCGCAGGGTCATCTTCGACGCGACGACCGACGCCGCCGAGTCGTTGGTGGCGGTGATCCAAGCCCACTGCGACCCGGCCCCGCGCCGATCGTGGCGAGAACGCGCGAGGTGGCTGTACCTCATCTTGGGCGCACTGGCGGTTATGGCCGCGCTCGTCGCGTTCGTCGTACCGGTGGTCGACGGCAGAGCGGGAGTGGTCACCATGGTGTGGGCCATCGGTGCGTGCGCGGGCGTGGTCGTGTACGGCTTGCTGATGTCCCTGCGCCGCGGCTGAGGTTGTCCATTGAGGACCCCGATGCTCAGCGTTTCCGGCGCAGCCTCCGCAAGGGCCGCAAACGAAGCCTCTCCGGGCGGCGGGGAGGCAACAGCTTCGACAGCAGGCTCCCCAACACGATGCCGAGCGCCAAGCCGCCGCCGCAGATGCCCGTCATCACGACGAAGTACAGCGCCCCGTCCTGGTGGTGCGGGTAGTCCGCCGCCACGACCGTGCGGCCGCTCCTGCCGCCGTTCCGACTGTGCCCCTCGTTGCGCAACTGGACCTCGACCGTCCCGCTCAACGGATGAGTCGAGTGGACCCGCCTGGCCACGGTGGTGCTCTCGCCCGCCCAGCGCACCTGCGCGTCACAGACCGAAGTCAGCCAGAGGCGGAGCGGATCGGCCGAGCACGACCGCACCTCGGCGGAACCGGTTCGGGCAACGGACAAGGCGTTGGTGGTGAGGCCGGTTCGACTTTCGACCGCCGTGAACACCCAGATCCCGGCGAAGAAGAAGAGGACACCGACGGCGCTGGCCACTCCCCAACGGATGTCGCGCAACCGAATCGGGGTTGAGGGTGTCATTGACGGGCTTCGTTCCCTCCTTGACCACCTTGGTGCCCATGTGGTCCAGTGCGCGACCGAGCCCGGAGTCGCCTCATTGTACGCCTTGAGCCCGCCCCACTGCGAAGCCAGTGAGTCGGCGGCTCTGGTGAATGTCCTGTTTGTCCGGTTCTCCCGCTTCCGAAACGCCGTGCTCGTCCCCTTCGGCGCGGTCATCAACGTTGCCCTGTCGGGTCGCTGGCGCGGCGAACATCTTCATCGACTCGATGCGGGACAGAACTCCTGGCGAGACCCGAATCGCCCACGAGAGGGCGAATGGGAAACCGTCGTCGTTCTCGGCGCGGCCGAGCGGCCCCGCCCCCCACGTGGAGGGCGGGGCCTGTGCCAACCACCAGCCTTTCGGCTCATTCCCCCTTGACGCGACGCCTCCGGCTCGCGAAGGCGAGTGCCGAGCCCGCGCCGAGTGCGAGGACACCGAGTCCGACCAGCCACGGCAGGCCCGAGACGCCCGTGGTGGCCAGGGATCCGGACTGCTTGTCGCCAGGCACCGGGCTGCTCGACGTCGGCAGCGACACGCTCGTCGTCGTCGGCGAGGGCGTGGTCGATGACGTCGTCGGCGAAGGCTGCGGTACGTAGACCCCGGCGTCAATGGTGTGGTCGACCTCGCCGGGTTCGCCCGGCGCCGTGACGGGCCCGGACCCGCTGCACAGCTGTCCGGTGGTGGGCGGGGTCACGTTGGAGTCGTGCACGCGGTCGTCCCCGACCAGTGGAAGGGTGAACCGCAGGTCGGCAGCGGCCGGTCGCCCGGCGACCTTGTCCGTGTTCGCCGTGCAGACAGTGAACTGCACCGTGTACTTCGCCCCCCGCGTCAGCTCGTAGGCCGCGCCCACGCCACCGAAGTAGTACTCGCCCGCCGCGTCGGTCTTGGTCGTGGCGACCTGTTTGCCGTCGGCGTCCAGCAGGTTGATCGTCGCGCCCGGCAGCCGCACGTCCCCGGGGTCCTGGACACCGTTGTGGTCGCCGTCGAACCACACCAGGTTGCCGATCTGGATGGGGGCGTTCGCGGTCTGGTAGGCGATGGCGCCGAGCCCGCCCGACTTGCCGAAGCCGCTCTGGTTCAAGGTGACGAACTCGTAGGCGTTGGCGGGGCCGTTGTTGCCGGGCCCCTGCCCGGTCTTGACGTCGTAATAGCCGGTTCCGCCGGTGCTGACGTGGATCGTCGGGTCCATCTGCGTGCTGACGACCCACTGCTGCCGCGGGATGTACGCGACCGAACCCTGCGCGGTCTCCTGGTGCGGCCCGCGGGTCGTGGGACCCTGCGGGGCGAAGTAGTCGCCCGCGAAGTACTCGACGACGCCGGGGCCTTCTTGTCCGTTGTCGGTGTTGCTCGCGTGGTTCGGGCAATCCCCGGTGCCCTCCCAGGCGTACCCGCCAGCGGGCTTGGCGCAGGCCATGGTGATGTCACCACCGGAGAACCCGTTCTCCACGCTGTTGTTGCCCGGCCGCGGGTCCAGCGCGCCCCAGGCCACCACGTCCATGAACCGGTCGCGGAAGCCGAGGATCATCGACCCGTCCCGCGCGAACGCCAGGCTCGCCAGTTGCGGCTGCGGATCGATCATCGCGCCGCCGCCGTTCGCGTCGTGCTTGTCCCAGGTGGACAGATCGGTGTTCCACGGGTTCCAGTGCCTGCCCTGCGCGCCCGGGGGAGTCCCGACGAGGACCTCGCCGCGCTCGAAGTCGAGCGGCTGGGTCAGCACCGTGGTGAACTGCGAGCCGTTGTAGGCGTAGACCACGGCTTTCAGGTCCGCGCGGTCCTGCGTGCTTTCCGCGCTGCACACCCCGCCGACGTACAGGGTGCGGTCGTGCGCGGTGACGGAGAACGGCCGCCAGTCGGTGAGCGCCGCGCAGCCCGGGTCCGGGATCGGCGCCACGGCCCGCGGCGCCGCGACCGCATTGCTCCTTGCGTCGAAGGTGACCAGCGTCCGCGTCAGCAGGTTCACGGCGTACAGCGCGGAACCGTCCTCGGACAAGGCCAGGCCGCCGATGCTCTCCTTGCCGGGCGCGCCGGTGAACCCACCGTCCTTGTTCAGGTCGGCGGTGTCGTGCGGCGTCACCGCGGCCCCCGGCACCTTGGCGAAGAGGCTCGGCGCGCCGCCGTCGAGCGGCACGGAGTGGATCGCGTCGCCGCCGTCGGGCCCGTAGAGGGTGTGCCGCCGGGCGAACGCGCTCTGGAACAGCCGGTGCCGGTCCTTGTCGTAGGCCACCCCGAACGTCGTCCCGACCTGGGCCTGGGTGGCGAGGTTGGTCGGGCACGCGACGTCGGCGGGACACGTGCCCCGCGTGTCCACCCCGAACGCCACCAGCGCCCGGGTGTTCGTCCCGCTCGGCCCGTTCTGGACCGGGATGAAGTACCGGGAGTCCGGCAGGGTGTAGTCGGCGGCGTTCCAGACCCCGGTGATCACCGAGTCGTCCTTGCCGTCGGACACGTCCACGAAGGTGGTGAAGCTGTCGAAGTGGTTGGTCGCCGTCGAAGCGGGCGCGGCGCGCAGGTAGTCGCGGTACGGCGCCGGAATGGTGACGTCGACGCGGTAGTGGCCGCCGACGAGAACGGTGGACGGCGGCACCACGACCTTTCCGGTCGCGTCGGTGCTGCCGTTGACGCGATGGCCCGCTGGGTCGGTGACATCGACCTTTATGCCCCGCTGCGGCACATCCATGGTCGCGTTGATGACACCGGTCCCGAAAAAGTCTCGTAATACCTGGACGGTCAAGGTGCCGTCCGCCGCCGCGGCTGCTGTTCCGGTGGTGATACCGACCATCGCACTACAGGCGAGTAACAGAACCGCTGATCCTGCCCGCGCCGGTCTGCCCACAAACGCCGAGGTTGCCCGGGTCATCGCTCTCCCCCTTGTGGAAGTCGTCGCGAACCGACACAGACAACCAGAATGGCGTCTCTTCGTGTGCTGGCGATCGGGTGAATCGTGCGGGTGAATTCCACAGCCTGTTAACGTCATGCGGTGTGCGGAGCATCCGAGTTCGGCAGCGGCTCTCGCGACACCGGTGGTCGACGCTGGTCACCATCGGTGTCGCGGTCATTGCGATGGTTGGTACGGTCGTATTCTTGACCGTTGGTTCACGTTCTACGCCGAGTGGTTCACGACCGTTGACGGCCGGTGAGGCAAATCGGCTTGCGATCACTCGGTTTCTCAACTACCAAATGGGAGGTCGCGCGGTGACAATCGCCGTGCCGACCACGGCAGGCGGATTGGTCATCACCGGATCCGTCGACTACCGCGCCGGACTCGGCTACGGGGTCGTGCGCGGCACCGGACGCGACACCTCGAGCGACGGATTGATCCAGTGGAGCACCACCGCCGTCTTCATCCACCCGATGGCGGACGCCCCGGCGGAGGCGCCCGCCGCACCGCCGGGATCGGGCTGGCACAACCGCCCACTGAGTACTTCCGGCAGTGCGCTGGACAGCGCGCTGCGCATCGCGCTCAGCCTCGGCAGCGACCGGCCGGACAACGCGGAACTGCTGCCGCAGAACGGTGCCAGCTGGATCGGCCACGACCAGGTGGGTGACCGACAGGTGGACGTCATGGCCGGACCGGGCGCGCGCGGCAAACCCGGCACCGCGGGCAACGTGCGCTACTGGGTGGACTCGGACGGCACCACGCACCGGGTGCGGGCGGACGTGGAGTCCGAGACGCAGCCGGTGGTCATCGACTTCGACAACCGGGCGTACGTCCCGGTTCGGCCTGCCCCCGGAGTCACCCCGACGCCGTAGTTCAGGACATCCGCACCAACGCGCGATCGGAGAGCAGGGACGCCGACGGCAGCGGGACACTCGCGACGTCCGGCAGCGCGGGGGTCGGCGGGACGACGGTCGGACCGGTGGTGGTGGCGTTCGGGAACTGCGGCTGCGAGGCGGGCGCGGCGACGTCGGTGAAGGGGATGCCCGGAGGCGGCTTCGGCGTCACCCAGGTGGCGGAAGGTGATTGCTCGGCGGCCGGACAGGCCGCGGTCTCGACCAGCCGAGCGGGCGCCGTCGTCGCGAGGTCGTTGCCGCGCAGGCAGTTGCCCCGTCCACGAGTGGCGGTGGGGAAGGTCCAGCCGACGTCGACGCCGTTGTCCGTGAACGCGTTGTCCGTGACCTGGTTGTCGTTGGGCGGTATGTCGGCCGTCGCGGTGATCACCAGCCCGGCGTTGGTGTTGCCCGCGACCCGGTTGCGGACGAACGTGTTCTCGCTGCCGCCATCCACCCCGATGCCGACACCCCAACCGCCGTCGGCCTGTTCCGGCGTCGCGGCCTGCTGGTTCGCCGAGACCAGGTTGCCCGCGATGAGCGCGCCCCGCTGCGGGAGCAGCTTCTCCTGGTGGTCGGAGTTCGTGGTGAGCCCCACCCGGTTGCCGACGAAGCGGTTGCCGACGACGTACATGTCGCCGCTGGCGTTGGTGCCCTCGTACCCGACCGCGTTCAGCTCGGCGACGTTGTCCCGAACCACGATGCGGCAGGGCTTGCACTGCCCCACGTAGATCCCCGAGTCGGGGGAGCCCGACGCGTACGAGTGCTCGATGACTCCATCCTGGGCGGAGAACGCGTATATGCCGTACAACCCGTTGCGCGTCGCGGTCACGTGGGAGACCAGGAACGACTTCAAGAGAGCGACCGGTTCGTCTCCGGTGTCGTAGCCGCCGTCCCCGGGCGACTCGGCCGCGGCCTTCGCCGATCCGGTGACCAGGACCCCGTTCTGCGTGTTGTTCCGCACGGTCAGGTTCTCCACGGCCACCCCGGGCGCGGTCACGACAATCCCGTTCGCCTGCCGCAACTGCCCGTCGACGACAACCCCGTCCCGGGACTCCCCGCGAACGGTGACGCGTTCCGTACCGACCTTGACCGACTCGCGATACACACCCGGCGCGACCAACACGAGATCCCCGGGCCGGGCCAGCGCCACCGCCGCGGAAACCGTCGGCGCGTCGGCGGGAACCCGGATGGTCGCGTTCGCCCCGTCCGGCCGCTTGTCAATGCCTGATCCTTGGTCCCCACCGCAACCCGTCAATGCGAGAACCGGAACCGCCAACACCACGGCAAGACCGAAACGAGGCATACCCCCAGTGTGGCACGACCAACGGATTCGCCCGCGACGGGTCGAATGTGGCACTCTCCACCGGTGGGCCGCGCCGCACAACCATCACGTCGCGCCTTTCTCGGCGCCACCGCGTTGTCCGCCGGGTTTGTCGCCGCATGCGATCCGAATAGCGACCGGTCGGACTCTCCTATCACGATCGCGCCGACGGGCCCTTTCCAAGCGGGCATCACAATCCCTCGCGAAGCTCAGCCCAACCTGCTGGCCGTGGTGCTCGATGTCGGCGACGACGTACCCGTCGGCCCGCTCCTGGCCGAATGGGGAGAGGCCATCCGCGCGCTGACTGCGGGAACCGACACGCGATTGCTCGGCCTGTCACCGGGCGACCTCACCGTGACCGTCGGCATCGGCCCCCGCCTCGTGCGCCTGACCGACCCTGCCCTGCCCGGCGCGGACGACCTCCCGGAGTTCCCCCGCGAACGGATCACTCCCCAGGCCCGCGGCGGCGACCTGCTGGTGCAGGTCTGCGCCAGTGACGCGGTTGTCCCCGCGATCGCCGCCACCGCGCTGCTGGCCCAGGCAGGCGACCGCGTACAGGAACGCTGGCGCCAGTCCGCCCACCGCGGCTCGACCGTCCCGGTGGACCAAGACCGCACGGCCCCTCGAAACCCGTTCGGCTTCATCGACGGCATAGTCGGCCCGCACGCACCCGCCCAACAACAGCGGGACCTCTGGCTGGCAGGCCCACCTCAAGTGGCACGCGCCACCATCGCCGTACTCCGCCGCATGGAACTGGACCTCCCGCGGTTCGCGGCATTGCCGGTCGCCGCCCAGGAAGCGATCTTCGGCCGCCGCCGCGCCACCGGCGAACCACTCTCCGGCGGCACCACGGCCACCGACCCGAACCTCAACGCCAAGACCCCGGACGGCCGCTACCTGATCCCCGCGGACGCCCACGCCCGCAGAGCCCACTCGACCGCCGTGGGTGTCGGCCTGATGCTGCGCCGCTCCTACAGCATCGACGACCCCGCTCCAGGTCTACTTTTCATCAGCTTCCAAAACACGCTCCGAACCTTCACCAACACCCTCGTCCACATGAACAACAACGATGCGCTACTGCCCTTCACCACCACGACCGCCAGCGCGACATTCCTCATACTCCCTGGATACGACCAGACCCACCCCCTCGGCACTACGCTCTACCCTCGATAGCGCCCGCACGACCAAGCCCCTCACGGCACGCGCCTGGCCACCGCTGGATTGCGGTCTCGTTGCCTGCGTCGGAGCTTGTCGGTGTCACCGGACTCGATTCGTATGCGGCTCTCGACCTTCAGCCCCGCTCTTTCGCGCAGGTTCGAGCCTTGAGCCAATGGCGGCCAGGTCAGCCGGGGCCAGTCAGTTGCCGTTGCTGGCGTGATACACGCTGAGCTCACCATAGCTCGACAGAGCGCCTGTCAGGTCGCCAGATCCCCTGCCCAGAACCGAATCCAGGAACGCGAGGCTCGCAGCGGCCACGACGCGCGGGCTTTCGGCGCGGCCCAGCGAGCCGACGATCGAGGGCATCGGCGGCAGGTACAGGGGACCGTCCATGAAGGTGAGGTGCGCGGCGCCGGGAATCGTGACTCGGTAGTTCGTCGCCGTGCCGCGCGTGAGCACCTCGGTGAGCTGGGGCAGGTACCGCGGATCGCTCTCCGAGGTGATGGCCTGGGTGAGCGCGAGCGTCGGCTGGGCGAGGTCAGGCGACAGGGGCCCGCGCGGGTAGCCGTCCAGATCGATGACGGCGTCGAACCGGTGGTCCTTCCTGGCCACCTGGAGCGCGGCGGCACCACCCATCGAATGACCGGTCGCGGCGACCCGGCCGGTGTCCAGGCGCCCGGCCAGCGGGTCGGCGCCGAGGCTTTCCAGCTTGGTCAGCGCGAAGCCGAGGTCGGCGGCCCGGATCGCCGTCCAGTCCTCGGCCAGCCGGTCGTCCTCGTCCCGGTCGCCGCTGGAGACGGTCGCGGTGCTGATCGTCCGGCCGTCGGCGAGCACGACGGCGGCGGAGTCGTAGGGGTGGTCGAGCGCGGCGACCACGTACCCGTGGCTGGCGAGTTCCTCCGCCCACGCGGTGTTCTGGGTGCGCACCCCGCTGGACCCCGGCGAGAACAGCACGATCGGGAACCGCCCGCCCTCGCCCGCCACCGGGGCGTCGGGAACGGCGTGGGTGCGGGCGCGCGGAACACCGTCGAACAGGAACCCCGGCAGGCCGACGCCGCCCGCGAGCGCCTCGGCGACGATGCGCGCCTCGTCCTCGGTGCGCCCGAGGTACTGGGCACGCGGTACGTCCGCCGGGCTGGCCTGCGCGGGGTACCAGAGCTGCACGACGACCGTGCGCCGGTCCTGCGGGTCGGGGGTGAAGGTCTCGGGCCGGTCCGGGTCCGTCCACTGCAGCACCCGGGTGCCGACCGCGTAGCCGCCGGTGAGCTCCGGGAAGACGGGCACGGGGAACGCCCACGCCGCCACGGGCCCCGTGGTGATCAGGCCGACGCAGACCACCGACCCCGGCAACGCCAGCCACCACCTGGCCCGCCGAGCGCGGTCGCGCACCAGCGGGAAGACGGCGAACGGCGCCGCGACGAGCGCACCCACCAGCACCGGCAGCAGCTGCCAGCGGATCCCCGTCACGCAGAGCAGGACCGCGGACAGCAGGAACACCACCCCCGCCGCGATGGTGACGCGTGGGCGCGCGGCGGCGGGCAGCCAGCGCGCCACCACCAGCACGACGGCGCTGAGCAAGGTCAGGATTTCCAGCGCGGACAGGTTCAGTCCAGTGATTGTCTCGGTCACCCGGCAATGTTCAGCGCCGGACGCGTGCGGCCACATCGCTCTCCGGACGCGCTCCCCGTGCCGCCTCCGGTGGCAATCGAGCCTCCCGGATCGGCGGTCGCACTACGACCGCGGGAGGTATCGGGCCTCCTCCCGTGGTCGCAATCCGGCCCGCCGCCGTCAGACGGTGGGCTCATGTGCGCGGGGGAGCCGTCGGCCTACCATCGTCGTGTGATGACCGAGCGGCGCTGGGCGTCCCGGCTGCCGCGGGCGGCGTGGGAGTCGGTGCTGCTCGCCCTTTTCCCGCTGCACGTCCTGACCACGTGGACACCCGCCGAGCTGCCGGTGGCCGTCGCACTCACCGTCGCGCTCACGCTGCCGCTGCTGTGGCGGCGCCGGGCTCCGCTCGCGGTGTTCGGCGCGGTGGCGACCGCGGCCTTCGTCCAGTTGCTTGTGGACGTTCAACTGCCCGCGGACGCCGCGCTGCTGGTGGCTCTCCACACCGTGGCCGCGACCTCGAGCAGGCGCGTCACACTCGCCGCCGTCACCGTCGTGGAAGTCGGGGCCGCCTTCGCCTGCCTGCGCTGGGCGACGGACGGCGCGTTCCTGACCCCGTTCGCCGCGCTCACCGCGATGGTCGTCGCCGCGGCCGTCCTCGGCGTGAACGCCCGGACCGCGCGCGCCTACCTGGAAGCCGTACGGGAACGGGCCGCCGCCGAGGAACGGGCCAGGATCACCAGGGAGATGCACGACATCGTCACCCACAACCTGTCCGTCATGGTCGCGCTCACCGACGCCGCCGTCCACGCGCAGCACCGGTCGCCGGACAAGGCCACTGCCGCGATGCGCCAAGTCGCCGAAACAGGTAGGCAGGCGCTGACCGACATGCGGCGCTCACTCGGTGTCCTGCGCGCCGAGGAAGCGGACGCGGCGCGCCACCCGCTGCCCGGCATCGCGCAGCTGGAGATCCTCACGGGCCAGATGTGCGCCGCTGGGCTCCCGACCGGCCTCGACATCGACGGCGGCCACGCGCACATACCCGCGACCGCGCAGTTGACCGTCTACCGCCTGGTGCAGGAAGCCTTGACCAACACCCTCAAGCACACCCCCACCGGCACCCGCGCGGAGGTCCGGATCGAGTGCGCGGCCGACACCGTCACGGTCGACGTCACGGACACCGGCCCACAGACCTCCCCCGTCACCCCCGCGGGCCACGGCATCACCGGCATGCGCGAGCGTTCGGCCGCCTACGGGGGAACCGTGCTGGCAGGCCCCCTTCCCGGCGGCGGCTGGGGAGTGCGCACCCGCCTCGCCTTCGGCAGCGCCCCGGTGGTGTCCACATGATCCGCGTCCTGATCGCCGACGACGAAGCACTGCTGCGCATGGCGTTCGGCATGATCCTGGAGGCGCAGCCGGACCTGGTACCGGTCGGCGAGGCCGAGGACGGCGCCGCCGCCATCCGCCTCGCCGCCGACCTGCGCCCCGATGTCGTCCTCATGGACGTCCGCATGCCGGGCACCGACGGGATCGAGGCGACCCGGCAGATCACCCGGACCTGCCCGCAGACCAAGGTCCTGATCCTCACGACCTTCGACCTCGACGAGTATGCCTTCGCCGGGCTCAAAGCGGGCGCCTCGGGCTTCCTGCTGAAGAACACCGGACCGCAGGAGCTGCTCACCGCGATCCGCACCGTGGCCGAGGGCAACGCGGTGGTCTCCCCGCGCGTCACCCACCGCCTGCTGGAGAAGTTCCGCCCCCACATCCCGGACGCCACCACCGCCGCCCGCGACGAGCGCCTGAACGGCCTCAGCGCCCGCGAGCGCGAGGTGCTCGTGCAGGTGGCCTCCGGCCTGTCCAACGCCGAGGTCGCCGCCGCGCTGAACCTCGCGGAGGCGACAGTGAAGTCCCACCTCGGGCGCATCCTGCACAAGCTCGAACTCCGCGACCGAATCCAGGCCGTGGTCTTCGCCCACGAAAGCCGCCTCATCCACCCGGCGTGATGCCCGTGATCGCCGTCGCGCGGCCAGGAAAGCGTCAGCCGGGCCCAAGAAGGTCTTGCGGATGAGGGGACGCCTTTACCGATTGCCATAGGTGGAGTCGTTCGGTATCGACGACTTCGCGCCGGTGGGCGAGTGGCCGCGGACGCTCGGGCGAAAAACCTCGCTCGGCGTTAAGGCTAATCGAGCCGGACAGACGTCGAAAGCCCCGGTGGTTGGCAACCACCGGGGCTTTCGAATCGCCGAAGTCCTTAGACAGCGAGGGTGGAGGCGGGGTCGCCCACCCGGGCCCAGCTGCCGTCACCGGAGGAGCTCAGGCGGTAGACGCCGGTGCTGTTCAGGCGGTACAGCGTGCCGTCGTTGGCAGCGGCGAACTGGTCGCCCGCGCCGCCCACGCTCTCCCAGCGGAACTGGTCCTCGAGGAAGCGGAACGCGTTGCCGTTGGACGGGGCCGTGGCGACGAGGTACGGGCCGCCGTACATCTTCCCGGCGGGGCCACCCACCTGGATCCAGTCCCAGCTGGTGCCGGTCCAGGTGAAGATGCCGCCGGTGCTCTGCCCGAAGATGTAGCCGGGCGCGGTGATGACGAAGTCCTGGCCCGCGCCACCGATCTTCTGCCAGGGGTTGGCGGGCTCGGCCGTGTAGATGTAGACGTCACCGTTGGTGGTGTTCGTCGCGGCGAGCAGGCCCTCGCCGCCCGCGATGAGCGAACGCGCCGGGCCGCCGATCTTGCGCCACTCGGTGCCCCACCACTCGAAGACGCCGCCCGCGCTGCGCCCGGTCAGGATTCCGGCGTCGTCGACGACGAACTGGTCGCCGGGGCCCCCGATCAGGTGCCAGGTGGTCGTCTCGTGCTCGTAGTAGAAGATGCTGCCGGTGGTCGGGTTCGTCGCGAAGACCTGCCCACCGCCCGCGTAGATCTGAGCGGCGGCGCCGCCGATCTGCGTCCAGCTCGTGCCGTCGTACATCAAGACCGCGTCACGGTTCGGCGACAACGCGTAGAGGGTGTTCTCGGTCACGGCCGCCGCCGCCGCGCGGGCGCGGGTGTTGGTGCGGGCGTGCTTCGGGAGGGTGTTGGGGGAGCGCGGCGAGACGATCTCGCTCAGCGAGCGCGGCGCCTTCTGCTCCGGTGCGGCAGTGGCGACTCCCTGGGTCGGCAGAACCAGCGCGGCCGCGAGCGCTACGGCCGCGCTGACGAACAAACGTCTTGACATGAAAGTTTCCCTCCAGATTTTTCGCCCACGTACGGGCAAGAAATAGATAGCACAGATCACGGGGTGGTCGACATGGTCCAGACCGGTCGCCGACCGTTCTCGAACCGTTCCTTGTGAAGGCCATGCGGATGCGGTACCAATGGAGCGGAAGCGTTGGGGGAGCGTCTCTGGGGGTACGTGCGTGTATAGGGACCTGTCCGCTTTCGGAGCGGAACTGCGTCGTCGCCGTGTGTCGCGTGGCCTGTCGTTGCGGACGCTGGCCCGCAAGCTGGGGCTGCCCGGCCACAGTGGACTGGTCGACTACGAGCAGGGCAGGCGCCTGGTGCCCGCGCACCTGCTGGAGGCCTTCTCGCGCGTGCTCGACGACGGCAACGGCGAGCTGAGGCGACTCCACGACCTCGTGCTCGCCTCGCGCGCCGATCCGGCACCGGGCGTGTTCACGCCGGAGCGCACCGTACCGGCCTCCCCGTTCCCCGCGGACCTGGCCGACTTCGTCGGCCGGGAACGGGAGTTGGCCGACGTCGAGGCGTGGCTGGACCGGCCCGCGGCGGGCGCGGCGTCCCGGGTGCTGGCGGTGTCCGGGCCGCCCGGCATCGGCAAGACCAGCGTCGCGGTGCGCCTCGCGCACCGGCTGGCCGAACGGCGGCCCGACGTGTCGCTGTACCTCGACCTCGGCGGCTCCGGTCCCGCGCCGTTGGACGTCGGGCAGGCGCTGCACCGGATGCTCGTCGGCCTGGGGTTGCCCGAGACGGGCATCCCGGCCGACCTCGACGACCGGGCGGCGCTGTTGCGCTCTGTCCTCTGCGGACGGCGCGCGCTGATCCTGCTCGACGACGTCGCCGACGAACGCCAGGTCCGGCCGCTGATCGCGGGCGGTCCCACGATCACGGTGCTCACCAGCAGGAACCCGCTCGAGGGCCTCGACGGCGCGCATCACGTGCCGCTCGCGGGGCTGGCCCCGGGCGCGGCCGTAGACCTGCTGGCCGCGGTGATCGGCCCGGCCAGGGTCGCGGTGGAACCCGATGCCGCGCACGAACTCGTCGAGCTCTGCGCCCTGCTGCCGCTGGCCATCCGGCTCCTGGCCACCAGGCTGGCGACCTGGCCGCGCTGCCCGCTGGCCGACCGCGTGCACGACCTGGCCGTCGCCGAACAGCGGCTGGACCTGCTGCGGGCAGGCGACCGCACCGTCCGCGGCGTGCTCACCGCGGCCCACGACGCGCTGCCCGACCCCGCGCGCCGCCTGTTCCGCCGCCTGTCCCTGGTGCCGGGGCGGCACTTCGGCGTGGACGCCGCGGCGGTGGCCCTGGGGGTGACGCCCGCCACCGCGGGCGAGCTGCTGCGTGCCGTCGTCGACGCCGGGTTGGCCCAGGCCGCGCCGACGCCGGACAGGTACCGGTTCCACGACATCGTGGCGCTGTTCGCCGCGGACCGCTGCGCCGCCGAGGAGACGTCCGCCGACCAGGAGAAGATCCAGGCGGACCTGGTTTCCTGGGCGCTGACCACCGCGGCGCGGGCGGCCGGGCTGCTCGACCCCAGTGGCCGCGCGACCCCCGATCCCGACTCCCCACTTCGGACCGCCCGGGCGGCGACCCGGTGGCTGGACGAGGAGATCGACACGGTCACCGACGCGATCCGCCGCGCCACCGCCGCGGGCAGAGCGGATCTGGTGCACCCGTTGACGGCGAGCCTCCCCTGCTACCTGGACCTCCGCACGCGCTGGGATGTGATGGAGGAACTGGGGACGCACGCCCGCGCACTGGCCGTCGAGACCGGGGACCGGCGGCAGGAGGCGGTCGCGCTCAACTGCCTCGGCCTGGCCAGCCGCGAGTCGGGGCGCCCGGCCGCCGCGATCCGGTACTGCAAGCAGGCGGGCCTGGTCGCGGGCACGACCGGCGACGTGCTGGCGGAGGGCATCGCGCTGGAGGGGTGGGGACACGCCCTGGTCACGGCGCACCGGCAGGCCGAGGCGGTGCCGATCCTGCGGCAGGCCGTCGCGCTGCTCGCCACGCAGCCCCACCGGTGGTACGAGGCGGGCGCGCTGAACCAGCTCGGCCGCGCCCTGCGTGAGGTGCGCCACCACGACGAGGCGGTGACCCGGCACGAAGAGGCCATCGCCGTCTTCCAGGAGATCGGCGCCGTGCGCGGCGAAGGACTGGCCCGCACCCACCTCGGCGACACACTGGCCGCCGCGGGCCGCCTGACCGACGCCGCGGCCGCGCACGCCCTGGCGTACGAGCACTTCGCGCGGGACAGCGACGAATGGGGACAGGCGCTGGCCCTGCGCGGCCTGACGACGGCGAGGCTCGCCCAGGGCCGACAGGTCGAGGAAACCGCGTCCCCGCCCGAGGTCGAGCGTCGCTTCGACAGCACGCACGACGGGCCCGGCGCCCCGCGTCAGCTGCTCACCCGAATCGAGCAGGTCGGGCACCGGCAACCCGCGCCTGCACCGGGCTGAGGCGCGGCGGCGTTCCCGCGGTCACTCGGACGCGGACGGGATGCCCAGCCACGACAGCACCAGCGGGTTCTCACCGAGGTCCCACTCGGTGGGCGGAACGGCGTCGGATGGCCATTCCGGGTCGCGCCATGCCTTGTACACCAGGTCATCGGGATCGGGGAGACCGTGGACATCGCGCAACGCCACCACGCAGCGGGTCGTCATCGCGGTGTATTCCGCCGTCAGCGCGGGTAGTGGCGAGGAGCAGGCCCAGTTCGGCGGGGCGTTGTCGATCGGCGGTGTCCACCCGGCCGCGGCCAGGCGGCCGGTATCCGCGGGCGGCGCCCCAGCCTCGGCGTGCAGTTCGTGCTCACCGCCTGCGAACTGCACGAACTTCAGCGGATCGGCCCGCGAGAAGACGACCAGGAAGACCCGGTCCGATACCTCGCGCAACGCCTCGGTGAGACCTCCGGCGAACATGTCCCAAGTGGACACCTCGGTCACCTGCCTTCCGGGGTGCGGAACCGGACCATCACGGACCTAGACGACAGCGTGACGGTGATCTGAGCGGGCCCCGTCTCCCAGGTCGCGTCGGTGTGCCCGCGGTCGCGCCTGATGGACGGACGACCCAGCCGGTCCGCCCCTTGGCGCACCACCAGCGTGAAGAGGTCGCCGAGGAAGGCCCTCGACGCCGGTGTCTCCTTCGTGACCGCGTCCGTGATCCGGAAGCGCACGGACGACACGGTGTCGATGCCGGGCATCGACACCGCCGGTGGGGTGAGGGCCGGGTTGACCAGGTACCCCAGCCCGTCCTCGACCTCGATCGCCCAGCCGGGGCGGTCGACCGCTCGCCGTTGGGCGTCGGCGCGGGACAGCGGCCAGGGGAGACCGGCCCAGAAGTCGAGGGTTTCCCAGACCTGGGCCGGGGACATCACGGACTGGTCCACGTCAGCACCTCCGCAATCGCGTGGTGGGGCCGATCCCGCGTTCGGTCCCGGTCTGCGGCGGGCCGCCGGAGCACAGGCCACGCGCGGGCGTCTTGTCGCGGACCGCCCTGCCCACCCTCGTAGCCCGGTCGTACTGAACTGTCACGGGGACCTCCCGCGGGCCACTTTAGTTCGTGCTCCCTGCCGCGGCTGCGGGGCGTTCCTCCGGCGGAGGCGCAAGATGACGCCGGTCACGACGAGAGCGACGGTGACTCGCGTCCGCACTGTCCGCCGCCGGGTGCGACCACCTGCGGTGGCCGCACCCGATAGCGGTTTCCCCCTGAGCCCGCGTTGGCGCCGGGTTCGGTCAGGGGCTGACCAGCGGCGTGAACGCGGCCTGCACGTCGGCGTCCGTCGGCGTGACCTTCTCCTTCACATCGCCGGTCGACCGCAGGTTGTCGAGGAACTCGGGGCAGGTCGCGCCGCCGATCTCCAGCGTGGTGTCGGACAGCACCCGGCCGCTGGTCACCTCGATGGCGCGCACCGGGACCGCGATGCGGTGGAACGACACGGTGCTGCGCCTGCGGAGCCCGCCGACCTCGACGTAGCGGCAGGTCTCCGCGACCGAGCCCTCGCCGGACGGGCCCACGCACAGCACGACGGTCGCGTTCGCGACGTCGTCCACGACCCAGCCGCCGGGCAGGCGCTTGGTGAACTCGGTCGAGCCCGCGACGTACGCGCGGCCCGGCCGGGCGTGCGGCGGCGCGGCGGTGTACGCGGTGGACGCTTCGCAGTACCGCGGCCGGACGCCCGCCGAGGTGCCGAGCGCGGACCGCACCGCGTCCAACTCGATCGCCCACTGGGCCTTCTGCACGCCTTCCTTGGCGCGCGGCGCGAGTTCGTGGGTCGGGTACGTGTCGACCAGCATCTTGTACCGGGCGCGGGCGAGCGGGAACGACCGCTGCCCCATGTTGCGGTCACCGCACGACATCAGCGCCCGCGGTTCCAGACCGGGGACGACATCGGCCGCGCGGCCCAGCGCGTCGCCGTCGGGTCGGTGCTCGCGCAGCCACTGGGTGACGTCGGCGACCTCGCAGTCCTGGCGCTTGGGCAGGTCGGCGAGGAAACCGTCCAGCACGACCCGGACGACGTTGCCGTACGCCGGTTCGTCCCGCAACACGCCCGCCAACCCCCTGAACCCCTCGGAAAGCCCGACAGTGCGTCCGCTGAGCCCGGTCCTGAGCGTCGCGGCGGACGCGGCGATCCGCACGCACGTGCTCGTGGCGTGCTCACCGCGCGCCACGAGCGGCGGGTCGGCGAGCCGGTGCGCGAAGGACAACCGCTGCACCGCGGCGACGGTCCGGTCGCAGTCGCCGCTGTCGCGGGCCGCGTAGCCGTCGGACTCGATACCCGCCGCGTCGAGGCGCAGCAGTGTGACGACCAAGAGCACCGGGAGCAGCGCGGCACCGCCGAGCACCCGCTGCCGCCGCGGACTCGACACGGTGCCGCTCTTGGCCGCGAGCCACCACCCGTGCCAGGCCAAGACACCTGCCCACAGCACGAGCACCAGGTGGGAAAGCATGGTCCGGACCACGAGCGCGGAGACCAGCAGGTAGCCGATCGTCACCAGGACCGCGAGGACGGCGAGCCAACGCTTGCGCAGCAAGAAGTAGCCGATGCCGAGCAGGGAAGCGTTGCCGAGCGCGGCAGCGAGCGGGTCGACGGACGGCGGTGGGACGGGCTCCGGCTGTGGTTGGTCGAGTCGGACGTACCCGCCGGTCTCCGGCCCGGCGCCGACGGGGTGCGTCATCGTGGGGGACAGCACCGGGATGGGGCCGGTGTCGGGCTCGAACGGCACCGCGGGGGCCGGCGCGGGCTCGGGTTCGGTGCCCTCGTCCGGCTTTACCTCCGGCTCTACGCTCCGCTCCACGTCCGGCTCTACGCCCGGTTCCGCCTCCGGTTCCGCTGCCGGCTCCGGACGGCGCTCGGGGCCGAGGATCGGTGCCTGCGTCGACGCCGGTAAGGCAACCGTCTCACCGCCCACGTCCGGCGAGGTCTCGTCGTGCGGCTCCGGCGGCCTGGTCTCGTCCAAAGTGCTCCCCTTCACGGCTGGTCCCGGTCAGGACACAGGACCCACATAGTGGAGGTTCCCGCCACTCGCACGGACCGCGTTTGCCTGGTCGTGACCGAGAATCCGCCTAATGCCGCATCGCGCGGCCCGAAAGCCGCAGGGCGTAAGGGGATCGCACCACGCCATACAGCCAGGTGGACTACGTCCTGGCAGAACCGAGCCCCACTTCCCCAGCGCGTTCATGGCCACTCCGTGCGCCACGGTCCACCCGAGCAGTCCAATCCGCCAACCGGGCTACGACCAGTTCGCAGCTGTACCGCGTTGTACGCGCGATTTGTAGGCCGCGCGCCCACCACCAGCGGATCTCCCAACCGCCGGTGCCGCGGTCTGCCCCGACAGGTTCCACCTCGGTGCGCTCACCAAGCCCCATGGCAACCCGACCGGTACACCCCGCCTCCACGGGTTGACCTCCGGTAAACTCGAGGTTCGACAATATAGCCATGACGATGCGACAGACCACGGTGTCCGGCCACGCAGTCACCGCGGGCGTGCGAATCGACAGCTGGTGGCGGCTCCCCACCCCGGAAGAGGCCGACGCCGCAGCGGAGGCAGCGTTGGCGGCGATGCCCGCGGTCGCCGGTCTGCTGCGCTTCTCGGTCCTGCGCTCGCCGACCGAACCCACCCTGTTCCTCCAGTCGCTGTGGGTGGACGCACCCCATCGGGACGCCTACGTGCAGAACGTCGCGGCAGCGCCCCGCGCCGCGGTCGACGAAAAGGTGCCAACCATCATCCGCGACTGCGCGTTGACCGAGATCACCCACGTCATCGTCCACGCCGAAACCCCAGCGGCCTCATGGCGCACCCGACGGATCCCCACCACCGACCCCCACGCACTCGCCGCGGAGGAGGAAAGCCGCCTCCGCCGCACCCCGCCCGCGCCCCTGCTCCGCGCCTCGATCGGCATCACCCCCACCGAGGTCGTCGTCATCGAAGAGTGGACGGGCGTCGCACCCGCCCCTGCGTACCTACCGCTGGGCGCGGTCACCCCCGCGAACAACCTGCCGTAGCCGCCGACATCCGACCCACCGCCGATGGTTGTCTTGGCGGTGTGCGACACGGTGTGCGGAAGCTCCGAACGGGGGCCATCTCTGGTTGACGTCCCCCGTCCGGAGAGCCTTTCCGTTCGATCAGCCGATCGGCACGATCGTCCAGCGCTGCCATGCCAGAGAGCTGTCAGCGACCTGCGTCACCGGGACGGCGTTGTCCGTCCCGCCGTTCTGGGCCTCGATCACCTTGGCTGAGAACACGTTGCGCACGGCGAGCGTGCTATCGGCGGTGGTGGTGAACTCCCATTGTTGCGCAGTCCTGCCGTCGCAGGTGTTCTGGATGATGGCGACGCTGTTCGCGACGCTGCCCGCGTACAGGTCCATGCACTTGTGGGAGTGGTGGTTCTTCAACGCGTACCTGTTGTTGCCGAGGCTCACCACGTCCCAGACCTGCTTGGGGCCCGCCACGCATTGCCACAGCTCGGTGCCCGCGCCGTCGCGGAGCGGGTCTTCGCCAACACCCGCGACTTGGACGCACCGATCGGACTGGACGCCCTTGATCTCGATCGCGCTCTGCGTGACAGTGGTGGTCCGGTACGCCGTCGTAGAAGCACCGCCGTCGTTGCTCGAGTCGATCCGACCGTTCTGGAACTCCACGCGCGTGCCCTTGGGCAGTGCGCTGTGGTCGGTCGTCGGGTAACCGAGCCAGGACCGCTCAGCGCCGAGATCCCGCCACTTCTGCGCGACCGGCGCGCCCACCGTGTGAGCTCCGGTGTTGGGATGCCAGTAGATCACGCCGTTGTTGGCGGCGAAGTTGGCATACCGCCCGACGCCATCCGAGGTGGTCAGTACGTCGCTGACCGGGTAGCCGAAGGGGCCTGACTCGTAGTTGAGCGTGGCGAACTTCTGGTGGATCTCGCCGTTGAGGGCCACTGTTCCGTTGCGCTGGGTGAGGTATACGGAGCCAGAGGAGAAGCGCTGTGTCCGGGCGCCGTCGGTGCCGAACCCCACTTCATCACCGGTTGGGGTGCCCATACCGGCCTCGAAGCCCATGGTGGCGAACTTCCTGTGGACCTCGCCCTTGACCTGGCGGATGGCGCTCTGGGCGGGAACCCAGTAGATGGAGCCCGCGGTGAAGCGGCTGTAGCGCACGCCTGCGTCGCCGTACCCGGTCTCGTCGGTGCGCGGGTAACCGTACGGGCCGATCTCCCCGCCGGACCGCATCCAGGTCAGACCGACCAAACCATAGACTTCCCGCGCACCTGTCTGCGGGCTCCAGACGATGTAGTTGTGCTGACCGCTCGTCCGCTCGAATCGTAGGATCTGGCCCAAGCCGTCCGCGGCGGGCGCCTGGTCGACCATGGCACCGCCCACGGCCTTCGGTCCGCCGCGGGAGAGCAGCTTGTCGAGGAGCGGTCCGCTGTAGACCACGTGTACCGCGGTACGTCGGTAGCTCCCGAGGTCGTCGGAGTTGAGGTAGAGACGGCCCTTCGCGTAGGGCTTGTAGCCGAGGTTGCCCGCGTCGAGAACCGCATCGCCGATTGGCGCGCCCAGGTTGGCGCGCAGGACGGGTTCGGCAGCGTAGCGGCGGTCCATCGGAAGTAGCGGCTTGGGGGGCTCTGCGTGCACTCTCGGCGCGGTGTTGTTCGCCTCGCTGTCGTAGGCGCCGGTGACGAACAGGTACTTCCCGCTGACGTCCCTGGCCGGGCGCAGTGCGATGGTATTCGCGTCGCCGCGCACGCACCAGGTCGCGTCGGTCTTGAACGCGGTGGTGCCGTCCGACGGGTCGACTCGCGCGAGTACCCGCCTTGCCGGTGGACTGCCTGCCGCAGCGGATGCGCCCGAACGCCACCGCAGATAGTTGTTCGGCCTGAGGACGGATTGGAACGAATAGCACTCCGGGTTGCTCAACCCCGGCTCGACCTTCCAGGCCAGCTCGGGGTGCTCGCCCGGCGTCCACGGCGCGGCGGTGACATCGCCGTTGGTATCGGCCAGGTAGTACTCGTCACCGTTCTGCACTTCGATGCGCAACGACTGTGCCTGCCGCTCGTACTGGCCGACGCGGAGGAACTTCTCCCGGTCTGCCGGTCCAGCGGCCAACGCGGTGTCTGCGGCGGTGACGAGGTCGGGGTGTACCAGGCTGCCTGCCGCACGGGTGCGCAACTCGGTGATCTGCCGAATGACCTCTCGATCGCGCTTGTCGAGCATGATCTCGATGTCGCGCAGGTGAGCGTCCTTGGCTCCCGTGTCGATGAACTTCTTCCACTCCGCGGGGTTGCGGCTGCGCACAGCGGCCTCGGCCGAGCCGTAGACCTCGGTGTCACGCGGTGCGCGGTTCCACACCTCGATGACGAAGTCCTGGTCAGTGAGGTTGATCAGGTTCTGCGACTGGTCGCTGCCCAACCCCAGCGCGTGCCACGCGGCGTTGGCTTTCGCCTGGCGGGCCAGTTCCGCGGCTTTCTCGGCTTCCGTCCACGCGGTGTCCTCCTGGATCAGCCGGTCGAGGTCCTTGCGGTGCTCGTCGTGGATGCCGACGACGAGGAAGTTCCACTGCGCCTCGGCGGTACCCGGCAGCGCGGCGCGAGCAGCCTCCTTGACCGCGGTGTCCTTGTGCGAATCCGCCTTCAGGTCGAGGTAGACGATGAAGTCGTAGGTGGACTTGGCCAGGACCGTGTTGTCGATCGGCACGCTGATCGCCGCGGCGGCCTTCGACTTGACCGTGCGCTCCTCTTCCTGGCGCTGGCGGCGTTCGGTGACGGTCTTCCGGTCCTCCGTGCTGGCCGCGAAGATCCCAACTTTGATGAATTGTGTGCTGGTGTCCTCGCCGTCGGCGGCGAGCGCGCCGATGGCCGCCTCCTTGAGCGTCTGGTGTTCCGGCTCGAGCGGGTGCGGTTTGTCCAGGTCGTCGGCCGCGTAGTACAAAGCGCCCACGAAGTTGCGGTCTGTCAGCACAAGCAGGTCTGGGCCCGCCACCACCCCCAACTCCGCGGCGGCCTTGCCCTTTTCGATCTCCGTTGACTGCGCGGCCGCGACAGCTCGGACAATTTGGCGTGGAATGATGACATGCAGGACTTTGTCTACAAGGGTTTGCCCGCCAAGAAGGCGACCGGCGGCACTGCGTGTATTGTCAAGATTGTCTTTCGCAAAGGTACTCCTGCGACGCCGGTTGGTTACGACCCGAAAATAATGCATAAAGGACACCTTGTCGCGGCGGCCTTCGGAGGCTCCAACGGCGTGGAGAACGTTGTCCCGCTGTATGTCAAAGCAAACACTCCTACCATGAACCTTGATGTCGAAGCCGAGGTCAGGCGAGCGGTGCGGGCTGGGGATCGTGTGCTCTACCGGGCGACGGCGTACTACTCGGATATCAACGACGAATTGCCTAGCTTGGTATTTATCAAGGCGTGGGGCATGAAGACCTCGTTCCGCTGCTTCGCTGTGATCAGGAATGCCAAAAACTCGCCACGTACGGGCTGTGTGTAGATTTGTGGCGTCCGTACCACGTTGGGCGGGTAACGATGTCTGCCCAACGTGGTACTCTTCTTGGTCCTGTGCAGAGGAGTCTCGGTGGCTGGTTCGCGCAAGGTTGTCGAACAAATTGCAACACTGGCAGATTGGTCGGGGAGTTATTCTCCAAAGCTCGACTGGGATACAGTCGAGCGCCGATTGGGAACACCGTTTCCTGGTGACTTCAAGGAATTCGCGAGCCGATTCCCTTCGGGATTGTTTCGAGGTGTCATCAGGTTTTTGAACCCGATCCAGGATCGAGATTTTCTGGATCGGTTCAAGCTCGAGTTCGACAATAGTCTGACCCTTGCGCGATTTCTGTGGGAAGAGGAGGGTGCTTTCCCGCCGTTTCCGGAGCCTGGGGGCGTTATCCCGTGCGGGGGTGACGTCGCAGGCGGGGCGTTGATGTGGCTTCCCAGGTCCCCTGATCCCGATGAGTGGCACGTCGTGCACTTGGACAGGGATCTGGCGAGCGGCTACACAATTACGGAACACACTATTACTACTGCGCTCCTGGAGGTGATGAGTAGCAAAGACAAGCGCAACATCCTCGGCTGGGACCTGGCTGGAGAAGAGAGGTTCTTCGAACCCTTCTGAGCGGTCTCGCGCTGGAGTCGGGAGATCGCCGGTCGCAGCAGCGGTGTCGACGGCTCAGGGTGACCAACCGCAACAGGGGGTTCGGCTTCCTGCGAGTGATGTCGGCGAACGCTGAGACGGTTGCCGACATCCGACATCGCCTTGGCCTTGCCACCGGCAGGCGAGACCGCCCAACCGGCGCGGACGCCCTCATCCTGCCCTGGGTTGGGGCAAGCAACTGGCCACGTTGGCCGCCATGCTTCGTGCCGACGGCATGAAAGCCGATGCCGGGCGCATCGCCATCACCGTGGTGGGCACCCGGGTGGGGACCGTGCACGACCTGCTGAACCGGGTTGCCACCGACCCCGACACCGTGCGCTCGGCCTCGCGGGCGCGGTGCTCGAGCACAAGCTGGGCAAGCACGACGACTGGCTTGGACCGGAGCTTTGGTCGCGCAGTACGCCGCCCGCATGCTCGACATCCCGGGTGCGCGCTGCGGCCTTGGCCGTGCTGAACGGTCTGGATCACCAGCAGTTCGGTGGCCGAGTCGAAGACCGAGCCTGATGGAGAAATCTCGGAGCTTGGTCGCGATCCGGAGACGAGCTTGTTCACCGGGATCACGTGGTTGGCCGATGCCGGTGTGCCGGTTCACGTCTTGTGGGTGATCGCGAGGCCCGGAGCGCTGACACAACCCAGCGCTACATCCACCCGGACACACAGTCGATCATGAACGCGGGCGAACACCCGTCCGCGCATCTGCACGCACCTCGCGTGCTTCGGTTGAGGGTGGTCTAGGCAGTGTCCTGTAAGCCGGTGATCAGGGGAGCTGGTAGTTCTGGTGCGTGGTGAGTTGACCGATCGCGCGTGGGCGGCGATCGAGCCGTTGTTGCCGGTGTCCGGGCGTGGCCGTAGGTGGCGCGATCACCGGCAGGTGCTCAACGCGATCCTGTGGAGGCTGCGCACCGGCGCCCCGTGGCGTGACCTGCCCGACCGGTACGGACCGTGGAAGACCGCGCATGGGCGGCTGCGCCTGTGGACCGCGGACGGCACCTGGCAGCGCATCCTAGACTGGGTGATCGCCAAGGACGACTCCGTCTGCCGATGCGCATCCTGATCACACCCGGCCAGACGGGTGACAACCCGTAGCTGCTTGTGCCGCTGGACGGCATCCGCGTCGCCCGCATCGAGCCGGGACACCCGCGCGTCCGGCCCGATGCGGTGATCGTGTCGCACAAGTCGACCCGCGACGCGACGCGGACCTGCCGGATCACGTTCACCTGCCCCGAACGCAAGGACCAGATCGCCCACCGCGCGGCCCTAGGCTCACGAGGGAGACGACCACCGGCCTTCGACGCCGAACGCTACATGCAGCGCAACGTGGTCGAACGCTGCGTCAACCGACTCAAGCAGTTCCGCGGACTGGCCACCCGCTACACCAAACGCGCCGCCTACTACCAGGCCGAAATCGCCATCGCCGCCATCACCCTCTGACTGCGATCACGAATTACAGGACACGCCTAGCGAGACCCGGTGAGATGTGGTCCCTAGATAGTCCCCAAGGCCGTCCAGAGTGGATCTATTCATGATCGACACCAGCAACTAGAACAACATCCCTCACCTGCGAAAGCTCGCTGGTGAGAGGCGTTGTTTCGACCGTCGGGCTGACAGGCTTCGAACCTGCGACCCCTCGACCCCCAGTGGCGGCCGAGCATGGAGCTGACCAGCGAAAATAGAGAACCCGCTGCCTACGGTGGTGTGGTTGACGCAGATTGAGCGCACTTGACCCCAGTGGCGGCCGAACGTGGCCCTGACCAGTGAAAACAGAGAGCCCGCTGCGTGTGGTGGAACCGTTGACCTCCGTTGAGCGCATCTGACACTCGGTCAGGTCGGCATGGCTCTCCAGTCTCGCTCCTGCTCCTGCCCGGGGCTCGCCGTACAAAGATGGCTACCGACGACACGGCATGGGGCTTGCTAGGCGCAATGCGGGTGGAGCGCGGTTACGGGGTGAGGTCGCGCCAGAGCAGCCAGTAGGCCCATTCCTCGGTGGTGACGCCGCAGACGTGGCCGCCTGTAAGGGACATGGTGACGAACTCGGGTTCGCCGGGGTGCGCGACCAGGGTTTCGGCGAGTCGCAGCGGGCCGGGCCCTGGGCGGACGTGTGCCCAGGGGAGTGGGTTCTCATCACCTGTGGTGCTCAGCAGGAACGACCCGTCGGGCGCGAAGAGACCCTTGGCCCTGGCCAGGGTGAGCCAGGCAGCGGTGACTGCGGAGAGGTCTTCCTCTTCGTCAACAGCCACTGTCGGTTCGTCGCCTCGCGCGACGCTGTCCCAGGCGGCGCGCGGTGTGAACTCGGCTGGTTCGACGACGCCGAGCAGGATCAAGCCCGCGGCTGCCAAGCGTTCGCCGCGGGTCTGTTCCGGCGTTGTCATCAGGTGCCTTCGGGGTAGAAGTAGTGGTGTTTCCCGCCGATTTGACCGTACCGGGGGAGGTCGCGGTTCGGTGTGTCGCCCCAGCCGAAGTCGACACCGCTCGCCGAGGGATCGCCCTTGGGCTGGCCCGCGTGGAAGTGGGGGCCCTTGGCGCGTGGGTCGGCGGTGTGTTCGGCGATGACACGGGAGCCGTTCTCGGTTTCGAACTGCAGGTAGTTGCCGTGTGAGCCTTGGTCTTCCGAGTGCCGGTATCCCGGTTCGCCGCGCCTGGTGGGGTCGTTGCCGACGGTCCAGGTGGCGTCCGGTTCGGTGCCGCGTGGAATGCCGGCGCGGTCGTACGCGGCGTCGAGTGCGTCCTGCCTTGAGGTGAAGTCCCGGTTGTCGACGCATCCGGACAGCCCGAACGGGTCGATCAGGTAGGTCGATGCTGATGGAAGCGCCCGCCCGGTGGTGGAGCTGTGTGAGCGGTAGCCTGGATCCCGCTTCCCATTCCGCTCCGACTCTGACGAACACCGAGGTCCGCGCCGTGTGCAGGTCGACTGCGCGGTATCCCGAGTCGGTGCGGATCAAGCGGATGCGTGGTCCGTGTTCCGGTAGCTCCGCGACCTCGTCGGCGACACGCGGGTAGCGCAGACGCCTCCCGTCCTCGGTGAACAACCACACCGCGTCAGCCGTCACCTCGACCCGCTGGTCCAAAGTGGATGACCAGGACGGACCGAACAACTCGCCAGAGCGGTAGTTCGACTGGTGGTGACGCTCCAGCACCAGCGGCAGCACCCCGGGCAGCGACAGGTCGGTGTGGGTGAGCACCACCTCGCCGGTGGCCACGTCGATCGGGTCGTCCTTGCAGAATGGCCGGTCCGACGACCGGGACGCCACGCGTGGATCGTCCAAGTGCGGGTTCGCCCCACGGGCCGAGGGAACATCGCCCTTGGTTGCGGCGGTACGGTGTGCGGTGGGGGAGTGGTTGCGACCGGTGCGGCGGAGGTTCTTGAGCTTGTCGGCGATCTTGCCGAACAGCGTTCGGAGTTTCTCCAGCAGCGGGGTGACCTTGCGGATCGTGCCGGTCACCTTGGCGATGAGCTTGCTGACCTTGGTCATCGCGTTCGACACGGCGACGGTGATCTGGCCGACGACGATCGGGGTGGCCAAGCCGAGGGTGAATGCCTCCTCCAGCAGCCACTGGACGGCGTTGCCCACCAAGCGGGCGATCAGATCACGCACAGCGGAGCGGACCGCGGCGACGAGCGCGCCCATGATCGTGGTACCGGTGGACAGGCCGCCCGCGACCGAGGACGCCGAGGCCAAGGCGTCGGAGACCTCGGCGGCGTGCGCACGGTAGGCATCAGCGGCGGCACCTTGCCAGCCAGTGAGGTCACGGGAGACCAGATCGGCGTGGTCCTGCTGGATGGAAGCCAGTTCCCGGGAGACATTGTCCCAGGTCTGGCCATAGGAGGCGATCACGTCCGGTTTGCCCGCGAGCCAGTCCAGCGCCTGGCGCAGTGGCTCGAAGTGCTCCATCAACCACCCCGCACCCGCGGCGAACAACGCCCCGAATGGATTCGCCACGGTGTCCGCGACATCCATGCCGAACGCCACCGCACCCATACCGCCCTCGACCCAGTCACCCGAGGAGATCCCCTGATAAGCCGAGACGGCGTCCTCCGCGATCGGGATACCGGAGTACCCGGTCGTGGAGTCCTTGACGGCGGCGACCAGGGGGTTGCTCACGCTCCACCGCCGTACATCGCGGTATTGGTGTCCTCGGTGGTGCCATAGCCGGTGGCGGCGCCCTTGAGGTTGTCGATGTCGTTGCCGAGCGTGTCGATCCCGGCGGAGATCATGTCGGCACCCAGTGACTCGAACGGGTCCAGCAACCAGGCGAACGGCCTGCCCAGCACTCCGTAGGCGTCGTTGTCCATGCTCACCTGCCGGGCTGCGGACAACGCGGTACCCAGCCGCTCTTCAATCCCGCCAAGGTTGCCCGCGTGCCCAGTCAACTCGCCCGCAGCCACGTCCATGTTCTCGGCCATCGCCCTGTCCCCTGTCAGTCCCCGTGGCGGAACACTGTCCTGCCCTCGAAGTCGTCTTCCTCCAGACGCCGCGAGCCTGGCTCCGGTTCCGCGGTGTCCGGCTCCGGGAAACTTGCCCGCGCCGTGTCCAGTAGGTGACTGACCACTCCGTCTCCGGCCAGCCCCTCCTCCGCCGCGACCCGTTCCATCAACTCGGGCAACCGCGCCTGCGCCTGCCGCAACGTCGCCATGATCAACCTCGACACCTCGACCATCGACCGCCCCTTGGCCGACTCGTCCAGCGTGATGTCAGAGGGCAAACCACGCGAATCCACGGTGACCCGCACCGGACCGGACTCCTCGGTCACACTCAACCCGGCCACCCGCTCCGTGACCTGCCGAACACGAGCCAACCGCTCCTGGCCCGCATGCTCCCAGTCGACCACCATCGCCTCGACCGCCGACAACTCCGAGGCCGGATCACCCGACACCGCATCCTCCTCAGGAAAGCAACCACCCAAGTACGCCGACCCATCTTGACACCAAACGTCGGACATCCTCCGCCACGACGCAGGATCGGCGTTGCGATGTCCCGGTCCCGCAGGTGTTGTGAACGCACCCGGTAGCGCGCTGACCCCGCACCCCTGGCGCGAGGTGACGTCATCGACCGAGCGCCACTCGTGGTCGACGGCCGAAAGTCGTGATAGCGGTACATGGAAGCATGGCCAGTAAACGCAGTGTCTCAGTATGACGCTGCTGGTCAAATAGATGACCACTTGTCTTCGCGGGAAGACGCGTCTCCTTGGCCCTCAGTGGCGGCCGAACGTGGCCCTGACCAGCGGAGACAGAGAATCCGCTGCGTGTGGGGGAGTGGTTCACGCAGGTTGAACGCACTTGACGGTCGGTCAAGTAGGCACAACTCTCCAGCTTCGCTCCTCATGGGACGCGTTGGACCACCCAAACCCGTTTGCGCGAGATGTCACTATCGACACCTGCGGAGGTGGCAATGGTCAACTTCGCCACCTCCGCGGGCGCGCGAGCAGCATGAACTTCTGCGTGCCGACCCCTGGGTTGCCCCGTTTAATCATGTCGACCAGAAGTTGTTGCAACGTTCTACTCTTTTGGGGAGACGTCAACCTCGTTGTCGGCGATTACGGCCGAGTTCCTTGTTTGGATAGAAACTCGTAGAAGTCCGTTGAGGTTGACTGAACACTACCGTCGTCGTGGTTCCAAAAAGCAATATGACACTGACAGGTACCAGCAACTACTGGGAATCCCCACCAGTCCCCAGTTCCTACGGGGGCGACGGCGATGAAGTCCGGAATCTGGAACTCGCCGGTATTTACCGACAATAGGTTGTCGTCATGAACGTGCTCGGATTTGACGGGCACTAGTTCTAGATATCCGAATCTGCCGCCGCCGTGTCGAATCATGAACTCCCGATACTTTGCGGGAAGCTCAACCCCGAGAGTTTCTTCGATCTCTTTGATTTCACTCTCGGTAGTTGGTGTTAGTTCGAACAAGCTGTAGTCGGAGGAGGGGTCGTTTCGCCTGTGCGCCTCAATCGCTTGATCGATCTGTGCTTCAAGTTCTGCCAGTTCCACGCCCTGCTCCACACGCTAGCGATATATCCGACTACTTGGGAAGATTATCGTACCATGTTTGTGTGGGGAGGCTGCCCCATCCTTGTTCTTGCGACCTGTACCACCAGTGCAACTGGCGATCCTCTACTCGCATTTCTGCGGTCACGCCTTGGTTGCTCTTGTTACGGTGAAGGTTGGTTCCCTTTCCACGGTGTACTTGGCGATCGAGTTCGTGGATCGCCGACCCTGGCATTTGATCGGCATGGTGCAGTTCGATATTGTTTCCCAGTCGCTTCGGAGCAAATCCATGAGCCGCGCCCTGGATATCCCTCTTCGTCCACGGGCCGATAGCGCGGATGGCATCATCCGCGGGTCCTGTGCCAGTGCCCCCGGTGGGGCAGTTGTGCACAAGCGCCGAAATGCCTCCCGCGACGACATAGTAGGTGTGGAAGGTGTCGACGGTGAGGTTGTGTGCGCGCTGTGCGGCGTACCGATGGTCGACCTTGATGACAGTGGCGGTGCGGCCATCGGTTTCGAGGACCTGAGAACCGGCCCGAAGTTCCGCAGCGATGCTCCATCGCGCCGAGTCGGCTAGCCAGAACGGATGTCCATCGGTGGCGGAGATGGTGGCGCCGTTGGACATTGTGATGTCGACGAGGCGCTTATCCCCTTGTCCGGCGATCGTCCCGACGACTGCCTGAGGCGTCGTTTCTCCGGTCTCGGGGTTCGTGGCCAGGACTTGATCGCCGAGTTTCAGTTGTTCGATCGGTCTGGCGCTGCCGTCGGCCAACAGTACCAAGGTGCCGGGTGTGAAACTGTTACAGCCGCTCAGGGAAGCGAGTCTGCGTTCGGCTTCCTCGACACGGCGGAGGTCACCCATGGCTTTGTCTCGGCGGCGGAGCCAGTCTTTGGCGTTGCGGATGGCGTCGATGATCTTGTCGACGATCTTGCCCGCTTTGAAGATTTTGGTCCAGGGGAGGGCGGAGACGATCTCGTAGCCGCATTCGAGGATGTTGAAGTCCTTGACGCAGCTGTCGACGATGCCCTTGATGCCGATCATTTCCTGGAGGGTGTCGCCTGCGATCTGGATGGCGACGTCGACCCAGCCGCGTTTGTCGGCGGCGAGTTTTTTGGCGTCCTCGTATTCCTGGACGCTCATGCCGGATTCCTTGACGGCGTCGGCCTTGTTCACGCCGCCGCCGCCGTCCCAGGGCGGTTCGATCCAGATGCGGTAGACGTAGACCTGGACGGTCCAGTAGACGACCGCGACGAGTTGCATCATCGGCACGAAGAGGCCGATGAAGAACATCGTCCACACGAACGTGGTGTGGGCGACCTTCTCGGTGACCGTGACGGTTTTCCAGTAGAGGCCGGAGGGGCAATGCCACTAACTTAAGCAAGAAGCTGCTATTATTTTCGGGTGGCTCGCGTGGTGCAGGTTCGTGGTGGTGTCGTTGATTCGTCGGCTGTTCGGTTGACCGATCGGATCTCGTTGGGTGTGTTGGCGGAGGTTTTTCCTCGAGATGTGATCGAGGATGTGTTGAACGAGACGGGCCGTCGCGAGTTGCGGTCTCGGTTGCTTCCCGCGCATGTGGTGGTGCGGTTTTGTTTGGGGATGTGCCTGTTTTTCGATGATGATTACGAGGAGGTGATGCGGAAGCTTGTTGGGTCGTTGCGGTCTATGGGTTCGTGGCGTGGTGAGTGGAATGTTCCCTCGACGGCGGCTATTTCCAAGGCTCGGAAGCGGTTGGGGGTCGAGCCGTTGAGTCTGTTGTTTGAGCGGGTCGCTGTTCCGGTGGCGGGGCGGGGCGCCACAGGGGCGTGGTTGGCGTCGCGTCGGTTGATGGCGATGGATGGGTTCTCCGTGGATGTTCCGGATACGCCCGAGAACGCGGCGGAGTTCGGTCGACAGCGTAATCAGTCGGTCGAGTCCGCGTTTCCGCGGGCGTTGATGATCGTGTTGGGCGAGTGTGGTTCCCGCGCGATCGTGGGGGCCGCGATCGCCGGGTGCCTGACCAGCGAGAAAACTCTCGCGAGAGACATCATCGGGTCTGTCGAGCCGGACATGCTGGTGATCGCAGATCGGGGATTCTACGGTTTCGATCTGTGGAACGAGTTCCGTCGTACTGGCGCTGACCTGCTGTGGAGAGTGAGTTCGGCTGTCACGTTGCCGGTGTTGGAGTGGTTGCCCGACGGTTCGTATCGCTCGATCCTGGTCAGTTCGGCCGTGCGCCGAGGGCGCCGGGATCGGCTGATCGAGAAGGCCCGCCGCGGCGAGGATTGTCGTTCCGAGGATGCGCAACCTGTTCGGGTGGTCGAATATCAGGTTCCCGACCGGGCGGGTGACGGGGCAGCCGAGGTCGTGTGCGTGGTGACGTCGATTCTCGACCCGGCCGAGGCGACCGCCATGGAATTGGCTCTCGCCTACCATGAACGCTGGGAATGCGAGGGTTTGATCGATGAGATGAAGACCCATCAACAAGGATCGGGTAAGACGCTGCGGTCGAGATCGCCCGACATGGTGCGTCAGGAACTGTGGGCGTTCCTGCTCGCACACTATGGCATTCGGCGTTTGATGTGCTCGGCGGCCGACGAGGCCGACGTCGACCCTGATCGACTGTCCTTCATGCGGTCTCTTCGAGTCATCCGACGCCAGGTCCCCGCCGAGGCGGATTTTTCCCCCTGAACGCCAAGCGAGAGCGTTATCGGAGACCCGCGCGGAAATCAACGAGAGACACCTCGCGGCCCGAAGGCACCGAACGTACCCCCGTGTGGCCAAACGTGGACGCCATAAACGCTACCCCACCAAAAAGGGCAAACATCAAGGCGTTCGACATCAGGGTCCGGCCACCATCAGAATCCTCGCACCTAGCCTAAGTTAGTGGCATTGGGCCGGAGGGGTCGGAGTTGGTGACGGGGGAGTTGTTGGCGTAGGCGAACCCGTTCATCTGTTGTGGGTCGTCGGTGTCGAGCACCGGGTCGACGGAGATGAACCTGCCTGTTGCCGAGTCGTACTGGCGGGCGCCGAGGTTGGTCAGGCCGGTGTCGTCCTTGGTGCCGCCGACGAATCCCTTGTCATCCGGCCATGTCGTGGGTGACGTGCCGCGGGGTTTGCCGAACGGGTCCTGCCTGCGCTGGTTGACCTCCAGCGTGTCGGACTTGACCGTGGTCACCGACGTGCCCTGGTGATCGCCGAGCTGCCAGAACAGCCCGCCGTTGGCACCGCTGGTCCTGACTGCTACGACGGAACCGCCGTGGTCGTAGTACCGCCGTGCAGTGAGGTTCTTGGTGCTGTTGTTCAGCACCAGTTCCATGCCACCGAGGTAGAGCGTGGTGGTGGCCGCTTCCCGCTTGATCAAGCGGTCGCCGTCGGCGTCGTAGAGGTAGTTGGACTGGCGGCCGTCGTGCTCGGTGACCTTCTCGGTGTGGCCGAGGGGATCCCACTCCAGGCGCTGGGTCGAGCCCGACACCGTGCGAGCGGTCGTGTTGCCGGTCGGGTCGTAGTCGAAGGTGTCTTGCGAGGTCCCGCCTGGACCGTTCTGGGTGACCGACCGCAGGGTGTGCGGCTGGGCACCGTTCGGGCCGCCATAGGCATAGGTCCGGACGGTGTCGCCGTTGGACCTGTGGTCGGTTTCCTTGGTGCGGTTGCCCGCGATGTCGTACTCGTAGTCCTGCCAGTAGGGCGCCGGTCCACCGAGTCCGGCCACCGTCGGCTGTGCCTGGCAGTCGCCGTTGCCGGGGGTGAAGGCCCGGGTCATTCGCTTGAGGTAGTCGTGGCTGAAGCATTGCGTGTCGGGCAACGCCCCGGGTGGGCCGTCGGTCAGCTTGGTGATGTTGCCCGACGGGTCGTAGCCGTACTGCCGCTTGGCGATGTACGTGTTGCCTTGGACGTTGCGCTGGACGTCGACGCCGGAGAGCCGCCGGGTGCCTTCCTCGTAGAACATCGAGGTGTAGACGGTTTTGGACCCCGACCCCTGGGTGAGCCGCAGAACCTCGCCATACTTGGAGTACAGCGTCTCCGGCACGTACTTCTCAGCGCCGTAGGTCTCGGTCGGCAGACCAAGCTCGTTGTACTTGTGGAGAACGACTTCCGCGCCCAACCCACCCGCGGCGGGCTGCACAGTCGAGGTGAGCCGACCGGTGCGAGAGTTGTAGGAGGCCTTGAAGTCGTAGTTCCCGGTGAGCTTGTCCTCGCCACCGGGAACCTCGACCCTGGTCTTCGTCGCGCGCCCGGCGGGGTCGAACTCCAACACCTTGTTGACGTAGGACTTGTCACCCGCGTATCGGGTCGAGGAATCCAACAGACCCGGTTTGATCGCGTCATAGTTCCACGAGGCGACCTTGGTCTCCGCCTGTCCGGTCCCGCGCCGCTCGTACTCGGCGACCTTGCGGCCCAGGACGTCGTACTCGGACCGGATTGACATGCCACGGGCGTCGGTCGTCGTGTCGACCTGGTCCACTGCCGTGTAGGTCGTGCGAGTGGTCCCGGCGTCCGGGTCGTGCTCGGCGGTCTTGCGGCCGAGCGCGTCGTACTCGTAGCGCCACACCGACCCGTCCGGGGCGGTGATGGTGTCCTGGAGACCGCGGGCGTTGAAGGCGTACCTGGTCGAGTCGTACGCGCCGGTGGGTTGGCGCCCGTGGTACTGGCGCTTCTCGGTGGCGCGGCCGTGGACGTCCCGGATCACCGTGGTCGTCGTGCCGCCCAGCGGCGGGATGACCGTGGTGCGGTCACCGCCGTAGCTGGACGAGGTACGCCACTGCTCGACGCCGAGTCTGCGGTAGATGACCTCGGTTTCCCGGCCGAGGGCGTCGAACTCGGTGATGGTCTGGTTGGGAACCGCGTTGTCCAGCGGTTCGAAGAGCGCCTTGCCGGGCTCGCTCTCGTTGTAGTAGGCCCCGTTGACCCGGTACTGCTGGCCCCGGGAGTCGTAGCGCCAGTCGTTGAGAAGACGACCGCCCGCGACGGCGGGGAGTTGCGTCTGTCGCTCACGCAGCAGGCCGTCGTAGAGGGTGTAGGAGGCGATGTAGTTGCCGTCTTCGCGCAGTGACTTGGAGGTGACGACAGTCGGTGCGTCGGTTCGGTACTCGTACTCGTAGACCGAGCTGGGCAGTGACGGGTTGTCGGCCTTGGCGTGGCCGGGCGCCCAGACGCGCACGGTCCGGCCTAGCGGGTCGTATTCGATGTCGGCGCGTCGGCCGCTGATGTCGGTCTCGTTGAGCGCCAACGACCGGGCCGGGTCCATCTCGGTGACCGCGCTGAACCCCTTGGGGTCGGTCTTGGTCACCGTGCGGACACCGAAGTCGCCGCCGGCAGGGGTGTAGGCGGTCTTGGTCTTGCGTCCTTCGGAGTCGACGACCTCGGTCGGTCGACCCAACTCGTCGTAGGTGGTCCGCTGCGTGAGCTGCCACGCCGTGCCGGTCCAGCGCTCCGTGGCGGTCAGGTTGCCCTTGGTCGGCGCGGCCCCGTAGGCGAGGCCGTCATAGCTGGAACGGCTCTCTGCCAGCAGATCCGCTGCCGCGCCCGGCCAGTCGGAGCAGGGTTTGGCGGTAGAGCGGATCGACGCCGGGCGGGTGAAGATGTGCGCCGACTCGTTGGTTGCGTAGGTGGTCGTCGCGCAGGTTTCGTCTCCGGTGACGGCGGTGTCGCCGGCGTCGTCGACCTTGGTGGTGTTGCCGCGGTCGTCGAAGGTGTTGACCACGGCGGTGTGCCGCCATGAGCCGTCGCCCATCAGCGTCCGACCGCGGACCTCGGCGGTGTTGGTCATGTACGCCTTGTCGTCCCCGGCGGTCGCGGTCGGCCCGCGTACCCAGGGGATCTTCACCGACACCGACTCCAGGGTCGGACCGTTGTACGCCTGGGATTCCAGCGCGAACCCGGCCAGCCACTCGCTGTCGGTGTGCACCCGCCCGTCGGAGTCGGTGACCGTCACCGTGCGGTTGCCGTTGTTCGGCAGTCGGTCGCCGTCCATTCCGCGCAGGAACCGCTCGACTGTCACGCTCTGCGTGGTGCCCGGTTCACCGACTGTGGTCTGGACCTTGCCGTAGCCGCGCCATTGCGACCACGTGCGGTGGGCCATGTCGGTGAAGTCGTTGTCGTCGAAGTGCCAGGCCGGGTTCTCGAGGTAGTCGTAGTGCGTCTTCTTCAGCGCCGAGTCACCGGTGCGGTCGTCCTCGGTGATGTCGGTCGCCACGTACTTGTGGAACCAGCCGAGCACCTGGTCCTGACCGAACTCGGGCAGCCACCAGCTCGGGAAGCACCGTTTGGCGTTGGACTCCGGGTTGGCGGGCATGTTGGTGCCGTGCACGCATTCCCGGTCGGAGTACTTGACCTCGGTGATGCCGCCCGCTTCGTTGCGCACCCGCTCGACCCGGAACCGGGTGATCGGCGGCAGCCCATCACCGGCCTCGACCCGGTTGGGCATCGAGCGACCGTGGAAGAGGATCTCTGGCTGTGACAGGGTTCCGCCGACGTGGCCGGTCATGGTGATGCCCGCCAGCCAGATCGCGGGGGAGAGGCCGTCCCCGGTGTCGGGGAACTCGTGGCGCAGCGTCCACGAGTCGACGTCGCGCCACTTCACCTCGGCGGGCACGTCGTCGCGGCGGACCTGGGTCAGGACCTTGACCAGGCGCTTGCGGGTGAAGAACGACGGCGAATACCGGTTCTCGCACCGCTCGCCCGCTTTGCAGATCCGGTCGAACGGCACATCCGGCCACGACTTCGCCGTGTCCTTGGTCAGCTGGTCCGGGTTGCAGGCGAACGTCTGGGTGGGCAGGCACCGTTCGGCGGTGTCGAACCACACCCGCGACGGTGCGGGGGCGAACAGGTCGGTCGACACCACGAGCTGGCGAACGCGACCTGGTTGCAGTCCTCACCCGCGTGGTTGCCGAATACCGGAACCGTGTACGCCGAGTTCGTCTCCGGCTTGCCCGCCGCCCAGCCGGGAAGCCGGTTGAGGCCGAGGAAGTACTGGGTACCGTTGGTACTGGTGATCTTCCAGTGCTCACCGTTGTTGTCGCCATTGGTCGCGCCGGTCAGCAGTTCGACCTTGGAGCCGTCGTCCTGCTTGGGCCGCCAGATGTTGCTGGTACCCACCCGCACCAGCTCCGCGGACACGCCGTTGAGCGACATGATCGCGTTGTCGGTCTTCCAGCACAGGTCGCCGGTCTTGCGCTGACCGTTGTTGCCACCGAGGTCGTCGGCGCACGCTTGGTAGCGGCGCTCGATGAACCCGCCGCCCGCGCTCAGCTCCCAACCATCACCGGGCAACCCGGCCTGGTTGTTCGACGAGCTGGTACGGCCGTCGATGGTACCCGAGGAGTAACCGAGGCCTATCTTCGGTGCGATACCGGCGGTCGGTGGTGGGACCCGCAGTGGGATCGAATACGTGAAGTCACCGCTGGAACCACCCGCCGACCACTGGCCCGCGGGGGAGAGGTTGGTGGCCCCGAAGGATCCGCCCGCTCCGGACGGGGCCGCGGCGACCGCGAACACTGCGGACGACGACTTCTGGCCCTCAGGCAGAGCCACGTCCGCGGTGACCGCGCGTTCCTTGACGTTGTTGGTCGAGTGGACCGGCGTGCCGGTGCGGCACTCGGTCCGCTCCGGCGTGGTCGCGGCGCAGTCCGGCAACCGCACCAATGTCAGGCGAGAGCCGTAGTCGCCGCCGTAGGCGTTGGCGAACTCGCGGTAGTCGACACGCACCGACAGCGGAGACCCCGCAGCGCCGCCAGCGTCGTTCACCGAGAACACCAAGCCGGTCACACCGGCTTTCGCCGAGTGGGCTTGGTCGAAAGTCGACACCTTGACCTTCGACCCGGCCTTCGACGTCAACGCGGCCGGCGCGGACACCGACACCGGCAGGTTCCCGGCCTTCTGGAAGCTCACCGCGGGCTTGCCCGCCAAGGCGATTTCGGCTGAGGCGGAACCCGGCCACCGGGTCTCCGCCACCGGCTTGCCCACGGCCTTGTCCACCTCGTTGGGCGGCACGGGCCTGGCCTGGACCGGTCCTCCCGGCACGGACTTCTCTTGCTGCGGAGCGGGAAGGTTCACGTAACTCGGATCGCCCACCGCGGGAGGCGCCTGCACGAGCGTGGCCGTCAAGACCACGCTCATGCACCACGCCATCCCGGGTACCAGGCGTCTAGCGGGCATACCTGACCCCCAAAGGTCGTTTCAATGTGGGGAAACTCAGTTCTGGACGGGCAGCTGGCCGATGAGCTCGTCGGGAAGCGCGCCGGAGTAGACCCGCACACCCCGCACGGCACCGAGGAACGGGTCGACGGCCTGGCCACGCCACACGCCGCCACCGATCATCAACTCACCCGCGCCGTTCCAACCCGTGACGCCCGCGGTCAATCCCGCGAACGCGCCATCGACATACATCCGGACCTCGCGCCGCGCGTGGTCATAGACCGCGGTCAGGTGCACCCACCTACCCGACTCCACAACATCGCTCGCGGGGGCCCACCAGACACCGTCCTGGGTCTCGCTGTGGGAGACCTGCAGGGACCACTTCTTCAACTCGGGCCGGTATTCCAGCATGAACGGCGAGTTGCGCGTGCCACGCAGGCTCACCGCCGCGTACGCCGCGTACTCGGTGGTGTCGAGCCGCACGAACGCCGAGACCGTGTAGGAGCGGTCGGTGCGCAGGGTGGGCCGGGGAGCGTCGACGGCACCGTATCCGGCGCCGAGTTGCCCGGTGAACTTGACGGCGTCCTCCCCGCCGACCTGCGCCCACGTAGCGGTGCCCGCCAGGGTCGCGTTGCTGTTCGTGACGAGGTCCGTGGCAGTGGTACCGGAACCCTTGCTCAGGGGGTAGTGCGCCCGGAGCACGGATTCGTTGGCCAGCGCCGCCGCCTCGCTCGGCACGAGGACGCGTTGGTACGCGCGGACGTCGTCGATCGCGCCTGGGAAGGTCTCGATGCGGTTGCCCGCCCACTGTGAGGCGCCGACTTGCAACGGCCCGGAGGCCGACCAGGTGCTGGTGTAGGTGACCTTCACGGCGAAGGCGCCGTTGACGTAGAGCCGCAACTCGCCCACACCGTGGTCGTAGACACCGGTCAGGTGGGTCCACGCGCCGATCTGCGCGTTCTCGGGTGAGATCGCGCGGGCGTGGACCGGCCCGCCACCGTCCTGATCGCGGCTGAACATCACGATGGCCCACTTGCCGTCGGGCGTGGCCTGCAGTTGGAAACCGCTGTTGCGCGAGCCGTCCTGGGTTACGACACCGGCCCAGTTCCCGGTCTGGTCCAGCCGCGCCCACGCCGAGACCGAGTAGCTGGTCGCGGTGTCGAGCACCGAGGTGTTGGTGTGCAGGTACTTCCCATTGCCCACCGGGGCCGCCTGACCGAGGTAGCCGGTCGCCGTCGTGGTGGCGCCGCCCTCGGCGACCAGAGTACGACCGCCGGTCGAGGAGTCGACCAGGTTGCCGTCGAGCTTCCAGTGCCCGTTCAGGCTCCCGGTCAACGGGTCACCGGCGTTGACGTACACCGGGTAGCGCACGATCGGCGACCGGTTGCCCGCGCGGTCGACGGAGCGCACGAACACGTTCAACGCGCCGCTGGCGGTCGGCGTCCACCGGAACACCCCGGATCCACCCGGCGCGTCCGCGGCGATCCGAGTCTGGGGGTCGTCGTTCTGCTGATCGGTGACCGACCACAGGAAAGCGACGGCGTCGGCGGTCCCGTTCGCGGACACGGTGAACGTACCGGTCTGGCCTACCCCACCCGCCGGTGTCTGCTGCCCGCCGCCCGGGTAGTCGGTCGACGTGATGGCAGGCACGCCTGGCGCCACCCGATCGATCTCGAACTCGCAGTTGCCCACCCACCGGGAACTCTGTCCACCGTCATTGGCGTAGAGGGACCAGTTATAGACACCGTCGACGATGACACCCGAGGGGACCGTGACCTCTGAAAACGATCCGGACGGCACGTTGTCCTGCGTCGCGTTCCACACGAGTTGGCTGTCGCCGACCGGTCCCCGGTGCAGCGCGTACCGCACGCTCAGCATCCCGTTGTCCGGATCCGAGACCTTACCCCGCAATCGGGGCGTGGGGGTCGCGACGAACGGCCGGGTGCCACCGGTCACGCACGGGATCAGGCCACCCTCCATACCCAGTTCCGCGGGCAGGCTCGGGTAGCTGTTGTAGACGACCTCGAGCACCGGGTCCAGCGCGAACTTCCGCCAATCCTCCTGCCTGGCCTCGTTCTTGGCCCGCAGCATGAACGTCACCGTGGCCCACCCCTCAGCGGCGGCCGCGCGCACGGGGCCGTCGACAGGCACCTCGGCGGCGCCGTCACTGGGGCAGTACGCGGCGTTGTTGGCCTTGCCGATGTCCCCCTGCTTGGCACCAAGCGCGGGCTGGTGGTTCCAGGTGGTGTCCCACCCCACCCCCCAGGCGTGCCACAACTCGGTCGGACCACCCGCACAACCCCACGAATGCACCACCCGCGGCCGCACCTTCGCCCGGTGGATCACCTTCCCGTGCATCGCGGCCACGGTGAAGTCGAAGTACGAACGCGAGATGTACCCGTTCTGGTACCCCGCCTTCAAATCGCCGAGGTCACCGCTGGTCTTGTTGAAGTTGTGCTCATCCGGCCACGCACTCTGCACCACCGCGTGGTTGAGCTTTGTCCCCGCCCACCAGTACTCCGGGTCGATCATCACCGGAAACACCCGCTCCTGCGCGGTCAGGTACCCCGGATCCGGCCGCACCACCGTGGCCTCGGGAGTGACCTCGAAACCCATGGTGGACAACGAACTCGCCGACCTGCTCGCCGACGTGGCGGCGACGCGCACCGACGAGTCCCACATGCGCGAGGCGTCACCCCCGAAGACAACCGCCCCTTGCTCGTCGACGACCTCGATCTTCCCCTCGGCGGTCGCCCGAGGCGTCACGCCGCGGGTGTGGTGCGGGAACGAGATCTCCTTGAGCCGGGAATCCGCAGCCGCCTCACGGTTCTTGACCACCAACAGCTGGCTGAACCCCTTGCCGGTCACCCGCACCGTCAAGTCGACACCGGGCAACACCTCCGGATAGGTGGCCACCGCACCACTGAGACGAGGCGCGGGAAGCGCGCCGTCCCAACCGATCCCGATCTCCTTGCCGTCCCTGACCGCGACAGCGAGCCGATCACCCGCTCCACCGCGGGACAGCCGCACGTCGACCGCGGCCGCCTTCGGCCCCACCGACCCGTCAGCTCGCACCTCGAGCGACAGATCGATCGGAACCCACTTGCCCTCCCGCCTGACCCGTTGCGGCTCCAGGCTTTCCCGCCTGGTCAACGTTCCATCAGGGTTGGCCACCACCTCCGCGGTCTCAGTGGTCTCTTCCACCACCGCCACCGGCCGCCCGCTCTCCCCGCCGCGGCGATGGCCGCGGACTCGGGAGTACCGGGCTTGGCAGCCGCCTCGGCGATCGATGGCACGACCGCCACTATGGATAACGACAGCGCCGCACACAGCAGCGCTCTACCAGACACCATCAAGTGACTCCCCCGGACCAAGTCCTGAATGCGCACCCCGGGTGACGCACCGGACACGTCGTGTCAACAACAGATGGTTACCAGGAACCCTCAAAGATCGTCAAAACGTATCGTACGTAGATCTTGAAAATCACCAACCATTGCCACTTTGTCCGTCTTGTCGGACATCGTGGGCCCAATCAGGCAACCTTCTTAGCGACACGCTGCCTGGCCAGCGGATTTCCGCCACCACCGTCCACAAGATCCCGTCACGCCGGGTGGTGGACCACTCCGGACCACTCCACGCTGTTCGCGATCCACCGAGGCAAAGTTCACTATCCGCACACCGCGCTGCCGCAGCGCGACCTCATCGCCGACCGGCCATGATCAAGTATCTAGCGCACAGAAGGCTGTACAACGTCGAGCGGCCATTCGGGTGCAGATCCAGGCATCTTGTGCGGTTGCCAGACGTCGTACTCCAACGGATTGGAGGACGGCCCTCCGCCAAGCGGTACCCGACCGGGGGGAGCTGTGGCCGCGGGTGGTCGAGTGGGCGGAGGAGCAGCAGGCCCTCGGCATGGTCTGCGCCGCCAGCCCACTCGCGCGCAGCGCACCATGAGAGGTGGTGCCGCGTGGATGAGCGCCCCCGGCGTCTCCACCGCTCTGGGCGATGTGGTGTTACCAGGATCGTCCGCGAGTAGAGTGGGCTCATTGGTCAGTGTGCTTCTGCTAGTCGAGACGTGGCAAAGCAGCGAAGATGACCCCATAACCCCGCGGAAGATGCGGCTCCTTGGCCCCCAGCGGCGGTCGAACATGGCCCCGACCAGCGAAAACAGAGAATCCGCTGCGTGTGGGAGAGCGATTTGCGTAGGTTGTGCGCAGTTGTCGATCGGTCGAGTAGGTGCAACTCTCCGATGTGGCTCCTGCGCCTCCGTGGACCAACACGTGGTCGCCCTGGGTGCCTCGGTTGGAGCAGCCGCGACTCGGATTTGGTGTTCTCGCTTGAAGTCATAGCTCGATGGCAACTCTGAGTGGTGCGTGGTAAAGGTCGGTTCACGACACCGCCCTGGTTAACCGGCACCGAGATCGAAGATGCGCTTTCCGCTATCCACTATCCGCGAGCGGACTGCCACGCCTAGGGGTTCGTCGATCCATCGGGTCGATGGAGTCACCACGACCCTGTCATGCTACTGGTCAAGTAGAGCCACAGTAGTGAGGAGTTGATCGTGTCCGCCGATTTGGAACGGCTCACCGCTGAGTTCGAGGGGTTCCAGGCCCGGATCAGGCAAGCTGAGGCGAGGTTCAGCGGCGTCGGGCAGATGCAGGAGCAACTCGCTGAGTTGGAGGTCGTGGCGATCTCGCCCGATCGGTCGGTGCGGGTCGTGGCGGGCGCGGGCGGTGCGGTCAAGGACATCCAGCTGACCCCGGACGCGCTTCGGCAGGCTGCGCCCACGCTGGCCGCCGCGATCATGACCACCCTGCGCGAGGCGGTCGCGGAGGCTGTGCGTCGGCAGGTGGCGATCGTCGACGAGACCGTGGGTGGTGAGCTCGGTGCCAACACCTCCGAGCACGTCCGCCAGGCACAGGCCGAGGCGTGGGCAGCCGGTGCGGGAACCGCTACGCAGTACCAGCCGTCACAACCTCGCGCGGCGCGCTCGGACGACGACGACTTCAGCCACGATTCCATCTACGGATCACGAGGATGACGATGACTGCTCCGAACCACACGAACGTCGATCCGTCCGCTCTGACCGCCTATGCGAGGCAGCTCGGCTACTACGAGACCGAGGCGGTCAACTTCGGCAGGGTCATCGACGCCGCCGACGTGGACAACGAGGCGTGGGGCGTCATGGGCGTGTGGGCCAAGAAGTCGTATGCCGACAAGCTCGCCGACCTACGATTGCTGTTGGCGGACCTGCAGGAAGGCGTGACGGCGCTGTCGGACAAACTGCTCGACACCGCCGCTGTCTACCAGGGCACCGAGGATGACGCGGTCATGCGCTTCGGCGCGCACGAAGTCGCCATCGACGGCCCGCGCTAGGGAGCACCGTGACTAGTCCCAAGAAGAGCATCGCCGAGACGCTCAACGTAACCGAGTACGACGAGAGCCTCGCCGCGAATGCCGACCGCGCGGCAGAGAAGACGCCCGTGGTGGGCAACGTGTGGAAGGCGGGCAAGTCGATCGCCGAGCACGCCCAGCAACTCACCTCCGCCGACGACCTCGGCGACCTCGCCGCCGCATCCGGTCAACTGGCCGCCGATGGTGCCAAGTTCGTCTCAGGCGCCGCGGTGGACGTCACGTTCTTTGCCATGGACCCCATCGGCTGGTTAGTCAGCCACGGCCTGGACATGCTGCTCGAACTGGTCCAGCCGCTGCAGGACGCCCTGCACCAAGTGTCCGGTGACGGCCCGGCGATCGGCCATGCGGCGGAGAACTTCGTCGAGATCGCCCAGGGCTTCTCCGCTCTCTCCGAGGACTTCATCGTCACGGGCGACTCGGCCCTCGCTGACTGGCAGGACGAAGCGGGTGATGCTGCTCGTGCCGCGTTGGCCGACTTCGCCACCGGCATCAGCGGCGTAGGGTCGACCGCGGGTTCGGTCGCCGAGGTCCTGCGAATGTGGTCCATGGTCATGGTGGTCATCGAAGAGGTCATCAAGGCCATCATCTCCGAGCTGGTGTCCTGGCTGATCACCATCTGGCTCCCCGCGCTGGCCTCCTCGGTCATCACGCTGGGCGGTTCCGTCGCCGCCGCCATGACCGCCTCGATCGCCAAGGCGGCAAGCGTTTTCGCCAAGGTCACTAAACACCTGGGGGTCTTCGGCAGGCTGCTCGACGACTTCATGAAGTTCCTGCAGAAGTACGCGGGCAAGATCGAGAAGGTTGCCGAGAAGTTCCGCGTCGGCAAGCTCGTCGAGAAGGGCCAGCGCGGCACCCCCGTGGTCGGCAAGGTGGCCGAACACGACGTCTTCATTCCCAGCCGCCGGGTGCTCACCACAGCGTTCGGTGCAGCCTCGGGCGTCGCGCCGTTGGTAACGGGGGTGGGAATCAAGAGCGGCATCGGCGCCGCCAAGAGCGTGGGCAAGGAGACCTACGAAGAGCTGCGCTCCGACGGGCCCGCGTTCAATGAGAGCGGCATCGGCGGCGACCACGACGTGGAGGAGACGCGGCGCAACCTTGAGATGTAGGTTCGCGCGCACCCGATCGCTGTAGGCTGAGACCTCGTGGAGCGAACGATACCGGTGTACCGCAAAGAGGTCCGGGAGCTTGTGGAGAACCAGTGGCGCGAGACGGCCACAGTGGTTCTCCTCGGCGAGATGGCACCCGAGTACCGGGTTCCTGGTCGACGAACCGACGGCACAGTCAAGGGCACACGTCTCGTCCGCCGCTTCCTTCGAAACACCCTGCTCGTTCCCATCGGCGCGGTCGTCAACATAGTCCTGTCGATCGGCGGTGGTGGTGCAGCGAACATCTTTTCCAGAACCGGCCGCATAACCGGCACGGAGAACTCCGCTGGCGTGACATTTGCCGACACCTGCCGCACTGCCCACACCCCTTGGCTCGCGTTCTCCCAATCCCACCTGGCCCTGGTCGATACGGGCGACCCGTACACCACCCCTGGCGAAGCCTTACCAGCGAAAGTCCTCTGGCAGGCCACTGCTCCAGCCCTGCCTCGAATGTCGATCGCCAACCGGACCATCACCTGGTCCGACGGCTCGGAGTTGCGGTACCACTTAAGCATCGAAGAATCCAGAATCCTCAAGAACTCGCTTGGTGCCACATGATTCCTCCGGCGGGATCTCGATCCATAACCCGGGAGTCGAAAGCGATCGTCGTTGCGAGCATGCTCCCTTCATCGTTCACACGAATGGCGGGATGGAGATGGTCATGCGCCAGCCCGGGGAGCTAGCCAGATCGCCCCGGTGTACGCGCTGCCAGTCCAGCGACGACCGACCGGTTGGGGTGGGAGTCGCAGAGGAACGTTGACGTGGCACGAGCCAGAGTGGCCTGGTAGCGAGACGTCATAGTTCTTCGAACCGAGCATGCTGGGAAGCGCGACCCATGACCTCGCGGGAGATGCGTCTCCTTGGCCCTCAGTGGCGGCCAAACATGGCGCTGACCTGAGGAAATGTAGAATCCGCAGCGTGTGGGGGAGTGGTTCACGCAGGTTGAACGCACTTGATAGCCGGTCAAGTAGGCACAACTCTCCAGTTCTGCTCCAGCTCCGGTGTGTGTTCGATTCCCTGGCGGGAGTACCAAAGGATGAGAACGGGGCTGACCTGCGGATTCGCGCTGGCAGATTGGTTGTGGAGGCGCGCTTCGCGCTGGCGCGGCCAGATGTGTCAGGAGGCGGCGGAGGGTAGGTGCTGACCTGCTCGGCAGGACCAGTCGTACGGACGGGTCTTAGCTTCGCGTGCTGTGAACGTCCGCTTCTCCCGATGAGTGGTGTTGGCGAGCGTCAGGACGGGTGAATGTCGAGCAGGTGCGGTGACGGGAGCTCGGTCCTTGTCGTGTCCGTGACGCTGGCGGCGACCGTTGAACCGGACCACGATCAAGTGGCTGAATGACCGAAACCGGGACGCGGCCAAGGCCGAGTGCCGCAAGATCGACCCGACCTACTCCGCCAAGGGCCGGGACTGCGACGAGTTCCCGTTCGCCGCGACTTGGCAGGGGGCGTCGGCGCAGCCAAACCCGGACCGGGGGCGCTTCTCGGCCTGCCCGGTCAACTCCGACCAGAACCAGGCCGCAGGACGGGAGTTCCAGACCTGGTACGGGGTCGACCGGATTCTCGACGTGTTCGACCCGTTCTACGTCCGGATCGACGGGACTCCGCCGCCGGACAAGCAGACTGGATGTTTCACGTATCCCTGATGTTGAACGCGTGGGGCTCGTGTTTGGCGAGCCCCACGTGGGTTAGGGTGGGCTATGGATCCCTTGTGCCTCACGGTGGTCAGTGGTGTCCCAATTTGTGTCGCGCTGGATCGGTACGGTGGATTTCCGCTTGATGGTGTCGAGATGTCGTTTGACGAGGCAGGGGAAGCTCAGGAAGCGGCCTATCCGCGTGATCTCGGTTATGCGTTGTTCGCCGAGGTGGGAACTTGGTCGATGCTGCTGGAGAACAACGGGTTCACGGGAGCACGGCCTGAGACGTTGCGGCGGTTGTCCGTCGGCGGCGAGGCGCTGACCGCGTATTGGAACGTGACCGCCGTGAGTCGGGTGAGTCACTGGCGCGACGGAGTCGAGTTGACGACATTCGAGTTCGGGGAATTCCCAGACACGCGCGGAGTCGACCAAGCAAGCTTGGACCGGTATCGACCGGGCCTGGACTTCGTGGACGACGGTCGGGAGTCCGCGTTGACGATGGTCGGCAGAGCCATCGGCGCCGAGGTCACGGCCGACTGGTTGGCGCGACGGCGCCAGGCGGCGTTGCTGGTGTCGCACGAGGTGTTCCGGCTTGGTGATCCGGACTCGTTGTTGGCGGCGTACGCGGATATCCGGCCGGATGCGGAGTTCGTCCAACGTGCGGTCCGGGCGGCGTGCTCGGACACCGGCGTGCTGCGACACGGGCTCGTAGCACGATCACTCACCCTGCAACAGGATGATGCCGTCCAGTATGTGCTGTCTTTGCACGCCAGAGAACTGGCGCGGGACGCGGCGGTGGTCGGTGGGCGGGCCGAGGGGATGGGGATGGCCCGGGCGGTCGCGGCAGCAGCGGCGCGGCTAGGCGCAATGCCGGTCGGTTAGGTCATGGCGGGGCTGTAGCCTGCGGTGGTGGATCTTGGGTTGGGTGTGCGCGAGGGCGGCGGTCTGGCCGACCGGGCTGCGGTTGGTGTGCTGACTCGGATGTTTCCGGTGGAGTTGGTCGATCGGGTCATTGACCAGTATTGGCGTCGGGAACAGCGGACCCGCGCATTGCCTGCTCGGTTGGTCTTCTATTTCACGCTTGCTTTGTGTCTTTTCCCGAATGAGTCGTACCGGTCGACGATGAAGATTCTCATGTCGGCGTTCGGTCGTGGAGGGCAGGGCTATCGGGTACCGACGACCGGTTCGATCGGTGATGCTCGTCGTCGTCTGGGTTCGGAGCCGATGGAGACCGCGGTGCGGGCGGTGATACGACCGAGAGCGTGCCGGGAGACGATAGGCGCGTGGTATGGGGATTGGTTGTTGACGGCGGTTGACGGGACGACGTTCACGGTGCCGGATACCGAGGAGAACGATCGCGAGTTCGGGCGACCCGGTTCAGGGCGCGGCGAGGGAATGACGGCGTATCCTCAGATTCAAGCGGCGTGTGTGGTCGAGTTGGGAACCCACGCGGTATTCGATGCCCGGATGGATGGCTATGCCGCCGCGGAAACGATGTTGATCGAGGAGATGTTCTCTTCATTGCGGCCGGGTATGCTGGTGTTGGCCGACCGGCACATCTACTCGTCCCGTCGCTGGGCCAAGGCCGTGGATACCGGCGCCGACCTGCTGTGGAGAGTGACCGCGAACCTCGCCCCACGGCCGGTGGAGAGACTATCGGACGGTTCCTGTATCGCCGAGATCACCCCGCCGAGGAGTTCGGGCCAACCATCTTTCCGGCTACGGCTGATCGAGTACCGATTGCCGTGGACGGAGGAGGTGTATCGGTTGGTGACCACGATCCTGGACCCGCTTCTGGCGCCCGCGAAGGAACTGGCCGCGCTCTATCACGAACGGTGGGACATCGAGGGCTTCCTCAAACAGATCAAGAGTGTCCAACTCAATACCGAGAAGATCTTCCGGTCGAAATCGCCCGACGGGGTACGGCAGGAGTTCTGGGCGCATCTGGCGGTGCACTACGCCACGATGTGTGTGCAGGTCGACGCCGCCGATCACGCGAAGCTCGATCCTGATCGGATCTCACACAAAAACACGGTACGCGTCATCCGGTCCCGTATCTGGGCGCCGGGATCTTTCCCCCCTCACGCACAGCGATGACCACTATCGGATGTTGCTGATCGAGGTCGGCAGCGAGATCAACCCGGAACGCCGCCACCGGAGCTACCCGCGGGTGATCAAACGGAAAATGAGCAACTTCCCGGTCAAACGCGCACGACACCGACAACAACTCCGAAACAGCCGACCACCCCACTCGAACATCACCCTCACCCCGCCCAGCAAGACCCGACACCGCCGCCGACCAGCCGAAACCACCTAACCGACCGGCATTGCGGCTAGGCGGGGAGAACGCGGCAGCGGTTGTACACGCGATCGGGGCGGTGGGTGGTGACTATCGTCGGTTGGTGGGATTGATGTGACGCCCGGGCAAGGTGCGCCTGCGGTCCTGCTCGCGTGCCTGCCACCCAATCTTCCTCCCAGCGCGCTGGCAGCTGCCGAGGTAGTGAGGCCCATTGACCTTCGGGGAGTCGGAGCAGGCTTCAAGCCGACCCCCTAACTCGGCTGGGCGCCACTACAGGTCGGGATGCACTTCCATGACCTACGCCACACCCGCCAGACCTAGCTGATCGAGGACGGCGTCCCCCCGCGTCCCGCGCCTGTTCTGCCTAGCGACCCAACCATGCACGAGGTGGTCTGCCATGGGTTTCTCGGACAGTGGTTAGTGGGGTTTCAGGCTGCTGATGGTGTTGTGTGGTAGAGGTTTTCGGCTTCGTTGGGGGTGATGTAGCCGAGGGTGGAGTGGAGTCGGGTGTGGTTGTAGAAGAGTTCGATATAGGCGGCTATTTCGTGGCGGGCTTGCGTGTGGGTGTGATAGGTGGTGTGGTGAACGAGTTCGTTTTTGAGGGTGGCGAAAAATGATTCCGCGAGTGCGTTGTCCCAGCAGACGCCTGTGCGTCCGAGTGATGGTGTGATGTTGTGCTCGTCGAGATGTTCGCGGAACTCGGCGGAAGTGTACTGGGTGGATTCAACCGGTCGTCGCAACACTTTGATCGTGGAGGAGTGGTGTTGTGGCACAAGGGAGAGCGCGGGCGGCGATCGCGGCGGGTCGTCCGCCGTTGATGTCTCCGGGGCGGCCGCCGGTCAATCGTGATGAGGATCGACGTCGTTTCTGGGGGTTGATCGCTGGTGGACTGTCCAGTGAGGATGCGGCGGTCGCGTGTGGCGTGTCGATGCCGTTGGGGACGCGGTGGTTCCGGGAAGGTGGTGGTATGCCGTCGATCAGCCTGGCCCCGCCCTCGGGCAGATTTCTGTCGTTCGCCGAACGTGAAGAGATCGCGCTGTTGCGAGTGCGGGAACTTGGCGTCCGGGAGATCGCTCGACGGATCGGCCGTTCTGCATCGACGATCTCACGGGAACTGCGACGCAACGCGGCCACCCGTGGTGGCGCGCTGGACTATCGAGCCTCGGTTGCGCAGTGGCATGCCGACCGGCAAGCCCGACGCCCGAAGGCGTCCAGGCTGGTGGTGAACGAGCAACTACGCGCATATGTTCAGGAACGGCTGGCGGGGCGCGTTCGCCGCGCGGACGGAACGCCGGTTCCCGGACCCGCGACCGCGCCGTGGAAGGGAAGGAACAAGCCGCAGCGGCAAGACCGCCGATGGGCGTTGGCGTGGAGCCCGGAACAGATCTCTCGCCGGTTGATGGTCGATTTCCCGAATGACGAATCCATGAGAATCAGTCATGAAGCGATTTACCAGGCGCTCTACATCCATGGTCGTGGCGCCTTGGAACGGGAGCTGGTTGCCTGCCTGCGAACCGGTCGCGCATTGCGAGTGCCCCGCGCTCGTGCTCGGCGGCGTCACGACGGCATGGTCACCCCCGAGGTGATGATCAGCCGGCGGCCCGCGGAAGCCGAGGACCGTGCCGTCCCCGGGCATTGGGAGGGAGATTTGATCATCGGTCTGGACAAGTCCGCGATCGGCACCCTCGTGGAGCGCTCCACTCGTTACACGATGTTGCTGCACCTACCCCGCATGGAAGGTTACGGAACCGAGCCGAGAGTGAAGAACGGCCCGGCCCTGGCCGGACACGGAGCCGCGGCCGTCCGAGACGCCATCACTTCGACGATCACCACGCTGCCCGCGCGATTGCGGCGATCCCTGACCTGGGATCGGGGAAAAGAAATGGCTCAGCACGCCACCCTGCGCCTCGACACCGGCGTCGAGGTCTACTTCGCCGACCCGCACAGCCCATGGCAGCGCGGAACCAACGAGAACACGAATGGCTTGCTCCGTCAATACTTTCCCAAAGGAACAGACCTGGCCCGATGGAGCCTCAACGAACTCACCGCTATCGCCGCCGTACTGAACAGCCGACCTCGCAAGACACTCAATTGGAAGACGCCGACCGAAGCACTCAACCAACTGTTACTCTCCACACAACAGGACGGTGTTGCGACGACCGGTTGAATCCACCCTGGGTGCCGCGGTCGGAATGGAAGATGGCGTCGAGGGCGAGCGTGGTGCGGGTGGCGGCCATGGTGATCGCGTCACGGACGAGGCTGGTTTTCAGATGGTCTGCGCAGGACCAGCCGATGATTTTCCGGGTCGCGCAGTCGATCACGGTGGCCAGGTAGAGCCACCCTTGTCCGGTGGGGATATAGGTGATGTCGCCGACCAGTTTGTGTCCTGGGCGGTCCGCGGTGAAATCGCGACGGACGAGATCCGGCGTGGCGTGGGCATCGGGTGCCGGAACCGTCGTGACCGGTCGACGTCGCCGCCCGACCGGGGCCAAGCCCAGCTCACGCATCATCATCCGCACGAGTTCGGCCCCGCACCTGTCGCCTCGGCGCGCCAACGCGGCGTGCACCCGCCGGTACCCGTAGGTGCGTCGGGATTCGGTGAATATCATCGCGATCCGCTTTTTGAGTGATTCCCGGCGCTCCACGGTGAACGATACCGGCCGCGCGCGCCAGTCGTGGAAACCCGATCAGGACACGCCCATCCACGCGCACATCGATGCTACCGGGTAGCTGCCTTTTTCGCCGTCGATGAACTCGTAGATCTCGCTCACCGATAGTCGCGGGCGAAGAAGGCCGCGGCTTTTCCCAGGAACTCGTTCTTCATGCGAAGTTCATGGTTCTCGCGTTCCAGTTCCCGCAACCGCGCGCGCTCGTCCACACTCAACGGGGTGGCCGTGGTCGGGTTCTTCTTTCGGTGCGTCTCCACCCAATTTCGCAGGGTTTGCTCGATCAGGCCCAACTGGCGGGCCGCCTCCGCGACCGATACGCCGGACTCGACCAATTTCACGGCCTCGTCCTTGAACTCCGGCGAGAAACGACGACGACGTTGACCCATGACATCTCCGATCATCCAGGACCCATTCTACTTGGGTCTGATGTCCGAGAAATCCATGGCACTCCAGAGGTCGTTAGTTGGGATGCCTTGACGCGGCTTGCGGATGGGTTGGTGGCGAGTCGGCCGGTGAGTTCGGTGGTTGGGGCGACGTCATCAAGTTCATGGGCTGCACTGCGGCGCGTATCGGTGAGGCGTCGGGGTGTCGGGTGAAGGACATCGATACCAAGTCGTGGATCTGGAATGTGCGGCGGCAGACGACTCCTGGGCCTGGTGGGTTGGCGGACAAGGGGACCAAGAGCAAGCGGGCGCGGGATGTGCCGATCATTGTCGAGATTCGGGACATGATCGAGCGGCGGATTTCGGAGTTGGACCGTGATCCGGAGGCGCGGTTGTTCACGGGGCCGCGGGGCGGTCGGATCACGACTGCTGTGCTGCGGGATGCGACGCATTGGGATGAGGTGGTGGGTGAACTGGGTTATGAGCATCTGCGTCGGCATGATCTGCGCCACACGGGGATCACGTGGTTGGCCGATGCTGGTGTTCCGGTGCATGTCCTGCGGGTGATCGCGGGGCATGGGTCGCCGACCACAACGCAGCGGTACATCCACCCGGACAAGCAGTCGATCACGAACGCGGGCGACCTGCTCTCGGCGCACCTGCACGCGCCCCGGACGCCTCGGCTGCGGGTGGTCTAGGTGATGTGGTCCCCAAATGGTCCCCAAGACCGTCTGAAGTGGATCAATGCATGATCAACACCAGGGGCAAGAAAAACGCCCCTCACCTGCGAAAACTCGCTGGTGAGGGGCGTTGCTTCGACCGTCGGGCTGACAGGATTCGAACCTGCGACCCCTTGACCCCCAGTGGCGGCCAAACGTGGCCCTGACCAGCGGAGACAGAGAATCCGCTGCGTGTGGGGGAGTGGTTCACGCAGGTTGAACGCACTTGACGATCGGTCAAGTAGGCACAAGTCTCCGGTTCCGCTCCGGCTCTAGTGCGTCCAAGCCCTGGGGCTGGTTTGTGCGGGATGCGCACTTCCTACTCGCCTGGTGGGGGCGCGCGCTGGCGGGTCAGTCGTCGGTTGTGGAGGCGCGAGGGGTTGATGGTGATATCGAGTCGCCCTCGGTGACGGGTCGTGTGTCTCCCTAGGTTCCGTTGTCCGCACGTGGAATTCGTGCCGGAGCCATCCGTTACGGGCTCGCTGTCGGCGACGGTGTTCACTGCGAGCGCGCTGTGGTCGACGCGGTGAAGTCGGTGGCGGTGCGAGGCAGGCGGCTCCCCCTGCCCGACACCTGCCGCACAGGGTCCATTTCACTGCCCCTGCGTCGCCCGCGGCTCGGTGGAACGCTTACCGCCGCGCTCGCGGTGCCATCTCTAACCGGTTGCGGCTCCTCGACCAACACTGCGAACAGCCTGCTCGCAGGCGGCGGCAATACCGCCACCCACCGCTGCTGGCATCGTCGTGCCTGACCTGGCTCAAGGCGGTGCTGCAGCAGCGTGGGACCTCGTCGGTTCATCGTCGGCGAACCCCTTGGCGGGCGACCCTCGCCACCGCACTCTCCATCACCACTGAGGCCCGCACCACCTTTACCGAGCCTGTACGCCCGCTTCTATCCGGCGACCACCCAACTGGGCGAGTTGGCCTGCACACCACAGCCGCCGCGGTTATCGCCTTCGCCGATAACCCGTTCACCGACCTGGCACTTCCTGCTCCTGCGGCTGGTGTTGGCTTTGGAGCTGGTCTGGCTACTCGCCATCGGCGGTTCCCGCGCTGAGCGCTTTCCTCAGGTTCGCGCGAGAAGCCGTTGCACCGCGTCGACAAGGTCCCACGGCTGGTCGACGACGGCACTTGCCCCGGGTACGACCCCGGCGGTTCCCGCGTCTCCCGTGTACACCACTACCGGTAGTCGTCCTGCCAGTCTCGCTGCCAGGTCGCGCCCGGCGTCGGAGTCGTCTCCACGATGCAGGTCGGTGATGACAAGCGCGATATCGAGTTCCTTGAGGTAGTCGAGTGCCGCCCTGCTGTTGGTCGCCTTGACCACGAACCGGCCCAGCCGTTCCAGCGCGATCGTCTCGTGGACGTTGTTGTCCGGGTTGTCATCCACCCACAGCACCCGAGCCGGGGTTTGTGCCCGGGGCGCGATCTCCCGCCGCTCCGGCTCGGTCCCGCGCTCGCTCGCGGCTGCTTCGACGGCCGTTGTGGCCCGCGCCGCCTCCGCCGCCGTCAAATTGACCTTCAGGCTGAACCAGTCGGCCACCGAGAGCTCCGCGAGCACGTCCGAGCCCCGAGCATGTGCTCGCACCAGCGCCAGCCCGAGCCCGCCGATCACGACCGCTGCCACGACCACGACAACCAGTACGGTCACATCCACCGCCGACGTCTCCCTCAGGCCAGTTCGGCGAGCTCGAAGCCCGCTTCGATGATGAGCAGACCCCGGTACGGCACCTCGCCCGCTCGCAGCACCGCCGCCCGCACTTGCTCGGCACCGAACCGGCGGGCGGTCAGCGTGGCCATCCCGGCCAGGTCGAGATCACCGATGTCCACCGGCGCGGCTCCGTTGCGCCACAGGTACTCGTTGGTACTCGCCAGTTCCATCACCTCCGAGTAGCGCCGTGCGGTGGCGGTCAGCGCCTCTGCGACGGTGCGCGCGGCGGTTTCCCAGGAGCCGTGAAGGGCTTGGGCGAGCTGCCAGTACCGGCGGACGGGGATTCCCAGCGCGCCGACGAGCGCAACCTGTTCTTCCAGGTGTGGGCCATCCGGGTTCTGCCGGGTGTAAGACCGGCTCTGCGCGGCGTCGATCAGCCACTGGTAAGCCGATTGCTGCGGATTCCGGATCCGTACCACGTCGTACTCGACGTCGTCATTGCCGGCGATCGGCCGTCTCACCGCGCTGTCCATCCGTTCTCCAGATGCGACTGCGCTCAGGTAGTCCCCGTAGGCGTGGCCGATTCGCGCGTACAGCGATCCGGCTCGCCACATCGGATCGACGGCGCGCGCGGGCGCGTTGAGCAGTTCCCACTGCGCGGCTTCACGGTAGGCCGTCGCGGCCTCGGCCACACGCAGGTACTCGTCTTCGGCCTGCTCGGCCGCCACGGCGTCCGCGTATCGCCGGTGGAACCTCGCCGTTCGGAGGACCACCTCCCTGGACAGGCCGAAGTCCGCCAAGTCCTCCTCGTTCACGAGATCAGTCCACGTACGTTGGACAGCCGTTCCGGGCTGGTGAACCGGGGGTTGTCCAACCGCCACGCGACGCGGAGCCGACCGCGGTCAGAGAACTCCAGCCGCTCGCAGGACCGGATCTGGTTGTCCGGGACGCTGACCTTCGCGGTGATCTCGCCTTCGGTCTGCCAAGGGGAGAACCGCCGGTAGGTGTTCAGGTCACGCACCTCCTCGGCGACGCCTTCGATCTCGACCGCGCGCCGCGGGGCCAGCAGCACCCAGCAGGTGAACAGGTAGGCGTGGTCGACGGCGCCGAAACCGGTGCCGAAGTGGAACGCGGTCCGGCGGGCCCGGTGCGCGATATTGGTCTTCGCGATGGCGTCCCGTTCGACCACGCCCGCCGACAGCGAGATGAACGGACTGTTCGCCCCGTAAGTCTCACCGGTGCCGGAGTCGGTGGCGTCGAAGTGATTGACGTGCCGCTCCAGGTCGTCCTCGGTCAGACGGGTCCGGATCCCGGCCGGGGTGATCGTCCCGACGCGGCGCCACCAGTTGCACAGCAGACCCTGACCGGTGTTGACGATGGCCGTCGCGGTTGCGTCGGACGGGAGGTGGAGGCCTTTGACGCACCACTGGACGATCACTCTTCGGGCTCCCGGCTGTGGGCGGGTGTTTCCGGGGTGATCGGCCAGTGAGTCGTACATGTTACGCCTCGGTGCCGTTCGTGCTCGGATCACCCCGGAGACTTCGCACACCCGAACAGGGCGACCGGTGGACCCGGCTCCTGCTGGCCGTCTACGCCCAACTCCGCGTCGCTCGTGGCCTCGCGACCGATCTGCGGCAGTCCCAGGGTGAACCCACCCACCCGACCGGCTCTCCCCAGCCCGAGTCCGCAGAGGGTTTCGGAATCTCCGCCCACACACCACCTGCTCTGCACGTGTCCCGAAACCCTGCCGACCAGGCCCCGGCCGCCCACCCGGGATCCCCAACTAGCACCCCACCCCGCGCTATGACGTCCACACCCTCACCAGCACCAACAAGAAAGAGAAGCCCAGCAACCCACGACCCCGCCGAACAGGTTAAAACTCAAGTTAGCCGACGCGGGTGAATCGCCTGTTCCGAGGCGGTTCTCCCGACAGGTTCGTGTTCGTTGCCAGGACCGGGTGGATGGCGCTCCAGCTGAAGGTAGCTGAGTCGTTCGCCCTCATGGCGAGCGGCGGCCGGTTAGTCTGGTAGACGTCACGGTGGGCGACCTGAAGAGGGACATGGACGGGGACATTCTCGATCCCGACGGGGCGCGGGAGCGGCTGGCGGCCTGGAAGGGCAGGATCGACGAACTGGCGGCCCACACTCAGGCGATGGGGGAGCGGCTGAAGGATCTGCGGGTCACCGCGAGAGATCCCGGCGGCATGGGCGAGGTCACGGTCGACTCCACCGGCGCGGTCGTTGACCTGGAGCTCACGGAGCAGATCCAGCGATCGGCGCCCTCTGCGGTGGCCCAGGCAATCCTCGCCACTATCAGGTCCGCTCGTGCGACGCTGGCCCAGCGGTCGCAGGAGGTCATCGCGGAGACGATGGGGGCCGAGTCGACAACCGGGCGGGCCATCGCAGAGAAGCTCGGCCGCCAGTTCGGCGGGGAGCCCGCCGAGCGATCCGACGACGATGAGCATTTCGACTCCCGATCCCCGCTCAGACGGGACTGAGGCATGGGTGACGGTTTCCACGTCGGCGTCCAACAATTGCGTGTCCACGCGGCGAACGTCGAGGCGGTGCACGCGCGGTTCGCGGCGGTGCGGGCGGCCAGCTCGCACATCTCGGGCGACAACCAGGCGTACGGGCTGCTGTGCGGGTGGATCTCCGGCGTCCTCGAGGGCAAGCACCGTGAGGCCGATGAGCTCGTCTCGGGCGTCGAGTCGAACCTGGAGCTGGTCGCGCGAGCCCTGCGCGACTGCGCTGACGAGTACGAGGCCACCGAGGACACCAACTCGCTGATGATCCGCTCTGCGGATGGGGAAGGACTTAGGTGACGGACGGCTCCCTGGTGGCCCCGGTCCAGTCCACGCGGGAGGCGTGGACCGGGGCCGGGCTGGCGGACAGCATTGAGGGCTTGGTCGATGCCATCAAGAGCGAGGGTTGGGTCGACGACGTCCTCGCGGGCGTCGGCCTCGGTGTCGAGGTCGCGGCGTCCGTGCTGGATCCGATCAGCGCGCTCCTGGCCAACGGGTTGGGCTGGGCGATGGAGTACTTCGAGCCACTGCGCGAGATGCTCGATGAGCTCACCGGGAAGCCTGATGTGGTCCGTGCGCATGCCGCGACCTGGACGAACATGGCGAACGAGATGGCCGAGGCGGCTGAGCAACTCGGTGCGTTCCTGACTGACGACATCCCGGACTGGTCGGGTCCGGCAGCCGACTCCTATCGCGCGCTGATGGTCAACAACGTGGACGCGGCCGCCGGGTTGGGCGCGATCGCCGCGGGCATGGCGGCGGCGACTGAGGGCGCGGGCGGTCTGGTCGAGATGACCCGCGAGATCGTCCGCGACCTGATCGCCGACCTGGTGGCGCGGGTGATCGTGTGGGCGGTCGAGGCGATCTTCGTGGTGACGATCCCGGTGGTCGCGGCGCAGATCGTGGCGGCCGTGGTGAAGTGGGCGGGACGCATCCTCACCTACACCATGGGCCTGGTCAACAGTCTTACCAACCTGACGAAGCTGCTGAACGGGTAGCGCTGGTGACTCCGAAACCCAGGCACCCGGGAAGCGGCGGTACGGACGGCCCGAACCCGAAGAGGCCGTCGCGGTCACACGGCTCGGCGGGTTCGGGGATGAGCTCGGCGATCAGGGCGACCCGTGAGTCGATGGAGGCGGGCACGCCCGCGGGCCCGTCCGGCACGGCCCCGTCGAGCACGCCGACGTCGACCCGGCCGAACGTGCCGCCGATCCCGCGCGACCGGGCCACCCCGCAGGACCTCGGGGTGCTGGAGGGCAGCCTCACCCGCGACGCCGACAGTCTGATCACGCACGTCGACGGCGTTTCGGTCGACCAACGCTTGCGTGACATCGCCGCCCAGCGCACCGACAACATCCGGCAGATGCGGGAGGAGGGCACGATCTCGGCCAAGGAGGCTGGCCCGGTCAACTCGGTCGGCATCGACTCCCGGACCGGCGCTGTGGTCGAGGGCGTCAACGGCAGACCGACCGACGTCATCCCCGACGACCGGCTGCACCCGGTGCTGCGGGAAAGAGTCGAACAGATGCGCGCGGCAGGCCCGTACCCGCAATACAACCGAGACGGCACACCGCTAATGCGCGACGGGCAGCAGGTCATGACGCCGTTCCCGCACGGCGACAACCCGTTGAGGCACGCCGAGGTGAAGGTCGTGAACGAGTTGCTGTGGCGGCGCGGTCCCGACGCCGACTCGTCGGTGATGTCGGAGTTCCGGGTGGACAACAGGTTCCCGTTCCGGCAGGACGGACCGCAGCCCGCCCCGTGCTGCGCCAACTGCCATAGAATGCTCGCCGGTACCCCCAGCAACGCGGGTCGGCTTACCCAGGATGGCGGCCACCCCGACAGCCAGTTCATCCCGGAGTGATCAGCATGCGAGTCGAGTTCGACGACGTCGACACCGAGGACGACCTGCACGTCGTCTATCAGGGCGAGCCGTTCACCGGTGAGGTCGTCGAGCGCGCGCCCAATGGGCAGATCGTCGCGCTGACGACGTACTTCAACGGGATGGAGGACGGCCCCTCTGCGGAGTGGTACCCGTCCGGCGAGCCCAAGGCCGCGGGCGCTGTCCGCTACGGCACCGCGGTCGGCGTGCACGAGTTCTGGCACCGCGACGGCGGCCTTGCCGGGCGCGACGAGTTCGACGATTCAGGCAGATTGCTCCGCAGGCTGCGCTGGGCGGTGGACGGCACCGTGGTCGAGGACTACAGCGCGACGTAAGGCGGGCTCGGCGATCGACCGAGCAGTTCCGGCTGGCACCGTGCTTGGTGGCCGAGCGAGCGAGCGGCGGACCCCAAACATGACCTGTGACCGGCCCGTGGTTCAAAACTCACTGCTTGCGGGCAGCGCATCATCAAGGGCATAGCGCGGGCGATCGCTCTCCCCATGTCCCCTCCACTCTTACGAACAAGTTTCTCCGGGATTAGCCGCGAGTACAGTGGACTCGTCGCCAACGCGCCACTGCTCGCCGAGAACGCACCAAAGCAGAGAAGATGACCCCATAACCTCGCGGAAAGATACGTCTCCTTGGCCCCCAGTGGCGGCCCAACGTGGCGCTGACCAGCGGAAACGGAGAATCCACTGCGTCTGGGGGAGTGGTTCACGCAGGTTAAGTGCACTTGACGCACAGTCAAGTAGGCACAACTCTCCGGTTTCGCTCCTGCTCCTGTGTGTCCCGGCTGTGCGATTGGTTGCCAGGGGGTGACGACAGTAGGCCGACCATTGAGTATGGACCTGCCGCCTGTGATGTCCGGGGACGTTGTCCCGAGTTGAGGTGGCCGGTGACGGCCTGTCGTGCTGACAGGTGAAGACCTCCGGTTGTGAAGTGGATCTGTCGAGGAACCGCTTCTGAGGTTGTCCCCGATGACCGGACAACGGAGTTCATGTCACGAGGGTGAGACCTTGACGATAGTCGACGCGGGCTTCGTGCGGGGTCCGGTAGTCGAGTGTCGAATGTAGACGGTCGTGGTTGTAGGAGTCGAGGTAGGCGAAACCTCGTGTCGGGCGTTGTCGCGGATGTCGAAGACGGTGGTTCCGATCTCGGTCTTGAGGATGGCGAAGAACGATTCCGCGACCGCACTTTCGAAGCACGACCCGGTCCGCCCCACCGACGGACGCATGCCGTGCCCTGCAAGCGCGGAGCGGAACAGCCTGGAGGTGTATTGAGACCCGCGATCGGCGGGAAAAACGCATTATCGCTGATCAGGACCCGTTTGACAGCGAGGTCGAGGGCGTCTCGGACCAGCTCGGGCCTGTCCGCCTCGACCGTGCACGCGGTGCTGGTGCGTTGCCGGATCAACCGCCTGTCCCGCACCGATCAGGTCGCCGGCGAACCGCTGCGCCGCTACGAACACGACCACCCCGGCTCGCTGATCCACGTCGATGTCACCAAGTTCGTCAACATCCCCGACGGCGGCGGACACCGCTACGTCGGCCGACAACAGGGCGACCGCAACCGGGCCGCGACACCGGGCAAGCCACGCAACGCCCACCGCAAAACAAGGATCGGGACCGCGGTTCGTCCACACCGTCATCGACGACCACTCCCGCGTCGCCTACGCCGAAATCCACACCTATGAAACCGCCGCGACCGCCATAGCGGTGCTGCGCCGGGCGGTGGCCCGGTTCGCCGACCTGGGCGTGACCGTCGAACGAGTCCTGTCCGACAACGGCTCGGCCTACCGATCCCACACTTGGTGAGACACCTGCACCGAGCTCGGCATCACCCCATCCGGCCAACCAACCTCTCCGGACATCGCACCTAGCTGGAGGGGTCTCCTCGCTCCACACGCGGATTGGCCACGCACAGCGCGAGACTCGCCCCCGCAGATCCCTGGATCCGCAGCGGTGTGCCCGAGTGGATGCTCACATCCACCGGAATCCTCCGGCCATAGACGACACGCGTGTCGGGCAGGGGTTTGGGCGTGTGTCCAGTCCGCTGGTCGGTGCCACCGTCCTGGACGAAGATCGTGCCGTTGGGCGAGGTCCCGGTCGACGTCTCGACCAGTCCGATGGTGGCGACGAACCGGGTGGCGTCGGGGAGTTGGTAGTCCACCCGGGCGGCCTCGGACGCGGTGGGTGTGAGGAGGATCGAGTTCGGGTAGGCGTGGCCGTTGATGACACAGGTGCGCGGATAACTTGCGAGGTGGAGGGCAACCGGGGCGATGCTGACCAGCGGCTCACCCGGTTCCGTGTCGGCCGGAGGAGCCGAGGGGTTGGACGTCGCGACTTTCTCGCCAGTGGGCGCCACCACATTGACTTCCGTCGAGCTCCTGCGCGGTGCGGCGGCCGACGTGGTCGGCTTCGTCGAGGTTGTCGTCATCCTCGTGATGGTGGTCGGTGTGCCGGTCTTCGTTGTTTCGATCGCCGGAGCGCAGCACGTGGCCTCCGGAACCGAGCCCTGCGGCAGCGCGGCTACGATCATCATCACCCCTGCCGCACCCATCACCGTCGAGATTCGGCGTGCCCCGGTTGGATACCACCTACTACGCCGAGGGTGAGGTTTGTTTGCGACTTTTCCGCATGAAGGCGGATAAATGTGCAGCCCGCCACCAACCTCACCCGTCTGGGTGACGCATCCGCCTTTGACATCCGTGATCTCGTTGCGCACGAGGGCGTTGAACTGGTCTTCCTCGCTTGTCGTGGTCATCGATCCGTCCGGTCAGCCGACGTTCTCGCGATGGTCAGAGTTCGGACAAATAGGCTCCGGCCCTTGCCTTCGCGACCCAATCAGGTCCAACATTGACGCTTCCTTCCGAACGAGGAACGACGGCGGCGTCGGCCGCCGGGCAAAATTCTGACATGGACGGTCGTAGGTCAAAATAGGAAAAACTTCCCTTTCGAGCAGCGGCCGGGACGTCATGAGGAGGACGTGCGTGCGAGAGGCCACCAACGCGGATCTGCGGCTCGCGCGGGAGATCATCGACGCCATTGACCGGTCCAGCCCCGACGCGGTGCTCCCCTCCGTCATTGCCGGACTGATGGCGGCGGTGGACGCGGAGATAGGTACCAGCAACGTATTCGAGCCGCGACGGATGCGCAACGACTTCCGCACATGGCCACCAGGGGCCATGGATACCGCCGACCACGAGGCCTACCGTGCGTACACCGGCCAGCAGCCGCTGTTGGAGTGGTACGCGCGGACCCGGCAACTGGTGCCCGTACGCTGGTCGGACATAGTCTCTCTGAAGGCACTGCGTGGTCGGGAGCTGTACGAGTACTTCTATCGACCGGTCGGCATAGATCGGCAACTCGCCCTCGCACTGCCCTTGGGGTCCGGCGAGGTGCACGCCATCGCACTCAGTCGAGGCGGCTCGGATTTCACCGATCGTGACGTGGTGCTCGTGTCCTGCCTCCAGGCCAGCCTGCTGGACTCCTTGTACGAGACAACCGAAGCAGCGCGCATTGCCGAGCTGGTGGATTCACTTTCTTGCTTGGAAAATCCCGCTATCCAAGCGTTCCTGGTCCATGTGGACGCCTCCGGCATAGTCCGCGTGACGGCGGGTAACCCGGAAGCGGTACCCGCAGGACACGAGTTCTCACCGGGAAAACCCCTCACCCCCACAACGTCACGTTTGGTGGCGACGGCCAGAAAATCCGACGTCCACCTCGGCAGGATCACCGCAGGAGCCCGGGACGCTCGGCCAGGAACCATAATCCTGTTCCGCAGTGAACCAAACGAAAGCCAACAGATCCGTCAACTTGCCCCTGGCGAACGAGCCGCGTTGGAGGCGGTGGCCACGGGCGCGAGCATCGAGGAAGCGGCTCAGGAACTGTGCGTCAGCAAGCACACTGTAAAGAACCAGTTGGACCGCGTCCACAAGAAGCTCAATGCCCGCAACCGAGCAGACGCAGTCGGCGTTCTCTGGCGAAGTGGATGGCGAGGCTAAGACCCTGTCTCGCGTGGTTGATCTTGATGTGGGATGATCTTAGGTGTGGATGGGTTGTCGTTGCGGTTGGCGCCGGATGAGTTGTGGGCGTTGGTGGAGCCGTTGATTCCGGGGTTCGCGTCTCGCCCGCAGGCGGCGGAACGGCCCCGTTGGATGATCGGGCGGTGTTCACCGCGATCGTGTTCGTGGTGAACAGCGGGTGCGCGTGGCGGATGTTGCCGCGGTCGTTCGGGGTCACGGTACCGACTGCGCATCGGCGATTCACCAACTGGACCCATGGCCGGGCTCTGGACCCGGGTTCACCACGCCGTGCTCGACCGGCTCGGTGAACAGGGTTTAGTGGACTGGTCGCGGGTCGTGGTCGACGCCGCCGCGGTGCGGGCGAAAAGGGTGGTCTCTGACCGGTCCCAGCCCGGTCGATCGGGCCAAGCCCGGCTCGAAGATCCACGTTGTGACCGACCGGGCCGGACTGCCGCTGGTCGGGGGCGTGTCGGCGGCCAACGCCAACGACCATCACGTCCCGCGCCCGCTGATCCACGCGATGCCCTCGATACGTCAACCGCCGGGTGGGCGGCGGTTCCGGCCCGACAAACTCCACCCGACAAAGCCTACGAGATTCAACCTCGTCCGCACCTCATTCCGCGCCTTGGCTGGAGCCGTCGCCTTCAGGCATCAGCCTCCCCCATGCAGGGGTCAACTCGGAACACGTCAGTCGAATAAGGGCTGTCATGCGCAGGGCGGCCGGTAGGTTAAATGGGATAGCCCGTACTCCCTCCATTCTGATGGGCTGATTCGCGGGGAGGCGTCGGTGCATAATTGTTCGGCGATGCGCTCGACGTCGATATTCCACTTCTGCAGCGTGTTGTCTCCGGCCGTGATGATGGACTTCCCGTCCGCGCTGAAGGTGATGGCCTTGGTCGAACTGTGCGCGCCCGTGAGTTCGCCGATCTTGGTGGGGAATGTCGGATCGGACAAGTTCCAGATCTGTGGTGGCCCTTCGTCGTCGGGGATCACAGCCAGGGTCAGACCGTCAGGGCTGATCGCCACCGACCGGATTTCGTTGTCACCGCGGCGGGGACTGACGAAAATCGTGCCGAGTTCGACTGGGTGGCGAGGATCGCTGACGTTCCACGGGCGCATGATGTCCCCATCGCCTGAAACGATGAGGACGTGGGCACTCGCGAACGCCACGACTCTGACGGGGGTGGGGAGGGAGGCCAATGGTGGATCGTCGTGCTCGCGGCAGGTGTCCCAGAGGTGAACAGCGCCCGCCATGTCCAGTCGAGGTTCGACGGACGCCGCGAGGCGGCCGTCCGGACTGAACACGACCGAGGCCGCTCGAGATGGCCTGCCAGGGAGTTGTCGTGGCCTGGTGGGATCTTCGAGGTCCCAGAATCGCCCGCTCCCGAACAACATCCGGCCGTTGACCGAGAGCGCCACCGGTCCCACCGTTTTGCCTTTCTCAGCCGCCATGTTGGCGATAGGGAACATGGATCCGTCGATGCCCGTTCGCCACAAGCGGACGTCCCCATCTGTCGTGGCGGAGGCAGCGAGATCGCGTTGGCTCGACGCCACCACCTCGGCCGCGGGTTCGGTGAGCACGGGAGCCACGACCTTGGTCACGCTCCTGCTCCCGGCGATGTCCCATATGGCTAGTGGCTCGTCACGCGACCTTGGTCGGGTAATCGGTCCAGGTTCTGATGGGTGAGTCGGTGGCGAAGCCGGTCTTGGGTTGGGCTCGTGTGTTGCGCCAGCGGATGTAGTCGGCGATGGCTGTGTTCTGTTCGGTGTGGCCGCGGTGGTCGGTGTCGTTGAGGGCGAAGTAGCGCAGCGCGGCGAACTCGGCCTCGATCCAGTTGAGCCAGGACCCGTAGGTCGGCAGGAACACCGGTTCGACGTCGTTGGCCGCGGCCGAGGCCCGGACGGTGGGGTGGCGGTGCGGGGAGAGGTTGTCGCAGACGATGTAGAGCTTCTGGCCCGGCCATCGGGCGCGCAGGGCTTTGAGCAGGTCGCCGAACTCGCGGTGGCGTTTGCGTGGCCGGATCCGGTAAGTGATTCGGCCGGTGGCCAGGTCCAGGGCGGCGAGCATGTGCATGACGCCGTCGTTGCGGTTGTAGGTCGCTCGCAACCGACGCGGCTTGGCTAGTGGGCGCCATGCCTTTCCCTTGCGGGTCATCAGATTCAGCGGCCCGAACTCGTCGACGTAGATCACCCGACCGTCAGCGGGCGGGTGGTCGTAGAGGTCGAGGATGCGGTGCATCTTGGTGATGAAGTCCGGGTCGGTCGAGGCTTCCAGGTGGTCGTGGTCTGCCACGAGACACCACCGTCGCGCAGGATCCGGCGCACCGTTTCCCGGCTGATCGCGACCACGGTGCCGCGGGCGACGAGGTGCTCGGACAGCGTGGACAGCGACCAAGTGGTGAACGCGGTGATGCCCCAGTCGGCGGGGGACATCCTGGCGATCAGGCAGATCCGCTCACGGATCTGCTTACCGATCGTCGGTGGCCGTCCCCCGCTCCATTTTGGGTCCAGCGCGTCGAACCCCCGATCGTTGAACGCATGAATCGCCACGCACGTAATCGTCGCTGACCTGCATCAACGAACTGATGTCCTTGACCGTCCGGCCTTGGCCGCACATCAACACCACGATCGCCCGCCGCAACCGGACCGGGTCCTTCGCGGTCCGGCTGACCTTGGCCAGCTTCCGGCCCTCATCCATCGACAAGGGCCGGACGAACGCATCTGGACGACGAGCCACAACCACCTCCCGCATCGACATGCGGGACCAGCCTGACCGGTCAACCAAGAAGATCAATTACCGGGTCAACGTTCCGTGCTGAGCCACTAGCTCTCGCCGAGTAGGCGGCGCAGGGTTTCCTCGTCTTGCTTGTCCAGTCCGGACACGAAGCGGGTGAGTATGGAGGTGTGGTCGGTCTCGGATTCGAGCAGTTTGCTCATCCGCCAGGCGACCAGGGCTGGGGGGTCGGTGAGGGCGGTGTAGTGGTAGGCGCGGCCGATGCGTTGGCGGGTCACCGCCTTCTTCTCGTGCAGGCGGGTCAGTGTGGTGACGACCGCACTGTAGGACAGGGCCCCGGACGGGTCGAGCAGCTCGAGCACCTCGCCCGGGGACAGCGGCCTGCCCGCCTCGACGAGGGTGTTCAGCACGTGGGAGGCCAGTTCACCCGGTCTGCGCCGTGGCGCTGGGTCTCCGCTCTCGTCCGCTGTCCGCACGCGGGGGATGCTACCCAGCCTTTCGGCGCACATGGACTTCCACGCTGGTCGACCGGCAGGATGACCGTGTCGTCCGCCGAGGGGAACACCGTGTTCGACCACTTCGCCTGGTCCATGGTTGCCACACCGCTGTTGGTACTGGGGGTGTCCTGGCTGCTGGTCGACCGGCTGCGTCCGGGCCTGGCCGCGCGGGTCTTCGCGGGGTCTGCGCTCGTCGCGGCGGTCGCGTCCACGGTCAACCTCGCCGCGTTCGCGCTCAAGGCGCTCGCGGAACTGCCGGTCGTGGCGAGCTGGGGTGGCTGGTCGCACCAGCGTGTGGTCGACGACACGGCCCATGTCCCCTGGGTGTCGTGGGTCTCCCTCGGCTGGCTGGTCGTGGTGGTGGCCGCGGGGCTGCGGGCCTGGGCGCGGCGCAGGCGCGAGTTGCGCGTGGCGAGCGGTGGCTGGGCGGGCGGCGGCGCCGTCGTGCTCCTCGACGACCCGCGGGTGGACGCCTTCGCGGTGCCCGGGCGGCCCGGTCGGATCGTCGTCACCAGGGGGTTGCGCGACCTGCTCGACGAGCGCCAGTTCGACGCCGTGATCGCCCACGAACGCGCCCACCTCGACGGCGGCCACCACCGGCTGCTGTGGTGGGCGCGCGTCGCCGCGGTCGCGCACCCGCTGCTGCGGCCGGTCGCCGGACAGGTCGAGTACCTGGTGGAGCGGGCCGCCGACGAGGCGGCCGCGGTGGCGATCGGCGACCGCGAACGGGTCGGGCGGGCGATCGGGCACGCCGCGCTGGCCGCCGCGGGCAGCCGCGCCGAACGGCCCGCCGGGTCGCTGATGGCCCTGGGCGCCGCGCCCGGCATCGTGCCGCGGCGGGTCGCCGCGCTGTTCGCACCCGGCCGCGAGGGCCGCTGGTGGGGAGTCCTCTTGCCACTGTTGGCGATCGGCACCGCGGTGTGGACCGGTGAGTGCGTTTACGACCTGTTCGAGCTGCTGGGTGTGGCCGGTTGGGACGCGTTCTGAGGCCCTTGCTTCTACACATCAGTAGAAGATAGGCTAGGCTAACCTCAGGTGGTGGCGCGTCGCTCGACGACCGTGCGCGGTTCGCGGGGAACGACGTCCGACACCTGACGCGCCACGGTGATCGCACTGTCCTCTTGGGACGATTTCGTCGGCGTGGCCAACCCCAGGTGCCTGCCGTGCGTGCCGCGCTCGGCGGATGCCGCCTGCCCGCAGCCGGGACCGTTCGAGGAGCACGCCGATGTCCACCAATCCGTTCGACAACGAGGACGGGACGTTCCTCGTCCTGGTCAACGCCGAGGACCAGCACTCCCTGTGGCCGGTGTTCGCCGACGTCCCGGCGGGCTGGACCGCCGTGTACGGCCCCGCGGACCGGGCGTCTTGTGTGGACTACGTCGACCGCGTCTGGACCGACCTGCGCCCGCTGAGCCTGGTCGAGCGCATGGCATCGGGGCAGGACTAGTGACCGCGATCCCGCAGGCGGTCGCCACGGCGGTGGCCGACCCCTTACTCGTCGCCGCGGTGGCGGCGAGCCGCGCCGAGCCGCCGTTCGTGCTCTACGAGCGCGATGCCCGGTGGGTCCTGGCCGCGGGCTCCCGCGCCCGGTTGCGGATGGACGGCGCGGGCATCACGTGGACCACCTCGGCAGGGGAGTGGCGCGTCCCGCTGGGCTCAGACCCCTTGCGCCAAGTGGCGGAGCTGCTGGCCGACACCGGTCTGCCGACCTGGCGCGCCTACGGCTGGGCCGCGTTCGAACTCGCCCGCCTGCTGCACCTCGGCCACGCCGACGGCCCGCTGCTCGACCTGGTGATCCCCACCCACGAGCTGCCCATCGGCCGGGACGGCGAGCACGACGCCGTCCCGGCGGGACCGCCCGCGGTCGACGACCGGCCGTGGCCCGCCCCGGCCGCCGGTCTGGCCGACCCGGAGGCGCCGGACCCGGCCTACCTGGCCGCGATCGCCGAGACCGTCCGCGACATCCGGGCGGGCGGGCCGGACAAGGTCATCCTGTCCCGGGTCGTCCCGGTGTCCACGGAGATCGATTTCCCGGCCACCTACCTCGCCGGGCGGCGTGGCAACACCCCGGCCCGCTCGTTCCTGCTCGACCTCGGTGGCCTGCGCGCGACCGGGTTCAGCCCGGAGACCGTGGTCGAGGTGGACCCGTCAGGGCGGGTGTCCACCCGGCCGCTGGCCGGGACCCGCGCCCTGGTCGGCGATCCCGCGCGCGACCAGGCCACCCGCCGGGAGCTGCTCGCCGACCCCAAGGAGATCTTCGAGCACGCGATCTCGGTCAAGCTCGCCCAGGAGGAGCTGTCCGGGGTGTGCGTGCCCGCGTCGGTGCGGGTCGAGGAGTTCATGACCGTGCGCGAGCGCGGCAGCGTGCAGCACCTGGCCTCCCGCGTGCGCGGCGAACTGGCCGCCGGGCGCACCGCCTGGGACGCGTTCGCCGCGCTCTTCCCGTCCATCACCGCCTCCGGCAGCCCCAAGGCCGCCGCGGTCGAGACCATCGGCAGGCACGAGCCGCGCTGCGGCCTCTACAGCGGCGCCGTGCTGACCGTCGGCTCCGACGGCGCCCTCGACGCCGCCCTGGTGCTGCGCACCGTGTTCAGCGCGGGCGGCCGGACCCGGCTGCGCGCGGGCGCGGGCGTCATCGCACTGTCCACACCGGAACGCGAGTGGACGGAGACCTGCGAGAAGCTGCGCAGCGTCTCCCGGTTCCTCGTGCCCGCCGAGCCGAGGGGAGCCGCGAGGTGAGCGCCGTGGACTACGCCGCCCTGCTGGCCGCGGTCGCCGAGTCGACGGAGGAGGAGCCCGAGGACATCACCGCGGACACCAACCTGTTCGAGCTGGGCCTGGACTCGATCGCGCTGATGAGGTTGGTCGGCACGTGGCGCCGGGCGGGTTTCGCCGTCGACTTCGCCGAACTGGCCGCGAACCCGACCCTCGGCGCGTGGGCCGCGCTGCTGGCCGACCGCGCGGGCACCGCCGCCGAGCCCGCGGCGCCCGCCCGCGAACCCGATCCGGACGGCTCGTTCCCGTTGGCCGTGCTGCAGCACGCCTACTGGTTCGGCCGAGCCCCCGGCCAGCGCCTTGGCGGGGTCGCCGCGCACCTGCACAACGGTGTCACGCGCAGCAGGCGGTTCCTGGAGTCGTACGGGCACCGGAAGGCGATCGTGCTGGCCCGGTTCATTCCGGTGGTGCGGACGGTGCTGAACCCGCTCGCCGGGCTCACCGGGGTGCCCGCGAAGGTGTTCACCCGCTGGCAGGTCCTCGGCGGACTGCTGTGGACGCTCGGTGTCACGATCGCGGGTTGCCTGCTTGGCAGCGCCATCCCGAACGTCGACACCTACCTGCTGCCGATCACCGCGGCCATCGTCGTGGTGTCCCTGCTGCCCATCGCCATCCGGCTGGTCCGGCCGGGGAACCGCGCGTGACCACGACGATGCTGGGGTTCGCCGAACGCACCCCGTGGCTGCACACGATCGCGTCGCTCTACACGAACGGGGCGCTCGTGCTGCTGGCCCTGCTGATGGTGGTGGCCTGGCGGCGGGCCCGAAACCGGTCCCCGGCGGCAGGCGCGACGGCGGTCTGGGCGCCGGTGGCCGTCCTGCTGGCCTACGGGGTGAGCAACCTGGTGAAGGTGCTGGTGCGCGAACCCCGACCGTGTCAGGTCCTGCACCTGCCCACCGTCGCACCGTGCGACTACGTCACCGACTTCTCGATGCCCAGCAACCACGCCACGATCGCCGCCGCGGCAGCCGCGGCGATTCTGCTGACCGACCGAGCCCTGGGCCTGACCGCCACCGCCATCACCGTGCTGGTCGGCGTTTCCCGCGTCTACCTGGGTGCGCACTACCCGCATGACGTCCTCATCGGATTCCTCATCGGCGCCGCGATCGGCGTGACCGGCCGGTGGGCCCACCGCTTCCTGGTCGACCGGATTCCCCGCCCGCTCGTCACCACCCGGGACTGACACACCGAGGCGACCCGGATCGCACGGCCGAACCCGTGGCCGAACCGGCGCCTCCGGCGATTGGCCGTGATGCAGTCGATCAGCGGGGCATAGCGCGGCCAACGCCGTGGAATATTCCGTCCTATTGCCGGGAATCCCCGGATCCGGGCCGAGTGGCGTCCGCCGCGGACTCCCGGTCGGCCGCGGGCCGCGGTTCGGGGAGCGCTGCCGGGGTGAGCCGAGCGGCGTCCTCCGGGGCCAGGCCCTCGCTCGGCCGCACCCCGTTCCGGCCACGCTCCCGGCGCCACGCGCTGAACGTCGCGGTCATCGCGATCACCCACGCGGCACCCAGGATGTAACCCGCCAGGACATCGGAAGCGTAGTGCGCCGAGAGCGCCACCCGCGACACGCCGATGCCCAGCACCATGACCACCGCGACCCCCGCGGCGATCCGGCGCCAGGAGATGCTCATCGCGGGGAGGAACACCAGCAGCAGGAACGAATACGACACGACAGCGGACTGCGCGTGTCCACTCGGGAAGCTCATGCCGGAGAAGTGCGCGACCGGGTCCACCACGATCGGCCGGGCCCGGTGCACCAGGGTCTTGACCACCTGGTTGAGCACCGCCCCACCGACCTCGGCGACGACGGCGAACGCGGCCAGGCGGGGGAGTCGCCGGTACAGCAGCCATCCGGTCACGACCGCGAACACGACGAAGTACACCGGGGCCGAGCCAACCGTGCTCAGGAACCGCATCACCCCGGCGAACCACGGGTGTTCCGTGGTGAACCGGTGCAGACCGTCACGGAGCCCGTTGTCCGCCGACAGCAAGGGCGACCACTTGTCCTGGACGAGGAACAACACCAGGCCGAACGGGATGGCGACCAGTGTCAGGGACATCAGCGCCAACACCGTCCGCACGCCGAACCTGGCATCGGACCCACCCATCGCGCCCTTCACCCCCTCGGAGTGCCCACGCCCCCGGCCCAACAGACCCACCTTCACCCGAAAGGTCGACAAACAATGCCCCGGCGCAGGGAACACAGAAGTTCCCAACGCGTCGGCGTGAGCAACACCGCGCTGGTTGATGACAGCCTGACCCGCACGACGATGTGTCCAAAGTGGCCTCAGAAAGCACGAGGATCGACTTGATCGCGAGTCCAGGTGGTCAAGGGCCTGACACGCCGACAGGGTTCTCAGACCTGGACGAGATCACGAATGGTCCGCAACCGGGCGGCTTCAAAGTGGTGTGCAGTCGCCCCGGCGTGGTTCGTGTTGTCCTCAGCCGACACCGCGAAATCGATCGACCGGAACTGCTCCGGAACCGAGAACGACAACGGAAGATCACCGGAGGGCGCGTTCGTCTCCGACACCAGAACCAACTCTCCAACCACCGACATCAACGTCCACCGTGCACTCTGGCCGCACACAGCGAACAACCCACCCAGCAAGACATCCAGTTCACCCGATCCCACAGCGAAGACCCCCCTTTCCATCGACGCACAGCACTGCTCCGACGGCTTGCGAGTGCGCCAGCGGCTATGATCGGTCACCGAGCACCCGGACGCTTGTCGCGCCCAGCTCTCCGCAGGCAGAGGCAGGACCAATACACCGGCAGGGAAACGGGTGTGGCGCCATCGCCGCGCATCGCGGTGTTCTCCGCACTCCGGCTCGGCAATCACCGCCACGCGTTCGACACCCCGGGCCAAACACGACACCCGGTTCCCCAGGCCGGTAGACCGATGTCCGTAAGAAACCGCGGGAGAGGCGATGTCCGACCAGTCCACCGATGTCGGCGACCGGGTAGGGACACTCATCGACCGGTTCCTCCGCCAGCACGTGCGGGTGTTCACCCGGTTCGGGCTGACCGAACACTTCGACCCGGCGCGGGACCTGGTCGCCAACCCCGTCGGGAAGCGGCCTCGGTCCCGGTTCTGCTACTAGGGGTGGCGCGCGGCAGGCGGTACGGGCGACCCGCACACCGTCGACACCATGGGCGGGGCCCTGGAGGTCATCCAGACCGTCCGCATGCTCTACGACGACGTGATGGACGGCGGCCTGACGCGGCGCGGCAGGCCCACCGCGCGAGCCCGGCTGGCCGCGCACCACAAGCGGGCAGGATGGTATGGCGAACCCACCCGCTACAGCGATGTCTGCTCGATCGCCCTTTGGGGTGCTGTGCCAAGGCTGGTCGACCGCGTTGTTGACGGTCTGCCGGACACCGCGGAACTGCGGATCGCGCGGTACAAGAACGGCGCCTACTACATCGCCACGCCGCTGCGCATGGGCCTCGCGCCGCTCGACGTCCTGCCCTAGGCGGGCAGGCACCTGGTCACGCCGCCCGGTGACCGGTCGCGAGGGGTCACCGGGCGGTCGGGTTCACGTGGTGGGCTACTTGGGGCCGTGTCCGGTCTCTTCGCCGGTGATGGTGAAGTTCTTGTCCATCTCGACGGTCACGTGCTTGCCGTCGGTGGTGGTGATGTGGGCCTCGTAGACGCCGTCGGAATCGGTTTCCACGCGGTCGACGGTCGCGCCGGGGTACTTCGCCAGGGCGGCGGCCTTTGCCTTGTCGGCGTCGGCGCCGGTGAGCGGGGTCTCGTTGGCGTTCCCACGACCGCCGTGACCACCGCCGTGTCCGGTCTCCTCGCCGGTGATGGTGAAGTTCTTGTCCATCTCGACGGTCACGTGCTTGCCGTCGGTGGTGGTGATGTGGGCTTCGTAGACGCCGTCGGAATCGGTTTCGACGCGGTCGACGGTCGCGCCGGGGTACTTCGCCAGGGCGGCGGCCTTTGCCTTGTCGGCGTCGGCGCCGGTGAGCGGGGTCTCGTTGGAGCGGTTGCCCTTGCCATCGTGGTCGAAGCTGTCGGTGGACTGGGGCGCTGCCGAGGTCGTCGTGGGCGCGGTGGTCTCGTTCTGGGCACTGGCGGTGCTGATGATGCCGAGCAGGAGACCGCCTGTGATGACAGTGCCCGCGGCGACGATGCCGGTCCATCGGCGGATTCCACGACGGGGTAGGTTCATTTCGGGCTCCTCCATGTGCGGCTGCTGTCGAGCCGATGACACCATCCTGAGGACCTTGGCTGTGGTGGTGCTGTGCGCGGCCTGGGAACCGCCTACGAGCCGACCGGCGTCGATGTCACCCTTCCGGGTGGTCCTCCACGCCGTGCGCAGCGGCCGCACACGATCGCTTCCTACATTGGATGTCGCGCTTCCTCTTGGATACCGCGCAGCGGACGAGCCGAGCGAACCCGGCTGGAGGAGATCCTGTGTCGACTCGACATCCAGGTATCGATGGGCCGGTGCCGGCGATCGGGTACCAGGAGTTGGTGCCGAAAGTCCGGACGGGTCGTCGTGGCCGGGGGGTCGTGGTGACCACGGCGGGGTTGGCGGTGGCGGCCCTCGTGTTGACCGCGTGCGGCACCGACAGTTCGACAGGGACCACGGCGACCACGTCGTCGGGTGCGCGGGGACCCGGCGGCGCCGGGGGCGGTGGTGGTGGGCAGCAGACGTTCACCGCGGTGGACCTGGATACCGACGGCGAGAACGCCTCCGGTGCCAACACCGCCGAAGTGGTGACCGCGGTGCAGTCGTTCCTGTCGACGCTGAGCGACGAGCAGAAGGACACCGCGACGTTCGACTTCACCGACAACGTGTCACGGCAGACCTGGTCGAACTTCCCGGCGTCGAACGTACCGCGCAAGGGAATCGCGTTGACCGACCTGAGCGAGGCGTCGAAGTCCGCGGCGATGGCCGTGGTGAAGACGATGTTGTCGGCCAAGGGCTACGCGCAGGTCGAGGCGATCCAGCGGGCCGATGACTGGTTGCAGGCCAACAGCACCAGCGGCAACGACAGTTTCGGTGACGGGAACTACTACGTCGCCGTGTACGGGACACCGTCGGCGACCGAGCCGTTCATGGTCCAGTTCGGCGGTCACCACCTGGCCCGCAACTACACCTACAAGTCCGGCACGGCCAGCGTCACCCCGGCTTTCACCGGCACCGAACCGAAGGCTTTCACCATCGACAACACCGCCGTCGAGCCGATGAAGGAGAAGGCGGGTACGGCGTTCGCGGTGTTCGACTCGCTCACCGACGCCCAAGACGCCAAAGCCAAGCTGTCGGCCACCGTCAACGACATCATGATGGGCCCCGGCGTGGACAGCGGCAAGTTCCCCACCCCCGAGGGACTTGCGGTCAGCGAGCTGTCGGCCGACCAGAAACCGTTGGTGCGGGCCGCGATCGCCGCCTGGGTCGAGGACGCCGCGCCCGGCGAGGCCGCGTCGCTGCTGTCGACCTACGAGTCGGCGCTGGAGCAGACCCACCTCGCCTACGCCAACAACACCAGCGTCGACGGCGAGAGCACCTACTTGCGCGTCGACGGCCCCCGGGTGTGGATCGAGCTGGTCAACACCCGCAGCCGCAGCACCCCCGACGTGCACTACCACGGTGTGCTCCGCGACAAGAACGACGACTACGGCAGCTCCAACCCCAGCTCCTGACATGCCCGCACCGATCCGGCCGCTCGGGCCGGTGACCGTCGCCCGCAGGCTCCTGCCGGTACTCGGCACGCTGATCGCGTTGCTGCTGTTCGCAACCGTGCGGGCGTCGGCGCACCCCTTGAGCACCAGCGCCGTCCTGCTCGACGTCGACACCGACGAAGTCACCGCCACGGTCCAGCTGCCGATCGACCAGCTCGACGTCGCCCTCGGCACCACCTACACCGCCGATACCGTGCTCGCCCCGGACACGATCGCCCACCTGCGCGCCTACGTCCAACACCACATGTCGGCCACCGGCACCGACGGGCAGACCTGGAGCACCGGTGTGGGCGGCGGCCGGGTCGAGAGCGTCGACGGCGTCGACCACCTCCTCCTCGACGCCACCCTCACCCCCGCCACCGGCACGGTGGGCGAGTTCACCTTCGCCTACGACGCGGTCATCGACCAGCTCGTCTCCCACCGCGCGTTCGTCTCGGCCCGCGACGGGCACGCCGGCGACTACACCACGCTGGCGATGCTGTCCTGGCAGACCACCAGCGTCGTGGTCACCGCCGCCGAGCCCGTCGCCGCGACCGGGTTCCTCTCCTCGGTCGAACTCGGTGTCGAGCACATCGGCGGGGGCAGCGACCACCTGCTGTTCCTCATCATGCTGTTGCTGCCCGCCCCGCTCGTCGCGGGCGGCAGGCGCTGGACCCGCCGCGCCGACCCGCGCCGCGCCGCCCTGCGGGTGGTGCACGTCGTCACCGCGTTCGCCGCGGGCCACTCCATCACCCTCGTGCTCGGCGCCACCGGCTTGATCCACCTGCCGACCCGGCTGGTGGAGAGCGGGATCGCGCTGTCGGTGCTGGTCTCGGCGATCCACGCCATCCGGCCGATCGTGCGTCGCGGCGAGGTGTTCATCGCAGGGTCGTTCGGCCTGCTGCACGGCCTCGCGTTCGCCGCGCTGCTCGCCGAGCTTGATCTCACCCGCGCCAACCTCGTGCTCACCCTGCTCGGGTTCAACGTCGGCATCGAACTCACCCAGCTCCTCGTGGTCGCTCTCGTCATGCCGTCGCTGGTACTGCTCAGCCGCACCACCCTCTACACCCACGCGCGCGTCACAGCCGCCACCGTCGGCGCCCTGCTGGCCGCCGCGTGGTTCGCCGAACGCTCCGGACTGCTCGCGGGCAACCCGCTCGAACCACTCGGGGACCTTCTCGTCGACCACCCCGTGCCGCTGGCAGGCGGACTCATCGCGCTGTCCGTCGGCGCGTACGCGGTCAAGCGCCTGCGCCTGCCCGCGACCACGCCGACGCTCACAGCAGGCACACAGGAACCGTCCATGACCGGCACAGGCCGAGCAGTGACAGTTGACCCATGACAACGCCCGCCCTCGCATCGCCGCCCGCGCCGCGCCCCGTGACGAGCGTCCTCGGGCCGATGTCGATCCCCACCCCCGCCACCCGCCCGGAGCCATGTGCCTCCAGCCAGGAGTCCGAGGAGTCGCGACCGACCTCGGGCGAGCCCCACTCCCGACCGCGCGCCCTCGCCGGGGCGGTGCGGTCGACTCTTGTGGTCCTTGCCCTGGTGGCCGCGGGGTGGTTCGCCGTGCGGAGCCTGCCATCGTGGTCGAGCCTGGTGGAGGCGTTCACCGCGGTCGACCTACCGCTGATCCTGCTGGCCGCCTGCTTGCAGGTAGGTTCGCTGTGGATGTTCGCCAAGCAGCAGCAGGCACTGCTCGCCGGGTTCGGGGTGCGCGTGCCGACCGGGTCGATGCTGGCCATCACCTACAGCCGGTCCGCGATGTCGATGACGTTGCCCGCGGGCACGGTCGTCTCCGCACTGTTCGCCGTCGAGCAATACCGCCGATTCGGTGCGAGCCGGACGACCACCGCCACCGTCACCGTCGCCTCCGGGGTGGTGTCCGCACTGGGACTCGCGAGCATCTACCTCGGCGGGCTCGCGGTCCGCTGGACCCTCGCTCAACCCTGGCACACCCTCCTGCCCGCCCTGCTGGCCATCGGCGCGGCAGCCGCGGTCGCCGTCCACAACAGCCGCACCCGAGGACCGGCCCGGCCACCCGTGCGGGAGAACGACAGCAGCCCCACCCCGCCGGACGCCACGCGCACCCACCGCGCGCTCGTCTCGGTCCGGGCCGCGCTACGCGGCATGCGCTCGGTCCCGCTCCGGTCGTGGCTGTCCGGACTCGGCTACGCCTCCGCCAACTGGACCGCCGACCTGCTCTGCCTCATCACCGTCACCGCGGCCTTCGACGTCACCATGTCACCCGTCGACCTCGGCCTGCTCTACCTCGGCATCCAGCTCGTCCGGCAGATCCCAATGAGCCCCGGCGGAATCGGCGTGATCGAGGTCAGCCTCATCGCGGGCCTCGGCCTCCTCGGCACAGGCATCGCCACCGCCGCCGCGATCACCCTCGTCTACCGGCTCCTGTCCTGCTGGCTCGTCATCCCACCCGGCCTCGCCACCTGGTTCACCCTCAACACCAAACCTGCCGCACACAACGGCAACAACGCTCCCTGACCAACAAGCGGTCGCAGCGTTATCCACCATCTCGACTCCATAACCGCCGTGCGCACCACCATGGGGCCAGCCACCGCTCCAGCAGGAGCACAAGTCGCGCTCAACCGAGACACAAGTCCCGGCCCTTCCCGACACCGTCGGCGTCCACAAGGACAAACTCCATGGTTCCGCGCCGCCTCCGTGCTCAACCGGACGGCCTGCTCGGCGTGCCGGACGAGGTGCTCGGACTGCTGGGTCCGCCGGATCAACTCGTGAGGATCGCTGGGGTGGTCGCCAGCATGCAGGATGTCAGCGAGTCCGGACAGGACCGCGCGGAGTTCGCCCGCGAGTTCGGCGGTGGTGGTACGTGCCCAGCGGTCGTACGTCGGTGGCAGCACGAGGGCGCTGATCAGGCTGCCAATCACCGCGCCCATCGCGGTCTCGACCAAGCGGCCCAACAGCATCACTTCGCGGGTGGCCCCGCCGATGGTCAGTACGAGTACGGCGGAGACGCCGATTCACTTGCCGCTCTCGCCGAAGACCGACAACTTCCCGATCAACAGCCCGGCCAACACCGCCACCCCGAGGGCCACCGCGGGCGCGGGGACCAGCCGTACGGCGAAGAACGCCAGCAGGACCGCGGTGCCCGCAGCGATGACCTGCTGCGCGGAGCCCTTCATCGACCGGTACACGACGAATCCAAGCCATCGAACAAGTCCTTTCACGCCGGCGCATGAACGCGCCGACCAAACCGAATACTGCCTGCCGGGCGCATTATAGGCGCGAGGGGATACACCGCCACGACGCCACAAAAGACAAACACCCAACCGAGTGAACCGGCCACCGGGACGGGCGATAATCGGCTCCACCCGGGCTTCGTAAAGGAATTCGGCTGGGTTCTCCGTCCTTCAGCACGAGGCATCGACTACCGCAAGTCAGAGGTTCGTAGCGGACACACATCACCCGCCGAGAAGTATTTCTATTGCCCTCGCGCAAAGCCGAACAACCGCATCGCGAACCAACTAACAATGTGAATCGCAGTCGAGGGCGGAGTTGAGGGGATCAAATGCCTGGGCTACCTCGCCTGGAGAAAGGCGCTCAGGGCGGTGGCGCGTTCGGTGAGGGCTTCCTCGACCAAGTGGTAACCGGAGTCGATCCCGCAGCCGCGGACGTCGCCCGCCCAGTCGCGCCGGATGGCCAGGGGGCGTCGCACAGGTCTTCCAAGTCGTCGCGAGCGGACCAGGGAACCAAGACCGGGCGAAGCAGGCGACCACCGGCGACGCGGCCGGCCTCCTCGTGGACGCGGTCGGTGATCAGGCCCACGCGGTGGTCCTCCAGCACGGCCCGGGCCGCGTTCCGCTCGCGGCGGCCGTGCGCCATCGGTGTGGTTGTCGGCGCCCGTGATCGCGGGGGCACCGTACCAGCGGATGGGTCGAATCTCCGACCAGGCGTGTCGGCAGTGGCACCGACCGCGACTCGCGGCTAGGGAACCGAGGCACCGCCGCCGCCAGTCATGCATCGCGAAACGTGAATGGATAAACTCAGGTCACCTATCCGGGCGGTTGAGCAGCCAGCTGCCCTCACCGCACGGAGTGGAGGCACCGGCATGTCCATCCTGTTCACGGTGTCGATCGAGCAGACGCCGGACCGAACCGTCCTGCACGCTCGCGGTGAGGTCGACATGGGCACCGTGTCGACCTTGACCGACGCCCTTGACACCGCCCTGACCCATGACCCGGCGCCCCCGGTGGTGGTCGTCGACTTCACCGAGGTCACTTTCCTTGCCTCAGCCGGACTCGCCGCCCTGGTCTCAGCCAACCAGCGGGCCCGGACAACCGGCAGCGGACTCGTCGTGGTCACCCCGAAGGGCAGCGTGACGCGGCGTGCCATCACCGTCAGCAGCCTGGAACATGTACTCACCCTCGCCGAGGAACACGCCGCCGTGGATGTCGAACGGGGTTGATTCTATGCGTGAGTGACGTCGATCAGGTACCGACGCCTACGAACGCGACCGCGCCACGTCAATCACACCTAGGCGCATAAGATCATGATCTGCATCACAGTTCACCACGTTAGGTCGATCCGGGCCAGCGCGACCCTCGACGTCTGCGGCTGACCGATTCCGTCAGGGATGGCGCCAGCCACCATGGCATCATCGGCCGATAGCTCGAGAACGCGCTGGTCGCGCCCGTGATCATCTGCCGCGAGCAGGAGGTGTGCTGGCTGCGACCCGGAAACGACGCTGTGCCAACGAAAACGGCCTGACCCCTTCGGTATGGCGATTGGGGTCAGATCACGCAGCTCCCCACGTGCTCCCCGAAACGATCAACGCCCCACCAACGTGATCCGTTGGCGGGGCGCTGACCTGCAAATATAACCAGTGGGCGATACTGGGATCGAACCAGTGACCCCTTCGGTGTGAACTATGTACGGCATATCGTGTTGACCTGCGGATGTGATGCTTCCGCAGGTCAACACGGTTTCGTTCAGAGTCGTTGAATGTAGTTGAAGGCCGTTTATGGCGCATACTTGCTCCCCGTTTGCTCCCCATTTTGCTCCCGCATGGGGCACGTCTCGCAAGGACCGGAAGAGGTCACAGTTGGTTCAGGTTGGCTCGGTAGGGGTGGAGAGCTGGGCAGGCAAGGAGGCGAGGAGCGTGGCGATGCGTTGTATCGCTTCGGCGGAGAGGCTTGTATGCGCGGCCATGCTGCTGGGGATGGTGTCGGTGGGCAAGCCGAGGTGGTGGAGGTCGGTGAGGATTCGGCGGGCGTCGCGAAGGCCTGGCTTGTCGGCCTAGCCGTTGTTCCCGGCGAACACCAGTTGGTCAAGGTGCTCCTCGAGGGTTTGGTTTGTGGTACTAGGCAGCCCGGTGGTCAGGTCGACCGCTCCGACCTGGCCTGCCCAGTCCTAAATCGGGGTGTCTCTGTGTTCCCACACGCAGATGGCCGACGATGCCGTTCGTTGGGCTGCGCGAAGGGCCTTGAATGTCGGTCGGTATGCCAAGACGGGGCCCGTGGTCTGCGGGCCGCTGCGGAGGCTGAAGTGGGTGGTACCGCGCGTGAACGTGTCCAGCAAGCCGTCGAACCGATTCGCAGTTCGTCGGTGAACAGCACTGGCGGCGCACCGGTGCGCCGCTGCTGCGTGTCGAGCCACTGCGCGACCAGTCGCCGTCCGGCCTGGTGGGTCTCGGGTGAGACGGGTTGCGGCAGCCATGCTGCGGCGTCGGATCGTGGGATCGTCATGGCAGCTCCTTTGCTACTTGCCCGCCGTGTTGAGGTAACCAGAGTAGGCGATGAGACCGACAGTTCACGGGTGCCCTGTGGCGTGACACGGGGTGTCCCAGCGCGCGCTGATCGTCCCTGTTGGAGGTGCCGGTGAGGCGCCCGCCCTACTCCCCTCCCAGACAAAGTCCGCCCGATTGGGGATTCGCTAGTTGTTGCCACACCCTTCGTGCTCGGCTCCTCCTGGATAGGCTGGGCCAGTCGGTCGGGACAACAGGGTGGGGCGCGAGGTGGCTACGGAGCAACGGCAGGTAGGCGCGCGGGTGGCGCTCAGTGCTATGGCTGTGCCCGCGGACCCGATCCCGTCGGTGGCCTTGGAGGGCGCTCCTGTCCCGCCGGGGATGCGCATGCGGATGTTCTCGCCCGATGAGTGGGAGGAGTTTATCCGCGAGTGGGCTACCGCGCTGGACGTGGACTACGTCCAGATCAAGCGGCTGGGGGGTGCGGGGGACAGGGGCGCGGACGTCGTCGGGTTCAAGACCGACCGGCAGTTCGAGGGGCCGTGGGACTGCTTTCAAGCCAAGCACTACGAGACGCCGATCAATTTCAGCGTGGCCGCCGGTGAGATCTTGAAGGTCTTCGTGTCGGTGATTGACGGGGCGTACTCCCTGCCCGACACCTATCAGTTTCTGGCTCCCCGAGGGGTGTCAACTCCGTTCAACATGCTGCTCGGTAACCCTACCGACCTGCGGAACAAGTTCCTAGCTCGACTCGTCGAAGGCGATGCGCTGGTGAAAGGCTTGGATGGGGGCGCGCTTGCTGCTGTGCGAGCGTTGGCGGCGGACACTGAGTTCTGCATGTTCAAGTCGGTCGAGGTCCAGGATGCTCTGATCACACACGGCCGGACGAGGTGGCACGCGGCCAGGTTCGGCACCTCGCTCCCTGTGAGGGGTGACAGCGCCGCTCCTCCGGAGCAGTACACGCCCGAGGAGACTCGCTACCTGCAGCAACTGCTGGAGGTTTACACGGAACGTCACCCGGACCGGATCACCACGCTGGAGTCGGTGGCCAGTGTGCCGAAGGTGGCCAGGCACCTGCAACGGCAGCGGGTGAGCTTCTTCAGGGCGGAGTCGTTGCGGGCCTACTCTGCCGGGGCAGTGCCCGAGGGCACCTTCGAGAAGCTCCAGGACGACATCCATGACGGGGTCATCGACGTTGCCGACAGCGACCATAAGGACGGCTACACGCGGCTGGGCCAGGTGCTGATCCAGGTGGGCACCCTCGACCTCAGCCGCCACAAGCTCATCGACGTAGCCGACATCGATGACCGCAAAGGCGTCTGCCACCAGCTGGCCAACGACGACCGGCTGACCTGGGTGGAGGACTCGTGAGAACTCCGCTTAACGGCCCGCTGGAATACGGGGTCCGAGTCCTGGTGATGCTGACCGAGGCGTATCCAGGGCAACTAGACATCAACCACTTGGTCCTGCTCGACCACAGTGTGCTGCATACAGCCGATCTCGGCGGCCCGCCGAGCATCCACCCTGCTCATGCTCTGCATGCTGGTGAGTTGGGTATGCGACGCGCCAGCGTCGAGCAGGGGCTGCAGGTGATGGTGCGCGCCGGGCTGGTCACCATGCGCGCGTCGACCGTGGGCATCCGCTACGAGGCAGGGGACGAGGCTCATAGCTTCGTCTCAGCGCTTGCTTCGAGTTACATCGTCGGGCTACGCGACCGCAGTCGATGGGTAGTGCAGCAGCTCGGGACACTCACGGAAAGCGAGATCCGCAGCCAGACCGCAGCGATCTTCGGCGTCCGGCCCGACGGCGGCGGGCCAGACGACCACGGGAGAGGGACAGGTACATGGAACGGCTGACTCTGCTGCACCTGACCTTTGTTGGCCCGGGGGTCGTTCCCGCCACGGTCGAGTTCGGGCCGAAACTAACCGTGGTTCGCGGCCCGTCGGACACGGGGAAGTCGTACATCGCCGACAGCATTGACTTCATGCTCGGTGCTTCGGCTCTGAAGGAGATACCGGAGCGCGATGGCTACGACACCGTGCTGCTGGGCATCCATCTCCCGGACGGCAAGGACGTCACCTTGGCGCGGGCTGTACAGGGCGGGGCATTCCGGTTGCTCCGCGGTGACCATCGCACCAATCCGCTGCCTGCGGGAGGCGACTCCCTGTCGGCCACGCACGACAAGAAGAAGACCGACAGCGTCTCGCGCTATGTGCTGGGCAAGATCGGCCTGGATGGCAAGGTTGTCCGCAAGGACGGCGCGGGCAGGACGATTTCGCTGAGCCTGCGGAAGCTGCTTCCCTTCTTTCTGGTCAACGAGACCAAGATCCAAGCCAGGACCCCGCCTGTCGAGACCGGGCAGCATGCGGATCGGACCGGAGAGATCTCCACGTTCCGCTTGCTTCTCCAGGGCGAGGACGACTCGGCGCTCGAGCCAAACGAGTCGCCGACCGAGCGCCGTCGGTCCAAGGCAGCCAAGCACGATGTCATCGACAAGTTGCTGGCCGAGGCCCGCAGAGAACTCAAGACCGATGAGACGCTCGAGCAGGTCACCGAGCGGATCGGTCGGTTGCGAGCGGCCATCGCCGAGTCAACTGGTACCATCGAGCAGACGGCCGCGGCACGGCAGCAGTGGGGACATCATCTGTCCAACAGCGAGCGGCTGGTGACAGCCGGGCGGCGCAGTATCGCCGAGCTCGACGCGCTCGACGCGAGGTTCGCGTTGCTCCATGACCAATACACGTCGGACTTGGATCGGCTCGACGCTGTCGGCGAAGCCGGGTCGCTGCTGGGCTATTTCACGCCGGGTCGCTGCGTGTTCTGCGGGGCCGAGCCCGAGCACCAGCACCTCAACGCAGACTGCACCGAGGACACGACCGCCTTCTCCCAGTCCGTACGCGAGGAGCAACGCAAGACGACCGCCTTGCGCGAAGACCTCCTCCAGGCCATCGCCGGGCTGCGTGACGAACGTGCCGGGAAGGCAGAGCGGCTCCAGAACTACACCGGGCGAGCTGCCGAGGCCGCGGCGCAGATCGCCCGACTCGACTCTCTGCTCAACCCCCGCCAGCACGAGTTGCGTGACCTGCTCGCCACAGCCACCCAGCTCGAACGCGACGCAGACACCATCCGTCGCGTCCAGCGGCTGGAGGCCCTCCGCTCCGAAGTCACGAAGGCACCGAAGCCGAAACCAATCAAGCCCACCGCAGGACTGCAACGTAGCGCCGTCGACGCTCTCTCTCACATGATCGCGAGCCGTTTGCGTGCCTGGGGCTTCCACGACGCCGACAGCGCAAGCTACAGCTTCGCTGAACAAGATGTAGTGTCAGGCAACCAGTTGCGCACCGCGCACGGTAAAGGCGTCCGAGCCGTTCTACACGCCGCGTTCACAATCTCCCTCGCCCAGTACTGCTTCGACAACAATCTTCCTCATCCCGGCGTCGTCGTGCTCGACTCTCCCTTGGTGGTCTACCGTCCCCCGGACCCAGGTGCCGAGCCTGATGATAGTGGCAGTGTCCTGGACACCACGAGCCTCGCCAGCCGGTTCTTCGCTGACGTCCACACAAACTTCTCCGGACAGATCATCATCCTTGAGAACGAGGACCTCCCGGACTCACTGGGCGCTGGATGGCGAGACATTACCTTCACCAAGAACATAGACCGCGGTCGATACGGTCTGTTCCCTCACCCCCGATCACGTTAGATCGCGCCATAGGCGGTCACCTAGGATTCCATCGTCCGTTGTCTGCCGCGCGAGCTTCCGGCCTGGCGGGTTCACAGACTACATGAAACTTCGATTTGAAGCCGCCACGGCAAAGGTCCCGTGGCCGACAAGTCTAGGAGTATTGCAGTGCCTTCGGACCGCAAAAATTTTGGTACCTCGATCTTTGAGCTGCGTTGGCCGATTGAGATCTTGGTTGAGGAAGTTCGGCGGTTGCTCGACTCGGACCCGCCGAAGTTCGCGAATTGGTCCGAGGAATGCGAGCGTCTGCTCGAGGAGGCATTTCGGTCCCAAGAACCGGCTGTCGAGTTCCGGGCTGAGTCTGACAAGGGCGAATGGCTGGCCGCACTTGTCGAGCACGCTCAGCGTCTCCCGCGTGCGACCAAGCCCAAACCGTACTTCTCTCAGCGCGGCCGTGAGCGCGTCGAGCCCAGCCGGTTGAGCCTCGGGGAGACCGCCCGGCGGGTTCGCGATCTGATCTCTGACCTGGAGCGCCGCGGATACCTCGTTCAGGCTCTCGGGCAGAACTGCGTCGACACGGGCGAGCAATTCGGGACGTTAGGCTCGGCCCCGTGGGATGAACTGCACAGGCGCTTAGGGCGCAACGACTTGTTGCCGATCGAGCGTTGGTGGTCTGAATACGTACTCGATGACCTTTGCGACGTCATCGAGATTATACATGACGTCATCGCTAGGCCGGCGAGAGCCTACTTTCACAACTACGGGGCGTGCGGCTGGCACTATCAGGACTTCCGTACCGGCGTTGCGCAGAGGCTCTATCGGGCCCTTGTTAACGAGATCCTCGGCGAGAGCAACTTGGGCGTCGCCCTCGGTGAAGGTGGCCGATGCGAGGAGGTCGCCGGGGGTGACGAACTTGAACCACTGATCGCCAATGCCCGGGCCGACGGCAACTCGGGAGGAGCCCAACACGACGACTTCTTAGACGCGCTCGACTTGTTTCGCCGACGAAGGGCGACGGAGACCGAGAAGCGAGCGGCCATTGTGACCTTGGCCGGGGTACTCGAGGAACGTCGTGACCTCATCAGGGAAAACTTCCTCCAGAAAGACGATCGAGCGTTGTTCGAGATCGCGAACAAGTTCAACCTCCATCACCGGAAGGTTGACCAACATAACAAGTATGATGTTGAGCTCTACTTTCAGTGGATCTTCTACTGGTATGTCTCGACGATCCGACTCACAGACAAAATTCTTGAGCGGCAGGCAGTGTCAGGGCTCTAAGCACCTGTCAAATCCACATGACAATCTCGGCCGGAATGTATTCCGCACCGAGCCCCTGATGTGGAGGCGTGGCGCTCAGCGCTTTTTTCAGCTCTTCGTTTAAGGTCTTGCCGTCGGGACATACGATAAGGCAGTTAAATGGGAAGTTGTCGGGTTGGCCGTAGTCGATAAAGTCGTCGCGCTGGTCGAGCGGCGGCCGGTTAGCCATCCCTTCAACAAACTGATGTTGATGACGCAAAAGTACGACGGCGTCGACGTTCGGGTACGTCCGTCGCTTACCATCGGGCAATTTGTCAAAGCTGTTCGATGTCAGGAGTCCCGAACTCGGGGACAGTAGTGCACTGATCGGCTCATTAACGAAGTCATCCCACACGATTACTAAAACAGACCTAAAGTTGGGATCGGCGACGCGGAAACCGGCGAACTTATTATCAGCACTGCGCAGGAAGTCCTTGACCGGGTTGTCCCGTGGCAAGATCATTTCGCCCGATAGCGCCTCCTTCATGCCGGGCATGCGGTCTAAGAGCTGCCAGTCTGCGGTCTCGCGCCCTTCTGAGAGGGAGCGCAGGTCGGGTGTCTTTACCTCGATGCCCAGCCGGAAGCCTGAGGCGTTCACAGTCATCTCTGGGTTCTGCTTTGAACCGTCGGCCACCGGCTCGTGATCGAAGGTGACCGGGACGGGCCAAGGGTAGCTGACGAAGTGATGCACGACCAGCAACTCGCCGAGCCATTGCTTGATCTGCTCGTAGTCGTCCAGGTTCTTGTGTCGACCGCCGATGCGTTCAAGGCGGCCAAGCATGTCGTCCGCGAACCCGCTCATCATCCGGTCGCAGGTCAGTAGGGCCTCCAGAGTGACTTGCGCGAACGGCGGCTCATGGGCGTGGTGCGGCGAGAAGTTCCACTGCAGCCAGTGCCACTTCTCGAACATGGGCCCTGAACGCAGGCGCTCGAGGAGCGGCTGCCAGCCCTGCTTGTTGCCCGCCACGTGCTACCTCCATATAGATAGCGATGTCTGCCAAGGTGTCGAGGGCGCCAGGCGCGCCGTCTGCGTTCGCCGTCGCGACGAGCTTGCCACCTCCACCAGACTTTCGAAGCACCGCGCCAGCTGTGGCCGTCGGCACCTGATGGTCTGGCAGAACCACGTAAAACTGAGATGGCGGACAGCAAGCTGGCCGCCGTACGATGTCGTCGACCTGCGGTTGGTCGCTGTTGTAGGTCGTTAAGCGCTGCTTAGAGAGCTTTTAAGTGTGAACTATGTACGGCATATTGTGTAGACCCGCGGAATTCGAGTTTTGTAGGTCAACACGAGTTCGTTCAACGTCGTCGAGTGCGATTCGCGGCTGTTCTGGGCGCATTCTTGCTCCCGTTTGCTCCCCATCGTGCTCCCGACTGGGATGTGGTTTCGCGGGGCCGCCGGACGAGGTCACAGTTGGTCCAGGTCGGCTTGGTAGGGCTGGAGGGGTGGGGCCGGCAGGGAGGTGAGGAGTGCGGCGATGCGTTGGATCGCTTCGGTGGAGAGGTCTGTGTGGGCAGCCAGGCTGCTGGGGATGGTGTCGGTGGGCAGGCCGAGGTCGTGTAGTTCGGTGAGGATGCGGCGGGCGTCGCGGAGGCCGGGCTTGTCGGCGTAGCCGTTGTTGCCTGCGAACACCAAGTGGTCGAGGTGTTCTTGCACCGCTTGGTCGGCCGGGGTGGGGAGCCCGGTGGTCAGGTCGATCGCTCCGACCTGGCCTGCCCAGCCCCGGATCGGTGCGTCTCCGAGTTCCCACACGCAGATGGCCGACGTTGCCATCCGTTGGGCTGCGCGCAGTGCCTTGAAGGTCGGGCGGTACGCCAGAACGGGTCCCGGGGTCGGTGGGCCGGCGCTGCGGAGGCTGAAGTGGGTGGTGCCGTGGGTGAAGGTGTCCAGCAAGCCGTCGGATCCGATTCGTAGTTCGTCGGTGAACAGGACGGCTGGTGCGCCGGTTCGTCGCTGTTGGGCGTCGAGCCAGTGCGATACCAGTTGCCACCCCGCCTGGTGGGTTTCGGGGGAGGTGGGCTGCGGTAGCCATGCTGCGGCGTCGAACCGCGCGATTGTCACCTGCCTGCTCCTTCGCCTCGGACCATCGGGTAAGCGACCAGAGTAGATGACGGTGCCGACACTTCATGGAGCCGTGCGTGCCGGGTAGGCGAGCGGTCTCTGCTCGTGCTGGTAGTAGAAGCGGTCATCCCAACAGAGCTCGCCACATGTCGATGGCTTCGCGGGTGATGAGCGTGGTGGGGTGTTCAGGTCCGAGAACGCGCTGTTGGTCAGGTTGCAGGGTTTCCAGGGTGGCTATGGCTCCCGGCAAGTCGCCTGTCTCCTTGCGCCAGAGGGCGATGGTGCCGCGGATGTCGAGGGTTTGCGGGTGGTCGGCGCCGAAGACGCGCTTTTGGTCGTGGAGGAGCTCCTCGAACGCCGCGATGGCGCCGTTCGGGTCGCCTGCCTGCCCGCGGACGGTGGCCAGTGCGTAGCGGCTGGCCAGTGTGTAGGGGTGGTCCGCGCCGAGAACTCTGAGCATGTCGGGTAGCAGGTAGTCGAGGGCCTGAGTGGCTTCTGCCGGGTCGCCTGCCTCGGCTGTCCAATGGGCGATGTTGTGTCGGGTCATCAGTGTCTTGGGGTGGTCGGGGCCGAGCACTCGAAGGTGGTCGGCCAGCAGGTCCTCGAACCCCGCGGCGGCACCGGCCGGGTCTCCTGCCTGTCCTCGTGCGGCGGCCGCGGCCAGTTGGCCGTCGAGGGCGGTGGGGTGGTCGGGCCCGAGGACACGCACGAGATTGGGCAGCAGTTCGTCGAACAGGGGGATCGCCAGTGACGGGTCGTCCGACTCGGCGAGTGTGATGGCGTGGTTGGCCTGGGTCTTCAGTGTGAGTTCATGATCGGCGCCCAGGACTCGCAGCAGGTCGTCCAGTAGGTCGTCAAACGTGTCGGGCACGTGTGTCGCTTGATCTGTGTGCCGCAGCCAGGTGGTGAGGTTGGCGCGGGTGACCAGGGTGGCGTGGGCGTCGGCTCCCAGCAGCCTGGTCTGGTCGAGCACCAGCTCCTGGGCAGTACGGATCGCGTCGTGCACGTTGCCTGCGCGGGCTTGCCAGTGGGCCAGGTCGTTACGGGTCGTCAATGCGTCGGGGTGGTCCGGACCCAGGACTCGTGTCCGGTCGGAGAGCAGCTCCGTCAACGCGCGCACCGCGCCGGTGCTGTCACCGGCCTCCCCTTGCCAGTGGGCGGCCTCGGATCGCGTCGCCAAGGTGTCGGCGTGGTCAGGTCCCAGGCGGTGATTCGCGGCGGAGTGCAACAGGCGAAATCGGCTGACCGCGGAGGTGACCATGCCGGTCGCGCCGAGGCTGCTCGCTGCCCGGAACAGCACCTCGTGCGCACCGTCGTGCCAGAGGTGGTCGTCGCAGTTGGTCGCCAGGGAGTCTGCGTTCGCTCGGAGTACCTGGGTGAGCGGCGAGTTCCGCACCAGGTCTGGCCACAAGTGCAGGAGCCCGTCGGCCGCCACGCGTGCCAACGTCGGGAGCTTGTCCGGGGCCACGTCGTCTCGCGCGGCTCGCTGCACCAAACCGTGGACGCGTACGACCGGCCCGTCCAAGACGGCCAGACTCACCCGATGCAAGCACCGCAGACCATCCTGGACGTCCTGACCATTGACGGCCCATCCGGCCTGCTCGCCCAGGTAGCTGACCACGCTCGGCGTGCTGAACAGGTCCACCGGAATCCCGTCGGGGCTCAGGAGCGCAGCTACGTCCAGCAGAGGACTCGCCAGGCCCGCGGGTGCGAGTCGGTCGGCGAGCTCGATGGACAGCGACCATGTCGCGGCGACGGTCGCTTGATGCGCGTCCGGCAGGGCCTCCCTTTCCGGCAACACGGTTGCCAGTCGTACGCGATGATCGGCCAACCGTTTCATGTAGGCGGTGCAGGACAGTTCTCGATCGAGCATGTACGTGGCGGCCTGAGCCAGGGCCAGCGGCAAGCATCCCAGGGCTGTGATCAGATCAATGCCGCCGTCCAACAGATGCCGTCGCCCCTCCACGACACTGGCCAGATACGCCTCGGCTTCCGCGCTCGTGAACGGCTCCACCTCGACGACCCGGCCTTGGGTCTGCAGCGCGGCGTCGCGACGCCGGGTCGTCACCACCACTTGCCCCGTCGTGGAGGACGCGGGCCATAGCTCCACGAGGTCCGCCGGTATCCGGACATCGTCGAGGACGACCAACCATCGCATCGACGTGCTGGCCAACCAGTCGAGGAACCGTCGCGCGCCGTCGTCCGGACGGGCGTCCTCGACGCCTGTCACATCGGCCGCGACACGCGCGTAGCCGGAGATCACCGCGTCCCGCGTCCCCGCGCTGACCCACACCAGCAGGTCGACCTCACCAGCCGTCCACGCACGTTCGGCATACTCGGCCGCGAGTTGGGTCTTGCCCGTGCCCCCCATCCCCGACAACACGATGGTGTCCACGAGCGGGGCAAGGGAACCCGACAGCGCACGGCGCTGGAACGACGCCGCTCGCAGGGGAAGGGGACCCGCTCGGTGAGGAAAACTCACCGTCGCCCTGGCTGCCGCGTGGTGATGCTGGTGCACCCCGCCCTCGATTCGCCCAGCCTGCACCAGCAACCCGGACACCTCGCCCATGACCGAGTTGACTACGCCGATCCGCGGCGAGTCCTGCCTCGGCTCCGTCACCGCCCGGTCCTCCGCCGAATCGGAGGCGGAGTCGAGTCGATCGGCACCTTCGCGTGCGGAGTCATCCGAGGACACAAGCCGGACCCTATCCTGTGCGGCGAGACACTGGACTCTACGCGCGCTCGCCACGGTGAACGACGGCATCATGGTGTGTTCGCCGCGATAGCCTCAACGCGTGGTGAACTCGGTTGGGCTTGATGGATGGCCGGAAGGACGGAGGAGGAACCTCCTGTGGAGGATGGCGTTGAAGCTGGACTACGACGCGGTCGACCGCCATGTCCGCGACGCCATTGGAACCGAGTGTTCTCTGCGTCGGCGCCGGTGGGGCGGTATGGCACTCCGGGCGGTGTTGGGTGATGACGGGCGCTACCACCTGCTCGAGGGCACGTTTCCGTTGTGCTCGGGCGGTCGCAAGCCGGACTTGCTGACTCCGGCCCTTTTACCGCTCGACAACGTCCACACCCGTCGATTCCGCTGGTACACCGATGGAACCCACTATCGGGAGCTTCCTCCACGCCGCCGCCGCGGGCTCGGCAACTTCGACACACCCTGGGATCAGGAAGGGACCTACTCCGAACGGACACGAGAAGTCACCTGGACAGTTCAATTCCAGGACAAGGAAGTCGATCCCGCACATGTCCCGGCGAACGTGCGATGCTACTTCCTTGGTGGACGTGCCGCCTGGCCACCGGATCTCGACACATCCACCCCGCTCGGACGCATCCGAGCGACACTGGTGGACTTGGCGGGATCGGCCTGCCACGCATGCGGCCGCGACTTCGGCACGGTGGTGGACCACGACCACTTCACCGGGGCCGTCCGCGGTCTCCTGTGCACGCACTGCAACAACAACATCGACAAGTGCCCGCACCTGTCCGCGTGTAGGTGGGCCGACTACCTCAACAGCCCACCCGCGGAGCATCTCGGCATCCGGCACCCCGACGCGACCAAGGCACGCTCGTGGAGTAAGGACAGAATAGAGCTGATGGGCTTCGACCCATTCCCCAAAGGCCCATAACTGTCTCATGCGCCACTGTGCATCGTCGCAGCTACCCAGACGCCATTGCTCCGACGCCAACGCCGAGCGACTGGTGCTGCTGCACGGGAGGATGTCGCCCTACGGCTGGCTGGCGACCAAGAGGCGACGCCGACGCGTTGAGCACGGCCTTGATTCCGAGCGCGTCGTGCGTCCGGCCGGTGTCGAGTTGAGTAGGCTTCGAAGTCACAAGGGCGGTTTTACTATCGCTTGCGTCGCGGTTTGTGTGTCTTCTTTGGCGGTGGGGGTGCGCTTACGAACGCGCCGGGACTTCTGAGTGAAAGTCTGGCGCAGAGGATATCTAGCGAGGTGTCATGCGCTGGAGTTCGATTGTCATACCAGGTGTCAATGAGCTCTCCCCGGTCGTCGTAGAGTAGCCCGAATCCTCGGTCGAGTTGCATTTGGTGTTTCTTGGCGGCCGTGTAGTCCCTCAGACGTTGCCGCGATGGCCCCAGTGGGGCCGTGGTGGGCGTGGTTATCCATATGATGAGTGCGCTGTCGCGCTGGTGTGTGCCTACTGGCATGGCGATGCTGTGCGGGAGCCCGTCGGACCGAGTTTGCTTGGCCAGGCGGGGTCCGTTGACCGCGCAGCGGCGCTGTCCGGCGTCGTCGAAGCTCAGGAGGGTGGCGGTCATGGCGAGCCAGCCGGGTTCGCGTCGGGCGGTCAGGTCGTCGATGAGCTGTAGAAGCGCTGGGTTCGCCTTCATGCGTGGTTTGTCCGCAGGTGTGGTGCGAAGGCCGAGTTGGTGGAAGTACCAGGCGTCAAGGGGGTCGGTGCGGCTGATGATCAGTTCAAGGTGCTGCTCGCGGTATCGACGTCGGTTCTTGGTGCGAGGGGCGCCGAGCTGGGGTAGCGCCTGGTGGGTGCTGTCCGGGTCCGGCTCGACATAGAGTTGGGCAGCGTAGAAGTGCAGGAAGAAGTCGAGTTCGTCGGAGGCGTGGAAGCGGCGTGTGGTGTCGGGTTCGGTGCGGCGCCTCAGGTAGAGCAGCAGTTCGGCGGGGCGGTCGACGAGTTCACTGATGACCCGCAGGTCGTGCAGGGAGACCGTCCACGGTAGCGCGTCGGTGGTCAGCAGTCCGCTTCTCACCAGCTCGCTGGTGATGGTGGCGATGCTGGACAAGTCCTCCAGGCTCACCGCGATCGAGTGGATCTCGCGTACGGGTTCAAGGTCCAGCCAGGTGCCGTCTCTGAGGCGCAGTCCGCGGTCCTGGATGATTCGTTGGCGGAGGCGGTCGGCTTGCTCGGCGGCGTCGGTGACGATGCGACGCAGATCCTGGCGTAGCCGGAGCGGGTCGCCGGTGCGGGAGCGTGCGCGTAGCGCTACGGCTTTGGCTTCGATGATGATCGCGATGTCATCGACCAGAAGCAGCCCGTCGCCTTCGGCCAACTTGGTGTAGGAGCTGGGGATGGTCTCGGAGTCGTTGGCAGGGACGAAATACTCGAAACCGAGATGCTGCACCTGACCGGGAAGATGTCTGGCCACAAGGCGAGCGGCCTCCGTTTCGAGGTACACGCCCCGGTGCTTGCTGTAGATGTCCCAGGCGCCACCATCCACGCGCAGGGCATCCTCGACGCGCTCGCGTACCGCCGGAATTAGCAGCGCATGATGTACGACCATGTACTCACCGTCGTCAGCGGCGAGGATCGGGCGAGTCCGGAACGGCGAGCTACCCGCCAGAAACTCCAGCACGGCGTCGGCCGCTGATCGGGCGCGCATCGGTGTCGAGAACAGGTCAAGCACGGCTGACACTGTTTCGCCATCCACGCCGGCCGCAGTCGCGGTTCTCTCAGCGGTACGTCCTCTGCCGGTGTCGAGAACGTGCTCTAGCAGCGCTCTGATCCCATCAACGTCTGCCAGGTCCGACACATCATCGTGTGTGTTACTGACGAACTCGGCTAGTAGGTCGAAATCGCCAGTTTGATCGCTGATGGCCGTCTGCTGGAAGGAGGTGAGCACTTGACGAATCTGTGAGACGGTGCACCCCAGCACTGAGCGACACGCCTCTTCCATGGAGGGGTCGTCGAAGAGTGCGGTGAGCGTGTCCTCCACCATGTGGGGATAGGAGGTGTTACGCACCGCTGCCTCGCGTAGGCGTGTGCCAAAGCTGACGCGGTGCATCGGGTCGTCGCGATCGACACCGAACATGGTCAACACTTGGCCTGCGTCCATCAGCTCCTGAAGATGGCTCTGTAGCGCACGGAGGACCACACCGGGATTGGGCTCGACGTGGCCCGTTGGGGAGTCGCCTGTTCGGGTACCTCGGGCCGCGAGGATCACCGCGAGCAACTCGGTCGTCGCGACGGTGGCCCCATGGTCACTCTCGCAATAGGTCTCTGGATCAACCAGTGTCAGCTGCGTCTTGACCGTGCCCAGCACGTCGAACGCATCAACGTGCGCAAGAACGGCGAGGACCTCATCCACCGCCTCGCTGACGCGCTGCCGGGCCAGTGCGATCACCACCGCGGGATCTCCGGCGAGTGTGAGGTAAGGCTCGAGCCGCATCGCGCCACCGAGAAGTCCGGAGACAGTGGAGGACAGGTCTGCGACCCCATCAGCCCCCCTGGCCGCGCGCTCCCGCTTCCTGCGCTTGGCGGTCCGCTTGCGCTGCTGCTTGGACATGACGCGCACCGTACATCCAGCTACCGATGGAAACGCGCCGCCACCGGCGCTTCGGTTCGCGTGCCCGCACCACGTGGCGATGACACAGGTCACTGACCGGCACCGATCTATGGGCTGATCTGGGGTCCAATCTAGACTCGATGGCTCTGACCTGCGGGGTGGGCTGCTGGGGAGACCCTGGTGTGATCGGAAGGGGTAGTGAATGGGCGTCGGTGGTTTCTGCGGCTGGTGGAGGGACACCGCTGGGTCGTCGAACGCACCCTGGCCTGGCTCACCAACGGCTACCGCCGACTCACCACCCGCCGGGAACGCCACGCCCGCAACTACCTCGCCTTCACCACCCTCGCCGCCGCACTCACCTGCTTCAAGAAACTCCCCACATGAGACACACTCTCAGGCAGGTCAACGCGTGTGCATTTGGAAATGCTCGGTGCAGTTCGGGGCAGTTCAATGAGCATTTGCTCCCGCTTGCTTCCCGTTTGCTCTCCGTCGCAGGCGGTGGTGCGCTTGTCGGCGTGTGCCTTGGGGGCGAACTCGTCAGAGATTGGCCGAGCAGGTAGCGTCGGAGAGTTGGCGAGCGAGGTGTGCGCAGCTTCCGGTCGGCTCGCGGTGGTCGGTAGTGGGTGAGGGGATGGTGTACTTGCCCGGGACAGACGCGGATCGATTGATGTTGTCAGGTGTTGCAGAGTACTTCGAAGTCGCCGCCGGTTGCGGTGCGGACGTAGACGTCTGTGCCTGCGAGCAGCATGAGTTGGTCGTCGCTGGCTGCTGCGGCTTGTAGTCCGGGTTGGGCGATGATGGTGCGAAACTGGACGCGTAGTTGCGGTGCGATGGTCATAATGTTGAACAGAGCGTTTATGTCTCCAACGAGATAGGGAGACACCTGGGTCCGAGCGTGGTAGCGCTGTGCTCGTTTGTCGAGGTGCCGAAGCAGGGGGTATGCGCCGTTGCGGCTCCACTTGGCACCGCGGACTGCCTGACCGCACACCTCGTAGAGGTCCTCAACCCGTACTCCCGGCTTTGCTTGGGTGAACTTGCAGTGGACCAGGGTGATGTGGAGCGTGGAGTCGATGACCTTGAGACCGACGAGGTCGGCTGCCTCGTAGGAGCCGTCGTCGTCGAGGAGGACGTCGTAGTCCGCTGTGTCCATGAGGTGTGCCGCTACGTGGGCCTGGATGGAGTCTGGTCGTCGCTCGGGTCCTTGGGATTCCGCTCGGAGGTCAATGCCGGTCCAGTCGAGTGGTGTCAGCTTCTCGATAGGGAATGGCGGGTCGTTGCGGGGTTTGAGGAGGCGGTCCTGTGGGGTGATCATGCGGTTGCCCTCGAGGAAGAGGGTGAGCTTGTGCTCGGGATTGTTGACCCACTGCTGCAGAGTCAGGGTCGAGCGGGTCGTGCTCGCGGTCGCATCGCGGCCAAGGGGGGTGTACCGCAGTCCGGTGTCGGTGAAGTCCGCGCGGTAGGGCACGCGCCATGACCCGGTGACGAAGGAGATCATGAACGGCCCTGTGGGCGAGTAGTCGTCAACCTCGATTCCGACCTCGGTGAGCGCGAACGACTTGCCGTCAACCTCCAAGTGCACCCCAGTGCCGGTGCCCGCGTAGTACTCCCACGGCCACTCCGCGCCGATAAGGACGAACTCGGGGCGGGCGGTCAGGTCTTCCGGGATGATGAAGCCTGCGAAGATCCCTTCGAGATCGATGGTGCCGTCCAGCAACCTCGTTCCTTGCCGGTCGCACCAGTCTCGCCAGGTGCGCAAGTCCGGGGCTGTGGACATCGACCAGAAGCGTCCGGAGAGGGCTGCGCTGATGGTGATGTGTTGGCCCGCGTCGAAGCCGGAGGTCGCGATGTGCGTCTGGCTTTGCCCTTCCGTCTCTGCGGTGGTGAGCGCTTTGAGGACGTCGCTGCCGACGTGCATGGAGAAGCGGTTGAAGTGGTTGCGGGAGTCGAGGAGGCCCACGTTGGTGGGGATGAGCCGGTCCACTCGGCCGAGTACCCGGAAGGTCGCCGCTCCCTTGATGCCGCGTGTTCCAGGTCCGAGTACGGCGTTGGCCAGGTCGGCGTAGTCGCCGCCGTTGGCGGAGCCGTGGATGAAGAGGAGCTGCTGGCCCTTGTCGAAGTACATGACGATCAGCTCGTAGTCGACGACCTGCAGCGCTCGCTGGTCGACCCACTTGAGGTGACGGTGGTGTTCGATCACGAACCAAGCGACCTGCCCATCGTGTCCAACGGCCACCACGTCGTCGAGGATCCGGGCGCCGTAGACACCGCGGGCACGTTCCGGTTCCCACGCGGGAACGACGGAGCGGTAGGCGACGGCGCTCATCGTGGGCCGTAGGGATGCCGTCGAGACCTCGTCCGGTCCGTCGGAGAAGGAGGCGTCGAACGCCTTGGTGTCCTCCGTGGCTTGGGCGACACGCTCGGTGATGTCGTGCAACAGCAAGTTCCAGTCCGCGTCTTCGCGGAGCAAGTCGCGCAAGGGAGATAGCGCCGCCGCAGGGTCTCTGGCCACGAACGCGCTCGCTGTTCCGATGGTCGACGTCTCCGAGCGTGAACGGGTGAACCGCCCGATGAGCTGGATCATCGGCCCCAAGCTCTTCCTCACATCGTGCAGAGCGGCGACCTTCAAGGCGGGAAGATCGAATCCCTCGCCCAGCATGTCGACGCACACGATGATGCGGCAGCTGCGGTCGTCGAGTCCCTTGAAGACCGCCTTGCGCGCCGGTGTCGACAGCTTGTCGTAAAGGACTGCCGGACCCAGGTCCGGCGCCTCCTGCTCGTAGAGGGCCAGCAGCTCCTTGGCGCGTTTGATCGACTCTCCTCTGGCCATCAAGATGTGGTCGAATCCCGCCGCCAGGTCGGACCGCAGCCGCGCCACGGCCTGTTGGGCGATCGCCAGGTCCGTCCCCTCCATACCGAACACAGCCTTATAGTCGATCGAGGTGAAGTAGTTCTCCTTCTGCGCCTCTCGCAGCGGAAACCGAAAGATCAAACGACCCGGAAGAGGCTTCCCGTCCTCCCGGAACGGCGTCGCCGTGAACAGCAAGACCTTACGGTCGGCGAACGCGTCGATGACGCTGATCCACTTCGACGCGGGCGCGTGGTGCGCCTCGTCCACCATCAAGTGCGAGAAGGCGCCGAGGAGGTCAGCCCGAGCCTCCTCGCCGCAGGCAGCCACGGCGTAAGGAGTCGCGACCACAACGTTGCACGCCTCGGCGAAGCGGCGGACCTCCGCCGGGTCGGAGATGCCGTGCTCGAGCCTACCTACCACAGGGCGCTGGGCTCCGGGAGCAACGATCTGGTACCTATGCAAAACGCCGAGGCTCTCGAACTTGCCTGCGATCTGATCCCGCAACGCTATGGTCGGAACCAGTACGAGGACGCGCTGAGGTCTCGCCGCCACCAGCAATGCGAGCATGGTCTCGGTCTTGCCCGTCCCGGTCGGCATGACCACGACCCCCGGATCGCCGACCCCGGACGCCCAATGCCCCAGCACCGAGTGCAACGCGCCGATCTGGGGGCGCCGGAGGCTGTTCTCCTCGGTGTGATCCCGAAAGCCGAGAGCCCCCGCGTACGACTTCGTGACCTCGTCGGGTTCCCATCGACGTTTGCTGCCAGACCACTGAACCCTGGATCCGCTCGGCGAGACCAGCGGCACGACGGCAGTCAAGGGAGCCGAGAGGTCGGATTGCGCAGTCCGGTGCGCTGGCCATCGCCCAGACGAGTTGGCGACCCACAACTCCTCCTCATCCTTGCTTACCTCGAGCGTCCCAGCGGGTACGAGAAGCTGCCGGACATCGTTCCCCACGACCCGCTCGACATCCGCCCATACGTGGGACGTCTTCACCTTCACGCGACCTCCCGTCCGGCCCACGGTCGACTTGCTGTCCTGCAGTGCGCATCAGAATGACACCTGACCAGCCAGAACAAGGCTATGTGTCACGCGCACTCCGGCGTGTCGCAAAGCGAGCCAGCCTCACGATCGCGTTCGTCGGTCGCAGATCCACCGTGAACTCGGTGACCTGAAGTCAGTCTTCAACTGGTCATGGGCGCATGTCACGGTGACCCGGCGTCGGCGGAGACACTGTCGGAGTGACGGCTGAGGAATCGAGGCTCGGTGAGTGATGACTTCTGGAGCGAGCCAGAGGGCGTGCGGATCCAATGGCGACGGGGGTGGCTGCGCGCACGTCGACTTCGAATCGATGGAGAACCTGAGCAGAAGGGACGTCGAGGCGCAACTCATCGAATCACACGCGCCCAGATCGCGCTGCTGGACCAGATGACCACATTCCGACAGTTCCCGTTGACCGGTCCCGTCGCACTCGATGTGTGCTTCGTTTCCGGCAGGTCCCAGCCACCGGGGGTGCACCGGCTTGCCAAGCACCTTCTCGACGTGCTCGGCGCGTTGCGGACCCGCGGCCACACATGTGGCCGCCACCACGCCCTCTACCGCGACGACCGCCAAGTGAAACTACTGCACGTTCATCTCTCATCGCGCCATCCAGCCGCTGACGCCTCGGCCTCGCCATGCACGCACGTCACGGCGCGGCCCCTGCGTGATGTGGTGGACGATCTCAGGCGGTTCTCCTCCGTCCACGACGACGCACGCTGCGATGACGACTCCCCTGACTGTCCGGTCCACAGCCCGCCGATTCCTGAGCCCGAGACCCACCCTGCCTTCGACCCATGCCACGCCGAGTCGCCTGAGCAAGCCGAACGCCGGCGCGAACTCAACGACTGGCTCGCGAGCTACAACCGCGGCTGCCTGCAACAGGCTCTGCTGGCCCGGTCCGATGCGCGGCTCACCCTCATGTTCACCCAGTGGCCTCACTGGATCTCCGGCGCGCGTCCACCAGGCCGCCCGCTCGCCGACGATCCGCGCCTGCTTGCGATCCACGAGCAGCTTGACCGCAGCCGCGAACGCAGTCGAATGATGCTGCTGTCCGAACCGTTCACCTTCACGCTGCCTGTGCTGCCCCAGACCCGTGGTGACGGCGTGAACTTCGGAAGGGCAATCGGTCAGGCCGTCGATGAACTGACAGCCAGGTATCCCATCCTGACCTCCATGCAAACACCCGTGAAGGTCATCCTCCTCGTCGTCCCGCCATCCCAGGGCAAGGACCTCGACAACGTCGCGCTCGCTGTCATGCCCGCAGTGCGCCAGGCCGTGGCCCCTGGGGAGATCTCCTCGTACGAGGTCATCGAACTCGCCAGAACTCCTGGCGATCCACCGGAAGGACTGCTACGTCTCGCCTTCGGCGACGGGCTCAATCCACAAAGCACCTGGGAACGCGCGACCGATTACATCGAGGAGCACATGGATAGCGACGACCACTGGTAGCCGTCATTTCGACCGTATGTCAAGGTCTGGAGTGATCGGACCTCGGCAGCCATGGGCGTTCCTCGACCGTCAAGGTCGGCACTCGGGACCTCCCGGCGGCCCCACATGCCCTCGCGCATGAGATCGGGTCGGTGGCCGAGCCTGTCAGAACATGTCGATTAACCGAGCAAGAAGGCCGTCGTCTGCTGAACAACATGCGTCGGGGCAAGCAGGGCGCGATCCGGGTGGGCGGACGATGATCGTTCTGGCTCCGTCGTCCGGCCGGCCGCATCTGCTGCTACGAGAGTGGATGTTGAGGCAGACGCCAGCGCCGAGGAAGTCCTGGGCTTGGACGTGGGAGAGCCGGACCTGCGCAACCGGCGCTCCATGGTGTGGCAAGGATACCCAGCTGCCACTACTTCGCGCAGCTCCTGTTCGTTGAGGCCGACCTGTGAGCTGGACGACGTTCCTGCAAGTACTGGTAGTGGCGCGGGTCAGGTTACGTCAGGTGGGGATTGTCGTATGGTTGCGGCAAGCTGTGGCGGTGACTCCACCCAAGGTTCCCCCAGCTGGAGCTGGCACTCGACAGAAGATCCAGGCTGCGATCGAGGCTGCGCTATGGACGCTGAGCAACGGACGCTGCTACGAGCCTCACTGCACTGCACCTGTCGTGGTGGAAACCCGCCCCGGGGTTTATCGCAAGAACGTCCAGATCTCGCATATCTATGGTGTCAAGCCCGACGCCCCGCGTCATGTTAAAACCATGTCGCCAGAGGAACGTGACTCCTTTAAGAATCTTCTGCTGTTGTGCACACCGCATCACGCGGATGTCGATGACAAGAAGACAGGAGCTACCGACTTTCCCCCAGATTTGCTTAAAGAGTGGAAGATCAAGCGAGAGGGTGTCGCCGGGCCTCCGCTGGCTAAGCTCCGCATCGACGACGCAGAGAAGTTGCTGGATGTACTGACCCGCATGTTCTCTCCGCCTCTGGACCGCCTGGAAGCCATCACAGATCGTTTGGAGCGCACCGGCGAGGTTACCGAACGCACCGTCGACGAGCTTAGGGATGTGCTCCGTACTTTGGGTGCGAACCAGGGTGTGGATCATCAGTCGATAAGACGACTCGCGCTCGCGGCCGAGATGCTTGAACATCAAAACATAAACCGAGCGGCTACTCTACTTGCGGCCAGCGTAGAAGCGCTTCCCGGATTGATTAGTGACCTCGATAAGGCGACGAGAAGGCTGCCTGAGTATTGACCGGTGCGGACCTCGCTCCATGCCACACCGGAGACGTCCGCACAAGCGAAGTGTTGTGAGGGGACGTGGGCGAGGCGATGAAGTGTCAGATTGCAGCCCCAGCTCAGACGGAACTGTCCTTCGTCAACGTCCCCTTCGACGCCCTGACGGTCCTCGACCAAGTCAGAAACTGCTTGATCTCCTTGGGCCCGGCGTTCGATGAGCGCAATTACGGCTGCCGTAGCTTCCGCGACTTCCTGGGGTGCCTGGCGCACCGGGTGGCCGCAGTGGGCTCCTGGGGTGGAGACGTCACGCTGGCGCTTACCGACGGCGCCCTTCCTGGTCCTGCGGACGGAGGGCGGTGAAGGGCACGAGCTGGTCCTTGAGGTGGAGTTGGTCGCGTCGGCCGTCGGCGTAGTTGATCTCGTAGTCGACGACGCCGCACCAATTCCCGTCGGCGCTGGGGAAGCGGCCGTGCAGGCGGGCGGGGACCGCGCCGGTGAGGTCCAGGCCGGTCTCGATGACCCGGCGTGGGAGTCCGTCCGGGCGGGGGAAGAGGGTGTCGAGTCGGATCCAGGCCGGGGTGAGGACGCGGTTGTGTCCGTGTAGGGCGTCGCCGTCCCAGGAGGTGTACGGGCTGATGATCATGGCTCGCCCGGTTCCCGCCGCTTCGTCATCGTGGGGTGGCGGAAGGGGCTGTGGCCGTAGAACCGCTCGTCCAACTCGACGCGGTCCGGATAGGGTCGATCGCCGGTCAAGCGCCAGCCGGTGTCGCGTGCTGTTGTCGCGCAGGTCGGGCAGTCGACCCGGAGTTCGTCGCCCGCGGCGATCACGGTGGTGATGCCGGGGACGAGTGGGTGTCGTCCGCTCTTGCATCTGGTGGGAAGGATGGCGATCACCGCTCCCGTGCGGTCGATCCGGTACCGCAGCGCACCGTCCGGCGGGGGAGGCGTGGAGGGTGGCGTCATGTCCGGCAACATACCATCCGATCGCACATATGTTCGATGTGGACGTTGATCGATGGCCGGTCCCCCTGGCGGGGTCGCGTGGTGGCGTTGATCGAGGGGAAACCTCCGCCCAAAGCTCCGTGTCATCGCGTTAGTGATCTTGCTACACCTGTCCGTGTCCGTATGACGACAGGCTGTCAGCGCGAAGGAAACCGATGCCCCGCACCAAATCCCGCTTGCTCCTCCCTGTTCTGGCTCTCGCTGGGGTCGTGGCCTATGTCGGTCCGGCCGCGGTGATCGACACCGTGACCGGTGTCTTCGAGAGCCGGGACCCGGTGTTGATCGAGGACGAGGGCCATCAACTCCTGGTTGGTGGTGACGGGGAGACCAAGGCTCGGCAGTGCACCGTTCTGGTGGCGTTGACCACGCGGCGGTGCGGTGACGCGAAGGTGGTGGTGATCGACGCGGCCAAGATGCCCTTCATCGCCCGCAACATCCACCTGGCCTGGGGTGAGGGGCAGCCGTCGATCCTGACCCGCAACTCCGCCAAGCAGGCCGCCAACCGGGCCGCAGCGTGCGGCAAGTTCGTGCCGAAGAACGGGGGCAGTTGCGACGAGTACAGCTTCGCGACCACGGACGAGGGCGGTTCCGGAGCGCGGACGGAGGAGGTTCCGCTGCGTGAGCAACGTTGCCAGGGTGGGGCGATCAGCGCCGGGTACGCCAAGGCCAAGGTGGGCCAGGGGGACAGTTTTCTGGTGGTGATCGCCAGCCCGGCCCAGGTTGCCACGGCCGGGTTTGCCGGGGCGGACGTTGCTGACGTGCAGGTGGAACAATGTGCGCTGTGACCCGCTACGCGTGGGCGGACACCGCCTTCGACCTGGCCTGGACCCTGGCCGTGACCACCGGCCGGACCGAGCAGGAGGTGCTCGCCGCCTACGGCGTCCGCGACGACGCCCAGCCCACCGACCTGACCTTCGAGGCCGCGCTGGAGCAGCGCAACGAGCACTTCGACGACTACGGCCTGCTCCAGCTCACCCGCCGCGGGCAGCACCTACTGGCCATCGAGCCCAACGGCTGGGTCGGCAACGCCCCAGAGGTTGCCCGAACGTTGTCTCGCCCGAGCGGGGTATTCCTGTCGGTCTACTGGAGCGCCAACGGCGACCACCAGATCGTCCAGGCACGGGACGGGCAGCTCACCGCCCGCTTCGATCCCACCTTCATCGGCCAGCCCGCGGGCGCCAACGACATGCTCCCCGGCTGGTGCGAACCCGAGGACTTCCCCCTCGACCACCTCAAGTCCGCCAGCCTCGCCGCCGTCGAACGCGTGACCGGGCTGGCCTTCGACGACTCGTGGCTCACCGCCCCGGTGCCCACCTACCGGCTTCCGGTCTGAGCCAACCGCTGCAGGCCGTGCAGCACCCGTTCCAACACGCCCAGGTCATCCTGTACCCACATCGGATTGGACGGATCGCTAGAGGGTAAGGCGGTGTGCCAAGAGCGCCGAGCCGGTGGTGAGTGGAGGCCCTTTGCGCTGTCCTCGACTGCGGCGGTCGATGGGGCCAGCTCCGGCGTGACTCGCGGCAAGAGAGCAGTCGGCCAGTCCCCGCCGTGGGCTGGGTCGACCAAACCGTCGACTCCGACATCACTCTCGCGCCAGTGCAGGCGCAGCGCTCTGCCCGCAGCGGTTTCCCGCTTGACCAGCTCGGCAACCGACACCATCCTGGCTTCCAGGGTGTGCCTAGGCATAGGGCTGAACTCGTCGGTTCACAAGTCGCTCTGGGCGAGCCGCACGTCGGTGCTCGTGCTCACAGTGAATCGCCTGGTCGCTCGCCATCGCTAGCCCCCTCGGCGGTGAAGGGCGGCGAGAGCAGGTCGTCGGGCAGGCTCTTGATCACTCGTCCGGCGAGGGCGTTGCCGACCTCGACCATGGAGGTACCGAGGCTGGCCACCACCCGCGCGGGCAGCGGTTGAGCCACGCCTTGGTGCACGTCGACGATGTTCTCCAAGTACATCTCCAACCCTCGGTAGATCACCGTCAGGCCATGCAGCAGCACCTGACCGTTTCGCCACGGGTTCTCGGGAATGTCGTCTTCAGCAGGCACCGAGCCCGCCCTTCCGCTCGTGCGTTCGCCAGCCGCGGCCATCACCGTCCATGCCCCCCGGTGGTCGCTCCCGCGCGCATCAGGGCAACCACAACGCGCTGGAGCGGATCACCAACGACGGCGCGCCTGGCTCCCCCGGGGCCGGCAGGTCCAGGAGGTCTTGGATGACCTCCTGGATGTCGGTTCCTTCCTTCATCCAGACGATTCCGTCATCCAGGAGTCGGTTGGCGAGGATGTGCGTGCGGTCGAAGACGAAAATGGCGTCGGTGAATTGTTTTTGGCTGTAGCTGGCGGCTACCGCCGCCAGGTCGTCGTTCTCGTGCAACAGGTGGAAGTTCCATCCGGCTTGGCGGATGGACAGGAGATGGACAAGTTCGGGAAAACGGCGCAGAGCATCCTCTGGGGTGATGTGCTTGTTCACGATGCTGGTGCTCCGCGTCCACTGGCTCCGGTGGGTGACACCCCACGCCGGAGACACGCGGCGCCGGCGGGGTCGGGGGTCCTACCAGCGCGTCATCCGGCGCGGGGTGCCATGAACCGAGCTTCGCTCTGGATCATGAGCAGCGGAACAGAGCCGAAGGGGCAGGTCAGGGCCGCAGGCGGGCCCGGCCATTCGGCCGCCGTCCACCCGGAGGATTACCCGGAGGATTGGACAAGATCACCAGGTCAGCGTCCTGCCGCCGGTTACACTGGGCACAGCGGCGAACACGGATCGAGGACCGGTGACGACCACCCCGAACGACCGGTTGCGTGCGGCGCGGGAGGCCGCCGACCTGACCCAGGAGCAACTGGCCGAGCGCACGAACGCCCAAGTCCAGGCGGCAACGGGCAAGCCGGGCGCGATGGACGCCGACTACGTCAGCAAGCTCGAACGCGGCATCCACCGCTGGCCCAACAAGACCTATCGGGCGGCCTTCCGCGAGGTCCTGGAGACCGGCGCGGACCGTGATCTCGGCTTCTACAGCACCCGTGCCCGTGCGGTTACCGTGGAGAGGACAAGCCCTCGCTACCGTGAAGGAGGGGACGACGTGGAGCGGCAGGCGTTCCTCCGGGTGCTGGCCGGATCAGTGGCTGGCCTGACCTTCGCCGACCCTCTCGGCGAGTTCGCGGCCCGAGCCCAAGCCGGTAGCGGACGGCAGATCGGCCAGGCCGACGTCGACCAGGTACGCGAACTCGCTCGCATGTTCGCCAGCCAGGACCATCAGTACGGAGGACAACTCTCCTCCCGCGCGGTCATCGCGCAGCTTGGCGCGACCGCGGAACTCATCGACAGCCCGTTCGCCGGTTCTCGTGTGCGCGACAACTGGTTCTCCGCAGTTGCCGAACTCGCCGATACCGCGGCGGGGGTGTGCTTCGACGCCGGAGAACACTCACAGGCCGAGCGTGCCTTCCGGTTCAGTGTCGGTTGCGCCATCAAGTCCGGCGACTGGGCCATGAAAGCCAAGGCACTCTCCGGCCTGGCTAACCTCTCGGTTCACTTGGACCGCAAAGACGACGCCTTGAGCTTCGCCGAGGAAGCCTTGGTCCGGGCTGACCGACTCAGTCCCAAAGTCGGCGCGATGATCCACACCCGTCACGCCCGCGCGCTGGGCCTGGTCGGCGCATCCCGCGCCGCAGACTGCCGCACCGCAGTGGCCAAGGCGGAGGACCTGTTCGCCACATCCACACCCGACAACGAACCCACCTGGCTGGCGCACTACGGCCAGGCGCACCTCGACCGCGACGCCGGGCGGGCCTTGTTCTTCCTCGCACTCAACGGTGGCGGCCACGAACAAGCACGCCAGCGACTCGAAGCAGCCATCACCCGCTTCCCCGATGGCCACTCCCGCGGCAAGGCGTTGGCGAAGGCCAACCTCGCCGCCTTGGTGATGGCCTGCGACGACCCGCGCGAAGCCGTCGTCCTCGGCAACGACGCACTCGACGCCGTCGGCACCGTCCGCTCCGACCGGGTCAACGACGCGCTCAACCGGCTGGCCGAGGCCGCCCGCGGACACCGCACCGTCCCGGAGGTGCGCGAGCTGGCTCATCGCGTGCGACGAACTCTCCGCAGTCAGGCTGGATGACGCGCAACCCACCGAATGGTTCTACGTGGACGCTGGCAGTGCGTTGGACGGCTCGTTTGCCGTGTCTTGGCGGTATAGCAGCTCGTAGAGGTGCGCGCCTTTGATCAAGACGGATGCCTCGACCGGGTGGTCGTTGTAACTGTAGATGACGCGCAACTGCCGGATCACCGGAGTGCCGTCAGGCAGGTCAAGCGTCTCGATCTCCTCGGTAGTGGGAGGACGGGCCGAGATGCGGTCGACGAAGTGCTGCTGGGGATAACCAAGGTCTGCCAGTGCTCGGGGAGCGCCGCCGCGGATCTTCGTCGTGCCCGCCAGGCTTGTGCCCGCGGCGATGTCGGCCGGGTAGTACGAGAAGGACAGCTCCACGGGGTGCCCGTCGTGCAGGAGGAGTCTGGCGCGGACCACGGCGGCGGCCTGGGGCGCCAGTCGAAGGCTCTCGATGACGTCTCGGGGCGGGACGACGCTGTCGACCGAGAGCAGCCGGTAGCGGAACCGGCCCGGCTCCGGCACGATGTAGGCTGCGGCGTCGATCACGAAAGGTCGGCGGTCGCGGACGAAGACTCCCTTGCCGACGTGGCTGTCGAGGAACCCCTCGTCCTTCAACGCCTTGAGCGCGTGCTGGATGGTGGCGTTGGCCGCGCCGTATCGTTCGACGAGCTGCGCGGTGGACGGCAGGCGCTCGCCGGGCGTTAGCTCGCCGCGCATGATCAGGTCGCGGATCTCCGCGGCGATCTGCTGGTGGCGCGGCCGTGGGTCACGGGCGCGGGGCACGACCGGCTCCCGGGGGCGTCGTCACGGTCATGGGGTCAGCTCGTAGCGCAACCGCCGCCCGTCGGCGACCATCGTCATCACACTCGCCTCGACAGGCCGGTCCTCATCGGTCAGCAGCACCCGGGCGAGCAGCAGCACGCAGGCCGCGGCATCCAGTCGCAGGGCGTCCTGCTCGTCCGGTGTGGCCAGGCGCGCGCTGACGTCCTCGCGAAGGCGCCGCGGCGGGTGGCCGAGGTCGGCCAGGAGGGCGACGGCTCCGCCGCGGATCTTGCGTGGTTCAGCCAGTTTGGTTCCGCGGGCGATGGCCGCGGGGTAGTAGGAGTCGGTCAGCTCGACCGGGTGGTCGTTGAACAACATCACCCGGCGACGGAGGACCACCGCCTCGCCCGGCTCGACGCCGAGCATGTCGGCCACCATCTCCGGCGCGGGCACCTCCTCGACACCCAGCAACTTCTGCGTGCCGGAACCGCCATGCTCCGCAGCCTCCACGGCCCACGCATCACTGCGGTGGCCGCTCACGTACGGCATCGACACGCTCGTCCACAGGCGGGCATCGGCCATCGCTCACCTCCTTGGATCTCGCGGGTCGCCGGGTGCCTACACCCATTGACCTTAGTCGTAGGGCAGCAAGGCCACCTTCGCCCCGGACGGAATCTTGCCACCTTTCGGATATCGCAGTAAGGTTGGCTGTAGCTAGATCGCTACAGCTCGTCACCGGCCGCATCGGAGGCCGAGAACCCCACTACCGCCGCTGGCACGTCAGGGCGGCCATTCGCAGGTCCGAGACCGGAGGGGCACATGCAGACCACCCACGACGCGTTACCGGCGACAGGGCAGGTCACCATCACGCGAACGTTCGGCTTCAGCGCCAGCCACGAGCTGCGGCTGCTGCCCGAAGGCCACAAGTGCCAGCGCAACCACGGCCACAACTACACGGTCACCGCCACCGCGCGCATGGACGGCGACGGCCCGATCGACTGGTCCCCGCTGGCGGATTACCTGGCGTCGACCTTCGACCACCGCCTGATCAACGACCAGGTCACCTTCCACCCGACAAGCGAACTGCTCGTCAATCACCTCGTCGAGTGGGTTCGGACCAACGTTGAGACAGGCTCGCCCATCACCCTGGTGGCGATGGCGGTGTCGGAGACGCCTTCCACCTCGGCACGCTGGGATGGCGCGACCAACGGGATCACCATCTCGAAGACCTTCGACTACGGCCAGGGTGAGATCACGCTGATCCTGGGAGCCGACGAGTTCGACGAGTTCGGGTTCGTCACCGATTTCGGCGACCTGAAGCCGTTCTCGACGTACCTGCGCAAGGCCGACACGGTGTCCTCCGCCGCGGCTCTGGCCCACTGGTTTGCCACCAACGTGGAGCCGATGATCCAGGGGCGCCTGGTATCCGTACAGATCGCCTCGGCGACGGCGACCGAGCGGTGGGAACGAGGCGACACGCTGTGAGCGCTTTGGTGATTCCGGTTGGCCGAGCCGAGAGCACGGCGATCCTCGCGGAGAAGTTCGAGTCGTTCCAGGGTGAGGGCCCGTGGATGGGACAGCGCTGTGTGTTCCTCCGGCTCTCGCGCTGCAACCTGCGGTGCGGGTTCTGCGACACCCCGGAGACGTGGGACTGGAGCCGGTACAACTCCTCCGAGGTCAGCAGGAGGGTTCCGATCGCGGATTTGGTGTCCTGGGTGCGTGAACGCGCTGTCGACCTGGTGGTGATCACCGGCGGCGAGCCGATGTTGCAGCAGCTCGCGATTGGCACGCTTGCCCGCGACCTGCCGGGCGTGCGGGTGCAGATCGAGACCAACGGCACGATGGAGCCGATCCCGGAGTTGGCCGACCGGGTAGATCTCTGGGTGGTGAGCCCGAAGCTCGCCAACTCCGGCATGGACTATCCCGCCCGGATCAAGCCGCAGGCGCTCGCGGCCTTGTCCGCCACGGGCCGTGCGGTGTTCAAGTTCGTCGTCTCCGACCCCGCGAACGACCTGGACGAGATCGCCGAACTGGTCGAGGAGTACGGCCTGACCCCGGTATGGGCGATGCCCGAGGGAACGACCCGGGAAGCGGTTCTCGCTGGTATGGACTCGCTCTACGGCCCCGCGATCGACCGCGGCTGGAACGTCTCCACGCGCCTGCACATCCTGACCGGCGCTCGCTGACCCGAGCTGATCGCACGGTTCTGCACGTCAGCAACACATTTCGACGATTCGCGATGACGCACGCTCTTGACAGGAAGCGAGGCATTCGCCATGACCGACGTCCTTGACAGCACGGTGCTCAACGGGAGCCAGGCCCCGCCCGGACGAGTCGACAGCGACCGCGTCGCCGATCTCGTCGGCCAGCTCTTGGTCGTGATCGGCGAGGACCCCGCCCGTGAGGGCTTGGCGGACACTCCGGCCCGGGTCGCCGCCTGGTGGGGAGAGTTCTTTTCCGCGGACGCGGCGGTGCCGACCTGTTTCACCGAGCAGTACCTCAGTGATCAGTTGGTTGTCGTCGGGGGCGTCAGTGTGTGGTCGTTGTGCGAGCATCACCTTCTGCCCATGAACCTGAACGTCACCGCGGGCTACGTGCCGGACGGGCAGGTGATCGGCCTGTCGAAGTTCGGGCGAGTCGCGCAGCGGTATGCCGGTCGTCTCCAGGTGCAGGAGCGCTTCACTCGGCAGGTCGCCGACGAGATCGCCCTCGCGATCGGTGGCAGCAACGTCGCGGTCGCGGTCCACGGTACACACCTGTGCATGAGCGCGCGGGGTGTCCGCATGGAGGCGGCACGCACGACCACAGTGGATACCCGCGGCCGGTTTGGAGCCGATCCGGTTCTCTCCCAACAGTTCCTCGCCATCGCCACTGATCGGAGGAACCTCTGATGGCCATTGAGTTCTCGGTGATCGCCCCGCCCGACTATTTGGACGCGTTCGTCGCCCAAGCTCCCGCTCGCGTTCACCACGTTGCCGCGCAGCATGTTCTGAACGACCCGTTGTACCGGGACTTCTTCCACCGTGAGGCCGGACGCGGTGCCGAGATCATCATCGACAACGGCGTGTTCGACCTAGGCGAGGCGCTGCCCGCCGAGGACTTGGTCGCCGCGGCTCGCGCGGTGAACGCCAAGGAGATCATCCTGCCGGACGTGATGGGCGACGGACCGGCGACCATCCAGGCCAGCGACGAGGCCGCCCGCGAGATCCAAGACCTCAGCGACGAGTTCCGGTTGTGCGTGGTGCTGCACGCGGCGACCGACAAGGAATGGCTGCGCACCTACGACTACTTTGCCTCCAGCGCCTACGTCGGCGCCATCGCGTTACCCGCGTCCCGCAAGCCCGCGTCCGACGAGCTGTTGTGTCGGACCCGGTGGACGGCGACCCGCTTCCTGGAGAACCACGGCCTCGTCGAGGACCGGATCACGTACCGACTGCTCGGACTCGGCCGCACCGGGCACCTGGAGCTGGCCGAGCAGCGCGAGCACGAGTGGATCGCCTCGGTCGACGGTGCCGCGCCGGTCATCCTCGGCGCGATGGGCATTCCCATGCTGCCCGACGGACCGTATGAGAAGCGACCGACGCCGCGGATCGAGAACCTTGGCCTCATCCCCGAGGAACGGTTCGGCCTGATCCGCCGCAACATCGACGTGGTCCGTGAGGCCGCGGGCAGCACCGTGCGCATCCCGGAGGCCATCCGATGAGCCTGCTGGCCGGGTCCGCGCTGCGCGCGGACCCCATCGAAGTGAACGGGCACACGATGCCCCCGGACCGCCTGCTGCGCTACCTCCAGATCAAGGCCCACCACCTGATCCAGGACCACGACTGGGACAGCATCCACGTCGTCGGCGGCTACGACCGCGGCGCGGTGATCTCCGCCCACGAGAAGACCGGCAAGCTGTTCAACATCGAGCGCCCCACCGCCGACGCCCACGGCCGCGATCTGATCGTCAAGGCGTTCCCCGGCGTCGACTACGTCCACCACTACGGCCTGATCATCGCCACCTACCTGGAGATGGTCGGCAAGGACGCGAGCATCGTCAGCTACGAGCCGCCCACTCCCGCAGTATCCACCGACGCGGTGAGACGGCTCGAACTCGACCTCAACGGCGATCTCGTGGTGGTCGGCTGGGGCCTGGCCCACCTCGTCCCGCCGGACGGCGTGTGGAACCGCGGACACGGCTACGCCTGGCAACGCACCCGCATCCACGGCCGCGACGTGGTCTTCCTCGGCTACCAGCACAGCATCTGGGGCGACGTCGCCGGACGAGTCGTCACCCGCCTGGCCAGACTCGGCGCCGGCGACGTCGTCTACGTCGGCAAGGTCGGCGCGCTGAACCCGGCGATCGAGCCCAACACCCTGCTCGCCACCGGCAACACCAGCTTGATCGACGGCGCCCCGGTCACCTGGAACGACTTCTTCGCCGACTTCGCCGTCTCCCAGCCGGGCGTGCACACCGGCATCCACGTCACCTCGCCGTCGATCCTGCTGGAGAACCGCGCCTGGCTGGCCGAGCACGCCGACCACGCTTTCGTCGACCCGGAGATCGGCCCCATGGGCGCGGCAGCCCGCGACGCGGACATCGGGTTCGGCTACCTGCACGTCATCTCCAACAACCTCGCCCGGCACTACCCCGCCGACCTGTCCAACGAGCGCAATCACGACGTGCTCCAGCGCCGCGCCGCCCTGATCACCCAGATCCGCGACATCATCACCGCCCGCCTGACCTGAACCCCACGGAGGAACACCCATGCCGGACACGGCACCGCCCGACGCCCCGACCCGCGGGCGCGAGATCACGATCGTCGGCATCGACGGCGCGGGCAAGTCCACCCTCGCCACCCGCCTGCACCAGGCCCTCAACGACGCGGGCCACAAGACCATCCTGGTCGGCAAACACACCACCGACGTGCCCGCCGACCTGGAGCTGGCCGCGTACGTCGACCAGCTCAACACGTTGGTATACCGCCGCGACGCCCGCATCGCCCAGGAGTGCGGCGACCACTACTGGCTACTCGCACTGGCCGCCTGGTACACCCTGCAGGACAAGCTCGTCATCCAACCCGCGCTCGCCGCGGGCACCCACGTCATCCTCGACAACGCCCACCACAAGATCCTCGCCCGCTACGCGGTCAACCCCGACGTCGACACCGAGCTGGCCGAGCGGGTCTTCGCTCACCTCACCGAGCCCGACCTGATGTTCTTCCTGCACATCGACGCCCACACCGCGCTGGCCCGCAAGGGCGAGTTCAGCTCCCTGGAGACCGGCCACTCCGGTGGCGGCGACGAGGACTTCATCCGGTACCAGGACACTGTCCTGGCGACGCTGCGCGAGCACGCCGACCGCGGCGGCTGGCTGTCGATGGACGTTACCGACATGGACCGCGACGCGGTCTTCGACACCGCCGCCCAGGCCCTGACCGACCGCCTCCAGCTCTCCCTCTGAAGGATTCCGTCCATGCCAGTGACCCGACCGACCGACGGCGAGTACGTGTGCCACGGCATCACCTGGGCGACCGGAGACCCCCGACTGCTCCTCGCCCCGCTACCCGACGGGCCACTGGTCTACGCCGAGATCATGAACCAACGACTCGGCTTCGCGTCCGGTACCGGCAGGTGGTGCACCGGCCGGTACCGGTTCGTCGACACCGTGCGCGTGGAAGCCCTCGCCTGCCCCGACCGCGCGCAGGCCGGGCAGAACGACCAATGCCCGCGATGCCTCGGCCAGGACGAGTTCCGATTCGCCCACCAGTACCACCGCGACGGCAACGTCCCCGACGCTCTGCGCCGGTACATGGACCAGCCGCACTGGCTCTACCTGGCCACCTTCGCCGACGGAGCCACCAAGGTCGGCACCGCGGCTGAACCACGCAAGCACTCCCGCCTCAACGAACAGGGAGCCCTGTTCGCCACCTACCTCACCACCACCCCCGACGGCCGCACCGTGCGCTTCCTCGAAGACGCCATCACCCGCGACCTCCGGATGCCCCAAACCGTCCGGGCCACCACCAAACTCAAAGCCCTGGCCAACCTCACCAACCTGGCCGCCGCGGGCGCGGCCCACGACCAGCACGTCACCCGCGCCGCCGACGCCCTCACCGCGACCGGCAACCAAACGGTCCTGGAGAAGTGGGCCCCTCCTGCTGAAGGCGCGCGACTGCGCGTCGCCGGTCGAGCCCGAGCGTTGTACCCGCACGACCTACAGGACGGCGAACACGGCTTCACCGTGACCTCCTGCGTCGGCACCCAGGTACTCACCACGTTGACCGGCGACGACGAGACCGACTACGTGCTCGATCTCGGCACGCTCAAGGGCCGTCGCATCGCCCTTGGCCCCTTCACCTCGCCGGGCGCCGCTGTCCAAAGCTCCTTGTTCTGACCACCCGAAAACGAGGCACCCACCATGGCACCCCTCGACGCCGTGCTCGGCTGGGACGAGGACACCACCGCCGAGGCGTACGCCGCCTTCACCCGCGACTTCCCCATGTACTCCGCCACCAGCCGCGACCTGGCCCACCGCGCCAACCTCTCCAACGCCGACCTGGTCATCGACCTCTGCGGCGGAGCAGGCGCCACCGCGGAGGCCATCCTCGACCTCGCCCCACCGCACACCCGGGTCATCTCCCTGGACAACGCCGCCGCGATGCAACGCGTCGGCCGACGCGCCCTCACCGACCCACGCCTGACCTGGATCACCGCCGCGGCCGAAGACCTCGCCGACCACGTCCCCGGGTCAGTTGACGCCGTCATCTGCAACAGCGCGATCTGGAAGACGAACGTCCCCGCGGTGCTCCACGCCGTCCACCAAGTGCTCCGCCCCGGCGGCCGGTTCGTGTTCAACATCGGCGGCGGCTTCGCCGGAGTCCGCCACCCCGACGAAACCACTACCCGAACCGGACCGTCGCTGAACACCCTGATCCACCAAGTCGCCACCCAGGACTACGGCCACCGTCCCCCTAGATCAGAAGCCACAGCACCGAAGCTGCCACTGGACGCAGTGACGGCACACTTGGTCGCCGCAGGGCTGACCGTGCTCGACACCGAAGTCACCGCCCAGCACAGCACCATGGCCGAGAAGAAGGCATGGGTGTCCATCCCGGTCTTCGCCCGCCCCGAAGGCGACTACACCCACGCCCAACGCATGGACATCCTGAATAAGGCATACGCCATGACCACGCCCGACTCTCCAACCGTGACGAGTTGGCTGACGGTGGTTGCCCAACGCCCCGACGCACAGCTCTAGCCCGCCAGTCCGCCTGTGGTCAGTCGGACCGCTCATCACCTGGTCTCAGTGGCCAGGCGGCGGACGTACGTTCGGATGCGGTCCCGGTCCTCGGGAAAGGCGCTCTCCCACTCCTCGGTCAGGTCGACCCACCTCGGCGGCTGTCCGTTTTCGCCGCCTAGCGGTACATCACGGTCGACCACGGCGGCGTAGGACAGGCCCAGCGTCGGCGACCAATCAGCACGGTACGAGCGAACTGTGACCGCAGCCGGAACCGGCAGCAACTCACCCGACACCCCGGTCTCCTCTGCCAACTCCCGAGCAGCAGCGGCCCGCGGCGTCTCGCCCGGCTCGACCGTGCCCCCAGGCGGCACCCACCCCCGAATGCGGTGCCGCACCAGCAGCACGTGACTGAACGAGGGGTCGGTCACCCACACCTCGGCCGACAGCGGCTCCGTCAGAACGGGTTGGGCGCGCAGCCACGCGTGGGCGTCGTCGAACGCCATCTCCGCCACACGCGCATCGGCTACCGCCGCATCCACAGTCCTCTGGTCGATCACCCGGCCAACCCTATGCCGAGGCACTGTTCGTCCTCAAAGACCACCTTCGCGAGCGCGACCTGCGCACTCTTACCCATCGCTCAATAAATATCCAGCATGGGTCGTGCTGTTCAGCGGTTGGTGGCTCTAGTGCCGTTCACCCCAACGAGGAGCATTCGTCACGACTGCTCGGTCTACGGGCAGTGGAGTGGGACGGTGCCGCGCACTCAGCCCAAGCTGGTCGAGATCACGGCAGCCATTGCCCCTAGCGCCAAGTATGGGCCGAGCGGCATCGGTGCGTGGCGAGGGATGCGGTGGGTACCGCGTAGTACGAGGCGGGCTACTGCGGCGAGTAGCCATCCAAGGAGAGTGCCAGCCAGGATCGCCGACCAACCGCACCACCCAAGGGCGAGGCCAAGGAGACCCGCGAGCTTGATGTCTCCGGCGCCGAGGCCGCCGGTACAGAGGGCGAGTGCGAAGTAGGTTGCGGCGAGGATGGCCATGCCGAGCAATGCTCGTGCCAGATTCGCGTGGTGAGGTTCGAGGACAGCAACCGCGGTGAAGCCTGCTCCGAGGATGGGGTAGCTGGGAAGGATCAGCGCGCTGGGAAGCCGATGCTCCGCCAGGTCCACTACCGCGAGGGGCACCAGCGCTGCAGCGAGGTAGCTGAAGGGCAGGAGGGCGTGGTGCTGGCCGATTCGCCAGGCTAGCGCGGCGAACAGGAGCCCGGTCAGCGCAGCCGCGGTTGCCCACGCGCTCCACCCGAACGATCTTGTGAGCAGCAGGCGGCGCGTCACCAAGCCGAACGCGCCACCGCTCGCGGTACCGAGGACGGCCCACCACGCGATCGATTCCGTGGAAGTCAAGCCCATTCACCACCTATCACTCTTCGTAGCGATTTTGGCCCCGTTTCGGCGGATCCCTCGCTGTCGGTGACACCGAGAGAAATCGTCCCGGGTGACGACTTTAGGCCAGTTGAGTGAATCGGTACGAGGATGTTTCATGCCGACTTCAAAGTCAGCGCATTCCGACTTTGCCGTCGGGTGGGTGTCGTGGTGTAGACCTATTGGAGTCGCTCGGACGTGGGGCGATCGTTTTCGGGAAGCAGGGGGTGTGTTTGTGAGGCAATGGGTTTTTCGATCTTGGCGCGGGTGTCTGGTGGTCGGCGCGTTGACCCTGGTGACTGTCGCGGCGTGCGGCACCGGCGACTCGGCTGGCGGCCCGCCTGCTGCGTCCGGTTCCGCGACGACGACGCTCCCGACGGCGAGCCCGAGCACTACTTCTTCACCGTCTGAGCGGGCTGAACAGGCGGCGTTGGGCGCCTATCGGGGTATGTGGGCCGACTTCGTGGAGGCTGGACACACTTCGGACTGGCGGTCGGTGAAGCTGGGGCAGCACGCGACGGGGGTCGCGTTGACGAACCTGTCGCGGGGCTTGTACGCCGATCACTACAACGGCCTGGTGACCAAGGGCGAGCCGGTGCTCAATCCGACCGTGTCGTCGGTCGAGCCCGCGGCGGAGCCGAAAAAGATCATTGTCTCCGACTGTGGCGATTCGACGAACTGGTTGAAATATCGGGCCGACACCGGGGAGCTCGCGGACAAGGAGCCCGGGGGTCGGCGCGCGATCAATGCCATTGCCGAGAAGCAGTCGGACGGCTCATGGAAGATCTCCGACTACGGCGTTCATGAACTGGGGACGTGTTGACCATGCGACGTTTATCGATCATTACCGGGTTCCTTGCTGTGAACCTCGTCGGCCTCGCGGTTCCGGCCTTGGCGGACGGGTGGGGGAACACGAACTGCGGGCAGGTCCCGTCCCCGGTGTGTGAGCTGGAGGCGGGCAGCAGTGGCGGTGGGTTGCCGGGTGGGTCGTCCGGGCACGGCACCAGCCCGCATCGTCCGGGTGGTGGCGCGGGTGGGGGTGGTCAGGGCTCAGGGGGCGACACCAGCGGTGGGAGCGGCAACAGCGTGGCCAACTGCTCGTACGTGCGCAGCGACTTTCAGCCCCCGGCCGGTGGCGTGATCAGCGCGGCCTACCACCCTCCCGCAGCACCCGGTGGAGTCGTCCAGGCCGCGATGCCGCACCCCGCCGTGGCGCGGGCAGCGCAGCCGGGGCAGGGCGGGGGTGCGTGGTACGTGTGGACGTGCGATACCGAGGGGGTGGCGCACGGGATGTACCGGTCCCCGGTGTGGATGGCCGACGGCCAGGCGCCGGGTGAGGCGTTGTTGCCCTCTCCGGCGGAGTTGTCGCGGGTCGCGCGTCGGCAGCTGCGGCTGCCCTCGCCGGTGATCGCGGCGAGCCCGGCTGCCGAGCAGTTGGTGAATCTGCCGACGTGGATGTGGCTGATCGGCAGTTGGAGGCCGGTGTCGGCGACGGCGTCGGTGCCGGGGGTGTCGGTGACCGCGGTCGCGACGCCGACCTCGGTGACTTGGGTGATGGGTGATGGCTCCACGGTCACCTGCGGTGGCCCAGGCACGCCCTACCCGGTTGGTGGTGACCCGAGGGCTGCGTCGCCGACCTGCGGTCACGTCTACCGGCGTTCGTCGACCGCCCTGCCGGGGCAGGTGTACGCGGTGTCGGCGACGGTGCACTGGCGGGTCTCCTGGTCGGGTGCGGGTCAGGGCGGGGTTTTCCCGGATTTGACCACGACGGGGGCGGCGGCGTTCCGGGTGGCTGAGTCGCAGGTCCTCAACAACGGCGGCGGCTGAGCACCACTCACGGTCTGACTCTCCGCACGTAATCGCTCGCTCTCTGTTCCGCACGTCGATGTGGGCGTCGCGGCGCGCTACCCCCATGCCTTTTGGAGGTTCGGCATGTCTGCCAACACCACGTTCCGCCCTGATATCGGCAGGTCCGCGAAGGCGGGCGATGGCCGGTGGGTGGAGAACGGGAAGAAGTCGGCGGCCTCGCGGCTGCGTACCCCGGGCCGGCGCCGTGGCGTCCCGTACCTGCTGCTGGGGGTGTTGCTTGTGCTCGTGTGCGTCGGCGCGTTCGTGTTGATCTCGCTGCGCTCCGGTGACCGGCAGCCGGTGCTCGCGTTGGCCCGTTCTGTGTCGGTCGGGCAGGTTCTCGCCGCGCAGGATCTGCGGCAGGTCAACGTCGCTGTCGACCCCGGCGTCGCGGTCGTGCCCGCGGACCAAGCGGCCAGTGTGCTGGGTCGTCCGATGGCCACGAGCCTGTCGGCGGGGACGCTGCTCACCCCCGAGGCCGTCGGCGGCACCGCGGTCCCCGCCGCTGGACAGGGCATCGCCGCGCTCGCCTTGAAGCCGGGGCAGTTCCCGGCCGAGGTCGCGCCGGGGGCGCGGGTGTCGGTGGTGTTCGTGCCCGGCCCGGCCGGGACAGCGACCACGCCGCCCAGCACCAGCGGGGTGGCGTGGCCTGCGGTGGTGACCAGCGTCAACACCCAGCCAGGCGGGCAGGACACGGTTGTCTCGGTGCAGCTGTCGGAGACCGCGGCCCGGCAGGTGGCGGCGGTGCCCGCCGGTCAGGTGTCGATCGTGCTGCTCGCGGCGGGAGGCAACTGATGTTGATCTCGCTGCTGTCGTTGAAGGGCTCGCCCGGGGTGAGCACCCTGGCCACGGCCGTGGCCGCCCGCTGGCCCGCTCCGGCGAGGACGGTGTTGGTCGAGGCCGATCCGGCCGGCGGGGACCTCACGCTGCGGTTCTCGTTGTCCTCGACCCCGGGCCTGGTCTCTCTGGCTGCCGCCTCGCGCCGGGCGGGGGACGACCCGGACCTGGTGTGGCGGCACACCCAACTACTGCCCGGTGGTCTGGCGGTGGTCGCGGCCCCGCCGGATGCCGAGCAGGCCCGCGCGGCGCTCACGGCGTTGGCCCCCGACCCCGCGGGCGGGTTGGGTGGTCTGCGGGCGGCGGCCGAGCAGCCGGATGCGGTGGTCGTCGTCGACTGCGGTCGCCTGGACCCGGGGTCTCCGGCGCTGCCGGTCGTGCGTGCCTGCGACGCGGTGGTGCTGTTGACCGGCGCGGGCGCTGACGACCTGGCACACCTGCCGCGGCGGCTGCCCGTGATCAGTAGGTGGAGCCCGCACCCGGTGCTGCTGCTGGTCGGTGACGGCTACTCCACCGCCGAGGTCGCCCGCGAACTCGGCGTCCCCCCGTGGGGCCGGGTGCCGCACGACCCGACAGGCGCGGCGGTCCTTCGTGGACAACGGGGCGGCTCCCGCTGGCGGCGTACCGGCCCGGAACGGTCGGCATTGGGGCGCTTCGCACTCCAGCTCGCCACCGAACTCGCCACACGCCACGAGACTCCGGCGCCCCAGCAGGAACACCACGACCCGGCGTCGCCCCACGCAATCTCCGCCGACGCGGCCCATGACGCCGACCTTGCATACCCCGGAGGGCAGGCATGACCGATTCGACCGACCGGCACCCGGTGGTGCGCCAGCTCCGCCCGCTCCAGCGCGGTTCCTCCACACCAGACGTTGGGCAGTCTTCCGACCTCGGGTGGGACACCGAGGGTGGCGCCACGCCGTCGGCGGCGCTGGTGCGGCTGCGGCGGGCCTTGCGGGGACGGCTGAGCACGGAGCTTCCTCAGCGAGTCGCCGAGCAGCTGGAGCACACCGGTACCGCCGCCACCCGTGAGGCGCGGCGCGAGCTGGCGGGGGTGATCCTCGAGGAGGCGCTGCGCGCGCACACCGAGGACGAGCTGGCCGCGGGCAGGCAGCTGCCGCCGCGTGAGGCCGAGCAGAGAGTGGTGGACGAGGTCGTCGCCGAGCTGTTCGGCCTGGCCGGGCTACAGCCGCTGTTGGACGACCCGGACGTGGAGACGATCAACGCCAACGCCTTCGACAAGGTGTTCGTCCAGTACAACGACGGCCGCCGGGCCCAGGTCGGGCCGATCGCCTCCTCCAACGACGAACTCACCGACCTGGTACGGCTGCTGGCCGCGCGGGCGTCCAGCCAGGAACGGCGGTTCGACCAAGGCTCCCCCGCAGTGAACCTGCAACTGCCCGGTGGAGAGCGGTTGTTCGCGGTGATGGCGGTGACCGCGGGCGGGGTGACCGCGCTGTCGATCCGCCGCCACGGCTACCTCACCGCCACCCTCGCGCAGCTGCGCCGCGGCGGCACGATCGACGCGAGCCTGGAGGCGTTCCTGCGCGCGTTGGTCAAGTCGCGCAAGAACATCCTGATCACCGGCGGCACCGGGGCGGGTAAGACCACGATGCTGCGCGCGTTGGCGGCCGAGATGGATCCGTTGGAGCGGATCGTCACCGTCGAGGACGCGTTCGAGCTGGGCTTGGACCATGACCCGGAGATCCACGCGGACGTGACCGCGTTCCAGTCGCGCGAGCCCAATGTGGAGGGTTCGGGCGAGATCACCCAAGCCGATCTCGTGCGCTTTGGTCTGCGGATGTCGCCGGACCGGGTGATCGTCGGGGAGATCCGCGGCCCGGAGGTCATCCCGATGGGCAACGCGATGTCGCAGGGCAACGACGGCAGCATGGCCACCCTGCACGCGAGCAGTTCGCGGATCGCGTTCACCCGGCTGGCCTCCTACGCCGCCCAAGGCGCCGAACGACTTCCGCTGGAGGCCACCAACCTCTTGGTCGCCTCATCCGTGCACTTCGTCGTGCATCTCGCTCGGGCCGAGGACCGCCGCACCCGCGTGGTGTCATCCGTGCGCGAGGTCGTAGGCGCCGACGGCCCCCAGGTCGTGTCCAACGAGGTCTACCGCCCCGGCCCCGATCGCAGGGCCCGGCCGGTGGCGGGAGCGCTGCGCGCCGACACCCTCGACGACCTGATCGAGGTCGGCTTCGACCCCGAGCTGCTGGAGGACCCCGAGGGGTGGTGGACACCGTGAACCTCACCCTCGGACCGACCACCGCCGCCGCGGCCCTGCTCGGGATCGGCACCGGCCTCGGGGTCCTGCTGATCCTCCTGGGCCGGCGCGGCACCACACCCCGCCCACGCCGCACCCGAACCCGCACGGCCAGCGATCAACGACGCCTCACCCGTGTCGCGGTCGCCGCCGCGGCAGGGGTGGTGACCGGTGTCCTCACAGGCTGGGTCATCGGCGCCGTCCTGGCCGGGCTCGCCGCGTGGTTCCTGCCGCGGGTGCTGGGCCGCGACCCCGAACACGCCCGTCGGGTCGCGCGGATCGAGGCCATCGCCTCGTGGACCGAGATGCTCCGAGACACCCTCTCCGCAGCTGCCGGGCTGGAGCAGGCCGTGCTCGCGACAGCGCCGTTGGCGCCCGCGGCCATCCAAGCGGAGGTCGGTGAGCTCGCCGCCGGGATCGAGACCGGCGACCGGCTCACGACCGCGCTGCGGCGCCTGGGCGAACGGCTCGACGACCCGGTCGGTGACCTTGTCGTGGCCGCGCTGCTGCTGGCCGCAGAGCAGCCGACCCGCGCGCTCGGCGAACTGTTGGGGTCGCTGGCCGAGTCCGCCCGCGGGCACGCCGCGATGCGGATGCGGGTCGACGCCGGACGCGCCCGCACCCGGACCTCGGTGCGCGTGATCGTGGGCACGACGTTGACCTTCGCCGCCGCACTGGTGGTGCTCAACCGCGACTACATGGCCGCCTACGGCACCGCCACCGGCCAACTCGTCCTGCTCGGCATCGGCGGCCTGTTCGCCGCCGGGTTCGCCTGGCTGGCCCGGGTCGTGCGCGTCGAGCAGCCGGACCGTTTCCTCGCCGCGGACCCGGCCGAGGTGGCCTTGCCTGCCGTCACGGGACTGCCGGGAGGTCGGTCGTGATCACCTTCATCGTCCTCGGCGCGGGTGCTGGGGCCGGGTTGTGGGCGCTGGTGGTGTTCCTGTTCCCGCCGCGTCCCGCGCTCGGCGTGGTCCTGGCCGCCGCGACCACACCCCCGGTCCCGGCGCCGATCCTGGCCACCGACGACACCGGCTGGGCTGTGCGCCTCGGCCGACCCGCCATCCCGGCCCTACGCGCGCTCGGACTCCCCGGACGCAAGGTGGGGCGCGACTTGGCCGTCGCGGGCCGCTCGGTGTCGGTGCACCTGGCGGAGAAGGCGGTCCTCGCCGTCGCCGGGCTCCTGCTCCCGGCCCTGGCGAGCGCGGTCCTCGCCCTGGCCGGGTTCGGGCTCGGACTCCAGTTCCCGCTCGTGGCCGGGCTCGTGCTGGGTGTGGTCGGGTTCCTCGCCCCGGACCTCAACGCCCGCAACCAGGCCGCAGCGCTGCGGGCTGGGTTCCGCCACGCCCTCTCGGCCTACCTGGACCTGGTGTGGATCACCCTCGCCGGGGGCATGGGCGTCGACTCCGCCCTCGGCGACTCGGTCCTCGTGGGCCGGGGGTGGGCGTTCGAGCAGCTCGGCCGAGCCCTCGACGCCGCCCGCCTCACCCGCGCCACCCCCTGGGCCGCGCTGCGACAACTCGGCGAGGAGTTGGACGTCTCCGAACTCGCCGAGCTGGCCGCGTCGGTCAGCCTGGCCGGGACCGAGGGCGCCAAGGTCCGCACCTCGCTGGCGGCCAAGGCCCAGGCGCTGCGCACCCACCAGATCACCGAGGCCGAAGGCGCGGCCCAGGCCGCCACCGAACGCCTCAGCCTGCCGGTCATGGTGCTGTTCCTCGGCTTCCTGGCGTTCATCACCTACCCCGCACTCACACAGGTCCTCAATGGACTGTGACAACCACCGCGAGGCGCGATCGCTGCCCGTGGACAACATGGAAGGACATCATCATGCGCCCACAAGTCGAGGCGATGTGGACTGTGTTGCTCGCCCGCTGGGACCAGCTGCGCCGCCGACCCGAGGACGGGTACTCGACCGAGGCCGTCCTGGTGACCGCCCTGTTGGTGGTCGCCGCGATCGCGGTGATCGCGATCATCGTCGGCAAGGTCACCGAGAAGGCCACCGGGATCACCATGTGACCCCTCCAACCGCCATACGAGGCTGGTTGGGCCGAGTACGGCGGGCGTTGCGCGGGGATCGGGGGGCGGTCAGCGCGGAGTTGGTGATCGCCACCCCGCTGCTGCTGCTGATGCTGCTGGCGATCGTGCAGTTCGCGCTGTGGTCGCACGCCACCCACGTCGCCCAGGCCGCAGCGTCCCAGGGCCTGGCCGTCGCGCGAGCCCAGAACGGCACCGCCGCCGCGGGCGCGGCGAGCGCGCGGCAGCTGCTCGACCAGCTCGCCGCAGGCCCGCTGGACAACACCGTGGTGGCCGCCGACCGCGGCCCGGTCTCAGCCTCGGTACGCGTCACCGGGACCGCGACGGTAGTGGTGCCGTTCCTGAGCCTGCCGGTGCACGCCGAGGCCACCGGCCCCGTCGAACGCCTCGTCCCCGATCTGGAAGGCAGGTGATCCCGATGCCCGCACCACCAACCACTACCAGGCCCGCGACACAGCGGCCCCGACGGCGAGGGTGGGCGGCGTGGTGGCGGGCCGACGAGGGCTCGGTGTCCGCCGAGATCACCATCGCCGCACCGCTGCTGATCATGCTGCTGGTGTTCGTCGGGGTGGTCATCCACCGGGGCGTGGACGCGCGCCTGCGGGTCGACGACGCCGCCCACCAGGCCGCCCGTGCGGCGAGCCTGGAACGCACCCCTGCCGCCGCGGTCACCGCCGCGCGCACGACCGCGTCCTCGGCGTTGTCGGCGGCGGGGGTGGTGTGTCGGTCGTTGGCGGTGAGCACGGCGACCGGCGGGATGCGTCCCGGGGGGACGGTCACGGTCACCGTGTCCTGCCAGGTCGACTTCGGCGACGCGCTCCTGCTCGGCATCCCCGATCGACAGGTGGCCGCCACCGCCGTCGAACCGGTCGACCTCTGGCGAGCCACCCTCACCACCGGGACCCGGACATGAAGCGCCCCAGGACATGGCGGGGATGGTGGCGCGCGGACGAGGGACAGGTGAGCGCGTTCGTCGTCGTGCTCGTCACCGGCATCCTCGTCCTGGCCGGACTCACCCTCGACGGCGGCCTCGCACTCGCGGCCAAGGTCAGGGCGAGCGGACAGGCCGAGGCCGCGGCACGGGCCGGGGCCCAGGCCATCGACCTCACCGCCTACCGCGCCACCGGCACCCTGCGCCTCGTACCCGCCCAAGCCGTCGCCAACGCCCAAGCCCACCTCGCCGCCGAAGGCGCCACCGGCACCGTGACCATCACCGACGACACCGTCACGGTCACCGTTACCGCCGTCCACCCCACCCAGCTGCTCGGACTGGTCGGCATCACCTCGTTTTCGGTGCACGGCCAGGGAAGCGCGCACCCCCAACGCGGATGACTCCACCCCCATCTCACCCCGCCGCCTCCCGGGGCGGGAACGAAAGGAACCACCGATGCTCACACCCGAGCAGATCAGGCAACGCGTCGCAGACGCCGACACCTCCCGCAGCGCCCGACGGGCCGCCGCGGCCCAACAGGTCTTCGAACTCGCCCAACGCCGGGCCGAGGTCGTCGAGCAGCTCGACGGCGTCGAGCGCGACCTCGGCCACGTCCTCGCCGAGACCGCGGAAATCATGGACCTCGACGAACTCGCCGGGTTCACCGGCCTCAAGGCCGCCGAGCTCACCGCCTGGCTCGCGGGCCACAAACCCGCCCGCGGCGGCCGACGCAGGAAGACCTCCACCGACCGGCCCGTCGACCCGACGGAGCCCTAGCCGGTCCGGCCGGGGCAAAACATCACGACTGCCGACATCGACTTGGTTTCGACGAATCGAGCACGCCTGTGAGCACACGAGCACATCCGTCCCGCCGCGGTGCGCGTCCGCGGCCTGGGCATCGTGCCCTCGCCGCGGTCGCGAGCCTGCTGCGCGGGCTGCTCGCGGCGGTGATGTTGGCGGCGCTGGTGGGCGGGTTGCCGTGGGCGCTGACCCACTTCATCGGCTGGCCCCTGCCCGATCACGTGCCGTCCTGGGCGCAGATCGAGGGCGCGCTGCTCGGACCGATGACCTCAGGGTTCCTGCTCGACGTGCTCGCCTGCGCCGCCTGGCTGGTATGGGGGCTGTTCGTCCTCGACGTGGCCCGCGCCGCGATCGTGATCACCCGCGACACGCGGCTACCGGACCTGTCGACGGCCGGGCCGGTGCACCGGGTGGCGGCCGTGCTGGTCGGCGCGATCCTGATCTCCCTGCTGGGACAACGCACCGGCACGGTCTCGGCGAACACACCATCGGCCGGGCCTGGCGCCGCTGTCGTGGCCACCGCGTTCATAACGCAGCAGCCCGTCGCCCCCGCGGCCGAGGGCGTCCGCCTGGCCGTGCACACCCCGGCCCGTCACGCCCTCTCCGCACCCTCACCCGCGTCACCGTCCACACCGGCGAGGTCGGCCGTGGTGCTGCCCTACGACCCGGCCACCGGGGTGCACGACTCGTTGTGGCGCATGGCCGACCGCGAACTGGGCGACGGGAACCGGTGGCCGGAGATCTACGCACTCAACAAGGGCAAGCCCCAACCCGGTGGCGGGCGACTGACCTGTCCGAGCCTCGTGTTCCCCGGCGAGCAGATGCTCCTCCCACCCACCGCCGTGCCCGCCGCGCAGCCCACGCCACACGTCGCTGCCCAGACCCCGGAACCCGTCACCCCACCGAGCCCGCGGCCGAGCAACCCCACCCCGCAGCCGTCGACTGCCCAGCCGACACCCGAGGCGATCCCGGCACCCACGCTGGTCCAACCCCCTGCAGGGCCCCATGACCTCGCCACACCGCTGGCGCCCGCGGGTGAGGACTCCGTCGGCGAGGTGGGAGTGCGCTGGGGTGACGAGGTGTTCGTCGGCCTGGCACTGGCCGCCGCGGTCAGCGCGGCCCTGCTGGTCGCCCGCCGACGGCACCGACGCCGATACCGGCCCGGCAGCGGCGACCGCACCGACCTGCCCGTCGCCCCCGTGGTCTACGGGCTGCGGCTCGCGCACCTGCGCGCCGACCCTGACGACCTCGTCGCCGACCCCGACAACCCGCCCCTGCGACCACCGCACAGCACGGCGCCCTCGATCATCCTGGGTACCGACGACGGATACACCACGGCGACCGTGTTGCCGGTGGGCGTGCGCGACGGGCGGGAACTCGCGCTGGACCTGGCCGCCGCGCACGGCCTCGGACTCCTCGGCGCGGGTGCCGCCGCCGCGGCCCGCGCCCTGCTGGTCACCGCTCTCGCCGACGGCGACGCGCGCGTGATCATCCCGGCCACCGACCTCGTCGGCGTGCTCGGCCGCCACGCCACCCACGGCCCACTGCCCGCGGCGCTGCGCGTGGTGACCGACCTCGCCGCCGCCCTCGACGAACTGGAAGCACAGACCCTGATCCGGCTCAACCAGGACCAGCACGGCACCGGCCGCCGCTTCCCGCCGACCATCCTGGTCGCCCAGGTTCCCGCGCGGCCCACGCCACGGCTGCAGGCGGTGTTGGACAACGGATCCGCCATCGGGGTGAGCGGGCTGTTGCTGGGCCAGTGGTCGCCCGGGGTCACCGCCTACATCCGCGACGACGGCATCATCTCCACCACCAACCCCGGCCTCGGCGAACCGCTGCGCGGCACGGCCGTGTTCCGCCTCGGCCACGACCACACCGGCGAACTACTCGCACTGCTGCGCCACGCCGACCGCGACAACCACCGCACAGGCGGGGATATCGCCACCGCGGCGGTTGTCCCGTTGCCGCGCACAGGAGCAGCCGGGGAACCGGACACCCCGGGAACGCAGGTGGACGTCCCCGAGGACGCGAGCACGGACACCGCGAGCGTGGAACCGTCGGGCACGGACGACAGGCCGCCGATCGACACCGCGCTGGAAATCCTGGACACGACCACGCCACCCGCCTCGGACGAGCACCCCCGCGTCGACGACGACTCGTCGGAGGCCCTGACGATGTCCACCGAGACCGCGCACGGCCCCGAGGACACAGACACCAGCACCGCGACCGCGGCCCCGCTGCGGATCAGCGTCCTCGGGCCGCCTCGCGCCTGGTGGCGACCCGACGCTCACGGGGAACGGGAGGTCACCTCGGCGTTCCCGCCGCGCACCCGCGAGCTGCTGGTGTTCCTGGCCCTGCACCCCGACGGGGTCAGCCGGGAGGCGCTCGTGGCCGCCCTGTGGCCTTCCAGCGCGCCGGAGCGGGCCACCAACGTGCTCAACACGTCGCTGAGCCGGGTGCGCCGCGCGGTCGCCGCCGCGACCGACGGGGCCTTGTCGGACGTGGTCATCGTCGGCGAGGGCCGCTATCAGCTGGACCCCGCACTGGTGGAGGTCGACTACCACCGCTTCGCCGCCGCGGTCACCGCACGCCGCCTCGCCGGGACCGAGCAGGAGCGTGTGCTGGCGTACCGGGCGGTGGTCGACAGCTACGCCGGACCGTTGGCCGACGGGGCGAGCACCGAGTGGATCGAGACCGCCCGCGAGGCCATCCGCCGCGACGCCATCGACGCCGTCGCCGCACTCGCCCGCGCACTCGTCGGCCACGATCCCCAGCAGACGATGGACCTGCTGGAGATGGCACGCGCGTTCGACCCGCACAACGAGGCCCTCTACCGCGACATCATGCGCCTGCAGGCCCACCTCGGGCAGCTCGACGCCGTCGGCCGCACCCTGGGCCTGCTGACCACCCGACTGGCCGAGATCGACGAGCGACCCACCGTCCCCACCGTCGAACTGGCCGCCCGCCTGCGCCACCGCCACGACCGCGCCGACGACCCCCGCTCGCCGTGGCACATCTGTCAGGGAGACACCCTGACAGGCTGACCCCGACGCGTTCGTCCTGTGTAAGCGAAGGAATGGCCCGTCAACCATCCCGCGCGAGTGAGTACCCGAACAGCCGAGCTCAGCCCCGCGGTCGGGCCCCCGCCGGCGAGACCGCGGCGTGGCAGATTCAGCCGACGGAGCCTTCCGCGCGGAAAGAGCGCCGACCCTGCGCGGGGAAAGTCTTGTGGCCGTCGATCGCGGTCACCTCTCCGAGCCCCGTGGTGCTCGCGCTGTGACGGCTGAGAGCCTGAGCACGCGCCAGCAGAGTCTCGTTCTCCTCCGCCCAGCAGAGCAGAGGCTCCGCCAGCGCCAACACGGCCGCGACCTCGGAACTCAACGAGTAGGTGACTTCCGGCGGAAAAGTCTTTTCGTAGCTCTCTCGGCGGATGACGCCCTGTTCGCGCATCTTTTTCAATGCGCGCGCGAGAATGCTATCCTGCAAAACAGCGCGTTTGTCCGACCAATGCTCGTCGATGGAATACGAGTTGACCGTGGAAAGAATCTCTACCCGCCGCAGCGGGCCGTCCCGCAGAGCCACCAGGATCGCGGCCGTCCACTTGTCGCCGAAAAGATTCTTCAGGTCGTACAACCCGCGCAGCAGTCTCTCGTCCCGCCCCGCCATCGCGCCTCCCCATGCGTGTTGACCCGACCCCCAGGCCGCGCCCGTCGTGTCATGCGGCCACGCGCCACTCGGACGCGCCGCCGTTGTCGCCATGCCTGCCCACCGCCTTGGGCACGCCACGACCCGCCTCCCCCGACCGGGGCGCGCCGAGTCTCAGACGCTACGCCAAACGGGGTACCTGTGCATCATATTTCTGCACCTATACCACTACTCCAAGTAGCGGAATCGAGATCGACTGCGCGGACGGTGACGTCCACTCGGGGGTCCTACCGGGGATCCGCTCGGGGCTCCCATCGGGGACCCCGCTAGACCGCCACCCCCAGGGCTCGGCGAAGGCGCAGGCGGGCGGCCCGAACGGGGGATCCGACGGTATCCCAGACTGGCTTGTCCGCAAGCCGGTGAACACATCGGGGCGCGGGCGGACAAGGCCGCGGTCTCCCCGCAGCACCCCTGTCGACGACCCCACTGGCATCCTCCTATTCTTCCGCTCACCTTTTATTTCCCGCCTCGCCTTTCCTATCGCATCCAGATCGACAATCTATTTTCATAAGAGATATGAAAAGCGCGCGAGCGCGCCCTGTGGTTCGGCGCGGGATCGGTCGCGGTCGCAGGCCCTCTACCAGGTCAAACGTCGTACGCGAACAAGGGACGCGCGCGACCCGCCGTGATCGCCGGTTCTCGCCACCGCGACCGCCATTTTGATCACCATTTCGGAATCGCGCCCGAAAAGAGTCTTGAAATGGGTCGGCGAAATCTATTGCACACGGCGCGGGCATCGAGCAATAATTAACGCATCGCCAGGGAAACGAAAACCCACCGAATACCACCCCCGGCGCGAGCCATGTCCACCGAACGCGGGAATGGCCGACAACATCCCTGATAATGCGCGCCATTTCGTAGCGCGGCCGTGAAAGGACCACCGCGATGACCACGCCCACACCACCCATGCCGGCCGGCGTCACGGCGGCGGCCCGACTGCGCAACGGACAGTTACGCGCGATGGTGGCGAAAGTTCTCGCCGACGCGTCGGGCGCGCCGATGACGCCCCGCGCGATCGCCGCCCAGCTGGGCGGCCGGTCGTCGGGCGCGGTCGGCAACGCGTTGCACACGTTGGCCGATCAGGGCCACGCCACGATCACCGGGACCGCGCCGGTGACCTACCAAGCGACCACGACCACGGCGGGTGTCGCGGCGGCGGCCATCGTGCCCGCCCCGCCCGTCACCCCGCGCCCACGTCCGAACGCGACACCCGCGCCGGTGACCGGCCCGATCACGCGCCCGAACGGCGCGGCCTACCACCCGCGCACGTTGTCCGGGATGCCGGACGTGACGGCGTTGCGGCGGCTACGCGACGCGGGCGTTCCGGCGCTGATGTATGGGCCGCCCGGGACCGGGAAGACGTCGGTGATCGAGGCCAGTTTCCCCGATCTGGAAACCGTTCCCGGTGACGGTGACACGGTGGTCGCCGATTTCGTGGGCGACTACACCAAGACCGACGACGGCCGCTACGTGTTCGTGTACGGGCCATTGATCCGGGCGATGCGGGCGGGGTCGGTGCTGTTCATCGACGACGCCACCATCATCCCGCCCACCGTGTTGGCGGTGGTCTACCCAGCGATGGACGGCCGACGGCAAATCGTGATCAAGGCCAACGGCGGGGAAACCGTGACCGCCGCCCCCGGGTTCTACGTCGTCGCCGGCCACAACCCCGGTGTGCACGGGGCCATCCTGTCCGACGCGTTGGCGTCCCGGTTTTCCGCCCAAATCAAGGTGTCCACCGACTACGATCTCGCCGCCGAACTCAAAATCGACTCCCGCGCGGTGAAAGTGGCGCGGAACCTGTCCACCCGACAGGCCAAGGGCGAGATCGGGTGGGCGCCGCAACTGCGTGAGCTGCTGGCATACCAGAAGATCGCGGACGCATTGGGCGAGAACGCCGCCGCCGGAAACCTGATCGGGATCGCGCCGGAAGAAGACCGAGACACCGTGGCCACCGTGGTACGCGCGGTGTTCGGTACCGCCGTGGAACCCCTTGCCCTGGGTGCCCGCGCCTAGAAAGCGCCCGACCCCACCACACCCGATCGCGCCGCCCGTTCATTCCTGAAAGGACGAACAACGATGAACGCGCATGTGACACTCGACCCGACCGCGACCGGAACGGCAGTGTTCCCCACCCGCCCCGAGTGGCTGACCCTGTCCGCCGCACTGGCCGATGAAGTCGGTGTGATCGCCGGCCGCCACGACCTGTTGGTCACGATCGCGCCCGGTGCCGGTGGCGGTGCCCCGGCATGTTTCTACCCGACCCGCGCGTTGATCGAAGTCGATGGTGTCCACTTGGGTGTCGACCCCGCGACCGCCGACCCCGCCGACCCGCACGACCGGGGCCGCTACCCCACCGCGTGGGGTTTGCTGACCCACGAATGCGCCCACGCCGCGCACAGCGTGTGGGAACCGCCCGACGGCACACCACCGGGCATCATCGACGCCGCAATGTTATTGGAAGAATCGCGCATGGAAGCGGCGCACATCCGCCGCCGTCCCGACGACCGGTTGTGGTTGCGCGCGTCGGCGGTGAACCTGATCCTCACCGACACCGCCGCCACCGACCCCGCCCACGCGCCACGCATGACCACAGCCGATGCCGCGCACACGGCCGCGCTGATCCTGGCCCGGGTCGACGGCGGAATCCTTGACACCACCGAGACCACGCCGGTCGCGGACGCGGTCGAGACCATTCTCGGCGCGCCGCTGCTGGAGGAGTTGCGCGGGTTGTGGCGGGAAGCGTTGGCCGCCGCCGACGACGACGCCGACACCATGATCGACATCGCGCGCCGGTGGTGTCAGGCCATCGGCACCGATCCCGACAACCCCGCGCCCGGTGGTTTCGGGGATCCTGACCCGTCCGGCGCGGCGGCGGGGCCGTCGGCACTGGCCACCGCCATCGCGGCCACCGCCGCCACGGTGGCGGCGGCCGTGGCCGCCGAGACACCACCCCACCCCGCCGCCATCGCGGCGGTGGCGCAAGCCGACGAGGACGCCGCCCGCGAGGCCGCGGACGAGGCCGCGCGGACCGTGTTCTCGAGTCCGGTCCGCACCCGTCGGGCGGGGCTCACCGCGACCACCGGCACACGCGCACCCACCAGCGACGAACGCACCGCCGCGCGCGTACTGGGCCGCGCCCTGTCCACCGCCGGCGTGCGCGACCGAGTGTCGGTGAAGACGACCTCGCCGTTCCCGCCCGGACGCCTACGGATGCGCGGGGTGTTGGCGGCCGACGCCCAACGCGCGGCGGGTGCGGACGTGACCGCCGAACCGTTCACCCGCACCACCCGACACATCGTGCCCACCCCACCGCTGAAACTGGCCGTGGCCTGTGACGTGTCCGGGTCCATGGGCCACCTACGCAAGGCGGTCGCCTCGACCGCGTGGATACTCGCCCACGGCGGCCGTCACGCCACCGTGAACGTCACCACCGCCACCGTGATCTTCGGTCACACGGTTCGCCCCATCACCCACCCCGGCACCTACCCCGCCCGTATCACCAGGTTCGCCGCCAACGACGCGTGTCACGCCATCGCCACGGCCACCGACGCACTCGACGGCGCGCTGGCGCTATCTCGACCCGGCGCCGCCCGATTGCTGGTGATCGTCTCGGATGGACACTTCGGCACAGACGAACGCCGCGACGGGCAGAAGCGAATCGACCGTTTGCGCACGTCCGGATGCGCGGTGCTGTGGCTGACCACCGACGAACGCGACCAACCATTCACCGGCGCCACCGTGCACCAACTCACCGACCCCGCCACGACGGCACTAGCCATCGGCCGCGCGGCCACCGCCGCCCTACGCGCCGCCCACTGACCCCGACCACCCGGGGCAACACGCATCCCGCCCCGGGTGGTCCGGGCAGAAGACCCCACCCCCCAACGTATCGAGAGCGATCATCCCCGTGACCGACATCCCCACCGTGGGCGACCTGGTTGCCGCCCTGATCGTCCACGACCCCGATTCCCCGGTACGCGTCGCCTCGCAACCCGGCCACCCGATGGAACACCTACTCGCACGTGTCGCGGTCACGCCCGACGACGACCATCCCGACCCACCCGTGGTGTGGCTCGGCATCGGCGACCCGATCGGGCACCCGCCACCGTCGGCCACCGATGCCCTCGGATGGACAAGCTGACCCAACCACTGTCCAACAGTCCACATAGGAACATTCTTGAGGAAGGGCTTTGTGATGTACTGGTCAGAACAGAAAGAACGGTGGCACGAAACGGTTGTTCTCATCGCCGATGAGATGCCGGGTGGATGGTCCCACGCCACGCCGATCGTGCGACGTAGTGGATTCTGGGAGCACCACTGGCACGACTTGTTGGTCCCGCCCAGTGGAGATGCTGTCGTGGCGGTGTGCCCGGTCTACGACGACCAGGGATGGTCTTTCCGGATCGACCCCACGTGTCCACGGGATCTCTCCCCGTTCCTCCGAAGGGAGTCGGGCGACATGGTGCTCATCCCGTACGCGACACCACCCGCCACCGCCGCCGCGATGATCGTGGACAAGCTTGACCGATACGGGAAATTGGTGGCGGACGCACATAGGCGCCAGCGGCCGGAACGGATCGCCCGTGACCGTGCCATCGGCGCGGTCACCGAGATCGCCAAGGTTCTCAACACGGACTCGACGGTCAAGACCAGGCTTGAACCGTCCGGCAAGAACGACTCCGTGACATGGAACGGTCACGTTGAATGGCTTGGCAATGCCAAAGTCGGTGTCAAGTCACGTGCGATGGGTTGGGCCGGAGCCGGAGAAGAATCACGCTGGCGCACCGTCACCGTTGTCATCGAAGCCTCACTCGACACCGACGAGTCGATTTCAGCGCTCCTGCAAGCAGTCAGCCGGGCTCGCCCCAACCCGGAACCGCCGGGCGGATCGTGACGACGCTCGCCGCAACCCCCGAAAGTCTCCGTCGGCCACAACGTGCCCACCCGTTGAACCCCATCCACTCCCGCCCCTTGAGTCGAGAGAACGCCATGACCACAACCGCATCCGGACTTGTCGAACGCGCGGTCCGCGCCGCACGCACCCAGCGCGCCGCCGACCCGGACGGGTTCCACCGCCGCCACGACACGCCCCACACATGGGACCGGTGGGCGCGCCGCGCCCGAGTCGCCCGCGAGATCGCCGCCGCACTGGACACGCCCGTGGACGCCGTGCTCGTCACCGACGACCCCCACCGCACCTATCCCACCCGCACCGGGCCGGTTCCCGGGGACCTGATCACCGTCACCGACCCGTTAACCGCGCACCCGTGGCGGTTCATCCCCGACAACGCCACCCCCGGGCAATCGTGGTGGCTACTCGATCGTTGTCCCGGTTGCGCAACGGAAGTCCCGGTCGCCCGCGTCGCCACCCTGGCCGATCTCGGTGACCATCTCGACCCTAACCGACCCGGCGGGGCGAACCGGAAGTCCGCCGAGCGCCCCACCGAATGCGCATGTAGTCCATCCTCGCCCGGCGAGGCCGCGGTGCGAGGCGTGGCGCGGAACGCGACGGTGCGGTGAGGACATGTCGACCACGACGGACTTCTACGTCGGGCGCGGGTCTCGCGCCGAGTGGATCGGTTCCCTGCAATGGGATTGCGCACCGGCCGGGCTGATCCGCGTCCCACCCGGACGACTCGCCCTTGCCGCGACCGACGAATCCACCTACCGCGCCGCCGTCGCCGATCTGTTCGTCGTCTGGGAAAGCGAGAACATCGGCCACGCCTACCCGCGCCGGACCGGATGGCCGTGGCGGTGGCACACCAGCCATCACAGCACGTGGATCATCACGTTCGATCCCGTCACCCGCCGGGCGCTGTCCACTGTGGGCGGTGGTGTGCGGTGGGAACCGGCCACGCCACACGCATCCCGCACCGACGCCCCCATCCCGCCCGGACACGGACCGGTCCCGCTGCCGCTCATGCGCGACCCCGACACCGGACACCCGACTCGCGCCGCGCTCACCCTCACCCCACCCACCAGGAGATCACCATGACCATGCCCGATGGCCCCGACGACCGGTACTTCGCCGCCCGCCGCCACACCGAGGACGGCGGCTACGAGGTCACCGCGATCGTCTTCGACCCCGCCGACGCCCAACAAACCTGGTACGGGCACGTCACCCGCCACGGCGTGCTCATCGGCACCTACTTCTGCGCCGACCGCGTCCGGCAACGCGACTGGCACATCGTCACCTCCGAGGGCGTCCACATCGTCCTCGACAGCCCGGACATCCACCCGATCGGCGAGAACATCGCCGTCATGGTGCTCACCGGCCTGCGCGACGGCTCCGACGCCGAGATCGACCGATGGGCCGACGAGATGACCCGACGCATCGCCGACGAATCCCCCCACTAGCCGCCCTCCCGTCAGGAGAACCGAAACAATGAACACCGCCGTCCACGACGCCTTGCCGCCCGAGGCCGTCTCGCTGATCCCGGCATCGCCGCACCCCATGCCCATACGCGCACCCGCCGGGGCGTGGGGATTGGTCGTGATCGCCGTGCGCACCACCCACAGCGCCGGCGCACCGGTGCGGCTGATCGGCGACGGACCGCCGCCCGATCCCGCCCACACCGACATCGCCGACCTGATGGCCGGGGTGTGGCTGCCCTCGCCGCCACCCGCCGCGCTGTGCACCGGGGACGTGGTCGTGCGGCTGCACGCCCCCGACAACGGCGACCCCGCCCTGGCCGATGTCGAGATCCTGGCCGCGATGCAAGGCCAGTGGCATTCCGTCGGCACCTCGACGTCGGTCGATGCGCGATGGCCGCACACGATCGCCCTGTCGGCGTTGCTGCACATGCGCTGGCTCGCCGACGCCGCCTTCAGCGACGCCCAGTGGGTCACCCTGACCAGCAGCTCGATACCCGCCCTCCTCACGCGAAAGTTCGGGCTCGACCGCGAGTCCGCGGGCCGCGCACCTCGCCGCGTGCCCGACGCCCTCGCCGACCTGGTCACCGCCAGGCTCCTCGAGGTCGGCGAGCGGCTCGTCTGGAACGGACACACCGTCACCGTGGGCGAGCACGGCGTCGTACACCCCGGACCGGACGCGCTCACCGCGTCCACGGTCACCGCCCACGCGAACCACGTGTCCAAGTGCACCGTCAACGGCTGGCACCTATGGCGACGGGCGAGCGACAGCCGCCTCTTGGCGGACCTGCGCGCCGAACTCACCACCCGCTGAAATGTGCCCACCCGGGATCCGCCCGCCCCCAGGACAGCAAGCCAAAAGAACAAATGGAAATGACAACTATTCCAGATAGAGCCGCCATGGCGACCACCTTGTCCGGCTACTGAACCACCACGGCCCCGACAAGGGGCCGCCCCGGTGTTCGTCGTGGACGGTGCGCTATCGACCCCGGTCGGGTGCCGATCGCCGCCGCCCACGCGTGGCCGACCCCAGACGCAACCGAGACGGCCTAGAACCTTTCACGGCAGAAAGAGGACATGATGAACGACAGCACCACCCCCAGGCCCGGCCCTCGCCACCGGGTCCGGCTTCACGATTACCGGCGGCGCTGCCCCGACTGCGATGTCCCCGTCGGCCGGGAGCACGACTACGACGAGGACGACGGGGGCTGTGACAAGGCTGTGTGCCTGGTGACCGGGCTGCAGCGGCTGATGTGCGACCGCGAGGACCACGCCGACTGCGGGCGGGACGTGTGGACCGGATGGTCGCCCGGCTACCTCGACTGTCTGCGGCTCGGATGGATGCTCGGCCCCGGACTCCCGGACACCTACCGCCTCCTGACCGAGGCGGTGTGGGACCCGACCAGGTGTGCCTGGGTCGATCCCACGGTCTCGCCCGTGCCCTCGGCCTCGCCGCCCCTCGCACGTCCGGAGGACGGAGGACCACCGGCCTGGTACCCGGCGGGCGACCGCCACGCCCGACGAGCGCACGCGGACTTCTACCTCGGTACCGGCACGCAGGCCCGTTGGCTGGGATCGCTGGCCGAGTCCGGACACCCGAGCATCCTCGCCACCGTGAGCAGGGCCTCGGAGATGCTCACGGCCACCACCTCCGGTGCCTACGAGGTGGCCGTCCAAGCGCTCTTGGCCGACCACCTGGCGACGGGATCCGAGTTCGCCGTCCAGGCCGGGCGGGGTGAGACCTCGGGCTGGCCGTGGCTGGCGACCGACAGCAGCGGCTGGTGGGCCTACACCTTCGTCGACGGACGGGTACGGGCGTGCCTGCGCGGCGGACCGTGGTTCTGCCCCGACCCGCACCAACCCGACGGCGGTGCCGAGACCGTCACCGGCCCGGACGCCGACCTGCCCGCACCCGGCGAACGCGCCCCCGCGACCGCCACCTTCACGTGGCGACCAGGGTTTCGAGGCACACCGATACCGATCACCGCCACCCTTCCCCCAGTGACGGCCGACTACCTGACTCGCCGCGGCGAGATCGCCCTCACCGTGCAGATCGTTCTCGACGAGGTCTGCGACCAGCAGCGCCCCCTGCCCGACATGGCCACCCACGCCGTCCGCGAGATCCTGCACAGCCTCGTGGACCCCGCTCCCACCGCGAACCTGCGCCAGCTGCCCGACGGCGCCTCACCGGCCTACGAGGAGGTCGTGACCGCGCTGCGGTTCCTGCTCGACGCCGACCGCTACGCCCAGGGCAACAACCCCGCCCACGCCGTCGAACTGCTCGACATCTCCGCCTCCGCCGCCGTACGGGCACTCATCGCCCACTACACCACCCCCTGACCCCCACGAAGACAACCGGGACGCCGTTGACCGGCCGAAAGGCCAGGGTGATCACGTCGGGCGCCGCCAGTGGCGCAGCGCACCCCGTGGTCGGTGATCAGCTCACCGACCACAGGGCCTGTACGGTGAAAGATGTTCCTGGGTGGCGGCGCGTCCAGCGGATTCCCGACACGGACACCGGAGCCTTGGAGGGAGCCGGTAGGACCACCCATCTCGTGACCAGGATCGAACACCGTCCCGACCACGACCTGCTCTGCGTCGAGGGCGAGGTGGACATGGCGTCGGTGCCGCTTCTCGACAAGGCCCTCCACGACGCGTTCACCAGCGAGGACTCCACCGGGCTCCTGGTTGTGGACCTCACCGACGTCGGATTCCTCGGTTCGGTCGGGCTGCGATCACTGGTCATCGCCCGCGAGCACGCGGCCGAGACGGGGCGACGCTTGGTGGTGATCACCCCCGAGAGCAGTGCTGTGCGCCGCGCGATCAACATCACCGGCCTGGACCAGACGCTCGTCCTAGCCGCCGACCTCCAAGAGGTGTGTCGACCGTAGCCCTACCAAGGCACCGTCTGGGGCATCCTCGGCGACATCTGGGGGCGAAGGGGTCCCCGTGAACCTGTCTGGCAGTGCTCGACGACCGGCGATTACCCGCCCACTATGTCGGGAGGACAAGGTTGTGCCCCGACGGGCAAGTGATCCCGTCGGGGCACAACCTTGTCAAGGCGACGATGGCGAGGATGAGTTGCCGGGTCAGTTCTCCAGCGCGGTCGTGACGAGCTGCTCGACCGGAGCGAGGGCAAACCGTCTCGGCTTGTCCTGGACCCTCACCGCCACGCCGTCGGCGACCAGTTTGTCGAGGGCGTTGCTCACCGCGCCCCCTGACTTGCCTTCCAAGGCCCGGGCGATTTCGGTGGGACTGAGCCGCTGAGTGGGGTGATCGCGCAGGTAGTCCTCGACCTGCCCACGCAGCGCACCCGGGGCCAACCTCGGCGCTTTCCCCACGCGAGCCTTGATGGCTTCTGCCGGCGTGGAGATGGGGCCGGGCTCGGCGGAATGCGCCGGTTCGGCGTTCGGGGTCTCCTCGGGCACGGCGACGGAGGCGGTGTCGGCCCTGCTCCGCGCGTCCTCTGGCGCGGAGTTCTCCTGCGGCACGTCGGTCTCTAGGTGCTCGTCGTCGCTGTCGGAGGTCGGGACCGGGTGGTCTTCGCCCTCGGGGTCGACCGCGTCGGGACCGTCGCCCGCGCCGGAGTCGGTCGTGCTCGGTTCGGCGGCGGTGGTCTCGGTGATCGTCCATAGGTCGGCGGCGCGCCCACTGCTGGTGGCGGCAGTGCCTGCCGTGCGGGTGACGCATCCCTCGTGTGCCCACCGGGCGAGGATCTTCTGCGCGGTGGACTTCCCGATACCGGCCGATGTGGACAACTCGACGGCGGTGGTGCCGGGGTTGGTGTGCAACACCGCCCACAGCTTGTCCTCCGTCGCCGTGCGTGTCGCCATCGCGGCCGGATCGGGTACCACCCGTAGAGCGGGTTCCTGACGCGCCGTGCTGGTGCGGGCTGTGCGGACGCGGTTCTTGTTAGGCATGGCCAAATCCTTCTTGTCCAGGTTGCCGTGATCGTTGTGGCGAGCAGGAGGCTTCGGCTGTCCCGGCCGGTGCGAGCGCTGCTCCGACACGGCGCGGGCCGGTGGGCCATACGCATATGGACGCTTCCTTCCCCTCGGGAAGTCAAGCCACGTCAAGAAAAATTCGGGCGTCGAGACGTGTCTCTGGCACTCCGGCAGCCGGGGCCTTGACAGCACCGCGGCCACGAAGCGTCCATACACGTCGGCCGGCCCTGGCCGCCGACTCGCCGACAACGAGAAAACCGAAGGGGTGCTGGAACGATGGCGACCAACAACACCGCACCCGATCCGGCCACCACAGCCTTCGACACGGCCGTAGGGGCACGTCATCGCGCCGCCGAACCTGAACCCGCCGAGGGATTCGCCCGACCGCCACAGCCGCTCACCGAGGCATCGCTGTGTGCGTGAAAGGGCTTCCCTCGGACACGATCATCCTCGCACCCTCAGTCGAGGCACCGCCGATGCGTTGCCCGGAGTGGCTGTGGAGGCTTCTGGTGTCGGCGGTGGACATCATCGACGAGAGGGACCCCGGGCGTGCGGGAGAGGTCGCCCTGTTCACCGGGACTGGATGACCCACCAACCCGCCGACGGCCCCTACGACGGAGACCTCGTCCTGCGTCCGGTTCCCGCCCCCAACGACCGTGGGACCGTCCGAGCGCAGCCGGTTTCCCGGCCGCCGCCCTGGCATCTCCAGAAGAACTCCGTGCAGCGGCGTTCGGACCACCACTGCGTCAGCCGGTCCACCTCACCGTCCCCTCCCTCCTCGCGCAGTCGCGCGGGGTTGCGGCAGGCGGCCAGGGCGTAGAGGAAGCCGTTCATACCGAGCCGGAGCGCCCGAGAGATCCCCGGCACTCCTGGCCCTTGGGGTCTCGGCCAAGATTGACAGCGGTGATCAAAAGTAACAGAACCGTGCCCTCGCCGTGACCGGCTGTACCGTGATCACGTCCGTCGATGTTCGGCGAGTGGTGATGATGATCGGCCGTCACTTCATCGTTCCCAGAAACTCCTGCGCTATAGGAGGCCGATTTTCGATGCCAAGCTGCTGACCGTGACCAAGTCGTGACCTTGGCCAACTCGAACGCGGTGCACAGTGCTGAGCACTCCAACCACCGTGCTTGGCCGTCGCGCTCACCGCGCGACCTTCGGGACCTACGGTTGGTCTGCAGGTCTGGGCGACACGCTCGATCCACTCACAGCGACCGCTCGCTGGTGCGGGTGGCCACTGGGGCGGGTGGCAGCGTAAGAATACTTCGGGTGATCTCGGATCAGTCGGGCTCTCTCGCAGACAGGCGCTCGGCTGTTCGGACAAGATTGGTGCCAGCAGGCTAGGGACGTAGTGGACGGGATGTTGCATGGCGGCGGGGTACAGCGGAGGGCTCGAGCTCACCTGGACGAACAAGGACAAGGCGCTGCTATCCACGGGGGACGGCAAGTACGATTACACGTTCGTCGATCGAGCCGACTACCGCGTCTCTGAGGTTCGGCTGCTGCACGAGGCTGAGCGCGTCGAAGCGCTGGCGCCCAACAGTCGGCCGGATGGGCTGCCCGAGCCCACAACCGACAACCTCCTCATCACGGGCGACGCCATGCATGCTCTGGACGTCCTCAACAAGGTCCCCGAGTACGCCGAGCGCTACCTCGGCAAGGTGAAGTTGGTGTACATCGATCCTCCCTTCAACACGGGGCAGGCGTTCACCCACTACGACGACAACATCGAGCACTCGATCTGGCTTACGATGCTTCGCGACCGGTTGAGGCAGATCAAGCCGCTCCTGTCCGATGATGGCTCGGTATGGGTGCATCTCGACGACGCCGAGGTGCACCGCTGCCGCTCGGTGCTGGACGAAGAACTCGGTTCCGAGAACTTCGTTGCAGAGGTCGTGTGGCAGAAGGCCACTTCGCCGCGTAACGACACCACGGGCTTCTCGATCTCCCATGACAGTCTGCTGGTGTACCGCAAGACGGATCGCTGGGCACCGAACCGAATGAAGAGGCTTGCATCCTCGAATACATCCCGCTACCGGTCCCGAGACGGCGACCCGGTGCCGTGGCGCGACGGGGACGCAACCGCGGGGAAGGCTTCTACCAATCACCCGATGGTTTACGCCATCCAACACCCCAATGCCACTAACTTAAGCAAGGAGCTGCTATTATTTTCGGGTGGCTCGCGTGGTGCAGGTTCGTGGTGGTGTCGTTGATTCGTCGGCTGTTCGGTTGACCGATCGGATCTCGTTGGGTGTGTTGGCGGAGGTTTTTCCTCGAGATGTGATCGAGGATGTGTTGAACGAGACGGGCCGTCGCGAGTTGCGGTCTCGGTTGCTTCCCGCGCATGTGGTGGTGCGGTTTTGTTTGGGGATGTGCCTGTTTTTCGATGATGATTACGAGGAGGTGATGCGGAAGCTTGTTGGGTCGTTGCGGTCTGTGGGTTCGTGGCGTGGTGAGTGGAATGTTCCCTCGACGGCGGCTATTTCCAAGGCTCGGAAGCGGTTGGGGGTCGAGCCGTTGAGTCTGTTGTTTGAGCGGGTCGCTGTTCCGGTGGCGGGGCGGGGTACCACAGGGGCGTGGTTGGCGTCGCGTCGGTTGATGGCGATGGATGGGTTCTCCGTGGATGTTCCGGATACGCCCGAGAACGCGGCGGAGTTCGGTCGACAGCGTAATCAGTCGGTCGAGTCCGCGTTTCCGCGGGCGTTGATGATCGTGTTGGGCGAGTGTGGTTCCCGCGCGATCGTGGGGGCCGCGATCGCCGGGTGCCTGACCAGCGAGAAAACTCTCGCGAGAGACATCATCGGGTCTGTCGAGCCGGACATGCTGGTGATCGCAGATCGGGGATTCTACGGTTTCGATCTGTGGAACGAGTTCCGTCGTACTGGCGCTGACCTGCTGTGGAGGGTGAGTTCGGCTGTCACGTTGCCGGTGTTGGAGTGGTTGCCCGACGGTTCGTATCGCTCGATCCTGGTCAGTTCGGCCGTGCGCCGAGGGCGCCGGGATCGGCTGATCGATAAGGCCCGCCGCGGCGAGGATTGTCGTTCCGAGGATGCGCAACCTGTTCGGGTGGTCGAATATCAGGTTCCCGACCGGGCGGGTGACGGGGCGGCCGAGGTCGTGTGCGTGGTGACGTCGATTCTCGACCCGGCCGAGGCGACCGCCATGGAATTGGCTCTCGCCTACCATGAACGCTGGGAATGCGAGGGTTTGATCGATGAGATGAAGACCCATCAACAAGGATCGGGTAAGACGCTGCGGTCGAGATCGCCCGACATGGTGCGTCAGGAACTGTGGGCGTTCCTGCTCGCACACTATGGCATTCGGCGTTTGATGTGCTCGGCGGCCGACGAGGCCGACGTCGACCCTGATCGACTGTCCTTCATGCGGTCTCTTCGAGTCATCCGACGCCAGGTCCCCGCCGAGGCGGATTTTTCCCCCTGAACGCCAAGCGAGAGCGTTATCGGAGACCCGCGCGGAAATCAACGAGAGACACCTCGCGGCCCGAAGGCACCGAACGTACCCCCGTGTGGCCAAACGTGGACGCCATAAACGCTACCCCACCAAAAAAGGCAAACATCAAGGCGTTCGACATCAGGGTCCGGCCACCATCAGAATCCTCGCACCTAGCCTAAGTTAGTGGCATTGATCCAACACCCGACCACCGGCGGGTTGATGTACCCGACCCCCGGTCGATGCTGGGGCAAGGCGCAGTCTTGGTTCCTTGAGCAGATGAACGAGTACGCCAAATATGAACTGCGCGATATCGGCGATGAGGAACGCCGAGCCACCATCTGCGGCACGACCCCGGAGCTGGTCAAGCCGGGCGTCCCGGCCATCATGCTCGCCGAGCCGTTGGAAGACGCAGCCAAGGCAGCACGCGCCAGGTACAAGGCGGGATCCTGGCCCGAGTTGGTCTTCCTCGACCTGGACAAGGAACGTATCCAGCGCAAGAAGCACCTGGCCGATGAGGGACGCGTCCCGGAGACACTGTGGTTCGCATCGGACGTCGGCGGGTCGCTGCGCGGCAAGAACCAGGTCCGAGACTTGTTCCCGGACCTCCACGCCTTCGCCACCCCGAAGCCAGAGGAACTGCTCCAACGGGTCATCCACATCGGCTCGAACCCCGGCGACATCGTCCTCGACTGCTACGGCGGCTCTGGGACGACCGCAGCGGTTGCCCACAAGATGGGTCGCCGCTGGGTAACCGTCGAGCTGCTCCCAGCCACGGTGGCTACTTATACGAAGCCACGGCTTACACGGGTAGTGAACGGCGATGAGCCAGGCGGGATTACCACCTCGACGGAGCGCCTCGCAGACGCCGACCTGCCGGACGATGTGACGCCCGACGAGGCGCAGGAGTTTAACCGGCTCCTGACCAAGGTCATGAAGGTTGTCGACGTCGATAAGGACGCAGTAAAGGCTCTCCGGAACGCCACGAAGACCAGAAGTCAGACCACGACCCTCTGGCACGGCGGTGGCGGATTCACGCACCTCGAAGTCGGCCCGTCGATGTTCGAGAGCGTTGCCGACATCGTCGTCCTCGCTGAATGGGCCACCCAGGGCGACCTCGCGCGAGCCATGTGCGCCCAACTCGGCGTTCGCTACCGGCCTGACGGGATCTTCGCCGCCAAGCGCGGTCAGGTGCGTTACGTAATCCTGGACGGCCTCGTCGGGCACGGCACAGTGGCGGCGATCCTCGACCAACTTCCCGAGAAGCAGATCGTCGAAGTCTGGGCGACCCAGATCGACCCAGACGCCGAAGCGGCGCTTCGCAAGGCCCGAAAGGGATCACAGCTGACGAAGATCCCCGAGGCCGTGCTCGACACCTATCGGCGACGGGCTGCCAAGACCTCTCCGTTCACGCGCCGTACTCAGCAACCGGAGGGAGCCGACTCATGAGCGGCATGCACATCAATGACGACCTCCTCTCCGAGATCGCCCACCGACTCGAACTGCGCACGCCCAACCGCGCAGCGGTCGAGAGCGTCGCAGCGATGACCTCAATGCACTTTGACGTCGATGCGAAAGAGGCCCCATTCGAGTGCGTCGTCGACTCGGCCACCGGGGTCGGCAAGACCTACGTCATGGCCGGACTCATCGAGTACTTCGCCGGCCTGGAGAACCCCGCCCGCAACTTCCTGCTCCTCGCCCCAGGTCGCACGATTCGGGATAAGAGCATCAAGAACTTCAGCCCCGGCCACCGCAAGTCACTGACCGACGCGATGGAGTCCGAGCCGTTCGTGATCACGGCCGACAACTTCAAAAGCCCGGCAACGCGCAAGGTGATGGAGGACAACAGCAGGACCAAGCTGTTCATCTTCACCGTCCAGGCACTCACCTCGAAGACCGGTGAAGGGCGCGCCACACACGAGTACCAGGAGTGGCTCGGCGGGTCCTTGTTCCACTGGCTCAGCAACCTCGATGACCTGGTCATCCTTGCCGACGAGCACCACTGCTACCGCGGCCCGGCGTTCTCGAAGACCATCACCGACCTGCGGCCCGAACTCGTCGTCGGCCTGACGGCAACACCTGCGAAGGCGGACGAGAATCTCGTCGTCTACCGCTACCCCTTGGCCCGTGCGATCACGGACCAACTCGTCAAGACGCCTGTCCTCGTCGCACGCAAGGACGACCGGAACGACGACCACACCAAACTCCTCGACGGGGTCACCCTGCTCCGCTACAAGGAGCGCCTCGCCCATGCACGGTGCGACGAGGAAGGCATCCCGCGCATGAACCCGGTCATGCTCGTCATCGCGCAAGTGAGGTGCTTCGAAGTTTCCGGACAGTGGACCAAGTAGAATTGGGTTCTCTGGAAGGAGACGGTTTTGGCGGGATCAAGGAGGAGTTTCTCTCGGGAGTATCGGGAGGAAGCGGCGAAGTTGGTGATCGAGACCGGGCGTCCGATCGCTCAGGTGGCGAAGGAACTTGGTGTCGGTGAGGTGAGTCTAGGGAAGTGGGTCAAGGATTATCGGGCGGCGCAGGGCGGCGACGAGTCGCCGTTGGATGTGTCGGAGCGGGCGAGGCTGCGTGAGTTGGAGCGGGAAGCGCGTGATCTGCGGTTGGAGAACGAGTTCCTGAAAAAAGCTGCCGCGTACTTTGCCAAGGATCATCGGTGAGCGACCGGTTCGAGTTCATCGACGCACAGCACGCTGCCGCAGATAAGGACGTGGACGTCTCGACATCGTTGCCGGTGACACGGATGTGCCGGATTCTCGATGTCTCCCGATCGGGGTTCTACGAATGGAGGACTCGCCCGATGTCGGGCACCGCGGCGCGGCGGGGTGAGCTGTCACGGTTGGTTGTCGGGTTTTTCGAGGCGTCCGACGGCACGTACGGGTATCGGCGGATCCACGCCGATCTCGTCGCCCAGGGCGTGGAGTGCGGGCCGGAGTTGGTGCGTCAGGTCATGCGTGAGCTGGGGCTGCGTCCGTGTCAGCCCCGGCCGTGGCGGTTCGTCCTCACCGCCGGCGACGGCCAGGTCCATGACGTCCCCGACCTCGTCCGCCGCGATTTCACCGCCGCCGAACCCGGTCGAAAAGCGGTGGGTGACATCACCTATATTCCGACGGATGAGGGATGGCTCTACCTCGCGACCGTGATCGACTGTCACACCAAGGCGGTCACCGGGTGGGCGATGGACGACAACTACAAGACACCGTTGATCGAGACGGCCATCCATCGCGCCGTTCGGAACGGCCATCTCACCGACAACGCGATATTCCACTCCGATCGCGGCAGCAACTACACCTCCGCCACCTTCGCCGCCACTCTCGCGTCCCTACACATCCGACAGTCCGTGGGCCGCACCGGTATCTGCTACGACAACGCACCGGCGGAATCGTTCTTCGCCACTCTCAAGAACGAACTCGTTCACCGCACCCGATACCCGACCCGCGAACACGCCCGCCGAGACATTGCCCGCTATATCGAACTCCGCTACAATTCGCGACGGAGACACTCCGCACTCGGATACCGCACGCCACGAGAAGTGCACCACGCATACCACGCTCGAAAGTCAGCGATACCGACCGTTGTTTAGCCGCTGTCCGGAGACTTCGAGGCACCCCAAAGACACGGCCGAAGCCGATCGTTACCAGGAGTTGTTCGACAGTGAAGCGTTCGACAACGGCGCTTGGATCGGCCGCACGCTGCTCGTCCACTCAAACCTGAAGGGCGACGAGAAGGAAGCGGCATTGGCCGCGCTGGAGGACGTGGAGGACCCGCAGTCACCCGTCCGCGTCATCATCAGCGTGGGCATGCTGAAGGAAGGCTGGGACGTCAAGAACGTCTACGTCATCGCCTCCATGCGCGCCAGCGTGTCATCCGTGCTCACCGAACAGACGCTGGGTCGAGGTATGAGACTCCCGTTTGGGACGTACACCGGGGTCGAGATGCTCGACACTGTCGAGGTGCTCGCTCACGAGCGCTACGAGGCCCTGCTGGCTAAGCGGCAAGCGCTTAACGAGAAGTTCATTGACCACGCCGTACTCGCCGAGATCCGCCGCACCGCAGAGGGCAAGCTGGTCGCCCGCAGAAAGATCGTCAACGAAGCGGCCGATGTCATCCCCGCAGGTGCGGCGCAAAACGACGCCGTTGCCGGTGACAAGACGCCCGCCGCCCAGCAGACCTCTGGCTCGCTCCCTGTGGAGCCCGCGCCTGCGGGTGGCATCGTCGACTTGCAGCGTCTCCTTGGGAAGGCCAAGGACGCGGCAGAGCAGACCGAGTCCAACATTCGGAAGCACTACCCGCTCCCGGACCGCGCTGAGATCGCGATTCCGTACACACAGAAGGTCGCCTCCAAGGCGGTGATCTCCCTCAACCAGATCCATGACGACGCCCCGTTCACCGCGCTCGGCAAGGCCCTGGCGACCGAGGCCGATACCGAATTGCGCCGGACACTGCTGCGGCCCGACGAAGGCGGCACGGTCCGCGGCGTGCAAGCCGAGGCGAGGGTCGAGGCCCTTGCCCTTGATATCCCACTTGAAACCTCTCGCGCTGGTCTCGTGAAAGCCATAATGCGCGCCCCGAGCGTCCGCCCGGAAGCAGGAGAGGCCCGCGCGGCGCAGCGCCTCGCTGATTTGGTAATCGACGGTATGGGAACCGGCGCGCAAAAGCACTTGTCCGCATTCTGGGAGCGTGCGTGCCGTAGGCTCACCAACCTCGTTACGGACCAGCTGAAGAAGGTCGCCGGTCAGGACGTTGTGTTCTCCGATGAGGTGAAGTTCCAGAGGTTGCAGAAGGAGCGCCAGGTCGCCAAGGAACACCTTGGCGGGCACTCCGAGCCGCACTCGAAGTCAGTCGCCTACAACGGTTGGAAGAAGTGCCTCTACGAGTATGCCTGGTTCGACACTTCACCTGAGTACAAGGCTGCACAGGCGCTCGACGAGGCCCCCAACGTCATCGTGTGGGCACGCCTCCACATCAACGACCTTCCGATCACCTGGACGCAGGAGGGCCGCGAGTACAACCCCGACCTCGTCGCAATCGAGGAGGTCGACGGGCAACGAACGTGCTGGCTCATCGAGACCAAAATGAACAAGGACGCCAACGCCGAAGACGTCCAGGCCAAGGCGAAGGCCGCCAAGACCTGGGCCAACACCGTCAACAACAGCGGCAAAGTCGACGGCAGATGGCACTATATCCTCCTGACCGAAGATGACGTCAATGACGCCGGACTCGACTGGAATCAGATGAAAGCGTTCGGCGCACGGTAGGCAACGCCAGCCGCCATGCTCACAACGAGTACAGTTCCAGGGACCGGGAGAGCCAGGCCCACACCAGCAACGACCTTCGACCGAGGAAGGGACGACGCCGCGCACACACGCCCAACAAATGCTCGACGAGGCACGCGCGGGCTGCACCCACACCACAAACCCCTGCGACGAGGCAAAGACCGACTTTAACCCCTGGTTGTCGCGACGACCGTATAAACCACCGATATCAGGTGGCAGGTGCCCGGCCTGCTGCCACCGGCGTAGCACCCTCGGCCGTAGTTGTCAGGCCCGGCAATCCGGTCCAGGTCCGCGCCGGTCGGCCTCCGGCCCCTGGCCCACTAGTCATATAGTACGCCCACATCCGCTGCTCGGTGGTCGGCTCGGCCAGCGGCCTAGCGCTGTCCGGGACCACCCCGAGACGCGCCACCGACCCGGTCTCATCGTTGGTCCCGCCCGTCTCGCCGGTTTCGTTCGCGGTCTCTCTGGGCCGTCGCACCATCACCAGTCTCTATGTGCGGCTGCCAACTGCTACAGGTGTATGAACGCTTCCTCCAACTGGCGAAGTCAAGCCATGCCGGTGAAACCCCAGTTGATTTAATAACTGCGAACGCTATACTTGCGGACCATGACTATGCTGGCCGCGTTCCGATGCAGCAACGGAGTCGTCGCCGTCTCTGACGGACGGACGACATTTCAGGCCCAAAAACTCGACAATACGATCAAATCGTGCGCGGTGGATTCTGACCTTAAAGCTGTCATTCTGACCTGCGGCCGAGCTACCGTTCACGATGAGCATACGATTGCGTTCATTCGTCGAACCGCTGGCGTCGAGTTGAGATCGTGCGTATCTCTGCAGGGGTCGTGCGAAACGGTGATCGACAGGCTGCGGTCAATAGAAGACGAGGATCCGAGCAAGCTTAGCCCTATAGGAGTAGTGGTAGTCGGGTATAATCCTGGTGTAGTTTATCCCGAATACCAATTCTTTTACGTCCACCCCTCTGGTCAATCTGACCTAGGACGTGCGCAGGAGTTGAAAACTTTTGCGGTGGAGCCGAACCCGCATACTCTGCGGCCGAACTCGTCCGCAACTGCTTTGAAACGCCTATCGACGCCTATTTGGCTAGTCTAGACTCCGTTGCCGGCTACTATCAGGACGAGTGCGATTTGGCTGACGTGCCAATGGCAAGCGCGGCCAGGATAGTGGCTTTCCGGTTGAGTGGCGTTATTTCGGCAAATGTTACGACCTTTAATGAGATTGCATTGGAGGAACTTGGCGAATGTATCAGATTGGTCCCGGGTGCGAAATGCAGTGCGAAATTTACAACTGGGGCCCTTACGGTAAGGACGGCGAGAACTTGGAAACGTCACCCTTCTAGGCATTTTGCACTAGTTAGATAGGTGTACGTTCCGGACGAACATGAGCAAATCTGATCGCTGGACCTGGTGTTTCCGTGCGATGTGAGCGGCTCGTCCGTGGGTGGTTTCCGCGCTGCTTGAGCATTCTCTGCCCTGTGTAGTGCGCACGGTCTGCGGCATGACCGGATGTTCGTGATGACGCGAACAAGATGGTTCTGTGGTGCTTGCCGGTCTGCGATTGGTCCATGATCGTCGTGATGTGGCGGTGTGGTCGATCCATGTTTGTAGTGCGTCGGCTTGGTCGTGCTGATCAAGGTCGCGGAGAACCGAGACGAGATCGCGTCCCGTCCGCGGGGTGTCGGGGTGGTCCTCGCCCAGCACGCGGCGGTAGCGCGCCAGGGTGTCCTCGTCGAGATCGCGCGCGGCCCGGTGGTCGCCTGTGGCGTGTAGTCGGAGGGCGAGGTCGTTGGCGGTGCCGAGGGTGGTGGTTGGGTTCTTCACCAGCCCGCCCGATCCCTGCACGAGCAGGGCCGAGCTGTTGAGCAGGCTGGTGGCCTCGCGGTAGCGGGCCACCGCCTGGCACAGGATGGCGAGGGCGTCGGCGTCCCAGACGGTCAGCACCTTGCGGGCGACCAGTCCGGGTGCGAGCCGGTCCCGGATCGCGCGGGCCGAGTCGGACAGCCGGTCCGGCGGTTCGACCTCGGCATCGGGTGGGACCGGCTCGCGGGTGTTGATCCGGTCGGGGCGGTCACCGTGCAGCACGCGCAGCGACGTGGGCTTGGGTGCGGGTCCACGCTTGCCCACTGACCGCCCCGTCTCGTGGCAGTCGGCGAGCTGATCGGAGGGCTGGAACCCGTACAGGCGGGGATGCGCTCGCCCTGGCAGCCGCGAACGTCATTCGTATTAAGGTGTGCCGGTGTCCATGACGATCGCGGTGCCGTACGACGAGCGCCTGTTCAAGCGCACGACCCAGTTCCTGCTCCGTCCGCAGCTCAACCGGCTCTACGTGCTGGGCGCGGTGCTCGTCGCGCTTGGCGTCGCCATGCTGACCCTGACGACGATCGACAAGGTGGTGGGGGTCGTCTGTGTGATCCTCGGCCCCCTGCTGGTGTTCCGCATCGGGCGGGTCACGGCCGCCCAGGCGCTGGAGGCGCATTGGTCCGCCACTCGGGCCGCGTTCAACCTGGTGATCGACGACCAGTGGGTGAGCATCGCGTACCCGCTGGCCCAGATGCGGTGCCACTGGGAGACGCTGGCGCGGGTCGTGGAGAAGCCCGACGTCTGGTACCTGATGTTCACCAAGTCGCAGGCAGTCCCGCTGCCCAAGAACCTCATGACCCCGGAGCAGCAGGCCGAGTTCGCCGCCCTCGCCGCCGCGCGGACGTCGGTGGTCCCGCTACGGCGTGCGCCGGCCCAGCGCGCGTGAAATAGCCCGGCCACCGGCCTTCCTTCGACTTCGGGTTGGGACAGAAGGCGTGCACCGTAGCGACCTCCTTTCTGGGAAACATGAACAAATGCTCACGCGGTGCTCAAGTACACCCGGAAGTGTTCAGATTCGAGCGGAAACTACATATATGGTTACCTGGCCGGGCGCGTCGCTCCGGCGTAGTCGTCGCCGTTGTAGCGGTAGGGTTCGTTCTTGACGACCTGGCCGAAGTCGGGTGCGTCGATCATGAGGCCGCCGCCGAGGTAGAGGCCGACGTGGTGGATTTTGGCGGGTGTGCCGTAGAAGACGAGGTCGCCGGGCAGGAGTGGTTGTCCGTCGGGGACTCGTGGTCCGGCGTGGAACTGGGTGTGCGCGGTGCGGGGCAGGGTGATTCCGGCGGCGGCGTAGGCGGCGGTGGTCAGGCCGGAGCAGTCGAAGCCCGTGTCGCCTCGGGAGGGGCCGTTGCCGCCCCATTCGTAGGGCAGTCCTCGTTGTCCGCAGGCGTAGTTGATCGCGGCGAGCGCGGCGGGGTTGGGGGCCTGGATGGCGTCGCAGTCACCGGCGCCGGTTTCGCCGGTGCCACCGAGGATGGCTTGGGTGTAGAGGGCGGCTTGGGCGAGGACTTTGTCGACGTAGCGGTCGTCGTGGTTGTAGGCGAACACGGCGGCGCGGAGGTCGCCCTGGCGGGCTCCGTTGTCGCAGAGCAGGAACGCGGCGGCGTGGATGGCGTCGCTCGGGTTGTACCGCGATGGTGGTGAGACCCCTCCGGGGGGCAGTGGGTGCGCGGCGACGACGCTGGCGAAGGTCGAGGCGAGGAACTGCATCGGGCCACCGGCGCCGGCGGAGTTCTCGCCGTCGCGGACGCCGGGCAGGGTGGAGCGGCCGTGGTCGGTCTCGGCCTTGCCGATGGCGGCCAGCACGGTCCAGGGCAGGCCGGGGCAGTCGGGGGCGGCGGTGACGTAGAGCTGGCAGTAGTCGGGTGGGATGTCGGCGATCGGCGTGGAGCACTTGGCCAGGGTGATGGTGTCCGAACCGCCGAAGATGGCCGAGAGCACCCCGGCGACACCGGCGCCGGGCAGGACGACGATGAGCAGCAGCACCGCGGCGGCGGTGAGGACCAGCTTGGTGGGCATCGGCGTCTCACCGCCGTCCCGAACGGCCACGCACCACGGGCGGCATCGGCTGCGGCGCGGGCACCATCGCGACCGGCGTACCGACGCCGAGGACGGTGTCGCTGGTCGGGCTGACCGGTGGTGGAAGGTGAGGCCACGCCTCGGTCAACCCCGCCAGCCCGCGTCGGACGCCGCCCGCGGTGGCGTCGAGGGGCAGCCAGACCTCGTCGGCGGGACCAGGGTGCGCCGCGGCGGGGTCGAGGAGTTCTGCCGCGGCGGTGGCGACGGGCACCGAGGCCGGGTCGTCGAGGCCGCGCCATGCCGTGGCCAGGGCACGGCGGGCACCTGCCTCTCGCCGGGAGGTGGGCACCCACACCAGCAGCGGGGTGCTGATTCCGCTGGCCTGGGCGAGGGCGGCGTAGCCGGAGAGTTTCCCGGCCAGCTTGCCCAAGGGTTCGGTGCCGGTGTCGTACTCCAGGAACCACTCGATCTCCCGACCCGCCTGCTGCCAGCGGCCGTAGCCGTCGGGGCGGACCAGGTCCCCGAAGTGGCGGGCACAACGTCGTTCCGACCACCACGCCGTCAACGCCGTGTCGCCGCTGATGCGGCGGGCGTGGGCGACCAGGGCGGTGTGCCAGCTGTTGACGCCGGTGGTGTGGGCCAGGCGCAGGCTGTGGGCGACGCCGAGGACGCGGTCGTGGCGGTAGCCGAGGTCTTTGACCTCCATGCCGTCCTCGGCGGCGAGCACGGCCGCGCCCGCGGGGGCGAGGACGTAGTGCATCGGTGAGCTGCCGGTGGTGACGAACGGCTGGAAACGATCGGTGACGCCGAGCAGGAACAACTCGCGGAGCCGGATCCGCGCGGTCCGCGGTCCCGCGAAGGCCAACTCGGTCAGCTGGTGGGTGGTCAACACGCGGTGTTCCCACAGCATCCGGCCGATCCACTTGTCGCGTGGGGTCATCCGCCACGCCAGCATCGCCCGGTGCTCGGCGGTGTTGGCGGCGCGAGGTGTGGGGCGAGTGGGTTGGTGGCCGCGCAGAGCGCGCTGCTGGGTGTTGGTGATCATGAGTCGACCTCCTGGTGGGCGCGGTGAAGCCGCCCGCGGGCGTGGGAGCGCCAGGCGAGTGGGCGGTGTGGGAGTGGTGTGGGGGTGACTCGGTCAGCGGGCGCGGCGAGGGTCGCTGCTCGGCGTCCGGTCGGCCGGGTGGGACGGTCCGGTGGGCCGTCGTGGAGGCCGGCCGCTGTCGTTCGCGGAATTGTCTGCGGCGGCTGTGGTCTGGTGTGTCCGGGTGGTGTTGCGGCGTGCCGCCGCCCGGATCTCGCGGGCGCGGCCGGGAATGGCGGGTGGGAGGGGTTGGGTGAGCAGGGTGAAGGGTTGGGTCTGTTCGCCGTGCAGGACCAAGCGGGCGGCGGCGTGGTAGGCGCCGAGGTGGGCGAGGTCGTGGTCGGTCAGGCGTGGTGCGGTGTGGCGGGCGAGTTCGCGGGCGTCCTCGGGGCCCGCGTTGAGGATGATCTTGTTGCGGGCGTTGGTGGAGATGCCCTCGCGCAGTTCGCGGTGGAGTTGGGCGAGGTGTTGGTTGGCGTAGACCATGGCCAGCCGGTATCCCCGGGACTCGGCGAGCATGTCCTCGATGGGGTAGGGCAAGTTGAGGAAGTTGTGGAACTCGTCGATGACCAGGGACGCGTCGCGGCGGAGTCGTTGGGGTATGCGGGCGCGGGCGGTGGCGGCCTGCCAGGTGCGGGCCACCACCAGCGACCCGACCAGCCGGGTGGTCTCCTCGCCGAGGGAACCTTTGGGGATGCGGACGAGGCAGATGCCGCCGTCGAGGATCTCGCCCATGTCCACGGTGGAGTGTCCGCCCGCGATGGCGTCGCGGACGAAGGGTCTCAACAGGAATGCGCGGAGTTTGTTCATCAGCGGGCTGATGACCTGGGATCGGGTGGAGTCGGTCAGCTCCTCGTACCAGGACCAGAAACCCCGCAGCACCGGGTCGGTGACGCCTGCGGTGACCCGTCCACGGAACGCGCTGTCCGCCAACAACTTCGGCAGGTCAGCGAGGGTGGCGACGCCTTCCTGGGTGCGCAGGGTCAGGCAGGCCGCGCGCATCACGTCGTCGGTGCGGGGTCCCCAGAAGGCGGAGTAGACGCGGCGGAAGACACTGACCAGGTTGTCCACGGTCACGTCCGTCTGACCACCGTCGAGGGGATTGAGACAGGGCGGGGAGTAGCGACTGTCGGCGTCGAACACGACGACCCGGTCGGCGACCGAACGGGGCAGACGCGCGAGCACGTCGGTGACCAGGTCGCCTTTGGGGTCCACGAGCACGATCCCGCGACCCGCCTCGGCATCCGACAGGATCATGTTCCCGAGCAGGGTGCTCTTGCCCGAGCCAGTCGCGCCGAGGACATGGAGGTGATGGCGGGCGTCGGCCACCCGCAGCGCGACCGGGCGTGGATGGCCGGCGTCGGTGACGCCGAGGGGTTTGGCGTCCGGGCCCGGAGTGACGATCCCGGGTGGGGGCGCGACGGCGCGGGCCCCGGCGCGTTGGATGCCGGGGATGGACTCGTCGGTGGGGAGGTGGGCGATCGCGGCCAGTTCGGGCACCGACAGCAGGTCGCCGCGCCCGAGCTGCCGGTGGTCGATCACCGCGCCGGGGTGGCGCAGGCGACGGCGGGTGTAGTGGTTGTGTTCGGTGTAGGAGGCGAACGAGGCGGCGAGGGCGTGGGCGCGTCCGCGGGCGACATCGCGCGCCTGGCGCAGCTGGTCGTCGGCGGTGTCGGCGGGTAGCAGGGTCGCCACGGCGTAGCGGACCACCGTCTCGAACTGGCTTCCTCGCTGTTTCGCGACGATGGCCCTGTTCTGCGCCGAGTACTCCAGGGAGGTCTGTGGGTCGGAGTGCAGTGCCCCGGCGGTTGTGCGTGCCGAGGCCGGGCGGCGCGACCGGTGTCGGGTGCCGGGGGTGATCAGGTCGAGCAGGCGACCGACCACCCGGGTCGAGCCGCCGGTGTGGACGTGGCGGGCGGCGCGGCGGGCGCGTTGGACGCGGCGGCCGGTGACCGGGCGCGCCAGGATCTGCACGCAGGCGTGGTCGTCGCGGCCGAGGCCGACTGGCGCGCCGAGCAGGGCGCGGATGGGGTCGGCGTCGAAGTCCGACCGGATCGGCAGTGCCTCCGCCCTGGCGAGGCGGAGTTCGCCGCCGACCACCAGTCGCCGCTGCCCCTCGCCGGGTGCGGGCAGGGGCGGTTCGGCGGGGCCGACGCGGGTGTGCGCGCCGGGCCACGCCGCCTCCACTGCGCGCTCGACCAGGCCGGGCGGGATGACGCCGGGGACCCAGAGTCGGATCGCGACTCCGGCCTCGGAGAACACGTACTCGCACGCCACGTGCGGCTGTCCGGTGAACGCCCGCCGCCACCCGGGCCGCAGCAGGCCGACGAGGTTGGACCACAGCGCGGCGCCGCCGGCGGGGTCCACGGTGGGTGGGGCGAGCACGGTGACCATGCGGGCATCGGCGAGCAGCTGCTCGTGGCAGCGTCGCTGCCACCTCTGACGCCCGAGCACGACCGCGGTGACCAGGGCCGCGAGCACGGGTACCGCGATCGGCCCCCATGTGATGGCGAGGTCGCGGAGTCGGCCCAGCAGTGCGGTGAACGCGCCACCCGGGTCTCGCAGGTAGTCCTCCACCCACCCCGACGCCGTGGTCGAGAGCGGGGTGGAGCTGCGCGCCGGCGCGCCGATGATCATGGTCTCGAACGGTGGGTGCGGGCTCATGCGGTGCCCAGGTCGATCGGGGTGTCGTCGCTGTCGTACCCCTCGTCGTCGAGGTCGACGAACATGTCCTCGGCGTGGTGGGTGTCGGGGTGGGTGGCGAGTTCGGCGGGGTTGCTGGTGACCAGGTAGTGCTCGGTCGGGGAGGCGATGGCCTGGAACGCGACCCGTTGAGTCCCGCTGGACAGCAAGCCCTGACCGCGATCGGCCGAGAGCAGGAACGCCCGTTCGCCGGCGGAGAGGTCGAACGCGCGGCCGACCTCGTCGATGGCCTGCGGCGCCTGGCGTAACAGGATCTGTGTGGCGGCGTTGGCCACGATCGCCTGGCCGAGTTCGCTGGCGAGCAGGTCCGGGGTGTCCTGGGTGGCCACGGTGACCCCGGCCCAGTGTTTGCGGCTGGCTTTGGACATGCGGAACAGGAACTCCGCGCCGGCTTTCTGTTGCATGAGCAGCCACGCCTCGTCCACCACGACCAGCCGAGGCCGTCGAACGGCCGGGTTGGATACCCGCCGCCACACCGCGTCCAACACCAGCAGCGTGCCGGCGCCCTTCAGCTCGTCCGGGAGGTCGCGCAGGCTGAACACCGTGAGGTGTCCCTCCGGGCTGGTGCTGGTGGGGCCGTCGAACAGCTGCGCGAAGGCCCCGTCCACGTAGGGGTGCAGGCGGGCGGCGAGCTCGGCCGCGGATCGCTCACCGGCCTCGGCGAGCCGGTCGCGTAGGTCGCGCAGGGTTGGGGAGGGGCGGGTCCAGGTGCGGGGGTCGGCGGTGATGCCGACGGACTGGTAGGTCGCGGCGATCGCCCGGTCCAGCGCCGCCCGCTCGCCCGCCTCCAACTCCAGGCCGATGAGGACGGCGATCACCGTGTGCAGGAACAGGCTGCGTCGGGTGAGGGCGTCCTTGGGCGCGGTCCGCCGACCATCGGCACGGGTGTGGATGGGCAGGTCGAACGGGTTCAACCGGACACCAGGAGCGCCGAGGTGGACGTAGGTCCCGCCGACCGCGGTGGCCAGGCGTGCGTATTCGTCCTCGGGGTCGATGACGGCGATCTCGATCCCCCGATACAGCGACCGCAGCAGTTCCAGCTTGACCAGATAGGACTTGCCGGACCCACTCCGACCGAGGATCACGGAGTTGTGGTTGTGCATCCCGTCGCCGAACCGATCCCAGTGCACCAGCCCCTGGGAGCCGATGTTGTAGCCGTAGAGCACTCCCGAGGGCGCGGCCACCGACGTGGGGTCGGGGGCGGGCAGGTCGGGGCTGGTGAACGGGAACGCGGCGGCCAGCGCGGCGGTGTCGAAGGTGCGGCGCATCCCGATCAGGTCCAGACCCATGGGTAACGTCGAGACCCAGCCCTGCAGGCTCCGGTAGGTGGTGTGTTTGGCGTCCAACAACAAACTCGCGCACAGCGACCGCAGCGCCGCGATCTCGTCCGCGAGGGTTTTCTCGGTGGCGGCGTGGATGGTCAGGTACAGCCCGACCCGGAACAACCGTCCCTCGCCGCGGGCCACGCGGGAGGACAGGTCGTAGGCGTCCTCGGTGGCGGCCTCGACCCGCGGGTCGAACAGGCGGCCGTGCTCGGCGGTGTGTCGGCGCCCGGCCTCCAACTTGGCGAGTTGCTTGCGCAGTCGGTCGGTGGCGGTGGCCGGGTCGATCGGTTCGACGTGGACGGACACATCGAGGCGGCCTGGGTAGGTCAGCAGCGGCGCCAGCCATCCCGGGTGCACTTCGCGGGGGAAGCCGACGACGGCGAACGAGCTGACCCATTCGCCGCCGACCTCCAGGTGGCGGGCGGCGACGGAGAGGGCGTCGGGGGTGAACGCCGCGGCCCCGGGCGCGGCGGTCGTCGAGGTGTTGGGGCGTCGGGTGCGGTGTGTGCGGGTGCCCATCAGGAGCGCCCCCTCTCGTCCTCGAAGTCCTCGTCGTAGTCCCAGTCGCCGCCCTCGTCGCGGGCAGCTGCCTGGGGGTTGTGTTGGGGGGCGGTGTCGTGGTCGTCCTCGACGAACCACGCGGTGGGGGTGGTGGTGATGACCTCGTCGGCGCCTGCCAGCTCGGCCGACGGGGGCAGCAGACTGTCCGGGTTGCACGCCGAGGCCAGCACCGAGGTCACCTGCCCGGCGTCCAGAGGTGTCACCACGATCCCGGCGGGGGACAGCAGCTCGACTGCCTCGCCGAGGCGACGCACCAGCCGTGTCTCCGCCGCCCGCCGGGCCCCGGTGTCGGCCTGCCCGGTGGTCTTGCGGCGCTTGCCGGTCATCGCGGCGAGCACGGCGAGCGGGCCGGGGCCACCCAACCCATCGGTCGGCCTGGTCGGGCCGAGGGGTTCGCGCAGCACGAGCAGCACCTGCCGCCGGAGCAGGTCGGACTGCTGCCCGAGCCGCATGAGGTAGTCGGCGTGCTCGATCGCCGCGGCCTCCAACGCGGGGTGCGGCAACCCACCGGACCTCGTGCGCAGCTCGGCGATCTGCGCGGACAGGTCCAGCCGCTCGGTCCGCACCACGATCTGCACCGGGGCGGTCAGCGAGTGCAGGTACCGCCCGAAACTCGCCACGAGTGCCTCCTGCTCGGCTGCGGTCCGCAGCGCGAAGTTGACCGTGCTGGCGACCGCGACCACCGCCAGGCCGTCGGCGCCGAGGTCGACTACTCCGGTTTCGGTGACCGACTCGGCGGGCAGCCGCAACGCCGAGGGTGACACCGGCTCATCTGGCGGCGGTGTCCCTCGGCCCGCGCGCTTCCCCGCGCTCGCGTCCGCGGCGGTGGAGTGGGTGGTGGTGAGCCAGGCGGGTGCGGGCCGTACCCCCTCGGGCGCCGCGACCCGGTGGCGCGGGGCCAGGCGCTGGCGGATCGCGGCGAGGAGCAGGATGTCCATCGGGACCCCGTCGCGGCGGCCGAGGGCGAGCATCGCCGCGCCTGCCCCGACCGGGACGGCCACGGCCAGGAACACCGGCAAGGGCACCAGGCCGCGGGTCGCGGCCCACAGCAGGTAGAGCGCGGCTCCGGCGGCGGTGAGGATCGCGAGTTGGCGGGCGGTCAGGGGGCCGAGGACACGGTCGTGCATGTCCACGTCGGCCGGGATGCGCACGGGCGCGGTCATGGCTTACCTCCAGGCTTCGGGGTGGTGGGCCGCGCGGCTGGTGGTGGAACAGGCGGCTGCGGCGGTGGTGGGGTGAAGCGCGGCGGGGTCGGCGGCTTGGGCAGGTCCAGCGGCAACCGCAGCTGCTTCCCGGCGCGCGGCGCCGGGCGCGACGGTCCAGGTGGTGTCGGTGTGGGCGGTGCCGGTGGTGCGGCGGGAGTGCGCCGCACCCCGTCCAGCGGGAGCGGGTACTGCCCAGTGCTGGTGGGACGGATGCCCTTGTAGGGGTCGAAGGGCAGCTCCGGCTGCGTGACCCGAGGACGAGGCGACGGCGACGTCGGCGGAACCGGTGCTCGCGACGGGCCGGGTGCTGGAGGCGGCACTCGCCGCACGCCGTCCAGCGGGAGTGGGTGCTGCCCGGTGCTGGTGGGACGGATGCCCTTGTAGGGGTCGAAGGGCAGTTCGGGCTGCGTCGCGCGGGACCGACGAGTGGGCGGAGTCGGTGGGGGCGGTGTCGGGGCGGGTGGGCGGGGTACTCGCCGCACGCCGTCCAGCGGGAGTGGGTACTGCCCGCTGCTGGTCGGGCGGTTGCCCTGGTACGGGTCGAACGGCAACTCCGGCTGCCTCGCACGCTTCCTCGGCGCGCGGGGAACACCCGGGTCGGCGGCCGAGGGCGGGACGGGTGGGACGGGTGCGGGTTGGACGTCCAGGGGCAGTCGGTACTGGCCGTCGCGGCCGAGGACCGGCTTGTTCTCCGGCCAGTCCTCGCCCAACGGCAGCGCCAACTGACGCCCCTGGCCTTTGCCCGAGGTGGTGGGTGTCGCTGTCGGCGTGGGCGTCTTCTTCGCGGTGGTCGGGCGGGTGCGGCGGACACCGGGCAGGGGCAGCATCAGCTGACCGCCCGCGGTGGCGCGCGTGGACTTGTACGGGTCAAGTCGGCCGTCACCGGCCCCGTCGCGGCGGCCCCCGTTCTTGGGTGTGCCGGTCGGGCGGGGCCCTCGCCGACCGCCACCTCCGCCGCCGAGCAGGCCGAAGGTCTTGTAGGCGAGGAAGCCCTTGACGAGTCCGCCGATCAGGGACCGGCCGCCGCCTCCGCCGCGGATGGATCCGAGTACCCAGAACGGGATCTTGAACAGGATGTACATCAACGCCAACGCCACGAGGAGGTTGACCAGCCCGGACACGGTCGGTCCGAAGACGGTGAAACCGCCCGGGGCGAGGAAGACCTTCACTCCGGTGATCAGAGTGAGGGATTGTCCGATCTGGATGGCCAGGCAGCCGCCGTAGGCTTTCCACCACCAGTAGCCGATGCCCTCGGTCTGGGGGAGGGCGTGGAACATCAACGCCAGCGGTGCGCCACCGATCAGCAGCAGGGTCAGGGCGACGCGGACGACGTAGGTGATGAGCAGGGCGATGAGCATCCCGGCGAGGAACAGGCCGATGAAGATGATCCACAGCCCGCCGTTGAGCGACCCGATGACGAGGTTGCGCAGCGTCTGCCCGGCGGTGGTGGCGTCGACCCCACCGCCCATGATCGCCGCGACGAGCGCGTTGGCGATTTGGATGCCCTTGGTGGCCACCCACAGCGACAGCGCCCCGGACAGGAACCCGACCACAAGGCGAGGCAGGAGTTCCTTGATCGAGTGTCGTGTTTGCAGGGTCTGGTAGCTCATCGCGATGACACCCGCGATGAGCACCAGCAGCCCGTAGGCGATCAGCAGGATCTGCCACGAGTTGTCCCACAGCTCGCCGAGGCGGGGCAGTGAGTCCGGCATCGGCGTGGTCAACAACGTGCGCCCCAATAGATCGAGGAGCGGGTTGAGCGCCTCGGTGACGATGCCCCGGAAGAGCGCGTTGATGGCCTCGGTCACGCACGCCACGGGGTCGGTGATCCCGCAGTCGTCCTCCTCCTCACCGCCCTGGCCCGGCTGTCCGGTGCCCGGGCCGGGCGCGGGCGTGGTGGTGGTCCCGGGTTGGGGGATGCAGCCCTCCCCGGTGCACGGCGGCGTCGACGGTGTGGTCGAGGCGGTCGGGGGCACGGTGCCGCAGACCGGTAGCGGCAGCGACCCGCACGGGTCCGGGTCGACCGTGGGAATCGGCAGCACAGGCGGCTGCACGGCGGCGGCCAGCGACACCCGCGGGCCGCCGTGGGGGTCGGTGCCCGCGGCGGCGAGCGCGGCGACGACGAGGACGAGCAGGCTGACCGTCAACGCAACCAGGGCCCGTGCCCGCGTGGGTCGCGCGAACCGCGTCCGCCGTCGGGTCCGTGTCGTCGGCGGGGCGAGCACGGGCAGATCCGGGGAGCCGATCGAGGAGTCTCGCGTAGTGGTTGCCGTGGTGTGAGGCGGCGTGGTGGGGCCGGTGGGGGTCATCGGCTCAACCCCCGACGATGCCCTTGAGCACCGTCACGACCAGCGGGGCCAGAGCGGCCAGCGCGTAGCCGATCCCGGCGGCCTTGAACGCCTCTTTGGACTTCTCCTGCTCGCCCGGATCCCCGGCGCCGAACACACGGCGGACGCCGCCGATGGTGAGGAACACCGTCGCCAGCAACGCGAGGATGCCCATGATCCAGTTGCGGATGTTGGTCAGGACCTCGTCGACGCTGCCCGCGATCGCGAGCACCATCGTGTCCGCGTGCGCGGGCGTGACGCCGGCGAGCACGGCCAGGACGACCAGTCCGAGGACCACCGGGCCCCGGCGGCGCGGTCGCCGACGGCTGGTGAGCGCGGTGTCGCTCGTGCACCGCCGAGGAGTCGTCGGCGCGGTGGTCGGTGTCGTGTCGGGACGGTCGACCGCGGTCTCGGGATCGCAGGAGAGGGAAGGGTGGGTTCGGTTCAGGCGCATCGCGACGCTCCCGGAGTCGTGCCCGACAGCGGCTGAGGCTGGGGCGAGGGATCCGCGGGGGTGTGTTTTCTTCCGCGCCTCTCAACTCCGGAAAAGGAGCCTTCCGGGGACACGCGATCGTGAACTTTCTTCGCCCGTTTTCCCCGGGCCGCGGTGGCTGTGCGTGACGGCGCGCCGGTCGCGGTCGGGTGAGCGGTCGCGTCGGAGGGGCTGGTGCCGTCGGCGTTCCCAGGCGCCGGGGTGCGGGTGGTGTCCTGTGTGGTCGGGGTGTCGCGGGTGTCGGCGAGCAGGTAGTCGACGAGCCGGAACTCGGCCCTCCTGCGCGCCTTCTTCACCGCCTGGTGGGACAGGTCGCGCAGCGCCGCGGCATCGGCCAGCGACACGTCCTCGAAGCGAGTCGAGCCGATGAGCTCGGCCTCGGCCGCGGTGATGACGCCCGCGGCGACCGCGTCCGCGAGGACGAAATCGGGGTGCCCGGACGGCGGCGGTGGCGTCATCGACCCGTACCCGAGGCCGGAGGGCCGCGGCATGGTCAACGCCTCGCGGACGCAGGCGTAGCCGGCGCGGTAGGCGACCCACCGCAGCCGGTTCATGACGCGCGGACGGTGGAGGTCGATGGTGGCGAGTTCGGCGACGAACGCGGTCAGCACGGCGGCGTGGATGTCGCTCGGGTCACCGGCGAACCGCGCCGACAACCTCGCGCAGACGGAGGTCAGCGCGGGCAGCGCGACACCGACCGCGCCGATGGTCCAGGTACCGCCTTCGGTGCGGGCCAGGCGGACCAGATGCGTCCACACCGCGTCGCGCACCGTCTGCCGGCAGTCGGCGCGCAGCAGCAGATCGCACACCTCGTCCAGCGGCACCCATCGTGCCGGGAACCCGGGGAACAAGCGGCCGTCCAGCGACACCGGGTGCGGCCCGGTGACCAACCACTCGAACGTCGAACGCGCCGCGTCCAACGCGTTCGGATCGCGCTCGAACACCGGGCGGGGAATGAACTGATGAGAAGCCATGGGAATCGTCCCTGAAGCGAGTCGGAACAACGACCCGCCCAGGACGCCACCCGGGGTGGTACGAAACTCTTACCGCACTGGTACGAAACCCATACCGAACTAGTACCAAAGTATTACGAAGATCGTCCACGCGCGACACAAGATCGCCCTGGCGGGCGCGCGTGGATCACGCGGCCCCCACGGCAAGATCGACGACGGCGATCGTTCATGTCGGCCTAGCTGGGCATCCGCGAGGCGGTACCAGTTTCGTACCACTCCGGTAATAGCTGTGACGGCACGATCGCTCTCGGCAACAGGCGTAGACGATCGCATGGAGCAAGATCTTCGCGCGCAACGGAAGCACACGTCTATCGGCGGGGGATACCTGTTCTCGCGTACGCGCGGGCGCGAGCCTTGTTCACCGGAAGTCGCGGTCGAAAACTCGGAGAAAAAAGTTCGCGGATCGATGTCCCCGGAGGGCCTGTTTTCAGGAGTTAAGGAGTGTCCTCAAGCGCCACGCCCCGGCGGGCGCACCCCACCCTCCCGAAGGGACACCCGTGACCGACTCCGAGCACCCCGACCGCCGCGCCCCGCGCCGACGCGCGGACGCCGCCCGCCCCGCCGACACCCGTCCCGGCGGGCGCCGGGGCGGGGACCGCCGCCCGTGGCCCACCGCGCCCGGAACCACCCGGGTCAGCCCCGCCAAGCCCGCCGCGGTCACCACCCGTACGCGCTCGGGCGACGCGCCCTCGACGCCAACCCCGGCGACCGTGTGGCCCGCCGGGGCCACGCCGATCCCGCTCGACACCGGGTGGCCGGTCGCGCTCGTGGAGCGGATCGTCACCTCGTTCAGCGACCCCGGCGCGCGCGTCGTGCTCCTGGCCGAACCCGTCCACGCCCAGCAGCCGAGGCCCGCGTGGATCGGGCCCGGCGGGGTCATCGACCACGCCCCCGACACCGACCCGGAGCCCGAGTCGGCCGAAGCTCGCGCTGCGGTCGAACGCCTCGAGCGCACTCCCCGGATCGAGCGGCTGCCGCTCGCCGGCTCGTTGTCCGTGGGCGCGTCCCGCCCGTTCTGGGCTGACCTCGTCACCGACTCTGACACCACCCCCGCGGCCATCCCGCCGCCGCCCGAGGTGGTCTCACCGGACGGTCTCGACGTGGCACTCGCCACCGCGGATCTCGTCATCGCCAGCCTGCCGCCGGGGCGCTTGGGCGTTCCTCTCGCCGATGTCGCCGCACTGGTCGCGGCCCGCCTGCTGCGCGTCGGCGGCGTCTTCGTGGTGCTCACCCACTGTGACTGGAGCAGCGGCCGGTTGACCGACCCGACCGGCGAGGTGGTGGCCGCCGGGCAGACCGCCGACCTGCTCTACCTGCAGCACATCGTCGCCCTGCACGCCCCCATCCGCGACGGTCGCTTCCTCCACCCCGACCCCACCCCCGACCGACGACAGGACACCGGTGAAGAGGTGGACGAGGGGCACCGGGCACGAGTCCGCGGCCTGCCCTCGCCGCACGCGCGCGTCCACTCCGACCTGTTGGTCTTCGCCCAGCCACACGAGCACCGGACACCGACGCCACCCCCGACGAGCACCACGTCGAGGGACGGAGGTCCCGCCTGATGACCACGTTCGACGCCGACCCCGCCCGTCCCGGACCCCGCCATCAGGAGACCCCTCCCATGACCCACACCCCCACCGACCCGCCGTCCTCGGGCGTGGTCACCGGCTTCGACGACGAGCCGACCCAGCCCATCCCGGGCGACCTCATCGCCGCCGTCGACACCTCCGCCGCGGGCACCGACGGCTCCCCGCGAGCCGACTCCCGGGAGGCGGCGAGGGCGGTGTCGGTGTGGACCACCGCGCAGGCGTCCCCGGCCGCGCAACGCAAACACAAGTACACGCCCGCCTCGACCGCGCACCCGGCCAAGATGCTGCCGGAGGTCGTCCGCCACGCCGTCACCCACTACACGAGGCCCGGCGACCTGGTGCTCGACCCGATGTGCGGCATCGGCACCACCCTGGTCGAAGCCGTCCGCCTCGGTCGCCGCGCCGTCGGCGTGGAGTACGAACCCCACTGGGTCGAGGTTGCGAAAGCGAATCTCGACGGCGCGCGCGACGACGGCGTCACCCACGACGCGCGGGTCTTCCAGGGCGACGCCCGCCAACTGGTCACGCTGCTGCCGCCCGAGTACGTCGGACAAGCGGCACTGGTGGTGACCTCCCCGCCCTACGGGCCCTCCACCCACGGCCAGGTCTCCGTCGCCCCGGGCGAGGGGGTGCAGAAGTACCACCACCGCTACGGCAACCAGTTGGACAGGGGGAACCTGGCCAACGTCGGCCACCACCGGCTGCTGGCGGGGTTCACTCGGATCCTGTTCGGACTGCGCACCTTCCTCAAGCCCGGCGGGCACATCGCCATCACCATCCGCCCGTGGCGTGAGCACTCCGAGCTCATCGACCTGCCCGCCCAGGTCCTCGCCTGCGGACACGCCGCCGGACTGATCCCCGTCGAGCGCAACGTCGCCTTGCTCGCCCGCGCCGCCGAGACCGACTTCGTCGCCCGCGGCTCGTTCTTCCAACGCGACTTCATCCGCAAGCAACGCGAAGCCGGACTGCCGCTGCACCTGATCGCTCACGAGGACGTCCTCGTCTTCCGCACCGCCCTGTTTCCCTTGCGTTCCAGGGAACTCAAGGGTTCTCAGCGGGAACCCAAGGGCCTGTTGCGGTCAGCATGCCACACGGACGCTCGGGTTCCGGGTGAAGTCGAGGCGGTGGCTTCGTGAGGAGTCTCGAGGAGCTGCCGGGCGTTGTTGGCGTAGCGGATCGCGGTCGTCTCGGAGATGCCGAAGAGCATGGCCAGGTGCAGCGGATCGGGTCCGGTGGTCATCGCTTCCTCGAGCTGCCGGTCGATGCGCAGCCGTTCGAGGTTCGCGGTCAGGCCACGAAGCTCTCGCATCCACACGGCACTGACCGGTCCGTACCGCAATGCGCTTTCCTTGCTGATCAACAAGTGCGGGTTCGCGGTGGCTGGCCAGCGTTGCGCGCGGTGGGTCAGCCAGTCACGCAGGACGGTGTGGGTGAGGTGGTCGAGCGGCCGTCGCCGTCCGCCGATGGTCAGATGCCGATCCGCGAGGTCGACGTCGTGCAGTCGCATGGCTCGGATCTGATGCGGTCGAGCGGCGTGCACGGCGGCCATCGCGATGAGCACCCGGGCTTGCGGTGTGGTGGCCATGGCGACTGCTTCGGTGATGTCCTCGCTGGACAGTGGTTGCCAGAGCACGTGTTCTCGCCTGCCCGTGGTGATCCGGGTCGCGGGATTGCGGAAGATGACACCACTGCGCCTGGCCCAGGAGAACAGCGACCGCAGCGCGGTCGCGGCACTCGAGCGAGGTTCTCCACGCAACCGGCGGAGGTAGGCCAGGACGTCGTCGCGGGTCACCTCGCGCAGATGGTCGTAGCGGGACGACCAGTCCAACAGGGCCGGGCGCATGACCCGCAGATAGGTGCGGATCGTGTCGGGTTTGCGGGGCAGGGTGCGCGGGCCGCCGTCGTGCAGGACATGAGCCCACCGGCCCACCTCGCGTCCGATGGCGAGCGTCATCCCGTCGAGTTTGACGGCGAGCCAGGTGTCGAAGACGTGCGGCCGATCCTCGGCGAGAACGCCCATCACATCGAGGATCTCGGCGGCGTAGTCGACGTTCACGCTGTGGCCCGACGCGACGATGCGCACGTCGGTGGCGCGGATCCGGTCGCTGTCGTGGTGACCGGCCAACAGGGTGACCAGGGTGCGCTGCATCCCCCGTCTCGTGTCCGGCGCCCATCCACGGGCCTCGGCCGTGGTGTGGGCGACGTGCAGCGCCCATGCCAGCCACGGGTTGTCCGGAGCGGGACCGCGGCGCAGATCGACAGCGGCGGCGGTGTAGTCGCGGACGAGGGCCGTGTCGGGGAACAGCGTCAGTTGTGTCCAGCGTCTGTCGGGTCGAGCCGTCGGCGTCGGCGGGGCCTTGAGCGGGCGGCCTTTCGCGCCAGGGCGACGCGGGGTCGTGCGGGGCGCGGCGCGGCGTCGGGTCATGCCTGCCAGGAACAACTGGTGACAGCGGACGCCGGGCAGGTGCGGCGCGATCACCACCGCCGAGCGGGCGTCGGCGGCGGCATCGACACGGTCTTCGCGTGCCTCGCACCAGCACAACCGGCAGTACCCGTCCTTCAACGGGACCCGACGCGCGCAGGCGCCGCAGTCTCCGAGGCGGTGACCGAATCCGGGCGCGGAGAAGTTGTAGCAGGCCAGGCACACCCCGCGCGCGTGGGTCAGGCCCCACGCCAGGCACTCGGCGCAGCCGGTCACCGACCGGGCGATCCTGGGCCCGGTCCCGTCTCGACGCACCATCGATCAGGCCGGGGGCAGGGAACGGCCGTCGCGGCGGCGGGGAACGACCCTCATCGGGCGCGGCGCCGAGGCTTCCGCCACGTCCTGGTCACCGGTGTCCTGCGGGCGGGCGACCTTGTCCGGTTCCGGCGTGAGCAGATCACCGATCTCGCAGCCCAGCACGACGCAGATGACGTCGAGATCGTCGAGTTTGAGCGAGACCGGCTGGCCCGACCACAGATTCGACATCTTGCCCAGAGAGATCACCAGGCCGTGCTCGGCCAAGCCGCGCTGCAGTTCCGATGCCTTCCAGATACCGCGGTTGGCCGCCGCGAGGCGCAGGTTCCACCGCACTCAGATCAGTCCTTCCACCCGTCGTGCCGCGCGCTGCTGGCCGGTCTCCCACGCCTGCTCGGCATGCTCGCGGTGTACGTGGACGTAGCGCATCGTGGTGGCGATCCACGAGTGGCCCAGGGTCTCCTGGATCGCGATCAGGTCCATCCCGTTGAGGTACAGCTGCGATGCGCAGAAGTGCCGCAACACGTGCGGGGTGAGTCTGCCCTCCCAGCCTGGCAGGTGAGCTCGTGTCGCGACACCCACCGCGGCGCGCAGGGTGTCGGCGCCCAGGCGACGGGCACCGGAGTCGCCGGCGCGGCGTTCGGAGGGGAACAGCGGCGCGCCCGGTCGTTCGTGGTCGTCGTCGAACAGGCCCCACACGTCTTCGATGTACCACTTCAACGTCCGGCCCGCGCTGTTGATCAGAGGGACCATGCGCTCCCGCGGCCCGGAGCCCCGCGCGCCTTTGCCGTGGCGCACATGGATCTTGCCGAACCGGCCCAATTCCCACCGCACGTCGGCCAGGTCCAGCTGACGGACCTCGCCTGCCCGCAACCCGATCTCGGCCATCAGCCTGGCCGCCGCGTAGTTGCGGGCGGTCGGCGCGAACTTGCGGCACACGGTCAACTCCGCAGCCCATCCGCCGAAGAATTTTTCGATCTCCCCGGCCTGCGGCGGTATCCGCAGCCGTGCGTCCTTGCGGCCCTTGGGTCGGTTCATCTCATCGACCGGACACGTCACGACCCGCCCGGTCATCGCATGCAACTGCACCGCGTGCCGGGCTTCGAGGAACCCGAAGTACGTCGTCAACGCCGCCGCCCGCGCGTGCCGTGTCCCCTTGGCCGCCTGCCGCAAGACCCGTCCGAAATACGCGTCGGCGTCGGCAGGCTCCATCTCCCACAGCGGCCGTCCGAACCAGTCACGCACCTGTCCGAGGTTGCTGACCTCGCCGCGGATCGTGCCGTCGGCCAACCCTGCCGACGCCCTCGTGAGCACGAACCCCGCCAACGCGTCGATCTCGAAGTCCTCAAGTTCCTCGGCACTCGCCAGCGCTCGCGCCTCGCGCAGGTCACGCACAGCTGACAAGCCCAACCCGCACCCCTTGGCTTCACCCTGCCCGAAGGACCTTCACTCGGATTGGAATCGTTTCATGAATTCTGAAATCTCGTCAACTTGCCCTTCAGGCCCTTCGGCTCACCGCATCGCGCAGGTCCAGGCCACAGAGTCCTGTCTGGGCAGCGTCGTCGGACGAACGAACTCAGGGGATGTCCCACACACCAACACCGCCGACACCGCCGCGGCGGACACGCCCGACGATGTTCGGGCGCCCTCGACCCCGGCTGCCAAGGCGACGCCCGACACACGGTCCCGGTGGGCATGAGTACCGGCGTGAACCGCTCGGAGCGCGCCACCACGGCAACGAACCCGCCCACCCGACCCGGGCCAAGGACCCGGGTCGGGGGCGAGGTCGGTCCTGTCGTCGGGTCGTTGTGCACCGGTGCCGGTGGCCTGGACCTGGGAGTGCTGGCCGTGCTCGGCGGACGGCTCGCCTGGGTCGCCGACCCCGACCCGCACGTCACCCGAATCCTTGCCGCCCGGATGCCGGACGTGCCGAATCTCGGCGACGTGCGTTCGGTGGACTGGTCGGTCGTGGAGCCGGTGGACGTGCTCACCGCCGGGTTCCCCTGCCAGGACATCTCCGCCGCCGGGAAACGCGCGGGCATCGAGAAAGGAGCACGCAGTGGACTCTGGACCCACATCATGGCGGCCGTTCGCCTACTACGACCCACGCTCGTCCTGGTGGAGAACGTCGCCGCGCTTCGCTGGGCAGGCGGAGGACTCCACCGTGTACTCGGCGACCTGGCCGAAGCGGGGTATGACGCGCTCTGGCGTAGCGTCCGCGCCTCCGACATCGGCGCCGCCCACCGCCGCGAAAGGGTGTTCGTGCTCGCCTGGCCACGCGGCACCGGAGACGTTGCTGCCGACCCCGACCGCTTCGGACGCGAAGGGTTGCACCCACCGCACCCAGACCGGCGGCCCCACACTGTCCGACGAGGCCCGGCTGCTGCCAACACCCCGAGCCTCGGACACCGGGAATGCCGGGCGCGGAGCGGGAATGGGATACCGACCGCCACTGTCCCAACAGGTACTCCCGCCGGCGACACCGGAGACGTTCCTGCCGACCCCTCGTGCCACGGACGGCACCAAGGGCTGCCCGGCCCAACGCGGTTCCAAAGGCGACTTGATGCTGCCCTCGGCGATCATCCGGCTCCTCACCCCGGACAACCAGAGCACCGACCCCGGCACCTAGCCCCAGCGACCGGGGCGCGCGCGGACATCCCGCCCGGGGCGATGGACTGGGGCGCTTACGGCACCGCGATCCGGCGATGGGAACAGGTGCTCGGCCGCCCGACACCGCACCCCACCCAACCCGGCAGTCACGGCAAACCGGTGCTCGCGCCCGTGTTCGTCGAACACCTGATGGGGCTGCCCGCGGGGTGGGTCACCGATCTCCCGTTGCCCCGCACCGCACAGCTGCGCGCGCTGGGCAACGGCGTCGTCCCCCACCAAGCCGCCCACGCGGTCAGTCTGTTGCTAGCCGACTTCACCAACCTGTGCTGTGGCACGCCCCCACGGTGGACAACCATTCCCACGCGCCGACGTCGAACTCGTAGATCTTCTGCGGGTGGATGTCGACCGGGTCGTCAGGCGGATCCCCGCTCCCGTTGCCCACGGCAAGGTCCGGGAACTCGTCGAACGGGCAATGCCGCAACCTAGCGCTCCACACCGGACAACGTCCGCACGGACACGACGCGGTGGCGGGTATGGCGTAAGTCCACCCGCCACCGCGCCGGTCGTCGTCCACGTTGCGCTCCCGTTCGCCTCATGTCTCAGGAGGTCGTCGTGTCTCGCCCTCACCGCCTGTCCGTGGCTCGCTCTCGCCCGCAGACGACGCCGCACCGCACCCGGCAGCCAGAACACCCGCCACCCGAACCGGCCGTCGACCCTTTACTGCTGTTCACCGCCGAGCAGGCCGCGGCCATCCTCCAGGTGCGCCCGTCCTGGCTGCGCCGCAAAGCCGCCGCCCGCGCCATCCCGTGCCGATACGTCGGCAAACACCTGCGCTTCAGCCGTGACGACATCATCGCCATCACCGCCGCGGCCGCGACCGGAAAACCCGCGAGGTAATCCACGGACCTCGCGCACACCGACACATGTCTTTGGACACCGTGATTGACATTTGACGGGCACGGAGCGTCCATATGTCCGTCAAACATCAGGCACGGCAGAAGGTGGAGTATGGCCTACGCGGAGAAATGTGGAAATAACTCGTGGCGGGTGCGGTATTTCACCGATGACGGCACACTCGGGTCGATCTCGGGATTCCCCACCAAAACCGCGGCGCGGGATCGGGCCGAGGAGATCAACGCCGACCAGCGTCGCGGCACCTTCCACGACCCGGCAGCGGGCCGCATCACCCTCGCGGAGTGGGCGGTGCCGTGGTTCGACGCGCTTGACGTCGCACCCAACACCACCGCCCAGTACCGGAGCCTGTTGCGCAACCACATCGAACCCCGCTGGGGAGCCAGCGCGCTCTCGGCGATCACCGGGATCGCCGTCACCGCGTGGGCGAAGAAGAAACGCGCCGAGGGCTACGCCCGATCCACCACCTCCACCATGGTGAAACTCCTGACCATGATGCTCGCCGACGCCGCCGACGAACGCCTCATCATCGCCAACCCCGTCCGCCCCAACCGCCGAGGACGCCGCCGCCACGAACGCACCCCCGAACGCGTCTGGACCACGCCGGAGAAAGCACTCCGCGTCGCCCTGCACGCCGCCGCCCTCGGCGGCGTGTGGGCGGGCGTACTGATCATCACCGGCGCCTGGACCGGCGCCCGCTGGGGAGAACTGCTCGGCCTGCGACGCCCCAACCTCGACCTCGCACGCGGCACCCTCACCATCGACCCCGACACCGGCGCACTCCTCGAACTCGGCGGCCGGTTCGAACTCGGCCCACCCAAAACCGCCGAATCCGCCCGCACCATCACCCTGCCGCCGTTCCTCACCACCCTGCTCGGCCACCAACTGGCCACCCACAGCGACCCGTTCGTGTTCCTCAGCCTCGAACACGAACACCCCCGCCGCTCCAACTTCTCCCGCCGCGTCATGAGACCCGCCGCCGACGGCACCCTCGACCGCCCACGCCACCGACTCCACCTGCCTCCGGTCCAACCCGGCCTCACCTTCCACGGCCTACGCCACAGCCACAAAACCTGGATGATCGCCGACGGCATCCCCGAAGTAGCCCAAGCCCGCCGCCTCGGCCACCGCGTCCCCGACAAAATCCAAGACATCTACAGCCACGTCGCCCCCGAAGTCGAAGCCAGACTCCTCACCAACCTCCAACACCGCTGGGACACCGCCCTCGCCACCCTCACCGAACTCGCCACCCACGAGACAGCGCTTGACACCCCTCTCCTGCAACTGGCGGCGGCGTAGCGTCTGGCGCTTCGGGTTTGTGGTCGGGTTCGTGGTCTACCGTGTGGATTTGTCGAGTTCTTGGTTGGCTTGGAAGACGTCGATCAGAACCAGTTTGTCCAACAAGTCGAGGCAATTGGTCTGCAGGGGTGGTTCGGGGTGTTCGAAAAGCAGTCGCAGTATCAGAGGAAAGAGATAGTGGACTGCGTCAAGCGTGTCGAGAGACTTTGCTTCGTGTCGCCTGAAGAACTCGTAGCAGAGGTCGATCACCCTGCGAGGTAGCGAGTGGCGCGCCTGGGTGAACATGTGGAAGACGGTGCTGTTCGTGTGCCGATCGAACACCTTGCTCTGACTGTAGGCGATCAGAAGGGTGTCGTACTCGCCGAGTTGTTCGTTTTCCAGGTTGAACAGGCTGTATGCGGCGGCGTTCTGTACCTCGGGAGCCGGGTCTTCGAATGCGCGGATCAGGATCGTCTGCGTGCGGTCCTGCCGGTGCGTCGTGGTCACGTTGTGGGCCGCTATTTGCGTCACGGTCTCGCGTGTGTCGACATCACCGTCGCCGAGTAGCGCGTCCACGTAGGCATCAAGATCGGGCCGCCAGTAGGAAGCGAAGGTGGTGGCACGGACAGCGATCAGGCGTGCCTTCGGCTCGCTATGGCGATGGAGGGTTTCGATCAGGTGTACGACGTCGTCGTACCGTTCCAGTTGGATGGCGCGGTTCAGGAACCGTTCGAGTGACGGGTGCGCTGCGAGCTGCTTTTCGGTGACGCTGCGAAATAGTTCGAATGCGAGGTCCGGTGCGTGGTCGAGCACAGTGACCAGGGTGTGGATGACCATCTCGCTGACATTTGGGTTCTCGTCGTTGCTGAGCGAGGTAAGCAGACCTGTGAGGCGTGGGAGAAGGGTGTTGTCGCGATGGATCATCGTCGCCATGGTTCCGGCGACCTCGGCACGTGTGGTCGGACCGCTGACCTTGCTGTTGGCGAAAGTGTGCAGGAGGGCCAGGATCGGCTCCGTTAGCGGGCGGTGGGACTGTGCTTCGACCAAGGCGATGATCTTGCTCTGCGTGCGGGTATCGTCTGTGACCCGGGCGCGTTGGCAGACCGCCTCGAGCAGGTCGAGGTCGAGGTGTGAGTCGGCAAGGCCCGACACGATCGCGTTGACGTAGAGACTCGATACGCTCAAGGGAAGGCACAGCATGAACTCGGCGAATCGTTGCGGCTGTTCGCGGGTGATGGTTTCCAGTACCTGGGCGAGTTCTGCGGCACCTCCGGTGACGGCTCCATCGGCGTGTAGGTAGTGCGGATGGCCTCCACCGTCGTACTTCTCGATCGCGTCGATCCATTGAGGATCGGTCATCGCGCGGGCGTCGGTCTCGCTGATCGGTGACACGACCGGCAACACGGTCATCATCGGATGATAGGAGAAATCCTCGATCCCAAGCGCGCAACGAAGTCCAGTCAGACGTTGCCCGACCTCGGGGGAGATCCGGTCGGGCGGGAGAGCATTCAACAGCTCCAACTGGACGCGGTCGCGACCATCGTCGACGGCGTCAGGAGCCTTGTAGGCCAGGATGGTGGCAGCCAGTCGCTCGAACCGCGATTGTGAGCAGAACGGGCTGATCGCTTCGAGCAACCGCCGTGCGACAGGACGGGAATCATCGCTGCTTGGTCCCAGGTCGAGGATCGTCGGCTGGACTATGATCCACTCAGCGGCCTCGTCGGCGAACTGCTCCGGAGCGGCCATATAACTGTGCGCTACCAACAGTTGGGCGATCCCATGATCGCAGGAACGTAGCGGCGTGACCAAATCGCGAACAGCGTGGTGGTCGATGCCAGCCAAGGTCTGAAGAGCCAGGCAGGTCGCGTTCAGAACACTGTCGGCCATGGAGATGCCCAGGCCCCGCAGGCGACGTGTCCGGGGTAGACCTCGGATGGCGTCGGACTCGCTCCTGTGATCGTTGCGCGTCATCGCTCGTGCGAGATGGGGAAGGAACTGTTGGGCGAACGGATGTGATGCGGTCACGGCGAGGGAGCGAAGGAGCTCGCGGACGCCGGAAGTGCGGTGGTCGATGCTCAAGAGGCCTAAACTGTTGAGTGGGTGGTCCTGTGATGCCGTGAGCTCGAAGGCAAACATCGCGGCGACGAGTCGGATCGCCGATACGGCCGACTCTTGCATCACCCGTCGAACCAGGAACCACTGTTGGGATTCGTGGCCGTCGTGTACCCCGGTGATGGTCGCTTCGACCGCCAACTTCTCGAGTTGGCTACCTTCCTGGATATCTGCGGAGTTCAACAGCACCCGCAGTCGGGCCGGTCGGCGGTCATCGTACGGGAGGTACTGGATCAGGCGTGCGACCTGGTCGTTGTGCGCCGTGGTCATTCCGCTCATCGCCGAGATGGCCTGGTCGACCAGTCCGGCATGGGGTGACCGCAGACAGGCCCGCCAGGTACCGGCGGCGTCGATGACGGGGAACCAGGCCGGGTTGGCGCGCACCGCCCGCCAGACGTGTTGACAGAGCGGGTGTTCGACGTCGGTCGCGATCGGGGCGAGTAGGTCCCACTCGTCGCTACGGGGGTTCGGGACTACCTGTGGTAAGGCGAGCGCGATGGCCTTGACGTGGTTTCTGACTCTGCTTGAGCTGAGCAGCCAGGCCAACTCGCGACTGTAGGCGCGGGGGTCGGCGGTGCGTAGGTAGGTCAGGATGGCGCGTACTTGGAACCTGCGGAACAGGCGCTGCTCGTCGTCGATCAGCAGTCTGTGGAGTGTGCCTCCGCGTGAGACGAAAACCCGGGCGGCGCAGTAGTCGAAGAGGGTCTCGTGGAAGAACGACACGTGCCGTTCTGTGTCACGTCTCAACATCCCTTCCGACACCAACAGTGCGATCTGGTCCTCGTGGTCCAGGAGTCGCCCGATGGGCACTTCGAGAGTCTGCGCGCGCGACATGTGATCCACGAGGAACTCGATGGTCGACTGCCAGTCCTCGGTACCGCGCTTGGCTTCGTAGACTCTCTTCTTCAATCGCCAGTAGCGTTCCCAGAGATCGTTCAGATCACGGGCGTCCCGTGCGCCACTGTCGCCGGCTCGGACCAGTTCGACGTAGACGGTCAGCGCGAGAGGATGAGCCAAGAGGTCGACAAGGTCCGGCGGTGCTTCGCGTCTTGCGTCTACCGTGGACAGAACGTCGCGGACAACCGCCGCGTCCAGGCGGTCCACGGTCACGGTCCTGGTACCGCGTCCCTGGGCCAGGGCGCGTAGCTCGGAGTCATGGTCGAGGTCGAACTCTCGGCAGGCGATCACGATCCGCACGGCGGGGTGGCGTCGTGCCTCGATGACCCAGTCCGTGAGTAGCGCCCGACGTCCGGTGAGCCTGCCGGACACGGCGCTGATGGCGTCGGCTTGGTCGAGCACCAGCAGCCCCACACCGTCCTGTGCCGCGGCGGCCAGCGCCGCGACCGGGGAGCGGACCTGTCTCACCACCTCACCGCTGAGGGCGACGGGTGCTTCGGCATCGGGCCGGGCGTCCAAGGCCACGGCCAAGACCGCCCACCCACGCCGGCGGGCGGAGTCGACGATCTCGCCGGTGATCACGCTCTTCCCACTCCCGGCGGATCCCGCGACCAACACCTGCCTGGCCCCGCCGGCCAGCGCCTCGATCGCGGCGACCGTCTCGGTGCGGGGGATGCGTTCGCCGTCGATGTGGTGCACGGCGACGCGATCCTTGAACGCGGTGGTTTCCGTGGCCACCCAGTCGGCCACCACGGCCGTGTCCGCCACGTCCCGACGATGCACACCCCGTTCTGCCAGCCATGTCCATACCCGCTCGGCGGTGAGGGTGTGATGGACCGATTCGTCGATCAGTCGCCCCAACGAGTCCGCGACACGCTGTGGGTGCTCGAACAGCACCTCCAGGCGCGCTTCGACCAGCGCGATCAGTTCAGGTTCGCCGATGGTCGCGACGTCGATGTGCTCGAGTGCCTTGAACGCATCCGATGAAGGCGGCTTGCTCCAGGCGTCGCGCAGCCGCTGAAATACCGTGCGGTGTTGTTGGGCGTCGAGGAACTCCGCGTCGAAGACCTCCCACGACTCGGCCGCGGAGGCGCGCTCGACCAACTCGCGCAATTCATCGGCACTGGTCGCGGATACGAACACGCACCGTCCACCATCGAGGATCTTGTCCCACCACGGCGCGACCACACCCTCGCCGACCAACGCCGCCACCGTCCACGGCCCACCCGCACGCTGCCGCTTCACCTGATGCCATACCCGGACACCGTCAACGGTCAGACAGAACTCCGCGCCCGTACCGGGCGGACCGGGGACCTCGATCTGCAACGACCGCGCTCGCCCCGTCAACACCTCGATCAGCTGGTGAACAGTCCACCACCGCTCGAATCGGTTGCCCATCTTGTCGGCAGCACCGCCCGGCAGCGGCATCCCGTCCTCCCCACCCCGACCACGGCCCGGCAGCGACCACGTCATCGTGACCCAGCACCCTAGAACCACGACCAGCCGACCCGACTCCCGACCCGGTCCCAACCGCACCCACCACCGGCCACCACCGAACGTCTCCGATGGCGGCACGTTGACCGCGGTCGACGTCGATTCAAGCATGTGGCGCACATCACGGTGGCGATGCAAGATCAACCCGACCCCGTAACGGGGTTACGTCAAAACCGGAGCCTGCCCGCTCCAGGTTTTCTCCAGTCGGGCCTTGTCGATCTTTATTAGGACCACAGTGGACGGTCACCCCATGATCGACACCAAAACGCAAAAACACCCGCTGACCTGGTGATATGCTCAGATCAGCGGGTGTTTCTTCGACCGTCGGGCTGACAGGATTCGAACCTGCGACCCCTTGACCCCCAGGGCCGTCGGGGACCTGTTTGTCCAGGTCAGACCCCGTTTATGGCCACACCTACCGGTCAAGTGAACACCTGTCGTGCCTGGCCGCGCATGACGTGCGGTCCCCAAATGGTCCCCATGACACACCGCGTTGACCTGTCGGTCTCGCCCGTTCTCGGGGCGCATACTGGGTCATGGCCCGATGGGAGTTCCCGCCCCTGCCCTCTGCGGAGGAGAGTGAGAGACGCCGACAGAGCTTGGCGCAACTGGCGGATGACTTGGTCACCGATCAACATATCGTGTCTAAGAGCGTGTTTGAGATCTTTAGGTGGTGGCGAGTGGGCGTGGTCCGGGTCGGGTGGCGGCGTGTCCGCGGGTGATGCGGCGGGTCATGGTGGTGATGGCGGCCCAGCGGATGATGGCCTCGGAGGTGGCGGGGTGGCGTTCGTGGTCGCGGGCGAGGCGTCGGTGTGCGGTGAGCCAGGCGAAGGTGCGTTCGACGGCCCAGCGTCTGGGGATGACCGCGAATCCTTTCTGATCTGCGGGTTTGCGGACGATCTCGATCGTGGTCCGCAGTGTGCGGGCCCAGTCGACGAAGGCGCCGGCGAAGCCGGCGTCGGCGAACAGGTGTCGGACACGACGAGTCGCCTTGGCCATGATCTGGCGGTGGCGCAGTTCCAGCATGAGCTTTCTGCCGCCGTCGCGGTCCTGCACACTCGCGGGCAGCACCAGCGCCACCAGCAGCAGGCCGAGGGTGTCGGTCACGATGAACCGCTTGCGGCCGTTGACCTTCTTGCCCGCGTCGTAGCCGCGGGTGTCGACACCGACGGTGTCGGAGCCCTTGACCGATTGGGAGTCCATCAACCCCGCGCTCGGCTCCGGGTCACGACCCGCTTCCTGGCGGACCATCGCGCGCAGGGCGTCGACCATGCGGAAGGTCAGCTTCTGCTGTTCCCACCTGGTGAAGTACCAGTACACCGTCTCCCACGGCGGGAAATCCACGGGCAACGCCCGCCACGCACAGCCCGTGCGCACCACATAGAGGATCGCGTCCACGATCTCCCGACGCGGATGCTTCTCGCGCCGACCACCACGCGGATGCGCCGACGGCGCCGGTAACAACGGCTCCACGACCGCCCACTCGGCATCGGACAGATCCGACGGATACCGCTGCACACGCGCCACCCCACCCACCCTGACCGACCACCCGGACAAGATCAAGCAGCCACGCCGACCAAGATCTCAAACACGCTCTAAGGTCATCTTGAAACGGTTTGCTTCCAAGGTTGGTAAAGCGCATAACCAGCTAGTCCCTTTTGACATGAAGCTTGCCCATGAGATGCAGGCTCGGGGAATCCGTGGATGCGGCAAGATTCCTCACTTCATCCGATATGCCTCTAAATCTCTTGAAGAACACTGGAAAACTACAGTAGAGGACCACCTTCCTGAGGCGATATCGGCTGCGCGTGAGAACCGCATCCTCGGTGACCACCGATTGACGACTGTTCTCAAAGACTGCATTGCTCTCCATCTTGTCCGCTCTCCGCGATTTCTTAAGATTCACAATTCGAGTGTGATGCAAGCGATGGTCGACGTGCGAGAGGAGGTGGTAACTCAATATCAAGCGGAGCTTCAGCGGGAATTCAGACGCGCGCATGGGGTTGTCGCCGCTGGCGGGGAGGCGCTAGATATGGTGGTCGATAGGTATATAGCTCCTTGGCGCGGCTACATGGACAGTGGCCTTTTGGAGCGGCAGAGTGTTGAGGAAACCTTTGAGCGGATACGCGGCACTTTTAGTAGGCTGGATCTCCAAATCCTTCGTGTCCCGGCGTTTCGCGAGTTTGTCATTGCAGACTCGCCAGCGTTTACTTACCGGTTTACGTCACAAGGCAAATTGGAATTGTGGATGGCAATCGGCGACTCGCAAGGTGCTGCGATGCCGATTGCGCGAGACTGTTACGCGGTAGTCGCCGACGAGCCGCTCTACCAAGAAGTCGAGCCGTTCTTTGTCGACTTGCTGAACTATGCGCAGATGCGGATCGCTTTTCGGCATGTCTACTACCGACCCCAGAGTGGGTTGGGCAAGTTTGTCGCTGGCGCCCTGAAGTCGCCAAGCTGAAGTATGCGACCTCCCTGGCCGCTTTCTCGCACAGGCCATCTCTAGCGCTGGGAGGGTGGTGTCAAGGGTGGAGCTTGCTCCATCGCGGAGCGACGCCGTAGGCGCCCTTGATGGCGGCCTTCCAGCGTTAGACGATTGGGGCGAGAGGAAGCATCCCCACCGCGGTTTGGGCCTGGTGCTCGTTGGGGTTGCCGCGTCGGCTGCGTGGTGCGGTGCGTTCCCGGGTCGGTGCCAGGCTGCGCCGCGCGCCCGCGCGGGCGGAGCGGAGCGGGAGCCCGCGCCGTGGCGCGATGGATGTGGACCACTGGTGGACCGGGCGGGCCAGCTCGCGCCGCGCCGCGTGGGCGGCGCGGCCTTGATCCCATAGAGGCGGGTTCAGCAGGTAGTTGCACGGTAGGGCGGGGGCTGCGGTCGTAGGGTGAGGGCATGAGCAACACCCACATGGACGAGCGCGGCGGGCTGGTTGAGACGGCTAGGGAAGTCGCGCGGCGGTTGGTGGGGCCGTTGGGGCGGCGGTGGGTGCATGTTCAGGCTGTGGGGCGGCGGGCGGAGGAGTTGCGGCCTGCGGTTGGTGGGGATGGGGATGTGTTGGTGGCTGCGGCCTGGCTGCATGACGTCGGGTATGCGCCGGAGATCGCGGTGACTCGGTTTCACCCGCTGGATGGGGCGCGATACCTGGCTGATGCTGGGTTTCCGGTGCGGGTGGTGGGGTTGGTGGCGCATCACTCGGGGGCTCGGTTTGAGGCCGCGGAGCGGGGGTTGGCGGCTGAGCTGGCGGCTTTCGAGCTGGAAGACAGTCCCGTGATGGATGCGTTAATTACGGCCGATTTGACTACGGGGCCGGATGGTCAGCGGTACACGTATTCCCAGCGGATTGACGAGATTATGAGTCGGTACCCGGCAGGGGACCCGGTGCATCGGGCTTGGCTGATGGCTCGGGATGCCCTTGAGCCTGCGGTGGCGCGGACTGAGGAGAGGATGCGGGCCGGTCAGCCTAGGTAGGGCGCTGTGCGGTCGGGATCTAGGGCGTGGTCGATGCGCAGGCGCATGGACGGGTGGATGTTGAGGGTGTCTAGGTCGGCGGAGTTGACCCAGCGGACGGCCTTGGTCTCTGTGTTGTCTTCGCGTGGGGTGCCGCCGGTCCATTCGGCTTCGAAGCACAGGGAGAACTGTTGGCGGACCTCGCCGTCGTCGTAGGCGATGACGTGGTGGGGGTTGGTGTAGGTGCCGACCAAGCGGAGGACTCGGACGTCCAGGCCGGTCTCTTCGCGGGTCTCACGGACGGCGGTGTCGGTGATGCTTTCGCCTGGGTCGTGCCCACCGCCTGGCAACGCCCACAAGTCGTTGTCGATCTTGTGGATCAGCAGGATGCGGCCTTCGGCGTCGCGGATGGCCACGGTCACTGAGGGGACGACGCTGTTCACCGGTGGGGCTGTGGGGTCGTTGAAGTAGTCGACTCGTGCCATGGTCAGCGCTCCTCTGTTGATGTTGCCCAGACGCGGTCAAAGGACTCCATGTAGTGGCGCCACATCGGGCTTTCTGGTGTGCGGCGTAGGTGGATCACCGGGTTCTGGCCGGCTAGGGAGCCGTAGGCGTGGCCGTTGACCAGGGTTTGGTCATCGAAGCGGTAGATCGAGTTGTAGAGGATGGTCGAATGGGTGCGAACCTCGACACCTGGCAGGTCAGCGACGTCGCGGAGGTAGCGGCGCATCATCTGCACTCGGCCCTCAAGACCACCGGTCGTGCCCTCTTCCACTGCGCGCTGGATGACCGCGTCTGATGTCTCGTCACCGACAACGAATCGGAATCGGACGCCGTCTTTGACCTTTGCTCGGACAATCGGAACGATGTTGTGTTGCTCCACCAGGAATTGGCCGGAGTACACCAAAACGTCCATGCTCTGGCTGACGCCCTGGATTAGCTCGGTCCAGAGCGAGTACGGGACGGAGGATCGGGACGGGTAGAGGCGGATCAGCTCGTTGGCGTCGTCCGCTGGGGTGCTGCCGTTGGTGGTCTGGGCGGCGGGGTCGGGGACGAACTTGATGGTGTCGCCGTAGGGCTCGAAGAGCTGTTCGGCGGTCCAGTTCGGGAACATCTGTTCCAGCACACGGCAATGCTCGCCGTAGGGGAGGCTGGCCAGCTCGCCCGAGACCCAGCGGTAGTACTGGGCCTTGCTGGGGTAGCGGCGGACCAGGTGGGCGTCCAGCGTGGCCGCGGCCTTGTCGTACTCGCGGCAGAAGCCGGTGTAGCCGCGTACTCGTCGCTGCCTTAGCAGGACCTTCAAAAGAATCTCTGCGTTACCCATCGTCGCCTTCCTCGACAACCCCAACGAGACGACACTAGCACAGACGCGAGACAAAACGAGACTCATGGAGTCGAAGCGGCGCGAAGCGAGACCGGGAAGGCGTCGAGAGTGGACAATTAATGGACCGAAACTGTAGTCAGCGGCCCTAGCAGGGGCCACGGACACAGTGGAGGGTCAGTGGGTATCAGCAAGGGGCATCGGTTCCCCGTCCAGTTCGCCGACGCGTTCCCGCTGGGCTTGGTCCTGGTCGGGGAGGTCTCACCGGACACGGAGTATCAGTCGCGGGAGGACAGGGCGGCGGGGCGGCCGGTGCGGCAGCGGGTGGACGAGACGACCGGGCAGCGGCAGTGGAAGGCGACGGTCACGGATCCGAGTGAGTCGAACGCCAAGCGGGCGTCGTTCGAAGTGACCTTCCTGGCGGATGTGCAGCCGGTGCCGACGACTCAGGAGGCGTTGCCGGGGATGCGCGGGGTGGAGTTGGTCGGGCTGACGGCTGAGCCTCGCGTGAGCGGGACCGGGGAGTTCAAGTACCAGTCGTACGTCTACCGGGCCACGGGGTTCGCGGAGGTCGCTTCGGTCGGTGGCACGCGTGGGGGCGCGAAGTCGGCTGGGGAGTCGTCGGGCAAGGCCGCGTAGGCCGTGGATGAGATGGCGGCGGCCTTGGTCGAGGGGCTGAACCGGAAGGGCAACCCGATGCACGTCCCGCAAGGACTGGTCGACCGGTGGCAGAACGCATACCACCACTACGGGCAGGCTTCGGCGGCGGTGGCTTCGCAGCCTCCTGGTCACGTTGGGGCAGCGCTGAACATGGCGAAGTCGTCATGGTCGGTGGCTCAGGCCTGGCGGGAGATCGCGTTGGTGTCGGGGTTGCCCTGGTGGTTGGTGGCAAGTCTGGACACGGCTGCGCAGTCGTTCGAGTTTCAGGCGCGTGACTGGCAGGCCCGGGCGAACACCGGTGTCGATGCGGGCCGCGGGGCTCCTCGGGTGCGTCGTGGTGGGAGCAGGTGATCTGCGGTGGCGGACAGGCTGCGGTTGTCGGTGCGAACGCTGAGGGACGCGCATGTGGCGTTGGTGGCCGTGCGGCCGGTGGTGTCGGATCCGCCGTTGGATTGGCGGTCGTACTACTACCGGAGTGCGACGGTGTACCGAGAGGTTGCCGCGACGGACCCGGATCACGCGAATGAGGCGCTGTACTGGGCTGAACGGGAGCACGAGAAGGCTCAGCGGCCGTTGGACAAGATCCCGACCGATGTCGTGGACTCGGGGCCTGTGGGGCGGGTTCGGCTGCACAGCCTGGACGCGCTCTGTCAGGACCTTGACGGGACGCTTCCGCCTCGTGGTGGGCGGTCGGCGGCCTATCACCTCGCGTGTGCGGAGCTGTTCGCGGTGGTGTCGGAGATCGATCGGTTCAATCATCACCAGGCCCGGTACTACGCGGACAAGAGTCGGCGGGATGCGCGGGAGGCCAAAGCATGAGAAGGGTTCTGGTGGCTTGGGCCTCTGGGTACGTGGGAGCGAGCGTGTACCGGCGGTGGCGGCGGTGGGGCCATCACCGCCGTGCGCGTGACCGGTTCATGAGCCCGCCGGAGACGTGGACCGATGAGGATCATGCGGACTACTCGCGGTATTGCCGGAGATGGGACCGGGTAAGGGGTGCTCGGGACCTGGTTCGTGGGCTGGTGACTCGGCTTACGTTCGGCATCTATGAGCCGGAGGAGTTGGATAACTAAGTCCATATAGGACAGATGAACCGCGCGGGGTCGTGCGGCGATGGCGCGCGCGTTCGTTGAGATGTACGAAAACTTAGGTCACAGAAGCGGATTCTGGTTTGGCGGCCTTCTCCGCTTCTGTGCCTGTCCACTCGGGGAGTAGACGTGGCAAGGGTAGAACAGTGCTCGGGTGCCTCGGCAAGGGGGCTCACCCGAATGCGGTGCGAGAAATGCAAGCGGTTTGCACGGCTGTTGCCCGGTGACACCGACTGTGCAGCGTGCATGGGTGTGTTGGCACTGGAGTTCAGCAGCGTTGATCATCCCACTCATGCGGTTGTGCGGGGTGGTTGGTGATGGGGAACAGCAGGTGGGTTGATCCCGCCCCTCTGGAGGTGGCGCGGCCTAGGTTGCCGTGGTGGACCATGCTCCCGCGTTGGGTGAAGCTGGTTCTGCTGCCGTTGGCGCTGGCTGTGGTGGTGGTGTGGGTGTTGGCGAAGGTCGTGCGGGTGGTGTGGTTCTACCCGGTCTCGGTGGCTCTTGGCCTGGTCACTCTGCTGCTGCGCGCGTGGGCTGGGCCGTGGGTGTTTGGGGCGGTCGTGGCAGCGGCTGCGGTGGTCTTGTTCGTGTGGTGGTGGCGCGACAAGACCACGTTCGATGTGTGGTTGCGTTGGCCGCGTACGGAGTTCCGGCGGGTGGCGGTGTACGCGTACCAGTGGCGGACCGTCGTACGCCTGTCGAGCCTGACCGCGTCGGCGAAGGGCCGCGAGTACCTGCCCCGGTTGCGGCGGACCCGCTCGGAGGGGTGGCGGGACCGTGTCCGGGTCAGGATGGTCAAGGGCCAGGCCCCGGAGCAGTGGGAGGCACGTGCCTCCGGCCTGGCGCACGCGTTCGGGTCGCAGTCGTGTCGAGTGCGGGTGATCCGGCCCGGGGTGATCGAGCTGGACTTGGTGCACTCCAACCCGCTGGCCTCCGCCGTGGCGCTGCCTGCGATGGGCTCTGAATCCGCGGTGGATCTGCGGCGGGTGGTCGTGGGCCGTACCGAGACCGGTAAGCCGTGGCGGCTGCGGCTGCTGGGCAATCACCTGCTCACCGTGGGGGTGTCCGGTGCGGGTAAGGGTTCGCTGTTGTGGTCGGTGGTCTGGGCGTTGGCGCCGCTGGTGAAGGCGGGGGCGGTGCGTCTGGTGGGTATCGATCCCAAGGGCGGTATGGAGCTGGGCCAGGTACCGGAGATCTTCGATCGGGTCGTCTACGACAACGGCGAAGCCGCGGTGACCCTCCTGGAGGAGGTAGCCGCTGACGTGCGGAAACGTGCTGCGACGTATCGGGGTGTGCGGCGGCTGTGGGCCAGGGAGACGGGAGAGCCGTTCACACTCTTGGTCGTCGATGAGCTGGCCGATTTGATCGCGTATCAGACCGACAAGCGTTTGCGGGAGCGGGCTCAGGCCGCGTTGCAGACGATCACCTCCCAGGGTCGCGCGCCTGGCTTTGGTGTCCTGGCGTTCGTGCAGGACCCGCGTAAGGAGGTCGTGCCGTTCCGGAACCTGTTCCCCACCCGCGTCGCGATGCGGCTGGATGAGGCGGTGCAGGTGGACATGGTCCTCGGGGACGGACTGCGGGCGCGGGGCGCGAACGCGCATGAGATCAGCGAATCCACCCCGGGCGTTGCGTGGATCAAAGTGGACGGACACCGCGATCCCGTTCGGGCACGGGCGTTCCACGTCACCGACACGAACTTGGTGGAGCTGCGGCACTACATCACCGGGGGTTCGGCGATCATCGTCCCGTTCCCCGATGCTGGACCGCATGAGGGGGCGGCGGCATGAGCGACACCGTTGCCCAACTCCCCACCCGAGGCCCCCTCTCGACCGACGTCGTGCGGGCGACCGCCGAACAGCACGGGGTCTGTGTCCGGCCGTTCACGATGGAGGTCACCGACTCCGATACCGGGGCGGTGAAGTACATCGGTGTTCCCTGTGGTTCCACAGTGGAATCGGTGTGTCTGCCGTGTGCGCGGAAGGCTCGGGCGCTGCGGATGGTGCAGTGCCGCGAAGGGTGGCACCTCACCGAGGAACCCGCCACAGCTACGAGCAAGCCGACCCGGGATCACCGCGCGCTGGTGGAGCTGCGCGCGGACCTGGTGGCGGCCTACCGGGACGCGGTGGGAGCGGACGCGGACGACCTACGGGAGGAGATCCGCTCCGTCGACGCAGAGCTACACGACCTCGGCGTCCGGGGACGGCTGCCCAACCCCGACGGGCCTGCCAAGCGGCCTCCTGTTCGGTCGACGAAGCGGCGGCAGGACGCGCCGAACCTGCCTCGGCGGCGGGTGGAGAAACGCACCCTCGGACGTGAGTTCGCGGGCCGGTTTCGGCCGTCCATGTTCGTGACCCTGACCTGCGACACCTACGGGCCAGTTCGGGCCGATGGGTCCCCGGTCGACCCCGGCCGCTACGACTACCGGCGGGCAGCACGGGACGCGGTGCACTTCGCCTCCCTGGTCGACCGGTGGTGGCAGAACCTGCGCCGCGTCGTCGGCTGGGACGTCCAGTACTTCGCCACCGTCGAACCCCAACGCCGGGCAGCGCCGCACCTGCACACCGCAGTCCGCGGTTCCATCCCACACGAAGTGATCCGGCAGGTCACGGCAGCCACCTACCTACAGGTGTGGTGGCCTCCCCACGACGAGATGGTCTACGGCGACGGCCGGATGCCGGTGTGGGACGGGGAACGATTCGTCGACCCGGAAACCCGGCAGCCGCTCATGGCCTGGGCCGACGCCGTGGACCTGGTGGACGCACCCGCACACGTCGCGACCTTCGGGGCACAGGTGCACTCCAAGGGCATCCTGGGCGGCTCGGACGAAGCGGGGCGGCATATCGGGTACCTGACCAAGTACCTCACCAAGTCCACCGGGGAAGTGATCTCGGCGGACACCAACTCGCAGCGGGACCACCATGACCGGCTCCACGCAGAGCTGTCGGTGACGCCCTGCTCGCCGCGCTGCGCGGTGTGGCTGCTCTACGGGGTGCAGCCCATGGGCGCGACCAGCCGGACCACTCCCGGGCACTGCAAGGGCCGGGCACACCGCCGCACCACCCTGGGCCTGCCCGGTCGACGCGTCCTGGTCTCGCGGAAGTGGTCCAGCAAGACACTCACCCAACACAAGGCAGACCGGGCGGCGTTCGTGGCGGAGACCTTGGCTGCGGTGGGCATCGTCAAACCGACTCGGGATAAGTCGGCGTTGGTGTGGCGCAAGCTCGCGCCTGGCGACCGCAGTGCACCGCCCCGGGATCACCTCGTCATGCGCGCCATCGCGGAACGGGTGACATGGCGGGCTGAGTATGAGCGGGCGTTGTTGGTGGCCCAGGGGCCTCCTGGCGGCGCCGGTATTTCAGCAACTGACTCGATGGCTGCGTGACCTGGGGGAATGGTGAGTGATCGACTGATTGATGGGCGCTGGTACACCACGGAGCAACTGGCGGAGTTGCTGCACGTGGACGCGTCGACGGTGAGGAGGTGGCGGACGTTGCGGCCGTTCCAAGGGCCTGCGTTCGTGCGGGTGTCGGACCGGGTAGTCATGTACTCGGTGCACGACGTCGAGGCGTGGTTGCGGACTCGGCGGGTCGATCCCGGGGAGGTGGCGGCCTGATGGCTGACCGGGTGGAACTGCCGATCGGGGTTGCGGTCAGGGGGAACATCGAGCATCGGCCGGAGCGGGCGAGTCCGTTCAAGGCTCGGGTGCGGTGGATCAACCCGGCAACCAAGAAGCGAGAGTCGGTCTCGGAGTCCTTCGCGACGGAGGATGAGGCCAAGGCGTGGATCAGCTCGATGGACAACGCTGCTGCGCGGGGCCTGTCGCCACAGCAAGCGGTGGTGTCGTTGGCGGAGTATGGCGACGCGAACATGGAGCTTGCGTTGCGGGGGTTGGAACTCAAGACGCGTGATCCGTACATGGCGGGGTGGCGGAAGCGGGTTGTGCCGACGTTGGGGCACATTCCGGTTGCCATGGTGACGAATGGGGCGGCGGACAGGGCGGTGATGGGGTGGATCGCGGATGAGTGCAGTCGGTCCACGGTGAAGAACTCGTTGGCTGTGCTGGTGCGGGTGATGGAGCAGGCGAAGCGTGACGGGATCGTGGATCGGAACCCGGCACAGGTGCGGGGGTGGCAGCAGGTCTTCCGCCAGGCGGAGGATGAGCTTGACGACCCGCGTTCGTTGGCGTTGCCGAGTTGGGATGTGTTGACGCGGCTCGCGGATGCGTTGGTGGCGAAGTCGGCCGGTGAGTTCGAGGGGTGGGGCGACGTCATCAAGTTCATGGGGTGCACGGCAGCGCGTATCGGGGAGGCGTCGGGGTGTCGGGTGAAGGACATCGACACGAAGTCGTGGATCTGGAATGTGCGGCGGCAGACGACTCCGGGGCCTGGTGGGTTGGCGGATAGGGGCACGAAGAGCAAGCGGGCGCGGGATGTGCCGGTCATTGTCGAGATTCGGGACATGATCGAGCGGCGGATTTCGGAGCTGGATCGCGATCCGGAAGCAAGGCTGTTCACAGGTCCGCGGGGCGGTCGGATCACGACTGCTGTGCTGCGGGATGCCACGCATTGGGATGAGGTGGTGAGCGACCTTGGCTATGAGCACTTGCGTAGGCATGACCTACGCCACACGGGGATCACGTGGTTGGCCGATGCCGGTGTCCCGGTGCACGTCCTGCGGGTGATCGCGGGGCACGGGTCGCTGACCACGACTCAGCGGTACATCCACCCGGACAAGCAGTCGATCACGAACGCGGGTGATCTCCTGTCGGTGCACCTGCACGCGCCTCGGACGCCTCGGTTGAGGGTGGTCTAGTGAGATGGCGTGAGAAGTGGTCCCCAAATGGTCCCCAAGACCGTCCGAAGTGGATCTGAGCATGATCGACATCGAGGACACGAAGAACGCCCCTCACCTGCGGAAACTCGCTGGTGAGGGGCGTTGCTTCGACCGTCGGGCTGACAGGATTCGAACCTGCGACCCCTTGACCCCCAGTCAAGTGCGCTACCAAACTGCGCCACAGCCCGGCCGCATCTCGCTCTCGCGAGGTGCTCGGGAAGCTTAGCGTACGGGTTGGTGGGGGGTTGGTGGGGGTGCTGTTGTCGTGGTGGGGAGGGTGGCTTCCAGCTTGAAGCCGCCGTCGGGGGTTGGGGTGGCTTGGCAGGTTCCGCCTGCGTTGTGGGTTCTTTCTGTTAGGCCGGGGAGGCCTGCTCCTCCGGGTTGGGGTGTTGTCGGGTGGGTTGCGGGGCCGTTGATGATGGTGACGGTGATCTTGTCTTTGGTGGGGGTCAGGGTGATCTCCACCGGGGCGCCCGGGGAGTGTTTGATGGCGTTGGTCAGGCCTTCCTGGATCACCCGGTAGATCGCTCGGCTGATGGTCGGGGTCGTGCTGATTGACGGTGTGTCCGCTCGTACGTCCAGGCCCGCGGCGCGGGCTCTGGTGATGAGGGTGGGTAGGTCCGCCAAGCCCTCCGCGGTGGGGGTGCCGTGGTTGAGCAGGCCCAGGGCCGCACGCATCTCGTCCAGCGAGTGCTTGGCCAGTTCGCGCAGGTGGTTGGCGGTTTGGACGGTTGTGGGATCCGTTGATGTGGCGGCCAGGGCGGCGGCTTGGACGGCTATCAGGGTCGTGTTGTGGCCTACGGCGTCGTGGATTTCTCGGGCTATGCGGGTTCGTTCCTCCGCCCGCGCCTGGTCCAGGCGGGCGGCCAGTTCGGCTCGGCGGGCCCGTTCCAGTTCGGTGAGGCTGGTGGTGAGTTCGCGGCGCAGGCGGACGAGGACGCCCATGGCGGCCGGGACGCCCGCGAAGGCCAGGGTGATGGCCAGGCTCAGCACGCGATCGGCGATGGGGTCGGAGGTGGCCAGTTGCAAGGGCGCGGCCGCGCACAGGTTGGCCACCGTTGCCCAGGCCACGGCGTGGCGGACACGGGTCGAGGTGCGGCCGACCCGGTAGAGGGCCACGCCCGTCGGGGGCCATCCCAAACCGCCCGAGACGGCGGGGAGGCAGGCGATCAGGGTGAGTCGGGGGTATTTCAGGCGCAGTGGCAGCAGCAGGCAGGCGACTACGGCGGCGGGGAAGGCGAAGCTGTAGCCGGTGGGGTGGGACAGCAGTACGGCGCCCAGGCACAGGCCCACCGTGACGGCCTCGACGGCGATGACGCGGGCTCGGGCCCGCGGCCGGGGGAGCGCCTCGGTGTCCGCGCGCGGAGCGGGGAGGCTCAGTGGCGCGAGGGCCGCGTCTTGGACGTCCACATCGACCTCCGTTCGGGCTTACGGGGAGGGCGCCACGCCGTGCAGGAGCAGGGCCGCCTGGACGCGGTTCTGCACGCCCAGCTTCGTCAACACCGTCGACACGTAGCTCTTCACCGTCGCCTCGGTCAGGCCGAGGACCTCGGCGATCCCCGCGTTCGGGCGGCCGTCCGCCAGCAGCTCCAGCACCTGCCGCTCCCGCACGCTCAGCGACTCGACCGCCCGCCCCCGCCCCAGACCGGCGCTCACGCCGCGCAGCTTCGGCAGCAGGCGGGCCGTGATGCGCGGGTCCAGCACCGCCCCGCCCGCGGCCAGGTCGACGACGGCGTGCACGAGGGTGGCTGGCTCGGCGTCCTTCAGCAGGAACCCCTGCGCGCCGAACTCCAGGGCCCTGGCGACGTAGTCGTCCAGGTCGAAGGTGGTCAGGACGGCTGTCACCGGGGGTGACGGCAGGGCGCTGACCATCCGCAGGGCGCTGAGGCCGTCCAAGCCGGGCATCTGGACGTCGAGCAGCAGCACGTCCGGGCGGTGGCGGCGGACGGCCTCGATCGCGGTGGACCCGTCGCCCGCCTCGGCGACCACCTCGACTCTGCCGTCGGTTTCCAGGAGGACGCGCAAACCGTGGCGGAGGAGCGGTTCATCGTCGGCGAGGACGACGCGCACGGCCATGTTCACCTCCCGTGTCCAGGGCGCCGTTCAGCCTAGCCCTGACCGGGTCGTGTGCATGACGGAAAGGAACTTTCCGTGGCCAATCCCCGGTATGGGGGAACCGAATCGGTGCCAGTACGCGCTTTGTCGATTTCCCGTCACCTGATCAGCGGATACCCGACTCGATAGGTCAGTCCAGGTCGCGGAGACGATCGGCCAGATCGCGAGCGCCCGCTTTCTCCGCCAGCGCGGCCAGGTCCGCGACCGTCGAGATGTCCAATTCCAACTGCCGCCCGATGCGGCTTATCAGCGCCGTCAGGTGCGCGGTGTCCACCCGCCCCGCGCCGATGACGTACGTGACCACCCGGTCCAGCAGCGCCTGCCTGCGCGGCCGCTCGGCCGCGCACCACAGGCGGAACACCGAGCTCCCGTGCACCACGAACGACCCCAGCCGGTGCAGCGGGAACCCACCCTGGCCGACGCCCGACTCGGGCACCGCCACCGTCATCAGCCCCGCCGCCGACCGCGTGAGGTGGTACGGGCCGACGTCCTTCTCGTCGAGCCAGGCGCGCGTGCGCTCCTCCTCGCCGCGGGTGTCCACGACGCGCTCCTCGTTCTCCAGCGCGAGCAGCACGTCCGGGGTGGACTCCAGGATGCCGGTCAGGTCCCAGTCGACCTCGGCCGACGCCTGCCCGTACGCCAGGTACCGCACCCGCCCACCCGCTTCCACCGCGCGCACGACGCGCAGCGGCAGCAGAACCTGCTCTTGGCCCAGCAGCCGCGGGTTCTCGATTCGCGCGGGGAGGTTGAACCGGTCCCGCTGCGGGTTGCCCGCCAGCGCCGTCAGCGCACCCGGGTCGAAGCCGCGCACCGAGAACAGCACCCGGAACCACCGCGCGTCGTCTTCCAGCTCTTTGTGCGCGGGCAGCATCGAGACCTTGCGCGCGTCGTAGTAGGCGCGGGTCAGCGGACGGGACCGGAACGCGTCGAAGTACAGCTTGCGGCGGTCGTCCACCAGCCGCACGTACCGCCTGCCGTCGGCGACCGACCGCTTCCCCAGGTCGGTCAGCGCCCAGTGCCCGTCCACCAGCCGCACGTGGTTGATCAGCGCCAGGAACCGCAGCGCGCGGTCCACCAGCACCTCGTCGAGCGCGTAGAACCCGGCCAGGTCCGCGGTGGTGGTGAGGCCGCCCTCGGCGATGCCGCGCTCGAGGAACCGGTCGATCAGCTCGTAGTCCTCCGCGACGGTGACCGTGGCCGAGATGGTCACGCACCAGACCGGCAGCATCAGGCCGATGAGCCGGGTCGGCGTCATGCCCTGGCCGTAGGCGGCGTCCTCCAGGGCCCGCTGCTCCGGGTAGCCGAAGAGCTTCATCACGCGATCCCGGCGTCTAGCGCGCGGTGGTTGAGCAGGTCGTCCGAGGTCAGGTGGTCGCCGCACGCGGCCAGGTGCTCGCGCAGCGCCAGCGCCAGCCGCCGGAACCCGGGGTCGTCGGCGGCGACCAGGGTGGACAGGTCGCCGACCATGACGAGCTGCCGCCGCACCCTGGTCAGCGCGACGTTCAGGTGCCGCAGCTCGCTCAACGACCCGACCCCGCCCTGCGGGTTGCTGCGGGTGAACCCGTAGAGGATGACGTCCCGCTCGCCGCCCTGGAAGGAGTCGACCGAGCCGACGTTGCGCCGCACCGCGTGCTCGTCGCCGATCAGCTCGACCAGCCGCGCCGACACCGCCTTGAGCTGGGCGACGTACGGCACGATGACCGCCCACTCGCGCCCCAGCCGCGCGTAGTGCGCGGCCAGCCTGCACAGCACCTCGGCCTCCACGGCGTTGATGTACCCGGCCGCGTCCCCCGACCGCCGCTCGAACCGCCGCGGCAGGTCGCTGGTGTCGACGAAGGCGAACGCGCTGCGGAACACGGTGTCCTCGTGCGGCACCTCCGCCGCGGTGCGCAGCGCGCCCCGGTAGAAGGCGCCGGAGATGAACTCGGCGACGACCGGCGGCATCCGCCGCTGCCAGGTCAGCGGTACCACGTTGGACGCGGGCAGCCGGTCGACGAGCCGCTCCAGCGCGCTGTGCGTCAACAGGTCCAGCACCGCCGGGTCCGGCACCAGCTCACCCCACCGCGCCACCTCGGCGTCCGGGTACGGCGGCAGCTGCCGGTGGTCGCCGACGAGCACTGCCCGCCGGGCCCGGACCAGCGGCACCAGCGCGTCGGCGACGCCGATCTGCCCGGCCTCGTCCACCACCGCCAGCTCGAAGTCCACATCGGACAGCTCCACCCTGGACGCGGTGCCGGCCGTGGTCGCGGCGATCACGTCGGCGTAGCGCACCAGCTCGGGGTGCAGCCGCTCGGTCGACCCGGACACCTCCGCGCGCCACCGCGCCAACAGGTCCGCCTGCGCGCGCAGCACCGGTCCGCGCCGCCGCAGCCAGGCCAGCAGCAGCCCCAGGTCCCGGCCGAGGGCCTGGTCGTCGACGTCGCCGCGCACCTCCGGCGGCACCTGCACGCCGCCGACCGCCGCGCGGGCCGACGCGGCGGCCTCCAGCGCCCGCGCGCGAGCCCGGTCGATGCCGTGCGCACCGGCCTCGACCCGCGCGATCGCCTCCAGCACGACCGGCAGGCCCTTGGTGGTGACCTCCAGCTCGTGCTCGGCCCGCCGCGACTCGGCCACCGCCTTGTCGTGCTCGCGGCGCAGGTCGTCGACGGCCGACTGGAGCCGCGCCAGCCTGCGTGCGCGGAACAGCGGGAACCCGCCGCCCGCGACCAGGTTGTCGATCTTCTTCTGCCACCTGTCGAGCTTGCGGCGGCCCGTCTCGCAGGTCGCGCGCCAGGTGTCCACCACGGCCTGCAGGGGACCGCCCGCCGTCCGCCGGGTCTCCGCGAGGGCGGACTCGGCCTGGCCGTGGGCGTCGATCGCCTGGCTCAGCGCGGCTGTCGCGTCGGCCACTACGCGCGTCCAGCCGTCGAGGGCGCTCGGGTCGCCGTAGTTGGCCAGGGTGTGCTCGGTGGTCTCGAGAATACTCGCGCGCAGTTCCTCGGCCCGCCGTTCCAGCAGGTACGGACGGCCCGCCTCGGTCACCACGCCCTCGTTGCCGACGCGGATGACGGTGAGGTCGTCGGGCAGCCTGCCCAGGATGTTGTCGACCGCGCGGTTGGTGCGCGCGGTGACCAGCACCCGGCCCGGCGGCCGCGCCGCGCCGTCGCCGAGCGCCACCGCCCGGGCGATCTGGCTGATCACACGGGTCTTGCCGGTACCGGGCGGGCCCAGGACCAGGAGCACGTCCGGCACGGCCAAGGCGCGGCGGAAGGCATCGAGCTGGTCGTCGTCGAGGGGTGCGGTGGGCGCGTCCGGGGGCGGGGACATCGGTCCGACCTGGTGGTCGACCAAGACGCGGAGCAGGTGGGGGTTGTGTGCGCGGCCCTCGCGCAGCAGCTTGACGGCGCCGCGCTGCCGGTTGAACACCGCCGAGTCGAGCGAGTCCTCCAGCGCGCCCGTGCCGTTGACCGCGACGGGCTCGTCGAAGCGGACCGCCACCGACCGGCCGCACACCCGGGTCACCTGGCCGCGCTGCTCGGTCGCGCCGCGGACCCGCACGTAGGTGTCCTCGCGCGGACCGCGGTCGCCGACGAGCTCGAACTCGTACACCCGCCCGCGCTCGTCGACCGGGCGGGCGCACCGGTACGGGTAGGGGGCGGCGCGGCGCGCGTCGTCGGTGGTGACGCGCTGGGCCGCGTCGATGGTGTGGTGGAGGTCGTCGAGGAACCTGGTGTGCGCGTTGGCCTGCGGTTGAGCGGGTTCCCGGGCCGCCGAGACGCGCTCGTCGCCGAGCCGCTGCCAGTGCGCGCGGATCGCGTCCCAGTGCGAGATCGCCTCCACGGGCAGGCGCCGCTCGTCGGGGACGAACTGCCACAGCGGGGTCCGCACGAGCAGGCACGAGCGGACCAGGCGGTGGTGGTCGTCGAGCCGGATGGGCTGCACGGAGCCGACGAGGAAGCCGCGTCCGCTGCGCGCCGGGTGCAGGACCAGCACGTAGGCGCCGGTGTAGAGCCGGACGTCCGGGTCTTGGCCGGGGTAGCGGGGCTCGTGCACGGTGGCGGGCACGCCGTCGCGGAGCGCGGCGAGGTCGGTGGCGATCTGGTCGAGACCGGCGGGCAGCCGCGGGTGGTCCTCGGCGAGCTGGCGCAGCCGCAGCAGGGTGGTGTCGTGCGGGGCCAGGTGCAGCGGTGTGGGCAGGTCGACGACGCGGATCGGCACGGTTCCCCCTCAGCGCCGACCGGCGGGCGGCCGGGGGTGGTCGGTGTGCCGGGTGTCGTGCTTGGTCATGCCTGTGAGTGACACACGTTCGGTGGGTCTGCGTTGGTCGTCCGCGGTGCGCCGGTCCGCGGCGTCGGCGGAGCCCGGGATGACCGGGCCGACGCCCATCCCGTGCAGGTCGGGCCCGTGCGCCTGGTGGCAGCCGGGCCCGCTCGAGGCCTGGTCGCCTGGCCAGGTCCGAGCCCCGTCGCGCTGTGTCATATGTGTCACTCAGGGTAGTTGAGTTCTCGCCGACAGGGTACCTCGAACCGGGTGGGTGGCTACCGGCCTTCCCAGCGGGGGGACCGCTTCTCCGCGAACGCGCGCGGACCCTCGACGGCGTCGGTGCTGTCCCGCCTGCGGTGCTCCCAGGGGTAGTCGGCGGCGAACGCCTCGTCGAGGGGCAGGTGCGCGGACGCGCGGGCCGCCTGCTTCATGGCCCGGACCGAGAGCGGGGCGCAGGCGAGGACGTCGTCGACCCAGGTCCGCACGCACTCGTCGAGCCGATCCGCGGGCACGACCTCGTTGACCAGGCCCAGCTCGTAGGCGCGCTGGGCGCTCATTCGGCGACCGGTGATCAGGTGGCCGAGCGCGACCCGGGACGGGATCTGGCGGGTGAGGCGGAAGACGCCGCCCGCACCCGCCATCAGCCCCAGGCGGGCCTCGGGCAGCCCGAAGGTGGCGCGGTCGCTGGCGATGATCAGGTCACAGGCCAGGGCCAGCTCGAAGCCGCCGCCGAGCGCGTAGCCGTCGACCCGCGCGATGACGGGCTTGGCGAAGTCGAACCGCTCGGTCAGCCGCGGCCAGCCCGGTTTGCCGCGGCTGCCGAAGCTGGACGTGCCCGCCTTGCCCGCGCGGTTGCGGCTGTCGAGCTCCTTGAGGTCCTGGCCGACGGAGAAGGCGCGGTCGCCCGCGCCGGTCAGCACGACGACCCAGACGTCGTCGTCGGCGTCGAGGTCGTCCCAGACGTCGGCCAGCTCGGCGTGCGTCCGCAGGTCCATCGCGTTGAGCACCTCGGGCCGATCCAGCGTCACCGTCGCGACGCGGTCCTGCTTGACGCACCGCACCCGCGGCTCCATCCGCCACCCCCTGTCCCGTCCCGGCGAGTCTAGGGGTCAACTGACCGGGTGATCCTTGGCCACGGCTCGCGCGCGGCGCCTTACGTTGGCGGCAATGGAACCGGCCCGGGGAGCGACGATGATGGACGCGGAACTGGTCACCAGCTCGGACGACGACAACTTCGGCACCTACCACTTCCCGGCCAAGCCGAGCCCGGGGGAGATCGTCCTGGTGAGCGGCGCCCGGTGGGAGGTGGACCGGGTGGAGTGGGCGATCCGGCACGTGGAGCCGGTGGCGGGCGACCACCTGACCGAGGACCAGTTGGTGGAGCGCACCTTCCACGCGCGGGTCTACATCCGCCACGCCTAATTGCGTTGAGCCGGTTGCGGGCGGCTCAGCACAATGCGGTGCGTGAACAAGAGACCGGAGCGCGAGGTGCGCGCTTTCCACGACTCGGAACGGATCCGGGTCTACCAGGCGTATCCCGCGCCTATCGCGGACGCGGCCCTGGCGGCGGGGACGTTCGTGCCGCCGTTCAAGCGCGAGCGGATGACGTGGATCAAGCCGTCGTTCCTGTGGATGGCGTACCGCTGCGGGTACGCGCGGAAGGTGGACCAGGAACGGGTCCTGGCCGTGGACATTTCCCCGGTCGGATTCCACTGGGCGCTGGGACACGCCGCGCTGAGCCATTTCCGGGCGGGCTTCCACGCCGACCACGATGAGTGGCAGGCGGGGGTGGAGCGGTCCCCGGTGCGGATCCAGTGGGACCCGGAGCGGAACCTGGCCCACGGGCCGTTGGCGCACCGGTCCATCCAGATCGGGTTGAGCGCGGAAGCCGTGCGCCGGTACGTGGACGAGTGGATCGTGGGGCTGACCGACGTGACCGCGACGATGCGCGCGGTCGGGGAACACGCGGCGGCGGGGCGCGTGGCGGAGGCGACGGCGTTGCTGCCGGAGGAGCGCCCGTACCCGCTGCCGGAGGACCTGGCGAGCCGGGTGAACGCCAGTCGGTGAACTGGGCCGTGCGCGGTGGTCACCCGGCCGCGCCGCAGAGGGCGGTGGTGACGAGTTCGCGCTCGGCGCGCTCGATCCGGCCCATGGCAAGGGGGTCGCCGGGGTCCACGGCGCCCAGGGTCGTGGAGATCTCGACCCGGGTCCCGGCTTCGGGGGAGCCGAACATGTCCGTCAGGTAGCCCTGGACGCCCCCGGTGTGGCCGATCGCGGTGCAGTGCGGGGTCAGTCGGTTCACCTCCAGGCCCAGGCCGTAGCCCGGGGCGAGGCGGGTGTCCCGCATCTGGGCGAGCAGGTCCGGCGGGAGCAGGGCGCCGCCGAGGAGGGCCGCGATGAACGCGTCGAGGTCGCGGGTCGTGGAGATGAGTTCGCCCGCTGCCCCGAAGTGGGAGGGGTTCTGCCGGGAGACATCCGTGGTGATCGTTGTCCCATTGTCCTCGTAGGACTGGTATCCGTGCGCGTGCGGGCCGGGGATGTCGAGGTCGGTGCCCGGCAGGCTCGTGTCGACCATGCCCAGCGGGGTGAGGATCCGCTGCCGGACCTGTGCGGCGTAAGGGGTCCCGGTGACCCGCTCGATGAGCATGCCCAACAGGAGGTAGTTGGTGTTCGAGTACGACCACGCCGTGCCCGGCTCGAAGCGGGCGGGCTTGGCCAGGGCGAAACGGACCAGCGCTTCCGGTTCGCGGGTGCGCAGGCGGTCGGTCTCCCATGCCGCGCCGAAGATGGGGATGCCGGGCTCGCCGGTGCCGTTCGGGAGGAACTCGCCGGTGAAGTTGAAGATCCCGCTGGTGTGTTGCAGCAGCGTGCGGATCGTGGCGCGGTCGTCGAGAGCCAGCTCCGGCAAGTGGCGGTGGACCGGGGCGTCGAGGTCGACCTTGCCTTCGCGCGCCAACTGGAGCACCACCGTGGCGACGAAGGTCTTGGTGATGCTGCCCGCGCGGAACAAGCCGCCGGTCGGCGGTCTCCCGGGCCCGCCCAACTCGGCCACGCCCACGCTCGCCGTCCAGTCGCCGCCGTTGTTGTGCGCGCGTAGTTGCACGCCCGCGACGCCGGTTCTCAGCAGCGCTGTCATGGCCCGGTAGAGGGATTGGTGCCTGGGGGAGGGGATGGACGACGCGGCTGCGGGCACGGTCAGGGCGATGGCCAAGGTGATGGCGGTGACACGTCTTCGATTCAGCTGGATCACTCCCCGTTCCACCGGTCGGGTGATCTGGGCCGGATTCCGGTATCGCCGCGCGTCCGCCGATCGATAGGCAGACAAGGGGAATCCGGGGGCGGAGGTCTTCTTAGATGGCCGAACGGCGGACAGCCGGGCAAGCGGTGGACCAGGGGATGCGGGGGAGGGTCGACTCGATCAGGCGGGACGGGACGTGGATCGACGCCTACGACCTGCCCGAGCCCGCGGACACCCCGTTGATCGAGGTCGTTGAGCTGGACGGGTGACAAAGCGGCCCCCGGAACCGTTCCTGGTGTTCCGGGGGCCGAACTCAGTACCGCACAAGGCTTTTCGGGCCGGGTCGCGTGGTCTCGGCTCGTCGTGAGGTGTGCCGCTCAGGCCCCGAACGGCGCCGGGTGCTCGACGTGCCGCGTCCGACCGCGCCGCGGCGGTTTCTCAACGCTCGGTCTCATAGCAGTACGACCTCTCGCATGGTGTCGTTGGTTTGCACGAGGACCTTCGCGCCTTCCTCCTTGATGCTGCGGTAGACGAAGTCCCCGTAGCCGACCAGGCGGCGCAGCGCCTCGGTGAGGCTGACGCCCTCGCGCTCGATCACCGCCTCCAGGGCGCGCACCATGTCCGGGGTGATGGCGACGTTGATGCGCTTGGGGTCCTGGCGGGCGGGCTGGGCCTTGCCGTCCGGAGTGGACTCGGCCTCGGCTCCGGTGTTCGCGGGAGATTTCATACGGTGGCACGCTCCCCTGGCGCGCACGGGCGACCCTGGGCCCGTGCGTCGGTGGCGCGGACGACCGCGGTTGCCCCCACGGTCGCCCACTGTTGCGGTGACGACTACGTGTCCAGCCTACCGCCGGAGCCGTAGCTTTTCAACACGCGTGGCCCATCTGGATGGTGTCATCTGACCACATTACTCCCACGCTTGTGCTGTATCACGCGTGTACGCAACGTGGTCGGATCCTGGTATCTTGGTAGCGCGAAGTCCTGCGGGGCTTCGCGGGCGGACACTTGGCGAAAGGTGGGGCGGCGAATGCGCGAGCTCATCCACCGGCACCGGCGGACGGACTGGATCACCTGGGACGACACCTGGACCGACGGCCCCGATCCCGACGCCGAGCCGGTGCGCGACAGCCCGGTCGTGCGGCTGGACGACCGGGAGAGCGGTGATGGACGACAGGAAAGGTGACGTCCAGCAGGTGGACCGGGACACGTGGACCGACTCCGAGGAGGCCGGGGCCGGTCCGGTGGTGGACACCCACGAGCTGTTCCAGCTGCGGACCGCCGCCGAGGAGAAGCGGGAGCTGCGCGCCGCGGAGCTGGAGCGGCAGCGCCACTTCATGCGCATGCAGGTGCGGGTCATGCTCGGCGTCGGCCTGGTCTTCCTGGTCACGCTCGTGACGCTGGTGCTGGGGCTCTGGTTGCACCTGATGCCGCAGGGGGTCGCCGAGGAGCTGATGCGCATGGTCATCCCGACGGTGCTCGGCGCGGGCCTCACCATCACCGGCATGTTCTTCCGCGGGGGAGGCGGTTCTCGCCCCTGACCGGAGAACCGGGAAACCCCCGCGGCCTGCGCGCCGCGGGGGTTTCGTCACGTGTTTGTCCAGGAATTGTCCATTCCTGCCGTCGCCCGGGGAAACCCGCCACCCGGGGGCACCGCCGAATCACGCTACTCGCTGTTATGGTGATCCACGATCACCTGAAACCCGACGGTGAAATAGGGACTTGCCACCTGGCCTGGTAGCCGGGTTGGCTCTCAGGTATCACGGAAGATGGAAAAGCCACGCCCCGGCGCGGGGACGCGGCTCCTCGGTTCCCGTGTCGTGGCACGCGCGGGATCGGTCCCCCACCGCCGGGTGCGGGGCCACGCGGGTCGGTGGGAGTTGCCCCTCCCGCCGACCCGTCCTTCGTCCTGTGGCAGGACACGCACTAGGTCGCTCCGCCGCGCGAGGCCGTTACCGGCGCGGCCCACGCCGATCTCCACCGTCGCGCTCCGCAACGATACATCCTTCCGAGTGAAAGGAAGACCGGCAAATGTCCTCCATTCGAACTCCGTGCTCCGACGGGTGGTGGTCCCCTCCGAGAATTCGCGCGGTCGTTGGCGGTAAGGGTGGTGCCCGCTCGGGCTACTCGGCTACCAAAGGTAGTTGATCGCCCACCGCATGGCATTCCCCCATCCGGTGAAGACGATCACGGCGAACCGATCACTCCCGAATTCCGTGCGCGTTCCCGTCGCCGGACAAGGCGCCAACCGAATCGGTCGCGGGTGATTCACCCGCGACCGCGTATCGTCATCGAACGATCATGACGAGTAACAGTCTTGTCTGCTGCGCACCGGCTGATCCGCAGCGGCGCCGACACGGGCTACCCGCGTGGCAACGCAATGGCGTACCTAGTGGGGCGAAGGACGGACCTGCTCGGCTGCCGCCGCGTTGTCCGGGGCGGCAGGCCCAATCGCACGGCGTGCGGGTGGACGGCACCCCCGCGGTGGGCGCGATCGCCTGGTGGGGAGCCACCTCGGGCGGGTCGGGGGCCAGTGGGCACGTCGCCTACGTCGAGGAGGTGGGCAGCGGCTACGTCGTGATCTCCGAGGACAACTTCGGCGGCGAGTTCCACTGGAAGCGCCTCACCCCCGGCGGCTACTACCCGACCGCGTTCCTGCACTTCAAGGACCAGACCACCGCGCCGGGAGCGCCGATCGGCAACCTCGAGGTGACTTCGCAGAACGGGACCGGCGTCCGCTTCCGCGGCTGGGCCCGCGACCCCGACACGGACGCGCCGGTCGACGTCCACGCCTACGTGACCCCCGACCACGGCGTCCCCACCACCGCGAACCTCCAGCGCGGCGACGTTGGCGCGCACGGCTTCGACGTGACGCGCGGCGGGATCGTCGGCGGCACGTACAACGTGTGCGCGTACGCGATCAACGCGCCGGGGACGCCGGGGCAGAACACGCAGTTGGGGTGTCGGAGCATCACTCTCACGCAGAGCCCGATCGGCAACTTTGAGGCAACGTCGCAGAACGGCACAGGTGTGCGGTTCCGCGGGTGGGCGATCGACCCGGACACGAGTGCGCCGATCGAGGTCCACGCGTACGTCACCCCCGACCACGGCGTGCCGACCGTGGCGGGCCTCGATCGACCGGACGTCGGTGCCGAGAACCCGATCAGCGGAGCCGGTCACGGATTCGACGTGACGCGCAGTGGGATCGTCGAGGGCACGTACAACGCGTACGCGATCAACGCGCCGGGCACGCCCGGGCAGGACGTGTTGTTGGGGTGTCGGAGCGTCACCCTCACGCAGAGCCCGATCGGCAACCTCGAGGGAGTCCGCCAGGACGGCGCCGGTGTTCGCTTCACCGGGTGGGCGATCGACCCGGACACGAGCTCGCCCATCGCGGTGCACGCCTACGTGACGCCCAACCACGGTGTGGCGACCACCGCCGACCTCGACCGGCCGGACGTCGCTGCCGAGCACCCGCCAGCGGGAGTGCGCACGGCTTCGCCGTCACCCGCGGCGGGATCGTGCCCGGTACCTACGACGTCTGCGCCTACGGCATCAACGCACCCGGTACGCCGGGGCAGAACCGGCTCCTCGGCTGTCGGACCATCGCCCTCATCTAGCCGGTCAGACCCGGCCGCCGAAGCACCAGTTGTGGACCTCGACGCCCGCGTAGCGGTCGGCGGTGAGGGCGGTGCGCGCCGTGGCCGCGTCCGGGGCGCGGAGGAGGGTGGCGGTGCCCAGCCAGGTGGTGCCGTCGTCGGCCAGGAGGGGGCCGTGGGCGATCAGGTCGTGGTCGGCGGGCGGGGTGAGGTCGGCGGGCTCTCCCGCGCCAAGGCCGAGGACCAGGTACCGGTTGCCGCCCTCCCGCCCGCCGGGGAAGTCCCACATCGTGCGGCCCAGGGTGTTCCGCCAGCGGCGCAGCATCACGTCCCGGTAGGCGCCCGCCTGGTAGTTGGGCTCGTTCATGGCGAAGTCGTGCGCGGCGGTGGGGGTGGGCAGGTCGAGGATGTGGACGCTGCCGGTCGGGGTGTCCAGGTCGTCGGCGAGGGTCGGGCCGCGCGCGATCATCTCGGCCGCGTATCCGTCCATGTAGGACCAGTGGGCTTCCAGCAACTCTTCGCGAAGCGCCAGTGAGCCCGCGCGGTCGCGGTGGTAGCAGAAGAACTCCATGCGCGGCAGTCTGCCGCATCGGGGTCAGGCGGTGCGGGGGCCGCGGGCGGCGGCGAGGACGGTGTCGGCGAGGCGGGCCGCGTAGGAGTCGTCGAGGGCGGGGATGTCGAACAGCAGTCGGTACCACATGGGGCCGTAGACGAGGTCCACGAAGAAGTCCGGGTTCGCCCCGGTGATCTCCCCGCGCTCGGCGGCGCGGTCGATCATCGCCCGCACGACGGCGCGGCGCGGTTCGATCAACTCGGTCCACAGCCGCGCCGCGAACCGCTCGTCCTGCAGCGCCTCCACCGCCAGCGCCCGGTTGAGCTGGCCGCTCGCACCCCGCTGGGCGGCGAACGTGGCGGTCAGCAGGGTCACCAGGTCGTCGCGCAGCGAACCGGTGTCCGGGGTGGGCAGGCGCTCGGCGGCGAAGCGGCCCAGGGCGGCCAGGACCAGCTCGCCCTTGCTCCGGTACCGCCGGTAGATGGCCTGCTTGTGCACGCCGCTGCGCGCCGCGATGCCCTCGATGCTCAGCCGCCGGTAGCCCTCCTCCTCGACGAACTCGAAGGTCGCGCGCAGGATCGCCGCGTCGAGGGCGGGGTCGCGGGGGCGTCCGGGCATGGTCGTGAGCGTAGCTCCTTGACATCCGCGACGTACCGTATGGTAATTGTCAATACGCAACGTCTCATATTGAAAAGAACGGCATGGCTCGACCCGCCTTGGTGGCGGCGGCCCTGGGGTACTTCGCCTTCGGCACGATGTCGCTGGCGCTCATCGGGCTGAGCGGGCCGATGAGCGCCGAACTCCGCGTCGACCCGGCCGACATCGGACTGCTGGTCAGCGTGTTCGCGCTGACCTTCGCGGTCGCCGCGCCGGTCGCGCCGACGCTGCTCGGCGGTCTGGACCGGCGCGCCGGGCTGGTGCTGGGGCTCGCGCTGCTGACCGCGGGTGGTGTCGCCACCGCGCGCGCCCCGAACTACGGCCTGCTCGTCGGCGCTCGCGTGGTCGCTGCGCTCGGGGGAGCGGTCTACGCGCCCAACTCCTCGGCGGTCGCGTCGCTGGTCGTCCCCGAGGAGCGCCGGGCTCGGGCGCTGGCCACGGTGGGTGTTCTCCGGCATGACGGCCGCTGCCGTCCTCGGTGTGCCGCTCGCCTCGTACCTGGGGTCCCTGGTCGGTTGGCGGGCGGCGCTCGGCGGGGTCGCGGTGCCCGCAGCGGTCGCACTGCTGTTGGTGCGCGCGCTGCTGCCTCGCACGGGCCGGGGAACGCGGCCGTCCATTGTGGCCTAGTGACGTGTCGTGACCACTCCCGGTGCTGCTGCGATGGTGGTCACGACGATGTTGTTCATGACGGCGCAGTTCATCGTCTATGGAGTCGCGGGTGCGTATGTGACGGCCCGGTCCGGATCCGCGGCGGCGGTCGCCTTGGTCCTGTTCGCGTTCGGCGTGCTCGGTGTGGTTGGCAACGCGGCGGGTGCGCCTTCGTGCGAAAGGTTTGGCGGCCCCAAGACCGTAGGGGCGCCCTCAGCGGCTTTGCTGTCGCATTCGGACTCTTGTCTGTCTTGCCCGGTACGACGACGACCATCCTGGCGCTGTTCGGCTTCTGGGCGTTCTTCAGTCAGCTCTACCATGCCCCGCAGCAAGCCCGGCTGGTGGCGCTGTTACCCGAGTATCGTGTGATTCTCTTGGCGCTCAACGCTTCCAGTCTCCACACCGGTATCAGCCTCGGGAGTTTCCTCGGCAGTGCGCTCCTGTCTTCGTTCGATCCCAAGGCCCTGTCCGCGTTCGGCCTGGTTCCCGCCGCTGTGGCGGGTGTCGCGCACCTGGTCTCCGCTCGGCGGATCAACTCGAGTCACCCGCTGTGAAAGGGAAAGTCATGCGCACCAAGACCGAACTGGTCGCCGAGTACCTGGAGACCGTGTGGAACCGGGGTCGCACCGACCTGGCCGCCGACTACCCCGCCGAAGACCTCGCGCAGCACAACCCCAACCCCCCGGACGGCCGCGCCGCGCTGGTCGAGTTCATCGACGGGACCCGGGCGCAGTTGCCCGGGATGCGTTTCACCGTCGAGCGGACCGTCGCCGAAGCCGACCTGGTGGCCGCGCATTCCCACTTCGCGCCGGAGCCGGGGGCGCGTGGTGTGGCCGTGGTCGACATCTTCCGCGTCGCGGAAGGGCTGATCGTCGAGCACTGGGACGTCAGCGAGGCGGTGCCGGACGCGACCGCGAGTGGTCGCGAGGTCGTCTAGCGGCGTTGTCGGTGGTATGGGGTTGGATGGCGGCATGGCTGAATTGCTGGGGACCGCCTCCTTCCCCACCGGGGACCTGCTGCTGGTCGACTTCGGGCTGCTCGGGTACTGGTGCGGCGACCGTCCGCCCGTGCTGGCGGAGGGGCTGCTGAAGGGGGAGGCGTTGGCGCGGGCCAACGCGGCGGTCGACTTCGAGATCGTGGGCGCGGACGCGGCGGCGGTGGCGCGGCGGCTGGACCTGGCGGACGTCAAGGGGCGGTTCGCGTTCGACCTGCCCGCGGACGGCGGGTCCGTGGTGGCGAAGGTGCGGGAGGTGTGCCGCGAGAGCGGGCTCGACGCGTCGGTGCGGAGGGTGGCGCGGGTGGCGCACCTCGAGCGGGTGCGGCGGCTGCTGGACGACGACCCGGGTGGCGTCGAGGTCCCGTACACCGGGGGTTGGGCGGTGGCGGTTCGCGGGGTGCCCGCGCGGGAGTTGCGGGTGCTCGGGGAGCGGATGGACGACGGCGAGTTCGAGGCTCGGTGGCGGTCTGTGTGGGTGGAGTGCGCCGAGGGTGAGCCGGTTCGGTCTGTCGAGTGTGGATACGTGGTGGTCGACGAGTCCCGGCTGATGTTCGCCGACCCCTTGGCGCTCAACGCTTGGCGGGAGAACGTGTCCGAGGACGGGTTGTACGACGTCGAGTTCTGGGGTGGTGACGCGGCGGCGGTGTTCGAGCGACTCGTGGAGCCGAAACCATCCGAAATGGACGATCGAAGTGCGTACGCGTGGGTCGACCTGGCAGGCGGGGAGGCGGCTGAGCGGCACCGGGAACTGGGTGAGCTGCAGCGGAGTGGACTGCGGTTCCGCGCTGTGGTCCGGCCGCACGATGACGACTACCGCATTCGCCTGCAGGCCGACCACAACCTCACGGAGTCGGGGACGATCGAGGTCGGTGGCGCGAAGGTGACCGGGTGGTTCACCAGCTGGGGCGACGGGATGTATCCCCTCTACCGAGACCTGGCGGCCGACGGCACGCTCCTACGGGTGCGGGTGGAACTCGGCACGCCGGAAATCGTTGCACGGCAACGGAAAGCGGAACGTTGGTGGTTCGGTGACCTGGCCAAGAAAGCGATCGTCACGGCTCGTGTGGCGCGGGACGGGGTTCCGGCGGGGCGGTTGATCCGCGATGAGCCCATTGACGAGCGGGACAGTGGCTGGCAGGTCGTCGCCGGTGATGAATCGAGGGAGTACCTCGATGACCTGAGCAACGCGGTGCTCATGCCGTTGCGTGAGCTGATCGAGCTCGACCCGGATCTCGAGCCGCTGTTCGACGCCGCTGCCCCCGCTGAGTTCGAACGCCGCGGTGGTGTCTTCGTGCCTGTTCCGGAGTCGTCGTAGGGTTGGTGCCATGGGGGACGTCGACTGGTCCGCGTTGCGACACAACTATGGTGCGGCGTCGGACATTCCGGGGCTGCTGAGTCAGTGTGGTGACCTGGATTCCGATGTGGCGGGGGCGGCGCTTGAGGAGGTGTCCAACCTCCTGTACCACCAGGGTGGCTGGATTTGTTCGGCGGCTCCAGCCGCGCTGCCCGCGCTGGTCGACCTCGCGCGCGGTGCCGCGAACCACCGGGCGGACGTGGTGGAGGTGATCGCCACCATCGCGGCCGAGGCCCACGTCGCGGAGCCGGAGTTCGTCGACCCGGCGTGGTGGGCCGCGCTCGACGCCGCGCGGGCGGGGTTGCTCGCGCTGCTGGCGGATCCGGATCCGGGGGTGCGCCGGGCGGCGATAGTTGTTGTGGCGAAAGGGATTCGTCATCCGGAGGCGGTCGCGGCGCTGCGTGCGCGGTGGCTGGTCGAGGCGGATCGGGTGACCCGGTGGGACCTGGTCGTGGCGCTGGGGTGGTCGAGTGCCGAGCTGGCGGTGTTGCTGGCTGATGATGATCTCCACGTCCGCTTGGCGGCCCTGTACGCGCTGGCCGAGCGTGCGGAGGCGGCGCGGCGCGTCGACCTGCTGGTGCGGGCGGCGCTCGACCCGGATGCTGGGCTGTGGCGCGACTCCGCGTGGCTCGGGGATGCTTGGCGGACGGCGGGTGCGCTGGTCGAGGACGACCAGGTCGCGGCTGTGGCGTTCACCATCGGGATCGGCCGTGGTGGCGCGGATGACCAGCGAGTGGCGACTGTTGTGCGGGCGGGGCGGGTGCTCGCGGACTGGCGGAGTGCGGGGGAGTCGCTGTTGCCGTTGCTCGTCGACCATCTCGACGATGGTTTGCCGGAGGTCCGGTACCGCGCGACGGCTTTGCTCGCCTGCCTGGGGCGGGAGGCCGAGAGGTATGCGGATCGGGTGGCGCTGGAGGACGACGGGAGGTATCGGAGAGTTACTGTCGGTGACGCGGCGGTGTGGGCCTTGGCGCGGTTCGGGGATGCGCGGTGCGTGCCGGGGCTGGTTGAGCGACTTTCGGGTGATCGGCTCGGGTTCTCCTGTTCTTCTGTCCACTTTGATCGGTCGGTGGATATGTTGGGGCAGCCTGGGATCCATGAGGTGCTGGTTCCGTTGCGGGCGTATGCGGATGACCTGGTCGACGCGGTCGCTGGGCGGCTCACGACCTGCGACGACCCCGCGCTCGCGGTGAACCTGTGTTCGGTGGTGGCGGCTTGGGGGTGTGCGGCGGCTTTGCCGGCTGTGGTGGCGGCAGCGGCGGACGAGCGGGTGCTGCCGTGGGCGGCCAAGGCGATCGGCGCGCTCGGTGCGGCGGAGTCGGCACTGGAACTGCGGGACCGGGCCGACGTGCCCGCGGTGGCGTGGGCGTTGTGCCGGACCGGCGCGGACCCGGAACTGGGGGTGGCGGTGCTGTTGCGCGGCGTTGCCGGTGGGGAGTCGTTGGATTTGGTCGCCGACCTGGGGGACGCCGCGGCTGGTGCGGTCGGTTCGCTGCGGGCGCTCACGCGGTCCGGCGACGAGTGGCTCGCGGTTCGGGCGGCGGGGGCGTTGTGGCGGGTCGCGGGGGAGGTCGCGCCGGTGCTGGCTGAGGTTGTCGAGCCGTTGGGGGCGGGGGCGTACTTGCCTGTCCGGGTGACGGCTTTGCGGGTGTTGGCGGACGCGGGCGAGCGGGCGGAGCGGGTGCGTGACGTCGCGCGTGCGGTGCTGGACAACCCGCGCAGGCTGGCGTGCTCCGGGGGGTGGCGCACGTTCGCCGAGGACGAGGAACTGCGCGCGATCGCGGGGCGGTTGGTGGGGTAGGGCACGCCTCCGGCCCAATGCCACTAACTTAAGCAAGGAGCTGCTATTATTTTCGGGTGGCTCGCGTGGTGCAGGTTCGTGGTGGTGTCGTTGATTCGTCGGTTGTTCGGTTGACCGATCGGATCTCGTTGGGTGTGTTGGCGGAGGTTTTTCCTCGAGATGTGATCGAGGATGTGTTGAACGAGACGGGCCGTCGCGAGTTGCGTTCTCGGTTGCTTCCCGCGCATGTGGTGGTGCGGTTTTGTTTGGGGATGTGCCTGTTTTTCGATGATGATTACGAGGAGGTGATGCGGAAGCTTGTTGGGTCGTTGCGGTCTGCGGGTTCGTGGCGTGGTGAGTGGAATGTTCCCTCGACGGCGGCTATTTCCAAGGCTCGGAAGCGGTTGGGGGTCGAGCCGTTGAGTCTGTTGTTTGAGCGGGTCGCTGTTCCGGTGGCGGGGCGGGGTACCAAAGGGGCGTGGTTGGCGTCGCGTCGGTTGATGGCGATGGATGGGTTCTCCGTGGATGTTCCGGATACGCCCGAGAACGCGGCGGAGTTCGGTCGACAGCGTAATCAGTCGGTCGAGTCCGCGTTTCCGCGGGCGTTGATGATCGTGTTGGGCGAGTGTGGTTCCCGCGCGATCGTGGGGGCCGCGATCGCCGGGTGTCTGACCAGCGAGAAAACTCTCGCGAGAGACATCATCGGGTCTGTCGAGCCGGACATGCTGGTGATCGCCGATCGGGGCTTCTACGGTTTCGATCTGTGGAACGAGTTCCGTCGTACTGGCGCTGACCTGCTGTGGAGGGTGAGTTCGGCTGTCACGTTGCCGGTGTTGGAGTGGTTGCCCGATGGTTCGTATCGCTCGATCCTGGTCAGTTCGGCCGTGCGCCGAGGGCGCCGGGATCGGCTGATCGAGAAGGCTCGCCGCGGCGAGGATTGTCGTTGCGAGGATGCGCAACCGGTTCGGGTGGTCGAATATCAGGTTCCCGACCGGGCGGGTGACGGGGCAGCCGAGGTCGTGTGCGTGGTGACGTCGATTCTCGACCCGGCCGAGGCGACCGCCATGGAATTGGCTCTCGCCTACCATGAACGCTGGGAATGCGAGGGTTTGATCGATGAGATGAAGACCCATCAACAAGGATCGGGTAAGACGCTGCGGTCGAGATCGCCCGACATGGTGCGTCAGGAACTGTGGGCGTTTCTGCTCGCACACTATGGCATTCGGCGTGTGATGTGCTCGGCGGCCGACGAGGCCGACGTCGACCCTGATCGGCTGTCCTTCATGCGGTCTCTTCGAGTCATCCGACGCCAGGTTCCCGCCGAGGCGGATTTTTCCCCCTGAGCGCCAGGCGAGAGCGTTATCGGAGACCCGCGCGGAAATCAACGAGAGACACCTCGCGGCCCGAAGGCACCGAACGTACCCCCGTGTGGCCAAACGTGGACGCCATAAACGCTACCCCACCAAAAAGGGCAAACATCAAGGCGTTCGACATCAGGGTCCGGCCACCATCAGAATCCTCGCACCTAGCCTAAGTTAGTGGCATTGCGCCTCCGGCCCCCAGGTTCCATGCTACCGGTGGGCACCGACAAGATCGGTCGAAGATGATCAATCCTGTGAGGCTCATTCACGACCCGCGATGATCACCCCGAAGCAAGAGGTTGCGGTCCGTTTGCGAGAATTTGGTTACCGCACTTAGGTCTCTCAAACGGATCACCTCCATGCATCATGCCACCGGCCTCGCTCGAGGCCGTGTTGAGGAATTGTGCGCTCTGATCCGCGAAGCGACCGAAGGCTCGGTTCGTCGATCATCCGGAGTTGTTCTCCGGGAAGCACTGCACGACCGGACTCACCGTCCAGGTCGTGTGCACGCCGGACGGACGCCTGAGATGGGTATCGGATCCGATATCGGGATCCCGGAACGACATCGTGGGCCTGAAAGCCTCGCACGTTCACGACGGACGAGACCCCGGCACCTGGCTTGGCGACAAGGGCTACATCGGCAGCGGCATCCTCATCCCGATCAGAAAAACCCGAAACCGCGACAGTCCGACTGGGAAAAAGAGTTCAACCGACAGCGCAACTCAATTCGTGTCGTGGTTGAACGCGCCATCGCCCAACTCAAGACCTGGCGCGTTCTCCACGCCGACTACCGGCGCCCCATCAACACCTTCACCGACACCATCTCGGCCGTTATCGGCCTCTATTTCTACACCGCTGAATAACCCCCTGTAGACAACTCGGGCGTTGTCGGCCGGGAGTCGGGCGCGTTGGGGTGTGGGTGAGGCGTAGTGGGGTGTGCGAGGTCCTCGGGGTGGGGAGGGTATGCCTCCGGCCCCCGGTATCCATTCTAGTGGTGAGCACCGACAAGACCGGCCGAAGATGATCATGCTTGTGGATAACCGGGAGGAGGCGGGGCGTGGGGGTGGGGCTAAGATGATCTTGAACGAGGGTGGCCGGGTGCGTGCTGTGCGCGGGTGTGTCGGGGCGGTGGGTGGCCGGCAGCGTGGGGCGTGTGGTCAGCCACTGTTAACTTGATTAATTCCAGAAAACCCGTAAGACTGCCCGCGTGCCCACGGCCTCCGACTTCCGGCAGCTGCTGCGGGCCGCGTCACTGAGGGTGACCGGCCCCCGGCTCGCGGTGCTGTCCGCCGTGCACGCGCACCCGCATGCCGATACGGACTCCATCATCGGGGTTGTTCGGGGTGAGCTCGGTGGGGTGTCGCACCAGGCCGTCTACGACGTGCTGCGGGCGTTGACCGGGGCCGGGTTGTTGCGTCGTATCGAGCCGCCTGGGTCGGTGGCTCGTTATGAGGCTCGGGTGGGGGATAACCACCACCACGTTGTCTGCCGGTCTTGCGGTGTCATCGCCGATGTGGACTGTGCCGTGGGGTTCGCGCCCTGTTTGACCGCTTCCGACGCGAACGGTTTCGTCATCGACGAGGCCGAGGTCGTCTACCGGGGTCTGTGCCCCGGGTGTTCCCGAGCTTGATGACTTGTCTGTGCAGTTCTCCGAAAGGAATCGCGTGTCCGAGCCAAACGCCGTCGTGGGTGAGATGAACGAAGGGGGCGCCGGTGGGTGCCCCGTGTCGGCTGGGCGGATCAACCACCCGACCGAGGGCGGCAGCAACCGCGAGTGGTGGCCGAACCAGCTGAACCTGGCCATCCTGCGCAAGCACTCGGCCGTCGCCAACCCGAATGACGCGGACTTCGACTACGCCGCCGAGTTCCTGACCGTCGACCTCGACGAGCTCGCCGCCGACGTCGACGCCGTGCTGACCACCTCCCAGGACTGGTGGCCCGCCGACTTCGGCCACTACGGCCCGCTGATGATCCGCATGGCCTGGCACAGCGCGGGTACGTACCGCATCCAGGACGGCCGCGGTGGCGCGGGCGCGGGCATGCAGCGCTTCGCCCCGCTCAACAGCTGGCCGGACAACGGCAACCTGGACAAGGCCCGCCGCCTGCTGTGGCCGGTCAAGCAGAAGTGGGGCCGCAAGGTCTCCTGGGCCGACCTGATGATCTTCACGGGCAACCGCGCGCTGGAGACCATGGGCTTCAAGACCTTCGGCTTCGCCGGTGGCCGCGCCGACGTGTGGGAGCCCGACCAGGACGTCTACTGGGGACCCGAGCGCACCTGGCTCGGCGACGAGCGCTACACCGGCGACCGCTCGCTGGAGAACCCGCTGGCCGCCGTCCAGATGGGACTCATCTACGTCAACCCCGAGGGCCCCAACGGCAACCCCGACCCGCTGGCCGCCGCGCGCGACATCCGCGACACCTTCGGCCGCATGGCGATGAACGACGAGGAGACCGTCGCGCTCATCGCCGGTGGTCACACCTTCGGCAAGGCGCACGGCGCCGGTGACGCGGACAAGCACGTCGGTGCCGAGCCCGAGGGCGCGCCGCTGGAGGAGCAGGGCCTGGGCTGGCGCAACAGCTTTGGCTCCGGCAAGGGCCGCGACGCGATCACCAGTGGTCTGGAGACCACGTGGACGCCGACGCCGACCAAGTGGGACAACACCTTCTTCGAGGTGCTCTTCGAGCACGAGTGGGTGCTGACCAAGAGCCCGGCGGGCGCGCACCAGTGGGAGCCCGCCAACGGCGCCGCCGCGAACACCGTGCCCGACCCGGAGTCCGGCGAGCTGACCCGTCCGCCGACAATGCTGACCACCGACCTGTCGCTGCGGTACGACCCGATCTACGAGGCGATCTCCCGCCGCTTCAAGGACAACCCCGCCGAGTTCGCGGACGCGTTCGCGCGGGCGTGGTTCAAGCTGACGCACCGCGACATGGGCCCGATCCAGCGCTACCTCGGCGCGCAGGTGCCGCAGGAAGCGCTGATCTGGCAGGACCGCGTGCCCGCCGTCGACCACGAGCTGGTGTCCGAATCGGACGTTGCCGCGCTCAAGCGGGACATCCTGGACTCGGGTCTGACCGTCGCCCAGCTCGTGAGCACGGCGTGGGCCTCGGCGTCGACCTTCCGCGGCAGCGACAAGCGCGGTGGGGCGAACGGTGCCCGCATCCGCCTGGAGCCGCAGCGGAGCTGGGAAGTCAACGAGCCCGAGGTGCTTTCCGGCGTGCTGAGCGCGCTTGAGGGTGTGCGGGAGCGGTTCAACGCCGGTGGCAAGAAGGTTTCGCTCGCCGACCTGATTGTGATCGCAGGCAACGCCGGTGTGGAGCAGGCCGCCGCGGCCGCGGGCCACACCGTCGTCGTCCCGTTCACGCCGGGCCGCACCGACGCCACCGCCGAGCAGACCGACGCCGACTCGTTCGCGGCGCTGGAGCCGACCGCCGACGGCTTCCGCAACTACCTGGGCAAGGGCCACCGCCTGCGGGCGGAGTTCCTGCTGGTCGACCGGGCGAACCTGCTCACGCTGAGCGCGCCGGAGATGACGGTGCTCGTGGGCGGTCTGCGGGTGCTCGGCGCGAACCACAAGCAGTCGAGCGCGGGTGTGCTGACCGACCGGCCGGGCACGCTGACGAACGACTTTTTCGTGAACCTGCTGGACATGGCCACCGAGTGGAAGCCGACCACGGCCGACTCGGAGAGCTTCGAGGGCCGCGACCGGGCCACGGGCAAGGTGCGGTGGACCGGTAGCCGGGTGGACCTGCTGTTCGGGTCGAACTCGGAGCTGCGGGCCGTGGCCGAGGTGTACGCGAGCTCGGACGCGCAGGAGAAGTTCGTGCGCGACTTCGTGGCGGCGTGGGCCAAGGTCGCTGACCTGGACCGGTATGACGTGAAGAAGTAGTCGGGTGTGGTGGAGGGGCCCTCGCGGGGTGCTGCGAGGGCCCCTTCTGTTCCAGCGGGGGTGCAGGGGTTTGAGACAGCCTGGGCCGGGTGGGCGGGCGCGGCTTGGGTGGGGTGGGGTGGGGTGGGTTAGTGGATCTCAGCCGGTGAAGTCGCGGCGATGACGCGGTTGCGGCCTGTCGCCTTGGCGGTGGACAGGGCCTCGTCGGCCAGTTCGGCCAGGTCCGGCAGGGTCGCGTCCCAGGTCGGGGTGACCGCGGCGCCGATGGAGACCGTGCAGGGCGGGGCCTCGTGGCCCAGGCGGATGTTGGTGCCGCCCGCGGGTCGGGTGATGGTGAGGTCCAGGTCGCGGACGCCGGTGCGGATGCGCTCGGCGATGGCGATCGCTTGTGGCAACGTGGTATTTGGGAGTACCACGCACAATTCCTCCCCGCCCCAGCGGCACGGGAGGTCGTCGCCGCGGATCTGGTGGCGGAGGACGGCCGCGATGGCCGCCAGCAACTGGTCCGCGCCCGCGTGGCCGATGCGGGTGTTCCACTCCTTGAAGCGGTCCACGTCCACGTACAGGAACGCCGTGGGGCGGCGGGCCGCCTGGTCCGCGACGAGGGCCAGCTGGGCCGCGGGTTCGAAGCCGCGGCGGTTGGGGAGGCGGGTCAGCGGGTCGGTGAGGGCGTCGTGCAGGAGTCGCTTGCGGTCGGCGGTGGCCTGGGCCAGTTGGTGCCGCATGCGGGCCAGGGGCGCGATGACCAGGAGGATGGCGGCGCCCAGCACCACGCTGACCGAGAGCAGCACGCTCAGGCACACCGCGAGGACCAGTGTGGACACGATGTAGACGTTGGCCGACGGTTCGCCCAGCAGTTCCCGCGGCGACCACGTCCGGTTGATCAGTCCACGCGCGACGCCGATCAAGGCGCCCTGCACCACGAAGTACACCGCCATCGCCGCGATCATGGCCAGCGCCGAGTCCAGGGCGAACACGTCGTGCACGGCGGGCAGCGCCCCGGTGAGGCGCTCCCCTAGCGGAGTCGACTCGGCGACGGCGTGCACACCCAGCGCGCCCGCGGTGATGGCTGCCGTGGTGAACAGGAACGAGTGCGGTGGTTTGCGTGCGATGAGGAAGCGGCGGTGGCGGAGCAGGGCGATCAGGGCGAAGAGCAGCCAAACCGGCAGCAGCAGCGCCGCGCTGAACACGAAAACCGATGTCTGGTCGACGTGTTCGCCCTGGTTGTCGGCCAGTCTGCGGCGCTCCTCCCACTGGCGGGTCAGCGCCAGGTACGCCACGGCGATGGCCGCCAGCGTGCCGAAGCGCACCCAGTCCGAGCCGGAAACCCGCTCACCCCAACCCGCCGCGACCGTCCAGACCGCGACAGCGGTGTCCAGTCCGAGCAGCCACACCACCGCCGCGACGGGGCGTGTCCACAAGGTCCAGTCCCGCACGGGCACCCGGCGGTTCCACCACCGGTCCCGACCCGCCACACTGGTCCGGTCAGGCGGCACCGGGCGGGTGTCCGCGGGCGTTCGACCGGTTGGGGTCTCGTCGACCTGGTGTGGAGGTGGCCGCCGTGCCGGTGCGCGGCGACCCCAGGTCGTCAGGGCGTCAGCCATTCCACTTCTCCCCAGGGTGATCGGAGGCAGGCCATGTGCGGCGACCGCGAGCTGTAGGAGATCTCCTACCCCGTCGGGTTCCTCACCCCGTGCCCCGGCGCGGGGCCGGCGGCGTCGGCCGCACCCCCAGCGTGGCCGACGCCGTCCTCCCCCGGATCCGCGAACTCCCCCAAGCCGCATCTCGTGCCCCCCGACCCGAACCGCTGACTCTCAGCGACGTGTAACTGAGATTGTGCCTTTCTTCCACTCAGAGGCTAGGTCGGTTTCCCTTGACCCAGGCCGGTTGCAGGCACCTTTCACTCGGATAGATCAACTTGCTACGCAGTGTGATCAAACACTGCTGCATTCGAGTGGTGCGGCGATCGCGTACGCCGGCGGCGGTAAAGGTGGGTTAATGTCGGCACGCGATCAGTTACACCCCTCTGGCGGGTGATGGACTCTGGGGTTCGAGCATGGCGGGCGACGAGCCGATAGCGCAGGTAGGTCACGGCCGGTTCGGTGGTGACCGGAACTCCGACGGTGGTCAGCACGAGTTCGGTGGCTGCCAACAGTTCAATGGTGGTCAAGGGGCGTTCGGCGCCGACCGGCACTTCGATGGGGGTCGGTCCGAAAGCGGCGGATACCCGCTCGCCGCGCGGCTGGACTTCCTGTTCACCACGGTCCGGCGCCCGGTCACGGACAAGGAGCAGGCGGCGGCCTGCCGCGCCGCGGGCGACCCGGACCTGCCGCGCGAGTGGCGCTCCTGGAGCAACGCCGAGTTCGAGCGCGCGCTCAAGGACCGCAACGTCAGCGGCTGCACCCGGATCTACCTCGGGTTCCTGCGCGCCGGTCAGCGCGACAACCCGTCGTTGCACGTGTTGCAGGGCATCGCGCGGATCTTCGAGGTGCCGCTGGCTTTCCTCGTCGAGGACGTGCAGCCCGGTCGCACCCTCGCCGACCACCTGGCCGAGTGGCGCCGCCACCGGGAGCGCTCGCGCGCGGAGGCGTTGGAGGCGCTCGGGCCCGTCGAGGAATCCCTGGACGTCCGGCTGAACCGGCTGTTCACCGTCTTCCGCGCCGAGAACGGACACGAGTACACCGACGCCGAGGTCGCCGCCGCCGTCGGCTCGACGGCCGAGGAGATCCGCTCGCTGCGCGACGGCAGCGCGCACGACGTGGGCATCAACGTGCTGCGCGCCGTCGCGGGCTTCTTCTCCGTGCCCGCCAGGTACCTGCTCGGCGACCCTGAGGACTACCGCCCCCTGACCACCCAGTTGAATACCCTGGCAACCTTGGTGGGAGTCGGCCCCGACGTGGTCGCGCTGGCCCGGGCGCTCAACGACGCCAGCCCGCGCACCCGGCGGATGGTCGGGGAGGTCGTGGCCGCGCTGCTGCGCGAGGACGCGCTCGACGACGAGGACGGGGGAGACGAGCCACGGTGAAATCCGGTGGGGGGCGGGCGCTGCGCCGGGACGTGCTGGCGCGGTTGCGGCCGATCCTGTCCGCGATCGAGGCGGACAAACGGGTCGACGGGCCGTTCGACGTCCACCGGTTCTGCGCCGCCGTGGCCCGCCACCGGGGCAAACCGCTGCGGCTGGTGCCGATGGGGCGGGTGTTGCCCGCGGGGCAGCGGCCGTCGTTCACCGGGCTGTGGGTCGGCACCCGCAAGCGCGACTTCATCCTCTACGACGATGGGACCGCGCCGCTGCTCGCCCAGCACTCGATCCTGCACGAGCTCGGCCACATGCTGCTTGACCACGGTGTTAGCGGTGGGCTGGACGCGGCGCAGTGGACCGTGCTGCTGGCATCGATGCCGGACCTCGACCCGGTGATGGTGCGCCGCGCGGTGCTTGGTGGGCGTTGTCGGGGAGATACGGCGGCGCCGCCGGATGAGGCCGCGGCTCGGCAGGAACGGGAGGCGGAGATCGCGGCGGAGGAGCTGTTCTTCCGCTACTGCGCTTCCGGTGTGGTGGAGCCGCCGCCGCGTCTTGACCCTGAGGAGCTTGAGGTGCTTCGGCGCCTCGCCGCTGCGTTTGGCGCGGAGCTGGGGCCGTCGTGACTCGCGGGGTGGTGTCGGCCCGGGGGCTGTTCGCGGTGGTGGGGTGCCGCGGCACCTCCGGGGTCGGGTGGTCGCGGCCTGCGGGCTCGAAGGTGTCTCGGCGCTTGCTCGTGGCGTTCGATGCCACGGTGGGGTTGTCGTGAGGTACACGGTGCTGGTGGTGATGGGGCGCCGCGGAGCTTCCGGTGTGGTGGAGCCGCTGCGACGGCTGGGACCCGAGAGCCTGGGGGTGTTTCGGCGTTTCGCCCTGGTGTTCGGTGCCGGGGGCGTTGTGATGTGCACGGTGATGACGTGCCTTAGCGCCTTCGGTGTGGTGGAGCCGTCGTTGTTGTTGGGGCGCGGGGGCTTGGTGGTGCGTCGGCGCTTCGGTGCGGAACCGGGGGTGTCGTGATGTATACGGCGCTGTCCGTCTTGGCGCTGGTTGTGGCGTTGCTCGCGGTGATGAGTCGTGTTCGTCGGCATGTTCGCACGGCTGATCGGCCGGCGCGGCGGGCGAACGCGTTGGCGTGTGTGGCGTTGGCGTTGGCGTTGACCCTGCAACTCGGTCCACCGCGGCGGTGGCTCGATGGGATCGCCGGGTTCAACCTGAGTTGGCCGACGCAGCACACGCTGGTGATTCTTGCGGCTTGGTTGGTTCAGACCTTCTTTCTGTACTCCTTCACCGGTGATCGCGATGAGGCCGCGCGGGGGACCGCGCGGCGGGCGATCCTGCCGATTGTCACTATCGCGGTGATCCTGGTGCTGTTCCACCTCGCGCCCGGTGCGCCGGACTTCGTGTACGGGCCTGCCGGGCGGACGGAGGCCGGTGGGGCGGGGGATCCGGTCGCGGCGTGGGCGTTCATCGCGTACAGCCTCTACCTGGGGCTTGCGCTCGCCGAGATCGCGCGGCTGTCGATTCGGTGGTCCGGCAAGGCGGGGGTGTTGCCGCGGCTGCGGCTCGCGTTGCGGCTCAACACCGCCGGGGACGCGGTGGGGCTGCTGTACTGCGCGAACAAACTGGTTTTCCAGATCGCGCTGCTGTGCGGGGTGGTGCCGCCGTGGCCGGAGGCGATGATCGGCAACGTCGCCGCGCCGCTCGCGTGTGCGCTGTGCCTGGCCGGGGTGTCGATGGCCACGATCAAGTCGACGGCGTTGACCACCCCCGCCCGCGCGGTCGCCGAGTGGCAGCGGGCGGCGATTGGAGTGCGCGCGTTGCGTCCACTGTGGACTGAGGTGCGGCGGCACATGCCCGAGCACCGGCGGGCTTCCGGGTTGTCGTCGTTGCGGGAGTGGGTGCCGGTGGTCAACCCGGCGAAGTTGTTGTACCGCGGCGTGATCGACATCTGGGATGCTTATCGGACGTTGCGGCCGCTGGTGCCGGAGGACCGGTTGCGGGACCTGGAAGCCGACGCGCGCGGCCGCGGGCTCGACGACGGCGCGGTCGTGGCGGTGCTGGACGCGGCGGTGTTCGCGTTCGGGCTGCCCGCGCACAGCCGCGCGGAATCCACGGACGCGACGTCCGACCTCGTCGCCACCTCGGCGGACCTCGCCCCCGACCTGTCGAGCGACCTGGTCCGCTGGCGCGCGGCGGCCCGCGCGTTCAGCCGGTCCCCGCTGCTCGCCCCGCACCGCGCCCACCTGTGAGAACCCGGAGTCCGTTGATGCGTCGCGTTGTCCGTACCGGCAGCCGTTTCCTGGGGCGGCTGGACGAGTCCCGGTTGACCCACCTGGCGACGATCCGGGGGCTGGACCCGGTGGCGGACAACGCGGCCATCCACCGGCTGACGACGCTGTTCGAGTTCCCGTTCGAGTGGCAGGTGTCGTTGCAGCTGGCGTTCTTCCGGACGTACGGGGTGCCGAGCATCGGCGGGCTGCTGGGGCGGACCGGTCACATCGTCGCGGACCCGGTGGCGCGCGCGGAGGACACGGGGCTGATGATCGCGGAGATGGTCGAGCACGGGTTGGACGATCCGCGTGCCCGGCACGTGCTGCGGTCCATGAACAAGATGCACCGCCGGTGGGAGATCTCCAACGACGATTACGTGTATGTGTTGGGGTCGCTGCTGATCGTGCCGCTGCGGCACATCGAGCGGTACGGGTGGCGACCGCTGGACCCGGCGGAGCGCGAGGCGGCCTACCACTTCTGGCGGGAGGTGGGGGAGCACATGGCGATCAAGGAGATCCCGGGGAGCCTGGCGGAGTTCGAGGATTGGTTCGACGCGTACGAGGCCGAGCACTTCGCGCCGACGCCCGCGGCCGCGCGCTTGATCGGGGCGTCGAGTCAGTTGATCGTGGACCGGTTCCCGAGCTGGGCGGCGCCGCTGGCCCGGCAGATGCTGCCGTCCCTGATGGACCCCCCGATGCGGCGGGCTCTGGGGGTGGCGACGCCGCCTCGGCTGGCGGCGTTCGCGGTGCGCCGGGGATTGCGTTTGCGGGCTCGCGTGGTGGCGACGATGTCGCCGCGCGCGGAGTCGTCGTTCACGCCGGGTGGGGAGATGAAGTCGCATCCGACGGGGTACAAGCTGGAGGACCTGGGTGCCAGGCCGTCAGCGGAGGCGACGGTGGGGGAGTAGGGACGAGGAAGCCCGTCCTCGGGTGGAGCTTCGAGGACGGGCTTCTCCCGGGTTCACCGGCCGTGCTTGACGGCGCTGAGGAAGGTCCGCCACTCGCCACGGGCGAAGTGGAGGGTGCCGCCGGCGGGGTTCTTGGAGTCGCGGAAGGCGGTGCCGGTCCTGTGGTGGGCCGCTTCGCAGCACGCGCCGTTGCCGCTGGAGAAGCTGCTCTTGATCCAGTGGAGCTTGGGGATGTCCATGCTTTGCCTCCTGGTCAGGTGAGCTTGACGCCGTTGAGGAAGGCCCGCCATTCGTTGCGGGTGAAGGTGACGGCGCCGCCTCCGGGGTTTTTGGAGTCCCGGAGGGCGGTGCCGCCGTTGGCGAGGTGGGCTGCTTCGCAGCACTGGCCGTTGGCGCTGGAGAAGCTGCTTTTGATCCAGTTGAGCTGGGTGGTGCCCATCTGCGCCTCCTGGTCAGTTGAACTTGTCGAGCTTGACTCCGTTGATGAAGGTCTTCCACTCGCCGCGGGTGAAGGCGATGGTGCCGCCTCCGGGGTTTTTGGAGTCCCGGAGGGCGGTGCCGCCGTTGGCGAGGTGGGCTGCTTCGCAGCACTGGCCGTTGCCGCTGGAGTAGCTGCTTTTGATCCAGTTGAGCTGGGTGGTGCCCATCTGCGCCTCCTGGTCAGTTGAACTTGTCGAGCTTGACTCCGTTGATGAAGGTCTTCCAGTTGCCGTGGGTGAAGATGACGGTGCCGCCGTTGGGGTTTTTGGAGTCGCGGAAGGCGGTGCCGTTGTTGAGGTGTGCTGCCTCGCAGCACTGGCCGCTGCCGGAGAAGCTGCTCTTGACCCAGTTCAATGTCGAGGTGTCGATCTTTTCCACAGTGTCCTATCCTTCTTCTCGGCCTAGCCCTGGGCTTCCTCGATGAGCAGCGACACCGATTCCTTGGGACTCAGCGCCATCGCCACCAAGTGGTCGAAGATGGAGCGGTAGCGGCTGATGTCCGCTTCCGACTCCAGAAAAAGTTCACCGGCCATGCTCTCGATGTAGATGAGGTCGGTGTCCATCGCGTCGGCGAACTCAAGCCGGACGAACTGTCCGGACATGCCTGGGTGGGCACCAGCGCCGAACGGGATGATCTGCAGGGTGATGTTCGGTGCCTTGGCAGCCTTGACCAGGCTCAGGAGCTGCGCCCGCATGACTTCCGGACCGCCGACGTCCCTGTGGAGTGCGGCTTCGTCGATGACAGCCCAAAACTTGAGCGGCTTGTCCTTGGTGAGTACGGCTTGGCGACCCATCCGAGCCCGGACGTGGTTCTCGATCTCTTCGTCGGTCGCGCCTGGAAGGACCCCTGTGATCACGGCGCGGGCGTAGTCCTCACCTTGCAGCAACCCGGGGATGAACGAAGCCTCATAGTTGCGGACGCAGGCCGCCTCGTTCTCGAAGCTGATGTAGGCCGTGTACTCCTCGGGCAAGTCCGAATGGTACGGCTGGAGCCAGCCCTGCTTGCTCGCGTCCTTGAGCAGGTCCACCAGGTAGTCGTGCTCGTCCTTGGGAGCCTCGTACAGGCTGAGCAGAGTCAGCAACGTACGCTTCTGCGGACGGGCCTGGGCCTTCTCGATCCGGTACAGCGTCGTCTTGTTGATCGCCGTCCGCTCGTGGACGGCCTCCCAGCTCAGGTCCGCCTGCGCGCGGAGGCGGCGCAGCTCGGCCGCCAACCGGCGTAGCCGGACGGTGGGAGGCTGCTTCTTCTGCGGCACGGTGTCGATCCTTCCTCACCCCTTCGGTGGGGCCACACCAAGTGTGGCCGGTGGCGTGTCCGGTCCTCAAGCGGGGGGCGAGTGCCACGTTGTCTAACTCAACGGTTGCGTACTCGCCTTCGCGGAGGCATCCTTGCATACAGAGGGCCTGCCGTCCTCTGTGACTGTCCGCCACAGACAAGCCAGGGGTGACCGATGGCCAGGACTCCGAGGGCCGTCGCGCTGGGCCGCGCCCTGCGCCAAGAACGCGAGGCGCGCGGCTTCAGCCTGCGCGAGTTCGCCGGGATGATCAGCCGCGACGAACCGACCCTCTCCCGCTGGGAGACCGGGGACCGGGTCCCGTCCGCCGAGCAGCTGGGGCGGGTCCTGGGCACGCTGGGCGTCGCCGAGGAGCGCTTCTCCGGGATCATGATGCTGGTCCGGGACGCGAAAGCGCCCTCGTGGGTGGCCTTCGACGAGACCGAGCGCCAGTGGCAGCGGCGGGCCTACGTCGACTTCGAGCAGGAGGCTGCGGCGATCACCCTGATCTCCCTGCTGCGCATCCCCGACCTGCTCCAGACCCCCACCACCATCGCCGCCGCCCAGCGGGCGCGCGGGGTGGCCGAGCGGATGATCCCCGAACAGGTCGAGGCCGTGGTCGGCAGGCGCGAACGGCTGACCGTCGGGCACGAGGCGCCCGCGGTCACCGCGTTCATCGGCGACTCCGCCGTCCGCCAGTCGTTCGGGGAGCCCAGGGCCGCGCTCGCGCAGCTGGGGCACCTGGTCGACATGGCGCGGCGGCCGAACGTGAGCCTGCGGATCGTGCCGAGCGGGTTCGACGCGCACCCTGACTTGCACGCCGAGTCGACGCTGCTGGACTGCCGTCAGCTGCGCATCGTGGTCACGGGGTGCCTGCCGTCGCCGGTCTGGGTGCACCGGCCGGAGCACGTGCGCTCGTACCGGGGATTGGCCGACGACCTCACTGCCGCGGCCCTGTCCGAGGTCGACTCCATCGGGTTCATCAGCCACCTGGCGCACTGGCACCGGTCCCGGATCGGGCCGCTGGTGCCCGTGCGGGAGTGACCCGGCCCGCGAAGGCTCGCCGCGGGCCGGATCGGGTGGGTGTCAGGACCGGAGGAGTGGCTCGCCCGAGGTCATGCGGTCGAGCAGGGCCTCGCTGTCGACCTCGCCGTCCTCGAGGACCTCGGGGACCAGCAGCTCGCTGAACGGGACCGGCGAGAGCTCCACCTTCCCCGCTTCGATCGGGTAGTCGCGGTCGTAGCCCATGTGCACGAGGCTGCCCGCGAACGTGCCGCCGATGTGGTCGGGGGTGCTCTCGCTCAGCCAGAGCTGCACGGTGGCGCGCAGGTCGCCCGCGAAGACCAGGTACTTGTCCGAGTACTCGGCGTAGATGACCTCGGCGGTGGTGTGGCCGGTGACGATGATCTTCGAGTCGCACGTGGTGTGCAGGGCCTTGACCTTCAGGTTGCCCAGGACCACCAGGGCCGCCGCGCCGTCGTCGAAGTCGTAGAGGGGGCCGGAGAGGGTCAGGTCACCGTCGACGATGTAGCCGATGTCCCGTTCTTCCTCCCACGGGTGGTCCTCACCGTCGTTCAGGGGGAAGCCGCCGTCGATGTCGGCGCTGCCGGTGTGGAGGACGTACTCGCCCTCGTAGAGGTTCTGCCAGATTTCCTCGGACAGCCCGCGCTCCTCGAACAGCGCGACGGCCTCGTCCCACGTCACAGTCCGCGTACTCACGCGGGGGACAATACGACACAGGTCCGACAGCCCCGCGCGCCTTGCGGGGCGCGCGGGGACCGGTCGGCTAGCGCTGGAAGACCTGCTCGCCCGCGAACCAGGTCTGGGTGACCACCGTCTGGTGGACCTCGGCGATGTCGGTCTCGAAGGGGTTGCGGTCGAGGACGATGAAGTCCGCCGACTTGCCGACCGCCAGCGAACCCGTCACGTCGTCCACGCCCATGGCCTTGGCGCCCGACAGGGTGAACGCCTCGACCGCCTCCGCGAGGGTGATGGCCTGCTCCGCCCACAGCGCGCCCGGGAACTCGCCCGTCGGGTCCTGGCGGGTGACCAGGCCCTGGATGCCCTCCCACGCGTTCGGCGACTCGCTGACCGGCCAGTCCGAACCGCCCGCGACCAGGGCACCGCTGTCGAGCAGCGACCGGTTGGGCTGCATCCGCGCGGAGCGCTCCGCGGGCAGCACGTTCGCGATGGCGCTGGGGATGACGCCCGGCACCCACAGGAACGGCGAGATGTCCGCGGCGACCCCCAACTCGCCGAAGCGGGCCAGGTCGTCGGGGTGCACGAACTGACCGTGCGCCACCTGGAAGCGGGTGTCGGCGAAGCCCTCGCCGCGCAGGGTCCGCACGGCGTCGAGGGTCGCGCGGACCGCGGCGTCGCCGGTGCAGTGGATCTTGGCGCCGAACCCGGCGGCGGCGGCGTCGCGCAGCCAGCCCACGAGCTCGTCGGGCTTCATGGTGGTGGCGCCGTGGAAGCAGGCGCCGTGCGCCTCGTCGGGCAGGTATGGCTCCAGGAAGGCGGCGGTGCGGGTCGGGGGGACGCCGTCGAGGAAGATCTTGATGAACTCGGGGCGGTGGTGGGCGCTGCGGTACTGGGCGCCCAGGGCCATCAGCGGTCGGCCGATCGGGTCGAAACCGAAGATCGGGTCGTTGACCAGCAGCGACGTGACGACCCAGGCGTGCAGGTCACCGGCCTCGTCGAGGGTCTTGAGGGCGTTGAGGATGTCGACGGAGACACCCGCGTCCTGGAACGCGGTGATGCCGAACGAGTGCAGGGTGCCGATGCCGTGCCGGGACGCGGCGGCGTGCTGCTCGACCGTCATCGCGCCGGACTCGCGCACCGCGCGCTCGACCGGCACCCCCGCGGCCTCCAGCAGGACGCCGGTCAGTTCGCCGGTCGCCTGGTCGCGGACGATGACGCCGCCGTCCGGGTCCGGGGTGTCCTTGGTGATGCCCGCCAGCTCCAGCGCGCGGGTGCTGACCCAGCGGTTGTGCCTGCTGTCGTCCATCAGGGCCACCGGGCGGCCACCCGCGGCCTCGTCCAGCGCGCGCCGCGCGGACTCCCGGGAGGTGGTGTCGACCAGCGTCGACGCCCACGCCCCGCCGACCACCCACTCGTCCGGCCCGAGGCGGCTCGCCCACGCGCGGACGGCGGCGAGGATGTCGTCGAAGCCCGCCTCCCCGCCGAAGGTCAACTCGAAGAGCGCGGCCCGACCCGCCAGCGCGTGGTGGTTGTGCACGTCGACCAGACCGGGCATGACGAACGCGCCACCGAGGTCGACGACCCTGGTCGCCTCTTGCGCGTCGTCGTCGAGGGCGACCACGCGGCCGTCCTTGATGGCCACCGACGTGGCCCACGGGCGCGCGGAGTCCACCGTGTACACGGTGGCGTTGGTCAGGATGAGGTCGGCGGCCAAGGGGTCACTCCCGGGTGGTCACAGTGCGGTCAACACGCGGCGGCGCTGAGCGACCGTCCGTGCACGGAAAGTGAGCGGTCTCACTTTCCGTTCCGGCAGTCTTGGCTGCTCCGCGCGTTGGCGGAACGGGGCGGTCGGGGCTCGTGCGGCACCGGACAAGAAGGATGCGCTGTCGACCAACGCAGGGCCAGTCGATCAGGTTTCCGGTCGGAAAGTGGCGCGGAGCCAGCGAGTGAGCCGCCCGGGGTCGCGTTGGGCGAGACAGGCGTTGTCGCAGTGCCCGCGCACGTAGATGGCCTGGCCGGTTCTGATGAGGGCGGTCAGGACCATGCCCGCGTAGCCGACGATCACGAAGTAACCCGCTTGGCCGCGCTTGGTGCCGACGTCGTCGACGGGGAGGGCCCGGATCGTGCCGACGGTGTCGATGTAGACGCGGTCGGTGCGGGCCGTGCTGGAGCGGTGGATGGTCTCGCACTCCGCCGTGAGGGGGAGCGGGGTGCTGAGTGCTTCCGTGCAGCTGACGAGTTCGCCGCGGGCGGGGATGACGTAGATGGGGGTGATGAGGAAGACGCCGCCGACGAAGAAGAAGAGCCAGGTGAACACCATCGCGCCGGTGCCTCGGCCGATCTCGTGGTCGTGGTTGTGGGGGCGCTGGAAGAAGTGGATCGAGCCGAGGGTGCCGAGGACGCAGACGCCGACGAGGCCGGTCCAGAGGAGGACGTCGATGAAGACGCCCGCGGGGCCGTGCAGCCAGGTGTGGTCGGCGTAGGCGATGAAGGCGGTGATGGCGGCGATCAGGGCGGGGAGGACCAGGAGGATGAGGAGGAAGCGGGCGGCGATCCAGGTCCAGGAGCGCCAGGTGATCGGGATCCGCGCCACTCGGCGCCTCCTTGAGGTGTGCCTTCGGGGATCGATGCTAGCGAGCGGGGGTGGTGGGGTGGGGCGGAATGCGGCAAAGCAATGGCGAAGGCACCGAGGCCGCAACAGTGCCGTGCGGTGAAGAACGAACTCGACGAGGTCGAAGCCGCTCTGCCCGGTCTCGGCGAGCTACAGGACGAGGCTCGAAAGGGGCTTCGGGAGCAGAACCGTAGCGCTGATTGGACGACCCGGTTGTTTGGGTGGCTGGGGTACGGAGACAAGCGGGTAGCCGGTCGGATCGCTGACGTGCGTGCCGAGTTGAGGCGGCGGAGAAAAGACCACAACAAGGCTGTCACAAGGCGGGACGACCTCGATCGCCTGTGTCGGGTGGCGATAGGTTGCCCGGCATGAGCGAGCCGAGATCTGTTGCCTGGCCGCCGGTTCCGATCGCGACGGGGCGGCTGTTGTTGCGGGCGTCCGAGGGGCGGGATCGGAAGGTGTTCATCGAGTTGTTCGCGTCGGTGGAGGTGGGGGCCTTCATCGGGGGCGGGCGGTCTCGGGAGGAGCTTGAGGGGGAGGTGCCTCGGGTGCCGGGGCAGCGACCTGGGGTGCTGGTGGTCGAGGTCGCCGGGGTGATGGTCGGGGTGGTCACGCTTGAGCGGCGGGACGTGGAACGGGTCCGGCACGGGGAAGTGGGGGAGTTCGAACTCGGCTACCTGTTCTTGCCTCATGTGTGGGGACATGGGTATGCCACCGAAGCCTGTGCGGCGGCGCTGGAGTGGTTCGGGGGCGCGCTGCCGGGGGAGTCGGTGGTGCTCTGCACGCGGGTGGCCAACGAGCGGTCGATGCGGTTGGCGGCGCGGCTGGGTTTTGTCGAGGTGGCGCGGTTTGAGGAGGTCGGGGCCGAGCAGTGGCTCGGAGTGCGGGGCGGGTAGGGGTCAGGGGTTTCGGCCCGCGGTGGTGAAGCGGCTGACTTTGGTGAGGACGTCCTGGCTGTAGATGCGGAGTGCTTGTTGTAGGGCGAATTCGGCTGCGTAGTGGCGGAAGGTGTCTTGGGGTTCTTCGGCCAGGTTGAGCATTTTGCGGTTGGTGAGCACGGCGGCGTTGTCCAGGCGGTTGGCGGCTTCCGCGACGGTGGTGTCCATGTGGTCTGGGGGGACTACCTCGTCGAAGAGGAGACTCGCCTCCGGGTCGGTGGCGTGGATGGTTCGGCCCCACAACAGGATCTGCCTGGCCACGCGGGCGCCGACCGAGCGGGTCAGGCGGAGGTTGGCCATGCCGGGGACGATGCCCTCCTGGGCCGCCGGGAGGCAGTAGTAGGAGTCCGAGGCGGCGATCACGCGGTCGAAGGTGTGGAGCAGTTGGGCGCCGCCGCCGATGGCGAAGGTGTCTACGGCTGCGAGCCACGGCTTTTCGACGGTGGGGGAGCGCCAGTCGGTGTCGGTTGTGGTGCCTCGGAGGATCTTGCTGATGTAGCCCAGTTCCCGGCGGAGTAGGAAGTCGACCAGGGAGATGTCGCCTGCGTGTAGGCGTTTCAGGTTTATGCCGGAGCTGAAGACCCGTTTGTTCTTGTAGCGGGGGTGGGTCATGTGGCCGCCGCGGACTGCGGCTACGTGGGTGGTGGGGTCCAGGAGGGCTAGGTCGACCGCGGTTTCCATGTCGTCGACCTGTTGGCAGTCTTCGGCGTTGAGGCAGTCTTCGCGGATGAGGGTCAGGTGGGTGATGCCGTCTTGGCGGGATAGGTGGACAGAGTGTAGGCGTAGGTCGCCGGTGGCTTGGAACGTGTCTAAAAGGGACAGTGAGCGTGGGGTGGGGCGGAGCATGGACTCCAGGAGGTGGGGGCCTGAGGTGGGAGAGCGCAGTACGGCGCGTAGGAGGATGGCCTGGTCGATTTCGAAGCCCTCTTTGTCGGCTTGTACGCGGCCGGATTCGAGGGTGAAGAGGTGGGGGCTGGGGAGGATGCCGGGGTAGGCGGTGGTGATTGATTCCAGGAGGTCGGGTAGGCGCAGGGGGAGGCGGTGGTTGTCGGTGACCGCGTTGTAGATGGTGTCGACGTGGGATGAGAGGTAGTGGGAGCGGGCAGCGCGGAGGGTTTGGTGGATGGCCGCGGCGGTGGCGCGGTCGTCCGGGCCTCGGTCTGCGGGCTCGGGTAGGGAGAGGAGCTGCTGTTCGGAAGTGCGGGCCAGAGCGGAGAGGGTGGACAAGGAGGGGAGGTCGGGGAAGAGGGTCATGCGGCGCCGCCGCGGAGGACGCGGTCGCAGGCGGCCAGGTGCCTGCCTAGGGCGTCTTCGAAGGTGGTTGTGGTGGCCTCCAGGAGGAGTTGGCGGCGGACTGCCACGTCTGAGGCGGGAGTGGGGGTGAAGGTGTTGGCCAGGTGGGTGGCCGCGTCCAGGGACGGGGCGAGTTGGTCCAGCAGGCCGAGTTCTACGGCGGTTGAGGCGGTGACCGGGACGTCGAACAGGACGGCGCGGCGGACTCGGGCTACGCCTACCTGGTTGGCGAGCCGGTACAAGGCCATGCCCGGCCAGGCCGCGGACGGGCCGCTGCCCGAGGGGAGGCGGAGGGTGACGTCGGGGGTGCCGATGCGGTAATCGGTGGTCAGTAGGGCCTCCAAGGCCACACCGCCGCATTCGTCGTGGACGGTGGCGACTGTGGTGGCTGAGAGGCGTTCAAGCCTGCGTAGGGCGCGTTCCCACTTGTTGACCAGGGCGATGTCCAGTGGTGCCTGCTCGGTGGTGGCGCCGCCGGTCAGGTGAAGGACGGCGACGGCCGCTTGGGTGTCCTCCACCCGGTCGGCGAAGGCGTGCAGGTCGGCTACCAGGTCGCGGCTCGGCGGGCGGGTGCCGTCGATGGTCAGGTGCGGCGTGGTCGTGGTGTCGGTGCTCATGGGGTCCTTCGCGTGTTGGGAGGGGGTGTTACCAGCGGACCAGCGCGGTCTCGATGGTGGAGCCAGGGCCCATGGTCATCAGGACACCGAGTTCACCGGGGCGGACGGCGCCCTCGTCGCACAGCCGCTCGTAGGAGAACAGGAACGAACCGCTGGAGAGGTTGCCGTAGTCGCGCAGGACGCCGGTGGTGTGGCGGACGTCGTGTTGGGTCAGGCCAAGGTTGATCCGCACCGAGTCGATGACCTTCTTACCGCCGGAGTGCACCAGCCAGTGCGCGATGTCGGCCCGGCGCAGGCCGGTGCCCGCAAGGAGTTTCGACACCACCAGGTCCGCGTGGGCGCCGACCACGTAGGGCACCTCGGGGTCGAGGAAGAAGCTGAAGCGGCCCGCGTCGTCGTCCCAGTCGTAGCGCATCGCGTCTACGGCTTCGGGGATGATGCAGCTCGCGTACTTGAGGACCGATGGACCTGGGCGGTCGCGGGGGTCGGCGGCGACGACCGCGACGGCGCTCGACCCGTCGCCGAACAGGCTGTTGACCACCGAGGTGCGCATGGTTCCGTCGAACACGTACGCCGCCGAGCAAGCCTCCGCGCACACCATCACCGCCAGTCGGCCCGGGTGGGCCAGCGCCCAGCCGGTGACGGCGTTGAGGCTGTTGAGGCCCGCGTTGCAGCCCATGCCGACGACGTCCAGGCGGCTGGTGTGGCGGTCCAGGCCCAGTTCGCGGATCAGCAGGGCGCTGAAGCCCGGGGTGAGGAAGCCGGTGGACGTCACGCAGCACAGGTAGCCGATGTCGGCCAGGTCCGCGCCCGCGCTCTTGAGGCACGCCTCGACCGCGCGTCGCCCCATCTCGACGCCTTGACGCTTGTGCTTGGCCAGAAGCGCGCCCTGCTCCTCCAACAAGCGGGAGCCGTCCTGGGCTTCCGGGGGCAGGGTGAGGAATCGGCGTTCGATGGCGCTGTTGAGGAACACCGACCGCACGCGGGGATCGGAGATGCCGAAGATGTCCAGCAGGTCCCGCTGCGAGTACGACGTCGGCGGGGTGGCGGTGCCGATCCCGACGAGCCGGGCGGGTGGTGTCGCCGTGCGCGGGCCCGCCGCGTCGGGGCGGAGCGCGCCGGGGTGCGGCAGGTCGATCAACGCGGTCATCGGGTCACCTGGCCTTCTGCGGGAGCGAACACGTCAGCGATCTTCCGGTGGACGAGCGCGCCGATCTCGTGCACGGCCGGGGCGCGCAGCATCTCCAGGTGGCCCGCGCTGACCGCGCGGACGTCCGGTTCGGTGGTGACCGAGCGCCACTGGTCGGACGCGCGGGCCTCGGCCTTGGCGTCGAGGAACAGCACGGGTGCCTGCACGACGGCCGGGACGTGCGCGATCTGCGCCCGCGCGTTGGCCATCGCGACCCGGACCAGCGCGCCGATCTCCGCCTCGCGAAGAGTCGCCAATGGACTGTCTGCATCGGACAGCAGGCGGCGGAGCGCGGAACCGTCGAACTCGCTGCCCGGTGGCGGGACCAGTCCGTCCAGCGCGGAGGGCAGCACGTCCGCTGCCGTGCGCTCGCCCGCCGGGTCCGGTCCGTGGAAGGAGTCCAGCATGACCAGCAGCGCGGTCCCCGGCAGCCGCGCGGCCACCTCGTGCGCCACGGTCCCGCCGAACGACCAGCCCACCAGCACGCACGGCCCGTCGCCGCACAGCTCGCGCACCCGCGCCGCGTACTCCGCCGCCAGCTCGCGCACCGACCGCTCCGGCACGTCACCGCGCAGCCTGCGGTCTTGCAGCGCGAACACCGGGTGCCCGCTCGGCAACCGGCGCACCAGCGACGACCACGCCCAGCCGAGCCCGTTGACCGCGGGCAGCAGGACGATCGGCGGCCGGTCGCCGTGCGCGCGGTAGGTCAGCACGTCGGCCAGCTCGTCCGCCCCGGCGGAGGTCACCGCGAGCTGGAACCGGGCGACCGTGGGGTTCTGGAACAGCGTCTGCACCGTCGCCCGTGTGCCCAGGGTCGCGTTGACCCGGCTCGTGAGCCGCACCGCCGACAGCGAGTGGCCGCCGTGGTCGAAGAAGTTGTCGTCGACGCTCACCGACTCCACGCCGAGCACCTCGGCGAAGAGTCCACACAGGACGTGCTCGCGCGGGGTCCGCGGCGGGCGCCCGATGGACGCCCTGGTCGGTGCGGGCAGCAGTCGGACGTCCAGTTTCCCGTTGGACGTCAACGGAAGCGAGGGAAGCGGCACGATCGCGACGGGCACCATGTAGCCGGGCAGGGTGGCCGCCGCGTGCTCGCGCACCTCGTCCGGATCGAGGGACGCCTCCGGCTCGGGCACGACGTAGCCGACGATCCGCTGGTCACCCGGCACGTCCTCGCGCACCACCACGGCCGCGTGCGCGACCGCCGGGTGCCGCCCCAGCACCGACTCGATCTCGCCCGGCTCGATCCGGATGCCGCGCACCTTCACCTGGTCGTCGGTGCGCCCGCCGAACTCCAGCAGCCCCGCCCGGTTCCACCGCGCCATGTCCCCGGACCGGTACATCCGCGCACCCGGCGCGCCGAACGGGTCCGCCACGAACCGGCCGGAGGTCAGCCCCGGCCGCCCGAGGTAGCCGCGCGTCACCAGGTCACCGCCGATGTACAGCTCGCCGAGCACCCCGGTCGGCGTCGGTCGCAGTGCCCGGTCGAGCACGTAGAACCGCGTGTTCCACGCCGCCCGCCCCAGCGGCAGCACCCCGTCCGGCACGACGTCACCCGGCGAGATCCGGTACTCCGCGCAGCCCACGGTCGTCTCCGTCGGCCCGTACTCGTTCACCACGGTCACGCCCGGGTGCGCGCTCAGCCACCGCCGCAGCGGCTCGCCCAGCAGCGACTCACCGCCCAGCACCAGCAGCTCCGACGGCGAGAACTCCGGCGGCAGCGCGGACAGCAGCTCCAGGTGCGTCGGCGTGCCCTTCACGAACGTCGGCCGCGCCGCCGGATCGAGCGTCGCGTCGTCCGACAGCCGGGCCAGGTGGACGAGACCACCCGAGGTCAGCGGCCCGAACAGGCCGGTGACGGTCAGGTCGAAGGTCACCGGGGAGTGCAGCAGCACCCGCCCGGCCACCGCCGGGTACCGGTCGCGGGCCCACGCCAGGTACAGCGCGACCGACCGGTGCTCGACCACCACACCCTTCGGTCGGCCGGTGGACCCCGAGGTGAACAGCACATAGGCGGTGTTCGCCGGGGTCAGCGGCGCGCGCCGCTCGTCGTCGGCGACGTCCACCGACGAGTACCGGGCGGACACCTCGACGTCCACCGCGGTCAGCGTCGCCACCGGGCACGCCTCGGCCACCACCGCCGCGATCCGGTCCGCCGGGTGCGCCGGGTCCACCGGCAGGTACGCGGCCCCCGACTTCAGCACCGCCAGCACCGCGACCACCACGTCCGCCGACCGGGGCAGCGCCACCACCACGATCGACTCCGGCCCCGCGCCCAGCCCGATCAGGTGCCGGGCCAGTCGGTTCGCGCGCGCGTTCAGCTCGGCGTAGGTCAGCACCACGCCGTCGCACTCCACCGCCACCGCGTCCGGCACCCGCGCGACCTGCCGCTCGAACAGCGCCGTCAGCGTCTCCGGCGCCACCTCGCGGTCGGTCGCGTTCCACGTCCGCAGCACGTCCTCGCGCTCGGCCGCGCTCATCAGGTCGATCCCGGACACCGGCCGGTCCGGGTCGGTCAGCGCGGCTTCGAGCAGCCGGGCCAAGCGGTCGCCGATGACCTGGGCGGTCTCGGGTTCGAACAGGTCGGTGGCGTACTCGATGGCCACACCGAGCCCGTCCGGGCGCTGGGCGACGGCGAAGGACAGGTCGAACTTCGCCGTGGCCGTGCCGGAGGTCAGGTCGGTGACGTCGAGGTCGCCCAGCCGGAGCTCGTCGGACTCCGCGCCGCCGACCGAGAGCAGCACCTGGAACAGCGGGTGGTGCGCCAGCGACCGGGCCGGGTTCAGCTCCTCGACCAGCCGGTCGAACGGCACGTCCTGGTGCGCGTACCCGGCCAGGTCGGCCTCCCGCACCCGGTCCAGCACCTGCCGGAACGTCGGGTCGCCGGTGACGTCCACCGGCAGCACCAGCGTGTTGACGAAGAACCCGATCACCTCGTCCAACGCCTGGTCGCCGCGCCCCGCGACGGCCGTGCCGACCGGGATCCGGTCGCCGCCGCCCAGCCGCGACAGCAGCACGCCGACCGCCGCGTGCAGCACCATGAACACCGTGGCCCCGCTCTCGTGGGCGAGCGCGCGGACCCGGTCGTGCACCGACCGGTCGAGGTCGAGGTCGACGACCGCGCCGCGGTTCGAGGCGATCGCGGGCCGCGGCCGGTCGGTGGGCAGCACCAGCAACTCCGGCAGGTCCGCCAGCGCCTCGCGCCAGAACCGCAGTTGCGCGCCGAGCACGCTGTCGGGGTCGCGGTCGTCGCCGAGCACTTCCCGTTGCCACAGCGCGTAATCCGCGTACTGGACCGGCGGCGCGGGCAGCTCGGGGGCGGTGCCGTCGCGGCGGGCGCGGTAGGCGGCGTCGAGGTCACGGGCGAAGACGTCCATCGACCAGCCGTCCACGGCGATGTGGTGCAGCACCAGGACGAGCGTCGCCTCGCCGTCGCCGAGTACGACCTCGGCGTGGATCGGCAGGTCGCGGGCCAGGTCGAAGTGGTGGGTGGTGTCGACGGACTCGACGACGCCGACCGTGACGCGAGCCGCCTCGACGGGCAGCACGAGTTGGTACGGCTCGCCGTCGTGCTCCGGGAAGACCGTGCGCAGCGACTCGTGGCGCGCGACGACGTCGGTCAGCGCGGCGGACAGCGCGTCGACGGACAGGTCGCCGCGGACCCGCAGAACCGTTGGCAGCGTGTAGGTCGCGGTGTCCTCGCCGATCGCGTCGAGGAACCACAGCCGCCGCTGCGCCGCGGTCAGCGGCAGCCGCTCAGGTCGTGGTCGCGCGACGAGCGGCACGACCGGGCCGTTCGCGGTGGCCAGGAACCGGTCCAGGTCGGCCGGGGACGGGTGGCGGAACACCGAGCGCAGGTCGACCGAGATGCCCAGCGCCGCGCGGATCCGGTTGACCAGCCGCGTCGCCAGCAGCGAGTGGCCGCCCAGGTCGAAGAAGCTGTCCGCGGCGCCGACCTCGGGCAGCCCCAGCACGTCCGCGAACACCCCGCACAGCACCTCTTCGCGCGGGCTGCGCGCCCGGTGCTCGAAGCCGGTGGCCTGCGGCGCGGGTAGGGCCTTGCGGTCGAGCTTGCCGTTGCTGGTGACCGGCCAGTCGGCCAAGCGCACCACGACCGCCGGGACCAGGTGCCGGGGCAGTCGCTCGGCGAGGGCCCGGCGCGCGGACTCGGGGTCGACCGGGCCGCTGACGTACCCGACCAGGCGGCGCTCGCCCGGCCGGTCCTCGCGCACCACGACCGCCGTGCGCTCGACCCCCGGCACCGCGGCCAGCGCCGCGGTGACCTCGGCTGGCTCGATGCGGAACCCGCGGATCTTGACCTGGTCGTCGGCGCGGCCCAGGTAGCGCAGCGAACCGTCCGGCAGCCAGCGCACCAGGTCACCGGTGCGGTAGCAGCGGGAGCCGGGCGGGCCGGACGGGTCGGCGACGAACCGCGACGCGGTCTCGGCCTGCCTGCCCAGGTACCCCACGGCCACACCCGCGCCGCCGACGTACAGCTCGCCGACCGCGCCGGGCGGCACGGGCCGCAGCGCGCTGTCGAGCACGCGCAGCGTGTAGTTGGTGATCGGGCCGCCGATGACCGCGACCGGTCCGGCGACCCGGGCCATGGTCGCGTCCACGGCGGTCTCGGTGGGGCCGTAGGTGTTGAGGCACAGGAAGTCCTGCGCGCCGAGCAGCGCCCACAGGTCGTCCTCGACCGCCTCGCCGCCGACGTCGAGGAACGCCGGGGTGTAGCCGCCGTCGAGCAGACCCACCTCCACGAGGCCGCGCGCGAAGGACGGTGTCGTGGACACGATGTCGAAGCGGGCGTCGCGGATTCGGCGCAGCAGCGCGGTCGGGTCGCGGCGGGTGTCGTCGTCGACGACGTGCAGCTCGTGGCCCACCGCCATCCACACCACCGGGTCCAGCGAGGCGTCGAAGGTCAGGCTCGCGGTCAGGCCGATCCGCAGCGGCGGCGCGCCGCCCACCAGCGGCAGGGTGTCGATGGCGTGGTGGTGCCCCAGGTTCGCCAATGCCTTGTGCTGCACCAGGACACCCTTGGGGCGGCCGGTCGAACCGGAGGTGTAGATCAGGTACGCGATGTCGTCCGGCCGGGGCGCGGGTAAGCGCTCCACAGTGGACTCAGCGAGGTGGCGGACGTCCCCGTCCCGCACGACGAGCACGGCGCCGCTGTCGGCCATGAGCGCGCGGATGCGCTCGGGCGGCTCGGTGGGATCGATCGTCAGGTGCACGGCCCGCGCCTTGAACACCCCGAACACGGCGACGATCGAGGCGACCGAGCGGGTCAGCGCGCTCGCCACGACCTCCCCGGGACGCACGCCCGCGCGCACCAGGCCCGCGGCGAACCGGTTGGCGCGGTCGTCGAGTTCGGCGCGGGTGAGCGTGGTGGTCCCGTCGGTCACCGCGACGGCGTCCGGCGCCTCGGCGACAGCCGCCGCGAACGTGTCGAGGATGGTCCCCGGTCCGGGGTCCACCCGGCCCCGGCCCCAGCGGGCCAGCAGGGCGGACTCGCTGGGGGAGCACAGGTCGAGGTCGTTGATCCGCCTGGTCGGGTCGGCCGAGACCACCGCGAGCACCCGCGCCAGGCGCGCGGCCAGCGACCGGGCGGTGGACTCGTCGAACAGGTCGGCCGCGTACTCGACCACGACGTCCAACCGGTCGGGCAGGTCCATCAGCGTCACGTCGAGGTCGAACTTCGCGACCAGCAGCCCGGTCGGCTCCACCGCGCAGTCCAGCCCCGGCAGCGCGAGCGCGCCCTGCCCGCCGTCTGCCCAGGTCAGCAGCACCTGGAACAGCGGGTGGCGGCCCAGTTCGCGGTCCGGCCGCAGGTCCTCCACCAGGCGGTCGAAGGGCAGGTCCGCGTGCGCGTGCGCGTCGACGGCCCGCCGCCGCGCGCGGCCCAGGAGTTCGGCGAAGGTGGGGTTGCCGGAGGTGTCGGTGCGCAGGACGAGCGTGTTGACGAAGAACCCGACCAGGTCGGCCAAGGCCTCCTCGGGACGTCCGGCGACGACCGTGCCGAGCGCGATGTCGGTGCCCGCGCCCAGCCGGGTCATGGTCGCGGCGAGAGCGGCCTGCGCGACCATGAACGGCGTGGCGGAAAGCCCGCGCGCCAAGGCCTTGACCGCGTCCCGGGTTTCCGCGTCGACCGACACCGTCACCACGCCGCCCCGGTTCGTCGGGGTCGCGGGACGCGAGCGGTCCGACGGGATGGTCACCTCGTCCGGCAGTCCGTCGAGTGTCGTGCGCCAGTAGGCGAGCTGCACCGCGGATTCGCTGTCCGGATCGGACTCCTCGCCCAGCAGATCCCGTTGCCACAGCGTGTAATCCGCGTACTGGACCGGCAGCGGCGCCCACTCCGGTGCCGTGCCCGCGAGCCGCGCGGTGTAGGCGTGCGCCAAGTCCGCCGCGAACGGGCCCATGGACCAGCCGTCGGCGGCGATGTGGTGCAGCACCAGGACGAACCGCGTGTCGTCGCCGCGCACCAGGTGCGCGTGCAGGGGGAGATCGGTGGCGAGGTCGAACAGGTGCGCGCTCTGCCGCGCCACCTCGTCGGCCACCTCCGACTCCGCGCACTCGGTCAACCCGACCGACACCCGCGCCCGCTCGACGGGCAGGATCACCTGCGCGGGCTCGCCGTCGCGCGCCGGGTAGACCGTGCGCAGCGACTCGTGCCGCGCCACCACGTCCGACAGCGCCGCCGCGAGCACGGACCGGTCGAACTCGCCGCGCAACCGCGTCACCACGGGGATGTTGTAGGTCGCGCTCGGCCCCTCCAGCGCGTGCGCGAACCACAACCGGCGTTGCGCCGGGGACAGCGGGTACATCGGCGGCCCTTTCAGCGGTGGGTCTGGTCTCAGGGGTCTCAGGGGGTCTGCGACTGGATGAACGCGGCCAGCCGGTCGAGACCGGTGTCGATCTCCTCGTGGGTCAGGTTGCTGACCGAGAGCCGCAGCTCGGCCACCGGCACGCCGTCGCCGTAGAAGTGGTGCATCGGCGTCCACAGCACCCGGAACGACCGCGCGGACAGCTCCAGCAGCGCGTCGTCGGTGGCGAACGGCACGCGCAGCACCAGGAAGAAGCCGCCGCCCGGGGTGTTCCACGAGACGCCGTGGCCGCCGCCCGGCGGGAACCGCTCGGTCAACCCGGCCAGCGTCCGGCGCAGGTTGCCCCGGTACACCTCGCGTTCGCGGTCGTTGGCCGCGCGCAGGCTGAACCCGTTCGCCAGCAGCTTCCCGCCGATCGCGGCCTGGGCCAGCGGCGAGGTGTTGACCGTGAGCATGCTCTTGAGCCTGCCGAGCTGGTCGGCGAGCAGTTCCGCGCGGCCGTCCGGGGTGCGCACCGGCTGGTCCGCCACGGCGAACCCGACGCGCGCGCCGGGCAGGCCGGTCTTGCCGTACGAGCCGAGGTAGACCACGCGGTGGTCGCGGTCGAGCGACTTCAGCGTCGGCGGCCGGGGTGCGTCGTCGGCGGGGAACAGGCCGTACGGGTTGTCCTCCAGCAGCAGGAAGTCGTGGCGCGCGGCCAACTCCAGCAGCCGCGTGCGGGCCGCGGTGTCGAGGCTGGTTCCGGTCGGGTTGGCGAAGTCGGCCACCAGGTAGAACGCGCGCACCCGCTGCCCGGCCGCCGAAGCCGCGGCCAGCCGCGCTTCCAGGTCGGCGAAGTCGATGCCGCTACCGGACGCGGCCACCGGCAGCACCGCCATGTCCGCGAGCTGCGCGGCGCCGAGCGCGCCCACGTAGCACGGCCGGACGGCGAGCAGCACGTCGTCGGGGGTGCGGCGCAGGGCGCGCAGGCACAGGAACAGCGCCTCCTGGCAGCCCACGGTGACCACGATGGACTCCGGGTCGACGTGGATGTCCTCGTCCGCCGCGAGGTTGCGCGCCACCAGGTCGTGGATGATCCCCTTGGTGCGCCCGTATTGCAGCAGCTGCTGGTTGGCGCGGGCCTGGTCGCCGCCGTACGACTCCACCAGGTGCCTGTGGAACAGGTCCAGGTGCCGGTGCACGTCGTCGAGGTCGAGGAACCGCTCCGTCGGCCGCCCGGCGGCGAACGAGATCGCGCCGGGGTAGCGCAGCGCCACGCCGTTGAGGAAGTCCATCGACTCCGCCAGCGGGTGGCCGAGCGAGGCGTGCAGCTCCGCCTGGCGCAGCTCGGTGGCGGACCCGGTGGCGGACTCGGCTACCCCGGTCACCGCTCGCCCATCGCGCGCACCAGGCTCGCCGGGCGCAGGTCGGTCCAGTTCCGCTCCACGTACGCCAGGCACTCCGCGCGCGTGGTCTCCGCCAGCGCCACGGTCCACCCGGCGGGCACGTCGACGAACGACGGCCACAGCGAGTGCTGGTTCTCGTCGTTCACCAGCACCAGGAAACGGCCGCTCTCGTCGTCAAATGGATTGGTCACGTCGAATGCGCTCCCGTACTCGTGGCATTGCCGGCAATAGGGGTGAACTCGGGGTTGATCGTCCGGCGAAATGCCGGGACCCCGGCGGGTCGAACCCAATTCCCGGCCAGCTTATGAGTCGCCCGCGCGGCCGGGCAAGGTGGTCGCGCTCCCCGGCATTGGCAGCTAGGTGACACGGCCGGTGGCTCGATTGTGTGCCGCGTCGGGGCCCGGCCCGCAGGAAGTGGACAGCGCGGTCGCGGACACCGCTCCCATACCTACGGTGACCAGCCGGTTTCGTTCCGTTCAGCGGAGCGGGTGCGGCCGAACAGCGTCAACTACTCCGTGCTGCTTGTCGGTCACCAATTGGCATGCCATGGTGAGCGACAGCCCGGATGGGGGGCCTGTCGGGCAACCGGTAACAAACGCGGGGGAGTTTCGTGATCAACGCGGTCGGGGCGGCGGTGCCGCAGGCGCGCGCGAGCCGGGATGGCACCGGGGGTGCCACCGCTGGTCAGGGCGAGGGGGTCGACGCGTTCCACGGCGCGCGGCGGCTGCTCATCGAGGCGCTGGAGCTGTCCATGGGGCAGCGCCGGACCGCGGCCGAACCCCGCGACGCCGGTGCCGAACTCCGCGCCGAGCTGCGCGCGCGGCCCGCGGGCACCTCGGTGCTGGTCGCCTGCTCCGCCCAAGCCGAGCTGACCGAACCGCTGGGCATGGACCCGTGCGAGTTCCTGCGCGCCGAGGTGCTCGACCGCGGCCACCGGCTGACGCTGCTGCACCACGACCTGGCCGCGCTCGCCGCGCCCGACCAGCACACCCTCGCCGGTCTGGTGGCCGCGGGCGCCGAGGTCCGGGTCCTGGCCCGCACCCTGCCGCGCGCGGTGCTGGTCGGTGACGACGTGGCGCTGCTGCCCGCCGACACCGGCGGCGGCACCCTGGTCCGCACCCCCGAGGTGGTCCGCGCCCTGCGCCAGACCCACGCCACGCTGCGCGACCTCGCCGTCGACTTCACCGAGCTCACCGGCGCGGTGATCGCCCTGGTCGGACCCAGTTCGCTGGCCGACGTGCTGGGCCGCCTGTGCGCCGGGATGAAGGACGAGAGCGCGGCGCGGCAGATGCGCGTGTCCGTGCGCACCTACCGCCGCTACGTGGCCAGCATCCTCAAGTCCCTGAACGTGACCTCGCGGTTCGAGGCCGGGATGCGGCTGTCCGAGATCGGGCTGACCGACCTGGCCCGCAGGCACGCCGCGCGCGCGACCCCCGGTCCCCGAACCGCGGGCTCATGCGGTCTCGGCGGGCCAGGCGGTGCGCCGGAAGACGGGGTTGAGCAGGCCGAAGGCGAACACGAGGGCTAGCGCGCCCGCCAGGCCCACCAGCACGACCCACACCGGCGCCACGTCCAGCAGCAGCCCGACGACCAGCGTGCCCAGCGCCGAACTGGCGCCCCACAGCGTCATCGCCGCCGACGCCACCCGGCCCCGCTGCGCGTCCGGGACCTGCCGGAACAGCACGATGTCGACCAGCACCCGCATCGTCGGCACACCCAGCATCGACAGGAACAGGGCGCTGCCCGCGCCCCACGGGCCCAACGGCAGCGCGAGCACGCACAGCAGCACGGTGAGGAACGCGGCCTGACCGAGCATCAGGACGCCGGGGGCGAGCCGGTTGAGCCTGCCGATCAGCAGCGTGCCCAGCAGGCCGCCGACCGCGAGCCCGGCCGTGGCGATGCCGATCTGCTCGGACGAGACACCCTGCGCGGTCAGGTACACGGCCGTGACCAGCACCAACGGCGCCGACGCCGCGTTCATCGCGGCGGTGAACAGGGTGGTCCGGCGCAGGGTCGCCTGGTTCCACAGCACGGACAGGCCGGTGGCGATGCGGCGCGCGATCGAGCCGCCGTCCGCGGTCGGGGCCGGTTCCGGTTTCGCCGCCGGGGGCACGCGGACCAGCGCCATGCAGACCCCCGCGACGAGCGAGCTGACCGTCGTGACCAGCCACGGGACCACGGCGGCGACGGCGAAGAGCGCGCCACCCAGCGGCGGGCCGACCAGGGACGCGCCGCTGACCCGGGCCTCCTCCTGGGTGAGCGCGGCGGTGAGCTGCTCGGACGGCACGAGCGCGCGGATCATCAGCATCCGGGCGGTCGCGCTGAACGGCCGCATCGAGCCCATGACCACCGCGACGACCAGCAGGTGCGGCAGCGTCAGCGCGTCCAGGGCGAGGGCGACCACCACGCTGGCCGCGCCGACCGCGCGCCCCACCTCGACCAGGATCAGCACCACGCGCCGGTCGTGCCGGTCGACCAGCTCGCCCGCGGGCAGGCCGAGCACCAGCCCCGCGATCATCTCCACCGACGCGACCGCGCCCGCCGCGCCCGGCGACCCGGTGACCATCAGGACGACCAGCGGGAACACCAGGGCGGCGACCTCCAACCCGAGGATGGAGAACGCCGCGCCGGTCCACAACAGTTGGAATGGCCCGTTCCGGCGCAGCGGCACGGCGGTCGCCGGTCCGGAGTCGTCACGGACCGTGTCGGCTCGGGTGGGGCTGCTCCGACCGGGGTCATCACGGCCGGGGTCGTCGTCACGGAGGTCGGGGTTCACCTCGACGTCGGACACGGGTGTCTCCTCGGTATCGCATTTGCACGCCGTTGTCGCCCACCCGACCACATTCGCGCTGGATAGTGGAGTGCGTGGTTTCGGTCAGTCAGGATCCTGCCGCTGGAATAGGACCGACCGGGATCGTGCGGCAGGATGCTGCCACACGGCCGCGAATTGTTCCCGAGCCCCGATCCATTCCATACGATCGGGCCGGGTCTTGCCTTTCGCCACCCACCGCGGCCGTCTCGCCGCGCCGTCTACCCGCGCCCCACCGCCAGGAGGACATGGTGTCCGATCGTCCCGCCGCGCCCCCGCAGGTCGTGGAGCTGCCCGGCGCCGTGTGCGACGGCATCGACCGGCTCGCCGCCCGGCTCGGCCTGCCCGCGCGCCGGGTCACCGCGGTGGCCATCGGCGTGGCGGTCGGTGGTCTGCTCGCCCGGTCCGAGGTGCGCGTCGGCAGCGCGGACGGCGCGCTGGCCGTCACCCAGACCGCGCGGATGTCCTTTGTGGACGCCGTACGCGCGGCGCGGGACACCGTGGGCGAACCGGACGTCGTGCTCATGGACACCGGAACGGACACCGTCACCGGGTTCGAGCTGTGCGCGTGCGACGGTCCCGTGCCGCCGGAACTGGACATCCGGGTCGCGCTGACCGTGGCGTGGCTGCTCGACGCACCCGACGGGCCGCTCGCCCGGCTGTCGTTGCTGCTGCCCGAGGAGAACCGGACCGTGCTGGGGGAGTGGCACACCCGGCCCGACCTGCCGGTGCGCACCCTGCCCGAGCTGTTCGCCGAGCAGGTCGCCCGGTACCCGGACACCACCGCGGTCGAGGACGGCACCCGGTCGCTGACCTACCGCGAACTCGACGCCCGCGCCAACCGGGTGGCCCGGTCGCTGGTGGACCGCGGCGTCGCCCCGGACACCCCGGTCGTGGTGTCGATGGACCGGGGCGTCGACCTGGTCACCGCGTTCCTCGCGGTCACCAAGGCCGGTGGCGCGTACGTGCCCGTCGACCCGACCTACCCGGTGCGGCGCAAGCGCTTCATGCTCGACGACACCGCGCCGCTGCTCGCGCTCGTGGACACCCCGGGCAGGCTCCCGGACGTCGAGGAGGTCTTGGTCGCCGACCTCGACCAGCCCACCCGCGCGTCGCACGACCTCGCCGACACCGACCGGCTCGCGCCGTTGCGGCACACCCACATCAGCTACGTCATCTACACCTCGGGGTCCACCGGGGTCCCCAAGGGCGTCGCTCTCCCGCACACCGGCATGACCCGCTTGGTGGCCCGGCACGCCGACTACGTCACCGAGGGCTCCGGGCACCGCGTGCTGCTGCTGGCCTCCATCGGCTTCGACGGCTCGGTGTGGGAGATGACCATGGCGCTGCTCAGCGGCGGCACCCTGGTCATCGGCGACCCCGACGGCGTGCTGGCCGGGCACGCCGCCGCCGCGCGCGCCACGCACGTGACCGTGACGCCGTCGCTGCTCGCCGCGCTGCCCACCGAGGCGTTCGCCGACGGCACCACGATCATCACCGCGTCCGAGGCGTGCACCCGCGCGCTGGTCGACCGCTGGTCGGTGCGCCACCGGCTGGTCAACTCCTACGGGCCCACCGAGACCACGGTCTGCGCGACCGGCGGCTCCCTGCGCCCGGACGAGCCCGTCACCGTCGGCGGCCCGGTCCCGGCGACCCGGGTGTACGTGCTCGACGACGTGCTCCGACCCGTCCCGCCCGGCACCGGGGGTGAGCTGTACGTCGCGGGTCCCGGCCTGGCGCGCGGCTACATCGACCGCCGCGGCCTGACCGCGTCCCGCTTCGTCGCCGACCCGTTCGGCCCGGCGGGTGGCCGCATGTACCGCACCGGCGACGTCGTGCGCTGGGACGCGCGCGGCAGGCTGGAGTTCTTGGGCCGCACCGACGACCAGGTCAAGATCCGCGGCTTCCGCATCGAACCCGGCGAGGTCGAGGCCGCGCTCACCGACGTGCCCGGGGTCGACCGCGCGGCCGTGGTGGTGCGCGAGGACCAGCGCGGCGAGAAGCGGCTGGTCGCCTACCTGGTGCCCGACGGCGCCGACAGCGGCCACCGCGACCAGCAGGTCGACGAGTGGCGCGACACCAACGACGCGCACTACCGCACCGTCGAGGACACCGGCTTCGGCGACGTGTTCACCGGCTGGACCAGCGCGTACACCGGGGAACCGCTCTCGGACGACGAGATGGGCGAGTGGCGCGCGGCCACCGTCGAGCGGGTGCTGGAGTCCCGCCCCGGCCGCGTGCTGGAGGTCGGCGTCGGCATCGGGCTCATCCTGTCCCGCGTCGCCCCGCACTGCACCGAGTACTGGGGCACCGACCTGTCCGCGGTCGCGGTCGAGCACCTGTCCCGGCAGGTCGCCCGCGTGCCGGAACTGGCCACCCGGGTGCGCCTGAGCACGGCGGGCGCCCACGAACTCGACGACCTGCCGCGCGGCTACTTCGACACGGTCGTCATCAACTCCGTCGTGCAGTACTTCCCGGACGCGGAGTACCTGGCCGCGTTCGTCCGCACCGCGTTCGACCTGCTGGCCCCGCACGGCAGGTTGTTCCTCGGCGACCTGCGCCACCCGGACCTGCTGCCGGTGCTGCACTCCGCGATCGTCCTGGGCCGCGCGCCGCTGCCCGCCGACAACCGGGCCGCCCGCGACGCCGTCGACCGGCTGGCCCGCGGCGAGGAGGAGCTGCTGGTCCACCCGGACTTCTTCGGCGCGCTCCGGGAACTGGACGCGCGCATCGGCAGCGTGGACGTCCAGGTGCAGCGGGGCGCGCACCACAACGAGATGACCCGGCACCGCTACGACGTCGTCCTGAGTCGCGACGCGGCGCCCGTGGCCCACGCGGTCCCGGAACTGCGGTGGGGCACCGATGTCCACGACCTCGCCGGGCTCCGCGATGCGCTGCTGGACGGCGCGCCGATGCGGGTCGTCGGTGTGCCCAACGGCCGGTTGCGCGGGGAACTCGCGGCGCGGTCCGCGCTGCTCGCCGACGCCGAGCCCGCCGCGGCGGCCGCGCTGCTGGACTCCGCGCCGGACGACTCCGTCCCGGATCCCGAAGCACTGCACGGTATCGGTGCGGACCTCGGGCTCGGGGTACTCGCCACCTGGTCCACTGTGGAGGGCGCGCTTGACGTCGTCTTCCACGACCCGGCAGCGCCCGCGCCGACCGGTGACCTCTACCGGCCCGCCGACACCGGGTCGCCGTTGTCGGCCTACACGAACAACCCGCTGCGCGGCCTCACCGCCGCCGCGCTGGTCGCCTCCGCCAAGGCCGAGGTGGTGCGCGCGCTGCCCAGCTACCTGGTGCCCGCCGCGTTCGTCGTGGTCGACGACCTGCCGCTGACCACCAACGGCAAGCTCGACCGCGCCGCGCTGCCCGAGGTCGACCTGGGGGCCCGCGCGACCGGCACCGCGCCGCGCACCCCCGCCGAGGAGATCGTCTGCGGCCTCTTCGCCGCCCTGCTCGGCCTGCCGGAGGTCGGCGCGCGCGACGACTTCTTCGAACTCGGCGGCCACTCCCTGCTCGCCGCGCGCCTGGTCAACCGCGTCCGCGCGGTCCTGGGCGCGGACCTCGACGTGCGCGCGGTGTTCGACACCCCGACCCCGACCGGCCTCGCGGCCCGGCTCGGCGCGACCGGCTCGACCCGGCGGGTGCCGCCGACGGCCGTGGTGCCGAGGCCGGAGACCGTGCCCCTGTCCCCGGCTCAGCGGCGTCTGTGGTTCCTGCACCAGGTGGAAGGCCCCAGCCGGACCTACACCGTGCCGATGGTGACCCGGATTCGCGGGGCGCTCGACGACGCCGCCCTCGGGGCCGCGCTGACCGACCTGGCGACCCGGCACGAGCCGCTGCGCACGGTGTTCCCGCAGGTCGACGGTGAACCGGTGCAGCGGGTCCTGCCGTCCACCGACTTCCTGCGCCTGCTGACCTGCGCGGTCGACGAGGTCGACGCCGTGGTGGCGAGGGAGAGCGCCCGGACGTTCGACCTGGAGAACGAGTCCCCGGTGCACGCCGCGCTCATCCGGTACGCGCCGGAGGAGGCCGTGCTGGTGCTGGTGCTGCACCACATCGCCGAGGACGGCTGGTCGATGGGACCGCTGGTGCGCGACCTGGGCCGCGCCTACGCCGCGCGGGCCGCCGGGGCCGCGCCGGACTGGGTGCCGCTGCCGGTGCAGTACGCCGACTACACGCTGTGGCAACGGGACCTGCTCGGTGACGTGTCCGATGAGGACAGTGTGGCGGCCGGGCAGGTCGCGTTCTGGCGGGAGAACCTGGCCGGGGTGCCCGAGGAACTCGTGCTGCCGGTCGACCGCACCCGCCCGGCGCGCCCGTCGCACCTCGGCGGGGCTGTCGCGCTGAGCCTGGACTCCACCGTGCACCAGCGGTTGCACGAGCTGACCCGCGAGCACGACGCGACCTTCTTCATGGTCGTCCAGGCCGCCTTGGCGCTGACCATGACCAGGCTCGGCGCGGGCCCGGACGTGCCGCTGGGCACCGTGGTCGCGGGGCGCGCCGACGAGGCGTTCGACGACCTGGTCGGGTTCTTCGTCAACACCGTCGTGCTGCGCACCGACACCTCCGGCAACCCGACGTTCGCGGACTTGCTGCGCCGCGTCCGGCAGGCCGACTTGGCCGCGTTCGCGCACCAGGACGTCCCGTTCGACACGCTGGTGGAGCGGTTGCGGCCCGCGCGGTCGCTGGCCCGGCACCCGCTGTTCCAGGTCGCGCTGTCGCTCGGCAGGGGTTCCGGCCCGGACATCACCCTGCCCGGCCTGGACTGCGCCGCCGTGCCGGGCGGGGGTGTCGTGTCCCGGTTCGACCTCGAGGTCGACGTCGACGAGCGGTTCGGCCGTGACGGGACGCGCGACGGCGTGGACATCCGCGTGGTGTTCGCGCACGACCTGTTCGACGAGTCCACGGCCCGGTCACTCGGTGAGCGGCTGGTCGCGGTGTTGTGCGAGGTGTCGGGGGACCCTGAGGTACGGGTCGGCGAGGCCGCGGTGCTGGCCGCGTCCGAGCGGGATGCCCTGCTGGCACGGGGGATCGGCGATGGTCCGGTGGTCGGGGGCACGGTCGTGAGCGCGTTCGGGCTGAGGGTGGTCGCGGCGCCGGATGCCGAGGCGGTGACCGACGGGGTGGTGTCACTGTCCTATCGGGAGCTGGACGCGAGGTCGTCCGAGTTCGCGGAACTGCTGGTCTGGCGCGGTGTCGGCGCGGAGTGCGTGGTGCCGGTGCTGATGGACCGGAGTGTCGACCTGGTCGTGGTGCTGCTGGGGATCCTGAAGGCTGGGGCGGCTTACCTGCCCCTGCACACCGACGCGCCGCACTCCCGGTTGACCGAGGTCCTCGCCGGGAACGCGTCGCCGGTGCTGGTCGTCGACGACGCGCACGCCGACGACCCGTTCGCCCGGGAACAGGCGGCGGTGCGCGGGATCGCGCTGCCCGGCGACCGGGCCCCGGACGGAACCGGCGCCGAGCTACCGCCGGTGCGGCCGGACCAGGCGGCGTACGTCATGCACACGTCCGGATCGACTGGGCGGTCCAAGGGCATCACGGTCACCCACCGGGGAGTCGTGGACCTGGCGCTGGACCCCGCGTGGGAGGTCACGGCGCGCGACCGGGTGCTGTTCCAGGCGCCGCACGCCTTCGACGGGTCGACCTACGAGATCTGGGCGCCGCTGCTGATCGGCGGCGCGGTCGTGGTCGCCGGGTCGGGGCGCACGGACGCCGGATCGGTGCGCCGGGTGGTCACCGAGCAGCGGGTCACGCGGGTCTCGTTGGCCGCGGGTCTGTTCCGGGTGATCGCCGAGCACGACCCGGCCGCGTTCGCCGGGCTCGCCGAGGTCACCCTCGGCGGCGACGTCATCTCACCCGAGGCCGTACGGGCCGTGCTCGACGCCTGCCCGGACACCATCGTGCGGACCACCTACGGGCCGACCGAGATCACCATGTGCGCCACCCACACCGGGTTCCGCGCGGGCGACGAGGTGCCCGCGACGGTCCCGCTCGGCGGCCCGATGAGCGGCACCCGGCTGTACGTGCTCGACCAGTACCTCAACCCCGTGCCCGGCGGCGTCATCGGCGAGCTGTACCTGGCAGGCCCCGGACTCGCCCGCGGCTACACCGCCAACCCGGCGCTGACCGCCACCCGATTCACCGCCGATCCCTTCGGCGCGCCGGGGGACCGCGCCTACCGCACCGGAGACCTGGCCCGTTGGGAGGTCGACGGCACGCTGACCTTCCACGGCCGCGCCGACCAGCAGGTCAAGATCCGCGGGTTCCGCATCGAACCGGCCGACGTCGAAACCGCCCTGACCGCGCAGCCCGACATCACTCAGGCCGCTGTCGCCGTCCACACGGGGGCCAACGGCGAGAAGCAGCTGGTCGGCTACTACACGGGTACTGCCGACCCGGCCGACCTGCGCGGCGCGCTCGCCGCCGTCCTGCCCGACTACCTGGTCCCGCGCCACCTCGTCCCCCTCGCCACCTGGCCGCTGACCCGCAACGGGAAGCTCGACCGCGCCCAGCTCCCCGCGCCCACCCACACCACCACCGGCCGCGCGCCCCGGACCCCGCGCGAGCAGATCCTCCGCGACCTGTTCGCCGACACCCTCGGCGTCGACACCGTCACCATCGACGACGACTTCTTCCACCTCGGCGGCCACTCCCTGCTCGCGCTGCGGCTCACCAACCGGATCAACGCCACCCTCGACACCGCCGCCACCATCCAGACGCTGTTCCAGCACCCCACCGTCGCCCGGCTGGCCACCCGGCTCGACACCGCCGAGGCACCGCCGCCGGTGGTCGCCGCCGACCCGCGCCCCGACCGCGTGCCGCTCTCGCCCGCCCAGCGCAGGCTCTGGTTCCTGCACTGCCTCGAAGGGCCGAGCGCGAACTGGAACATCCCGGTCGTCACGCACCTGACCGGTGCCGTCGACGTGCCCGCGCTGCGCCGCGCGCTGTCCGATGTGGTCGGACGGCACGAGGTCCTGCGCACCACCTTCACCGAGCACGACGGCGAACCTGTTCAGGTCGTCGGGGTCGTGTCAGTCGACCTCGGTGTCTCGACCCACGCACCCGCTGACCTCGACGGGGTTGTCGCCGAGCACTGCGCGTACCCGTTCGACCTCGCCGCCGAGCACCCGGTCCACGCCCACCTCGCGCGGACCGGATCCGACGAGTCCGTGCTGGTGCTCGTCGTCCACCACATCGCGGGTGACGGCTGGTCCATGGGCGTGCTGCTCGACGACCTCGCCGCGGCGTACGCCGCGCGCACCGCCGGACGGAGTCCACAGTGGAGCCCGCTGCCCGTGCAGTACGCGGACTACGCACTCTGGCTCGGCGACCGCGAACACGACGCCGACCTCGAGTTCTGGGCCGCGAACCTGGCCGGGCTGCCCGAGGAGCTGGCGCTGCCCTACGACCGGCCCCGACCGGCCCGCCCCTCCCACGCGGGCGCGGTCGTCACCGTCGACATCGGACCCGACACGCACGCCCGGCTCCGCGCGCTCGCCCGCGACCGGCGCGCCACCCCGTTCATGGTGGTGCAGGCCGCCATCGCCGCCGTGCTGACCCGCTCCGGCGCGGGCACCGACCTGCCGCTGGGCACCGTGGTCGCGGGCCGCGCCGACGCCGCGCTCGACCACCTGGTCGGGTTCTTCGTCAACAGCCTGGTGCTGCGCACCGACACCTCCGGCGACCCCACCTTCACCGAACTCCTCGACCGCGTCCGCCGCGACGGCCACGCCGCGTACGCCCACCAGCACGCGCCGTTCGACCGGGTCGTGGAACGCCTGCGGCCCAACCGCACCCTGGCCAGGCACCCGCTGTTCCAGGTCGCCTTCGGCGTCGAGGACGAGGCCCCGGGCCTGCGGCTGGCCGGGGTCGGGGCGACCGCGCGCAAGGCGCCGCTGGACCCGGCGAAGTTCGACCTGCTCATCGGCGTGGTCGAACGCGCCGACGCGGGCGGCATGACCGCCACGCTCACCTACGCCACCGACCTGTTCGACGAGGTCACCGTCGCGGGGCTGGGTCACCGGCTGGCGCGGTTCCTCGACGCCGTCGCCGCCGACCCGGGCGCGCGCATCGGCCGGGTCGACGTGCTCGGCGCGGACGAGCGCGCGCGGCTGCTGGTCGACTGGAACGCCACCGCGGAGGTGCCGCCGCGCACCCTGCCCGAGCTGTACGCCGAGCAGGTGGCCGCGCACGGCGACACCCCGGCCGTCGAGCACGCCGGGGCATCGCTCACGTACGCCGAACTCGACGCCCGCGCCAACCGCGTCGCGCGGTTGCTGGCCGAGCGCGGTGTGGGCCCCGAGGTGCCGGTCGCGGTCTCGCTGCCGCGCTCGATCGACTGGGTCGTCGCGTTCCTCGCGGTCAGCAAGGCGGGCGGGGTGTACGTGCCGGTGGATCCGGCGTATCCCGCACAGCGCAAGCAGTTCGTGGCCACGGACAGCGGCTCCGTGCTGCTGATCGCCGACTCGCCGGGCGACCTCGGCCTGTCGACCCTGGTCCTCGCGGACACGGACCTGTCCGGCTACCCGGACGAGCCGTTGAACCCGGGACTCGACCACCGGCACCTCTGCTACGTCATCTACACCTCCGGCTCCACCGGAACCCCCAAGGGCGTCGCGCTCCCGCACACCGGCCTCACCCGCCTGGCCCGGCGGCACCGCGAGTTCGTCAGCGGGCCGGGGCACCGCGTGCTGCAACTGGCCTCCATCGGCTTCGACGGCTCCGTCTGGGAAGTCGCCATGGCGCTGCTGCTCGGCGGCACCCTGGTCATCGCCGAGCCCGAGGACCTGCTCACCGCCGCGCCCGGCGCCGCGCCGGACGTCACGCACCTGCTGGTCACGCCGTCGCTGCTGGCCGCGCTGCCCGACCACGCCGTGCCCGACGGCGCCGTCATCGTCACCGCGAGCGAGTCGTGCCCGCAGTCCCTCATGGACCGATGGGCCGCCACCCACCCCTTGCAGAACTCCTACGGCCCCACCGAGACCACCATCTGCGCCACCGGCGGTCCGCTGCGCGCGGGTGACCCGGTCACCATCGGCGGGCCCGTGCCCAACACCGACGTCTACGTCCTCGACGACGCGCTCCAGCCGGTCCCGCCCGGGGTCGCGGGGGAGCTGTACATCGCGGGCACCGCGCTGGCCAGGGCGTACATCGGCAGGCCGGGACTCACCGCGGGCCGGTTCATCGCCGACCCGTTCGGCCCGGCGGGCACCCGCATGTACCGCTCCGGCGACGTCGTGCGCTGGGGCACCGACGGCAGGCTGCGGTTCGTCGGCCGCGCCGACGACCAGGTCAAGATCCGCGGTTTCCGGGTCGAACTCGGCGAGGTCCAGGCCGCGCTCACCGAGGCGCCCGGGGTCGAGCACGCCGCGGTGCTGCTGCGCGAGGACCGGCCGGGGGAGCGGCGCCTGGTCGGCTACCTGACCGGCACCGCCCACCCCGACGCGGTCCGCCGCGCGCTGGCCGCCCGGCTGCCGGACTACCTGGTGCCGTCCGCGCTGGTCGTGCTGGACGCGTTGCCGGTCACCACCAACGGCAAGCTCGACCGCGACGCGCTGCCCGCGCCCAGCCACGACAGCACGTCCCGGGCCGCCCGCACGCCCCGCGAGGAACTGCTCTGCGGCATCTTCGCCGCGTTGCTCGGCCTGCCGGATGTGGGCGTGCACGACGGGTTCTTCGACCTCGGCGGTCATTCCCTGCTCGCGACCCGCCTGGCGAACCGGATCCGCACGGCCCTGGGCGAGTCCGTGTCGATCCGCACGATCTTCGAACACCCGACCGTCGCCGGGCTGCTCGGCGCGCTCGACGCGTCGGCCGGTGCCGCGGTGCCGCTGATCGCGCTCGACCCGCGTCCCGAGGAGGTGCCGGTCTCGTCCGCCCAACGCAGGCTCTGGTTGCTGCGCAAGCTCGACGAGCAGGCGGCCACCTACAACATCTCGCTGGCCAGCCGGGTGACCGGGGAGCTGGACGCGGACGCGTTGCGGCTGGCCGTGCGGGACCTGATGGCCCGGCACGAGTCGCTGAGGACGGTGTTCCCCGAGGTCGACGGTGTGCCGGTGCAGCGGGTGCTGCGGTCGGTGGAGGCGCCGGTCGAGTGGGTGCCGTGCGCGCCGGAGGACGTGGACGCCGTCGTGGCGCGGGAACGGGCGCACGCGTTCGACCTGGCCGCCGAGCCGCCGCTGCGGGTCGCGGTGGTGCGGGACCACGTCGTGCTGGTCGTGCACCACATCGCGGCCGACGGGTGGTCGATGGGGCCGCTCGTGCGGGACCTCGCCGCCGCGTACGCCGCTCGGGTGGCGGGTGCGGCGCCGGAGTGGACGCCGCTGCCGGTGCAGTACGCGGACTACACGCTGTGGCAGCGCGAGGTGCTGGGCGAGCTGTCCGATGAGGACAGTGTGTTGGCGCGGCAGGTGGAGTTCTGGCGGCAAGCGCTTGCGGGGCTGCCGGAGGAGCTGACCCTGCCCGTCGACCGCGCGCGTCCGGCCCGGCCGACCCACCGGGGTGGCGCGGTGTCGGTCGACCTGCCCGTCGACGTGCTCGACGCGTTGCGGGCGGTGGCACGGGACCACGACGCCACGCTGTTCATGGTCGTGCGGGCCGCGTTGGCGCTGACCCTGACCCGGCTCGGCGCGGGCACCGACCTGCCGTTCGGCACAGTCGTGGCCGGTCGCGACGACGAGGCGCTGGACGAGGTGGTCGGGTTCTTCGTCAACACCGTCGTGCTGCGCACCGACACCTCCGGCAACCCGACGTTCGCCGAGTTGCTGGCCCGGGTCCGCGCGGCCGACCTGGCCGCGTACGCGCACCAGGACGTCCCGTTCGACACGCTGGTCGAGCGGCTGCGGCCCGCGCGGTCGCTGGCCCGGCACCCGCTGTTCCAGGTGATGGTGTCGATGGCCGGTGACGGCGCCGGGCTCGTGTTGCCGGGGAGCGCGCCGCTCGGCGCGCCCCAGGACGTGGCGAAGTTCGACCTCGACGTCACCGTGAGCGCCGCCGAGACCGGTCTGCTCGTGCGGCTCGGGTACGCGCTCGACCTGTTCGACGAGAACACGATCGCGTGCCTGGGTTCGCGGCTCGCGGCGGTGCTGCGCGCGGTCGTGGCGGATCCGGCGGTGCGGGTCGGCGGCATCGGCGTGCTGTCGGGCACCGAACGGGACGTGCTGCTGGCGCGGGGGATCGGCGACGGCCCGGACGTGCCGGGGACCGTGGTGAGCGCCTTCGGTGAGCGGGTGGTCGCGGCGCCGGATGCCGAGGCGGTGACCGATGGGGTGGTGTCACTGTCCTATCGGGAGCTGGACACGCGGTCGTCGGCCTTCGCGGAGTTGTTGGCCTGGCGTGGAGTGGGCGCGGAGTGCGTGGTGCCGGTGCTGATGGACCGGAGTGTCGACCTGGTCGTGGTGCTGCTGGGGATCGTCAAGGCCGGGGCGGCTTACCTGCCCCTGCACACCGACGCGCCGCACAGCCGGTTGACCGAGGTCGTGGCAGGCAACGTTTCGCCGCTGCTGGTGGTCGACGACGCGCATGTGGACGATCCGTTCGCCAAGGAGCAGGCCGCGCTCCGCGGCATCGTGCGGCCGCACGACCGGGTGCCGGCAAGCGTTTGCGTGGCGTTGCCCGCGGTCCGTCCCGACCAGGCGGCGTACGTCATGCACACGTCCGGGTCGACCGGGCGCTCAAAAGGCATCACGGTCACCCACCGGGGAGTTGTCGACCTGGCGTTGGACGGTGTGTGGGAGGTGACCGCGCGCGACCGGGTCCTGTTCCAGGCGCCGCACGCCTTCGACGGGTCGACCTACGAGATCTGGGCGCCGCTGCTGGCCGGTGGGACGGTCGTGGTCGCCGGTCTCGGCACTGCGAACGCGGAGTCGCTGCGCCGGGTGATCACCGAGCAGCGGGTCACGCGGGTGTCGTTGACGGCCGGTCTGTTCCGGGTCGTCGCGGAAGGCGACCCCGGGCTGTTCGCCGGGCTGGCGGAGATCACGACCGGCGGTGACGTCATCTCGCCGGAGGCGGTGCGGGCCGTGTTGACGGCGTGCCCGAGCACCGTGGTGCGGACGACCTACGGGCCGACCGAGATCACCATGTGCGCCACGCACACGGGATTCCGCTCCGGTGACGAGATCCCCGCGACCGTGCCGCTGGGCGGGCCGATGAGCGGGTCGCGGCTGTACGTGCTCGACCAGTACCTCAACCTCGCGCCCGCCGGGGTGATCGGTGAGCTGTACCTGGCGGGCCCCGGACTCGCTCGCGGCTACACCGGCAACCCCACGCTGACCGCGTCCCGCTTCGTCGCGGATCCCTTCGGCGCGCCGGGGGACCGGGTCTACCGCACCGGAGACCTCGCGCGCTGGGAACCCGACGGCACGCTGACCTTCCACGGCCGCACCGACCAGCAGGTCAAGATCCGCGGGTTCCGCATCGAGCCCGCCGACGTCGAGGCGGCGTTGACCGCGCGGCCGGACATCACCCAGGCGGCGGTCACGGTCCACACGGCGGCCAACGGCGAGAAGCAACTGGTCGGCTACTACACCGGCGTCGCCGATTCGGCCGCACTACGCGACACGCTCACCGGGCTGCTGCCCGACTACCTCGTCCCGCAGCACCTCATCCCGCTGCCCACCTGGCCGTTGACCGGCAACGGGAAGCTCGACCGCGCGCAACTGCCCGCACCGGCCCACGACACCACCGGCCGCGAGCCGCGCACCCCGCGCGAGCAGATCCTGTGCGAGCTGTTCGCCGAGGCGCTCGGCGTGCCGAGCGTGGGGGTCGACGACGACTTCTTCCGCCTCGGCGGCCACTCGCTGCTCGCGATCCGGCTCGTCAACCGCGTCAACGCCACCCTCGACACCGACCTGACCGTCCAAGCCCTCTTCCAGCACCCCAGCGTCGCCCGGCTGTCCGACCGGCCGGAGCGGCCCACCCGGTCGCCGCGCCGCCGCCCGGCGCTGACCCGGCGCACCGGGGTGGGCCTGGACCGCTGACCCGATACGTCGAAACCGAGAGAAGGAGTGCCAGTGTTCGCACCCGAGGTCCTGCTCAAGAGCGAGGAACTGTTCGAGGCCGACGCCGCGACCTCGCAGTACGAGCGCGCGCGGGAGATCTCGAAGTACCTGCTCATGCACTACGGGTCCACAGAGGACGTTTTCGACCGACCCGACCACCCCTTAACCGCCGCACACGGCTACCCGACACGGCTTTCGGAGACGCTGCGGGAAGCCGCCGCGCGCACGGGTGTCGACGTGCGCACGGCACTGGACGTGGGCTGCAACGTCGGTGGCGTCACCCAGGCGCTGAGCACCTGGGTGCGCGACGAGGTCGTCGGCATCGACATCAGCCCCCGCGCGGTGGAGGTCGCCCGGGCGGTCTCGGTCGGCAACGGCGGCGTGTTCTGCGTCGCCCAGCTCGGGCCGTTCGCCCGTGAGGTGCAGGTCCGGCTGCCCTCCGCCGAGGGGCGCGCGAACGTGGACTTCCGGGTCGGCGACGCGACCGCGCTGCACGAGGTGGACGGCGTGTTCGACGCGGTGCTGCTGTCCAACGTGCTCGACCGGGTGCCGGACCCGGTGGCCTGCCTGGAGCAGCTGAGCGCCTCGGAGCGGACGCTGCGCGCGGGGGGCCTGCTGATGATCGCGTGCCCGTGGTCCTGGTACCCGGAGTACAGCGACCCGACCACCTGGCTGGGGTCGGCGTCGGCGCGCACCAGCAGCGAGACCGCGCTCAAGGCGCGGCTGGCGCCGCGCTTCGACCTCGTCCGCGAGGGCGACGAGGCCGGGGTGCTGCGCCAGAACCCCCGCGAGTACGACTACTTCGAGGCGCACGTCTCCGTGTGGCGCAAGAAGTGACCGCGTGAAATCGCGTGGTGGGCCGATCGTCCTCCTCGGTACGCTCCGGCGCAGGGAGGACGGTCCACCCGACTGAGCACGGGAGGCGCGCGATGGTCCAGGACGAGGCGACCACCGCGTTGTGGCGGCCGACGGGCCCCGAGGAGTTGGCACTCGTCCGGGAGTCCGGTTGGCGCGCCTGGCCGCCCAGGCTGCCCGAGCAGCCGATCTTCTACCCGGTGCTCGACGAGGACTACGCGATCAAGATCGCGCGGGACTGGAACGTGCCGCACCACGGGGTCGGCTACGTCACGCGCTTCCACGTCGAGTCGGAGTTCCTGCGCCGCTACCCGGTGCGGCAGGCAGGCGGCAAGACGATCCTGGAACTGTGGGTCCCGGCCGAGGAACTCGACGAGTTCAACGCGCACCTGGTCGGGGCCATCGAGGTCGTGCACGAGTTCAGGTGAGTCGAGGTGCTCGGGGCGGTTCGCCCCGAGCACCTCTTCGCGACTAGCGGCAGGCCCGGTCCGCGGCGGGGAGGGTTCCGTCACGGAAGTAGGTGTTGACGGAGTTCTCCACGCAGGTGTTGGGGTAGCGGCCGAACACCCAGTGGACGCGGGTGTCCTTGAGCGTCACCAGCTTCGAGCCGGTCATGGCCCGGTGCAGGTCGACCGCGCCCGCGTAGGTGGTGCGGGTGTCCCCTGTGGACTGGACGATCAGCGCGGGCACGGAGTTGCGCACGACCGTCGTCGGCTCGGCGGGCGGTGCCCACGCGGCGCAGGGCAGGATGTTGTTGGCCACCGGGCCGAACAGCGGCTGGGTGGTGCGGCTGCGCTGGATGTTGCGCCAGTACCACTGCGGGTCGCGCGGCATGGCCGCGTCACCGCAGATGACGGCGGTCTGCGCCGAGTTCTGCCGGGTCGGGTCGGAGCTGGTCAGGTTGAGGAAGACCCCCTCCAGCGCCGGGTGGGGCCGAACGGCCTTCCCGTCGGCGGCGTCGGTCAACTGCCGCACCACCTCGGCGAGGGTGCCGTTGTTGCGGTGGTCGTCGAACAGCACGTACGGCACCATCGGCAGCATGTGCTCGTCGACGGCGTACGCCCCGACCTTGATCGGCTGACGCGCGGCCCGGGCGACCAGGCCCTGGAAGCGCGCGCGGACCTCGTGGGCCGTGCCACCCAGGTGGTACTCGCCGTCCCGGGCCGCGACCCACGCCGCCCAGTCGTCGAACGCGGCCTCGTTCGCCGGACCCATGGCCTGGAAGGTCGCCACCCCCCACCGCGCCGGGTCGGCCGCGCTGTCGAGCACGATGCGATCGGTGCGGTTCGGGAACATCTGGGTGAAGACGGCGCCGAGGTAGGTGCCGTAGGAGACGCCGAAGTAGCTGATCTTCTTCTCGCCCAGGGCGGCGCGGATGACATCCATGTCGCGGACGGTGTTGCGGGTGGTGATGTGCCGCAGGTAGGCGCTGCCCACGGTGTCGCGGCAACGGCGCGCCAGATCGGTTTCCAAGCGCGCGGTCTCGGTGAAGGCGGCGCGGTCGAGGCCCGCCGAGCGCAGCATGGTGGCGACCGGCCACTTGCAGTCGACGGGGGTGGAGCGGCCGACACCGCGCGGGTCCATGCCGATCTGGTCGTAGCGGCCACGGACGTCCGGGGCCAGCGCGTCGCGGAAGTCCAGGGCGAAGTCGAGGCCCGGGCCGCCGGGACCACCGGGGTTGGAGAGCATGATGCCGCGCCGGTTCCGGGTGTCGGTGGCCTTGATCCGCGAGATCGCGACGGTGATCGTGCGCCCGTCCGGCTTGGCGTAGTCCAACGGCACGGTGACGTCCGCGCAGCTGGCTCCCGCCGCGTCAAGCCGCGCGTCGTCGCAGGGCTTCCAGTTCAGCCGCTGGCTGTGGAAGCGGTTCGCGCTGTCCACAGAGGCCGGTGCGGCGGCGGCGGTTCCCATGCCGGTGGCTAAGGTCGCCGCGATCGTGGTGGCGGCCAGTAGGGTTTTCATCATTGCTCCTCAGTGGTTTCCGCACACGGCTGTATCGACAACGGCCATGACGCGGGTGTCGCTGTCGGCGACCTCGTTGGTGGTGACGGTCACCGCGCGCCCGTCGGCGGTGACCCCGCCCCGGGTGCGGAACCCGGGGATCGAGCCGCCGTGGCCCCAGAACTCCTTGCCGCAGCTCGTGGGGATCCGGACCAGGCCCAGGCCGTACCCGGCGCCGGGGTAGACGTCGGCGGGCACGGTCCGCTTCATCTCGGCGAGCTGCGCCTCCGGCAGCAGGCGACCGCGCAACAGGGCCGTGTAGAAGCGGTTGAGGTCCTCACCGGTGGAGACCATCGCCCCGGCCGCACCCGCCCACGAGGGATCGAGGTGGGTGTAGTCCACGCGCTTGCCGTCGACCGTGTGGTAGCCGCGCGGGTGCGCGCCGCGGATGCCGACCTCGTACTCGGCCGGGTAGTAGGTGCCTGCCAGCCGGAGCGGCTCGATGATCCGGCGGTTGATCTCGTCGCCGGCGGAACGGTGGGTGACCCGCTCGATGATCATCCCGGCGAGCGCGTAGTTGGTGTTGGAGTACCGCCACCCCGCGCCGGGCGGGAAGTCCGGCGGCAGGCTCATCGCGGACCGGACCAGTTCCACCGGGGTGGTGTGGTTCCAGCGGTTCGTGAGCGGGTCGCGCAGCCGGAGGTAGTCGGGCAGGCCGCTGGTGTGCTGCAACAACTGGCGAACCGTCACCCGGGCGCCGTCGTTCCCGTTGCCCCGCACCACACCGGGCAGGTACCGCTCGACCGGCGCGTCGAGGTCGACCCGCTGCTCGGCGACGAGTTGGAGCACCACGGTCGCGGCGAAAGCCTTGGTGTTGCTGCCGATGCGCACCGACGCCCGATCCGGGAACGGCCTGCCGGTGCGCAGATCGCCGACCCCTGCGCTGATCCGGCCGCTCCGGTCGTCCTGGGTGATGACCACCTGGCCACCGGGTACGCCATCGCCCCGGATCGCGTTCTCCAGCGCACGGGCAACTTCGTGGCCGCCGCCTGCCGCCGCGCTCGAGGTTCCCGCTGTACCGGCCAGTATTCCCACGGCCAACGCCGCTGCGATCAGCAGTCTTCGCGTTTTCCAGACGTGCAAGGGATCCCCTCCTGAATTCGACTCCCCTGACGCCGAGAAATCTACGAATTCCGCACCCTCGCGCCCATCCCGCGAACCCCCGAATCCGTCGTCCGGTATCCGCCCGGTCCCGGTACAGGTGGCTGCACCCCGCGTTGCTCCGAACGGCCCACCGGTGCCACCGGGCCGACCGCCGACCGCGTGTGTGTACTGTGGACTGACGTGGTTCCGCGAACCCCGGGGGGTGGGAGCTTGTCCGCAGGTGCGCGGGTGCCCTACGACGATCCCGGTGACCCGGATGTCCGGAGTCCGTTGCGGCTGCTGTGCTGGTTCGCGCTCGCGCAGTGGCGGCGGTCGCTGCGCGGGAGCGTGCTCGCTACGCTCTGGACCACCGGGCTCATGGTGCCGCCGTACCTGGTGTCGCGCGCGGTCGACGACGGCCTGCGCGCGCGGGACCAATCCGCGTTGTTGTGGTGGAGCGGCGCCATCGTGCTGATGGGGGTCGTCAACGCGACCCTGGGCCTGTACCGGCACCGCACGATGACCTTCGTGCGGACCGACGCCTCCTACCGGGTCGTGCAGCTCGTGGTCCGGCACGTGGTGCGGCTCGGCGCGGCGTTCCCCCGGTCGGTGTCGGCCGGGGAGCTGGTCAGCGTCCAGTCGTCGGACATGGGGCACATCGCGCGGACGATGACCATCGTCGGGCCGGGCATCGGGGCGGTGATCGCGTACGGGGCCACCGCCGTGCTGCTGTGGACCATCTCCTGGCCGCTGGCGCTGGTCGTGCTGCTCGGCATCCCGGCGCTGGTGCTCGCCGTCGGGCCGCTGGTGCGGCGGCTCGGCGGGGTGGAGCGCGCGTACCGGGAGGAGCAGGCGGCGGTCACGGCGCGGGCCGGGGACATCGCGGCCGGGCTGCGGGTGCTGTCCGGGATCGGCGGGAAGGCCGCGTTCCGCGAGCGGTTCGGGCAGCGGTCGCGGACCCTGCTGGGGCACGGCTACCGGGTCGGCGCGACCAACAGCTGGGTGCAGGCGGTGGGCGGGGTGCTGCCCGCGCTGTTCCTGGCCGCAGTGGTGTGGCTGGCCGCCCGGATGGCCGCGTCCGGCGCGATCACGGTGGGCGAGATGGTGGCCGTGTACGGGTACGTCGCGGTACTGGTCGTCCCGGTGTCCGCCCTGGTCGAAGGCGCTGACGACCTCGCGCGCGGACTGGTCGCCGCCGGTCGGGTGATCGCGGTGCTGCGGGTGGCGCCGCGGCCGTCCGGTGAGCTGGACGGGCCGCACGGGCCAGGGGATCTCGTCGACCCGACCTCCGGTGTGCGGGTGCCCGCCGGGGAGTTCACGGCGTTGGCCACGGCCGACTCGGTGGTCGAGCTGGTCGACCGGCTGGGTTTCGACGGCGGACCCGGGGTCACCTGGGGCGGGGTCCCGCTGACCGAGGTGGCGACGCCGCAGCTGCGTGCGCGCGTCCTGGTCGCCGACCACGACGCCTTCCTGTTCGCGGGCACGGTCCACGACACCCTGCGATCACCCGACCCCGACCACGCGATCTGGACGGCCGCCGCGGACGACGTCGTCGCGGGGCTGCCCGACGGCCTGGCCACCGACCTGGGCAGCCAGGCCCGGCAGCTCTCCGGCGGCCAGCGCCAGCGCCTCCGCCTGGCCCGCGCGGTGCTCGCCGACCCGGAGGTGCTGCTGCTGGTGGAGCCCACCTCCGCCGTCGACGCCACCACGGAGGCCACCATCGCCACCCGACTCCGCGCCACCCGCGCGGACCGCACGACCCTGGTCGTCACCACGTCCCCGCTGCTGCTGACCGAGGCCGACCAGGTCATCCACCTGGTCGACGGCCGGGTGCGCGGGGTCGGGACGCACGCCGAGCTGCTGGCCACCGACCCGGAATACCGGGACCTGGTGCTGCGCGGCGTCGAGGAGGCACCGTGAGTTCGCAGCTGCCGATCGCGGACAGCGCCCGGGTGCGGACCGGTATCCGGGACCTGCTGCGGCGGGACCGGCGGGCCGTGGTCGTCCTCCTGCTGCTGAGCGGGGCCGCGGCGGTGGCCGGGCTGGTCGGGCCCCGGCTGCTGGGGACCATCATCGACCGGGTGCAGGCCGGGACCGCGACCCCGGGCACCGTCGACGCCATCGCGGTGGCGGTGGTCGGGGCGGCCGTCGTCCAACTCCTGCTCAACCGGGCCGCGCGGTACGCGGCGCACCGGTTCGGGGAGCGGACCCTGGCGCGGCTGCGGGAGGGGTTCGTCGACACCGCGCTCGCCCTCCCCGCGCGGGTCGCGGAGCGGGTGGGGACCGGCGAACTCGTCACCCGCGCCACCGCCGACGTCGCCACGGTCGGCACGACCCTGCGCGACGCGTTGCCGGAGGTGCTGCTCTCCACCGTCCACGCCCTGCTGCTGCTCGGCGCGGTCTTCCTGCTCGACCCGCTGCTCGGGCTGTGCGGGCTGGTGTCGCTGCCCGGGATCGTGCTCGTGTCCCGCTGGTACCTGCGCCGGGCCCGCGACGCCTACCTCGCCGAGGGCGCGGCCAACGCGGCCGCCATCGGCGGCATGGCGGACACCGCGGCCGGGGCGCGCACGGTCGAGGTGTACGACCTGGCGCGGCGGCGGGTCCGGGTCACCGACGACGCGGTGGACCGGGGGTACCGGGCCCGGGTGCGGACGCTGAACCTGCGGTCGGTCCTGTTCCCGGTCGCCGAGTTCTCGCACGCGCTGCCGTTGGCCGTCGTGCTGGTGGTCGGCGGGCTCGCGTACCTGCGCGGGGAGTTGGCGCTGGGCGCGGTGGTCGCGGCGGCGCTGTACCTGTGGCAGCTCATCGCGCCCCTCGACCGGGTGCTGATGTGGCTCGACCAGGTGCAGAACAGCGCCGCGTCGTTCGCCCGGGTCGTCGGAGTCGAACTCGTCGCCGACGACGGGCCACCGGCGGGCAAGCGCCCCGAGCACCCGCTGATCGAGGTGCGCGGCCTCGGTTTCGCCTACGTCCCGGGGCGCGATGTGTTGCGGGACATCGACTTGACGGTCCAGCCGGGGCAGCGCCTCGCGGTGGTGGGGCCGTCCGGGGCGGGGAAGTCGACGCTGGGCAAGGTTCTGTCCGGTATGGACAGACCGGACCGCGGCACCGTCCGCGTCGGCGGGGTCGACGTGGCGGAGCTACCGCCGGGGGAGGTCGTCCTGGTGACGCAGGAGCACCACGTCTTCGTCGGCACCCTGCGGGACAACCTCGCCATGGCCGCCCCGACCGCCACCGACGACGACATCCGCGCCGCCCTCACCACGGTGGAAGCCGACTGGGCCCTCACCCACGGCCTCGACACCGACCTCGACCCGACGCGCCTCGACGCGGCCAAGGCCCAGCAGGTGGCTCTCGCCAGGGTCCTGCTGGCCAACCCGCACACCCTCATCCTCGACGAGGCGACGTCGCTGCTGGACCCGCGCACGGCCCGCCGGGCGGAGCGAGCCATGGCCGCGGTCCTGCGGGGCCGCACGGTGATCGCCATGGCCCACCGCCTCCACACCGCGGAGGACGCCGACCGCATCGCCGTCATGGCGGACGGCCGCATCACCGAACTGGGCACCCACCACACCCTCCTCGCCGACAACGGCACCTACGCCACCCTCTGGCACTCCTGGCACGGCCGCTGACCCGCGCCCGGCCACCAGCGCCGACCGCGCGTTCCCGGCGGTCGCCCCGGTCTTAGGTCCCGGTTCGGGCATCTCGGGACAGGGCGTGCTGGTGGGGTGAATCGGGCATACGCGATCATGTGGGCATGGTGATGGTCGGGCGGATGGCGCGGGTGCTGCTGATCGGGCTCGTCCTACCCGGGTTGACCGTCGGTGTCGCCACCGGTGCCTCGCTGCTGGTGGCGTTCGCCGACCTGCGCGGGTGGACCTGGCCGGTCGTCGTGGTCGGGGCCTTGTCAACCCTCGCCCTCGGCGGCTTATCCCTCTACGGCGTCTTCACCATGTTCCAACGCGAGCCCGCCGACGCCGACGACGTGGCCGGGCTGGCCTGGGTCTGCGGGTTCGCCCTGGTCATCGGGGTGCTCGCGGCGGCGCTCATCGGCGCGCCGTCGTGGGTGGTGTTGTCCCGGGTGGAGACGGTGCAGTGCACCGTGCTGGACGTGAGCCGGGGGGCCGACGTGCGGGTCCAGGACGACCTGGTCCAGAAGCAGTACCAGCACGAGGTCGAGTGCGCCGGTGGCTACCCGACCTCCTACTCCCACCCCGAGGCCGCGGGCACCGTCGGCAGCCGGATGGGCGTGGAGATAGATCCCCACCAGGCCGTCGGGCCCGAGGAGATCCCCGGCACGCGCATCACCGGGGACATCGGGTTCTGGGGCGCGTTGCCCAGCCTCGGCCTCTACGTCCTGCTGGCCAGCGGACGCGGTGTCTACTGGCTGATCGGCCGCGGGTCCGCCTAGGCCTTGCGGGCCTTCTTCTCGCGCACGCGCACCGAGATCCGCACCGGGCTGCCCCGGAAGCCGAACTCCTCGCGCAGCTTGCGCTCGACGAACCGGCGGTAGCCCGCCTCCAGGAAGCCCGTCGTGAACAGCACGAACGTCGGCGGCCGGGTCTGGGCCTGGGTGGCGAACAGGATCTTCGGCTGCTTGCCGCCGCGCACCGGCGGGGGAGTGGCGGCCACCAGGTCCGACAGCCAGCCGTTGAGCCTGCCGGTGGACACGCGGGTGTCCCACGAGTCCAGGGCCGTGCGCAGGGCCGGGGCCAGCTTGCGCACCGAGCGGCCGGTCAGCGCCGAGACGTTGACGCGCTCGGCCCACGGCACGCGGACCAGGCCGCGCTCGAGTTCCTTCTCCAGCTGGTGGCGGCGCTCCTCGTCGACGAGGTCCCACTTGTTCAGGGCCAGCACGCACGCCCGGCCCGAGTCCACCACCATCGACAGCACCCGCAGGTCCTGCTCGGCCAGCGGCTGGCCCGCGTCCAGCAGCAGGATCGCCACCTCGGCCGACTCGATGGCCGCCTTGGTGCGCAGCGACGCGTAGTACTCCGTGCCGCTGGCGAAGTTGACCCGCTTGCGCAGACCGGCCGTGTCCACGAACCGCCAGACCTGGTCGTCGAGCTCCACCAGGGAGTCGACCGGGTCGACGGTGGTGCCCGCGACCGAGTCGACGACCGCGCGGTTCTCGCCGGTCAGCCGGTTGAGCAGGCTCGACTTGCCCACGTTCGGCTTGCCGACCAGCGCCACCCGGCGCGGGCCGCCGCGGTTCGCGCCGAAGTTCTCGCGCGGCGTGGTCGGCAGCGCGGACAGGATCGCGTCCAGCAGGTCGCCGGAGTTGCGCCCGTGCAGCGCGCTGACCGGGAACGGCTCACCGAGGCCCAGCGACCACAGCGCGGCCGTGTCGGCCAGCAGCCGGTCGTCGTCGACCTTGTTCGCCACCAGGATCACCGGCTGCTTGGACCGGCGCAGCACCTTCGCCACGGCCTCGTCGGTCGCCGTCGCGCCGACGGTGGCGTCCACGACCACCACGACCGCGTCCGCGTGCGCCATCGCGTACTCGGCCTGCGCGGCGATCGCGCCGGGCAGGCCCTCGAGGCCCGGCTCCCAACCGCCGGTGTCGAGCACGGTGAACCGCCGACCGCTCCACAGCGCGTCGTAGGCCACCCGGTCCCGGGTGACGCCCGGGGTGTCCTGCACGACCGCCTCGCGGCGGCCCAGGATGCGGTTGACCAGCGTCGACTTGCCGACGTTGGGCCGACCGACGATGGCCAGCACCGGCTGCGGCGCGGCACCCGCGTCGTCGGCGGCGGCGAACGCCTCGTCGATCGCGGCCCACTCGGACTCGTCGGACCAGGTGCCGTCCAGCGGTCCGTCCAGCTCAGTCATGACTTCCACTGTCCTTCTCGTCCATCGCGGCCCGGGTGGGGCCGCGCGTGGCGTCCAGCTCGCGCACCAGGTCCGCGAGCCGGGCCCGCAGCGCCTCGGTGGCCTCGGTCAACCCGGTGCGGCCCTTGCCGACCGGCAGCTCGAACGGTTCGCCGACCAGCACGTCCACCACCGGGCGGAAGCGCCTGCCGGACCCCTCGGGCCTGCGCGTGCCGCGGGTGGCGACCGGCAGCACGACCGCACCGGACGAGCGCACCAACCAGGCCGCGCCCTGCTCCGCCGCGGCCACGTCCCCCGCGCCGCGGGTGCCCTCGGGGAACACCCCGACGAGCCCACCGGCGCGCAGCACCCCGACGGCCGTGGTCAGCGGCGTCCGGTCGACCTCGCCCCGGCGCACCGGGATCTGGCCGATGGCCCGCAGCCCCCGCCCCGCCAGGCCGGTGAACATCTCGGCCTTGACCAGGAACACCGCCCTGCGCGGCAGCATTCCGAAGATGACCTGCGGTTCCACCATGGAGCTGTGGTTGGCGACCAGTACCACCGGCCCGGTGCGCGGGACCCGGTGCAGGCCGCGCAGGCGCAGCCGGAAGGCGGGGCGCAGGGCCCACCGACCGATGAGCCTGCCGATTTCGTGCAACCAGGGTAAAGCGCCCTCGGGCAGGTGCGTCGGGCGGGTGTCGAGGCTCACCGACCGGCCACCGCGTGGTCGAGGCCGCGCTCGCGGACCATGCCGAGCAGCCGGTCCAGCACGCCGGGGATGTCCAGCTCGGTGGTGTCCACCTCGACCGCGTCCACCGCGGGGCGCAGCGGCGACGCCGCCCTGGTCGAGTCCAGCCGGTCCCGGCGCTCCACGTCCGCCTTCGTGGCGTCCACGGTGGACGACCGGCCCGCGGCGGCGTCCTGCGCGGAGCGGCGCGCGGCGCGGGCGTCGGCGGAGGCGGTCAGGTACACCTTCAGCTCGGCGTCCGGCACGACCACCGTGCCGATGTCGCGGCCCTCCACGACGATCCCGCCGCTGCGGCCCCGGGCCTCGCTGACCACCTGGCGCTGCCGGGCCACCAGCAGCTCGCGCACCCGCGGCACCGCGGACACCGCCGACACGGCCTGGGTGACCGGCGCCAGCCGGATCTCCGCGGCCACGTCCTCGTCGCCGATGCGCACGTCCGCGCGGGTGGGGTCGGTGCCGATGCGCAGGTCGGTTGACTCGGCGCAGCGCAGCACGGCGCTCGCGTCGGCGGGGTCGACCCCCGCGCGCAGCACCGCCAGCGTCACCACCCGGTACATGGCGCCGGTGTCGAGGTAGGCCGCGCCCAGCGCGTCGGCCAGCCTGCGGGCCACGGTGGACTTCCCGGTGCCCGACGGCCCGTCCATCGCGACGACGCCCCGGAGTTCACCCTGACCCACCGTCTTGCCTCCCAGTTCGCGTACCGGTGCTTCGGCGTACCGGTAGACCGGAGCACCGGCGCACTATTCTGCCTGGCCGCACCCACCCGCCCGGGAGTCGGGGCGCTCATCGAGCCGCGACACCGGGGAGAATGGGGCGCAGTGTCCCGACGTAGTCGAGTCAGGTGAGGGTGGCCGGTGCGCGAGTTCCCTGGTTCTGGTGGCTTCACCCCGGACGCCGAGTGGTTGGCGGCGCACCGGGCGTCGCTGGCGGCGTTCGCGGCCCGTTCCCCCGACCCGGCGGGCGGGTTCCGCTGGCTCGACGCGACCGGCGGGCACCAGCCGGACCAGCCGGTGGCCACGTGGATCACCGCTCGGATGACGCACGTCTTCGCGCTGGAGGACGGCCTCGGGAACCCGGGCGCCGCCGCGCTGGTCGACCACGGCGTGGCCGCCCTGCGCGGCCCGCTGCGCGACGCCGAGCACGGCGGCTGGTTCGCCTCGCTCGCCGACCCGCGCAAGGCCGCCTACGACCACGCCTTCGTCCTGCTGGCCGCCTGCGGCGCGCACGCGGCGGGCAGGTCCGGCGCCGACGCGCTGCTGGCCGAGGCGTGCGAGGTCGTCGAGACCCGGTTCTGGGACGGTTCGCTGCCGCTGGAGAGCTGGGACCGCGGCTGGACCGAAACCGAGGACTACCGGGGCGCCAACAGCGCGATGCACTTCGTCGAGGCGTTCCTGGCCGCGGGCGACGTGACCGGTGACCGGATCTGGCACCGGCGCGCGCTGGATATCGCGACGCGGATCGCGCACGAGGTGTCCGCCGCGCACGACTGGCGCGTTCCCGAGCATTTCACGGCCGACTGGGAACCCGACCTCGACTACAACCGCGACGACCCCCGCCACCCCTTCCGGCCCTACGGCGGCACCATCGGGCACTGGCTGGAATGGGCGCGGCTGCTGCTGCACCTGGAAGCCGCGCTCGGCGCCGCGGCACCGGACTGGTTGGTCGCCGACGCCGCCGCGCTGTTCGACTCCGCGACCCGGCGCGGCTGGGCCGTCGACGGGCACCCCGGCTTCGCCTACACCCTCGACTGGGACGACCGGCCGGTGGTGCGCGAGCGCATGCACTGGGTGGTGGCCGAGGCGGTACTGGCCGCGTCCGCGCTGGCCCGGCGCACCGGGAAACCCGGGTACGACCGCTGGTACGCCGGTTTCTGGGACTTCGCCGTCCGGCACCACGTGGACGCCGAGCACGGCGGCTGGTGGCACGAGGTGACCCCGGGCGGGGTCCGGGCGAGCACCGTCTGGTCCGGCAAGCCCGACAGCTACCACGCCTACCAGGCCGCGCTGTTCCCGCTGCTGCCGCTCGCCCCGGCCGCCGCCGTCGCCGTGCGGGCGTGAATTCCCACCGATACTTCGGTAGGATATTCGACATCGAGGGCAAATCGGATCTATCGCCCTGGCCATAAAGTGGCGCGATAAATCCTGGCTATGCCAGTTAATCTGGCAATAATCGTCTCGAAGTCTGGAAGTGTCGGGGTTGCGCCCTGATCACGAATCGGTGCATATTCAACGGGCGAAGTTGTCCGGTGTGCGTACGTCCCCACTGTCGCCGGCATTTCGCGATTATCTCCTGCCCTTTTTGTCAACCCTGCTGGCGGAGTTGATCCGCCGATTGGAAGACTCCTATGCGTAGATTTCTCGCGGCCCTGCTCGGGGTCGGTGCGGTGGTGCTCTCGGTCGTGGCCGGTGCCGGTGGTTCGGCGTCGGCGGGCGAGGCCCAGCCGTCGATCATCGGTGGCCACGGGGCCACCGAGACCTACTCCTGGATGGTCTCGCTCAGCAACGGGTGCGGCGGCAGCCTCGTCGCCCCTCAGTGGATCGTGACCGCCAACCACTGCGGCAGCGCGTCGTCGGGCCGGGTCGGCTCGATCTCCAAGAGCTCCGGTGGTGAGGTGCTGCGGATCGACCGGCGCATCACCAAGCCGGGCACCGACCTGACGGTGATGCACACCACCACCGCGTCCCGCCAGACCCCGGTCAAGATGGCCACCTCGAACCCCGCCGCGGGCGGCTCGGTGCGGCTGATCGGCTGGGGCTGCACGAGCTGGCCGTCCTGCAGCCAGCCCAACACGCTGCAGGAGATCGACCTGACCCTGCTCGCCAGCAGCCGCTGCCGGGCCGGTGGCGGTACCGCCAACGACATCTGCGTCTCCGGCGACCGCGGCCACTCGGCCTGCCACGGCGACTCCGGCGGCCCGGCCATCGTCGGCACCCGCGGCAACTGGACGCTGGTCGGCGAGACCCACGGCCCCGGCGACAACGGCGGCGAGTGCGCCACCACCACCCTCTACACCGGCATCGCCTACCACCTGAGCTGGATCCGCCAGCAGATCGGCAGCTAGCCGGTCGGCACGAGGACCGGGGCGCCGCATCGACACAGCACGCGACACCGGCGCCCCACGGCCCGTGGTCGGGACCCGCAGCCAGGACGGTGGCTGCGCCCCGACCGCGGGCCGCGTCGTTCCCCGGGACGGACCGCAGGCCGCCCTCGGTCCGGCAGGATCGCGGGTCGTGCTCGATTCGGCGGGAAATCGTTACCCGGCAACGCTTTCGCCCGCGACCACACCGCGCGGCGCGAGAGCCGGGCCGAGGTCGCCCAGGATCGCCTCACCCTTGGTCAGCCAGGAGAAGCCGAAGGCGAAGATGGCCAGCGCCTCCAGCCACAGCACCGGCCGCGCGGCGGCCATCTGGGACTCGAAGAGGAACCCGCACACCCCGACCAGCGCCAGGCAGACCACGATCACGATGCCGCACACCAGGTACACGTGGTTGCGCGCCACCTTGCGCGGTGTCGGGTTCGGATCGTCGCTGCGGCGGAACAGCACGGCGCTGAAGTACGCCAGGGTCAGGAAGAACACGACCGCGAACACCGCGTGCAGCACACCGATGACCGTGTCCCCGCCGATGGGGTTGTCCGGCGCGGTGGGGAACACCGCGAGCCCGACGGCGCCCGCGGCGGCGATGTTGCCCGCGATGTCGTCCGCCGAGTCGTAGCCCCGGTAGGACAACAGGAAGACGCCTACCGCGCACATGGTGCCGACCAGCAGGTCGCGCACGTCGCTGTAGTAGTAGCCGCTGATCGAGTCGCGCATGCCGTCGTCGGCGACCAGGTTGCCGACGATCAGCAGAACCGGAAGGGCGACGCCGAGCACGCCGATCGCGCGCCGCAGGTAAAGGTAGGAATGGACCAGCCCATCGCGTGGGGACACCGTGGCCATGGGGACCTCCTCGGCTTTCTCGACCGCGAAGCGGACCGCGGTCAGGAGAAAACCGTAAACCCTTCGATCAGGCCCCGATGGACCATCGGCGGAAAAGTGCCCGTTCGGCCCTCGTGGGCCGTGTGCCGAGGCGTTCCGGGTGGCCGTGCGCCGGGGCCACCCCGGGCGCGGCGCGGTCCGCGTGCTGCGGCCAGCGGAAGTCCGGGTGCGGGTAGAGCGCGGCCCCGAGGGCGGCGAGCGCCAGGGGCAGCAGTCCGCGGCGCCCCGGTCGTCCGACGACCGGGTGAATGCGCTCCTCATGTCCCATGGCGGAAGTCTGACGGCTCAGACCTCGGGAGGTGGGCGTTTCTCGGATGTTGGAAGGGCGCTGAACCCGTCCTGAAATCGAATCGGATTCGGTCGGGAACGATTACCCGATTGGGCCGCCGGGTTTGGTGGTACTTAAGCGCTACCCGATACCGCGAGGCGATCGCGAACCGAACACGAGCCCGGAGCACGGACAGGGCGGATGGGAGGCCCACAGTGAGGTCGAGGCTGGGATCGAAGCGCACGGTCGGGCGCGTGCTGGGCGTGGTCACCGCTACGGCGGCCACGGGAGCCGTGGGGGTGCTGGTCGCGCCGCAGGCGAGCGCGGCCGAGGCCCCTTGCAGCACCGCGGCCAAGGCGTGCGTGTCGTTGAGCGCGAACGCCGCGTGGCTGATGAACCGCGGTGCCGTCACCTACGGCTCGGTGCCCATCACCGTCGGGCGGCCCGGTCACGAAACACCGACCGGTTCGTTCAAGGTGACCTACAAGGACATCGACCACTACAGCAGGGCCTTCAACGGGCCCATGCCGTACTCGGTGTTCTTCACGACCAGCGGTGTCGCCTTCCACCAGGGCAGCCTCAAGCAGCTCTCGCACGGCTGCGTCCACCTGTCCAAGGCGGCCGCCAAGGCCTTCTACCGGGGCCTGGCGCCCGGGGACGTGGTGGAGGTGGTCGCGTAAGGCCCTCGGGAGGGCACGGATGACGAGGGGAGCCCCGAAACCGGGGGCTCCCCTCGCCGCGCGTCCACACGCGCCCGCTAGATGACGGTGATGGTGAGGACCGCCGCGGTCTCGCCGGGATCGGGCAGCAGGACCTCCAGCCCGGCCGTCAGCCGCGCGGTGCCGCGCCCGGCCGCCGGACCCGCGACCGCCAGCACCCGGCTCGCGCCCAGGCCGCGGACGACCGACCCGACGGTCAGCACCTGCACGGAGGAGTGGTCGAGCACCTCGGGGGTCCAGGACAGCGGGTACCCCGGGACCGCGCCCGACCCCGTGACGAACGAGCTGACCTGGCCCGCCGCGTTCCACCCCGGGTCACCCACCCGGGTGTCGACGACGGTCAGCGTGCCCAGCGACCCGGTCACCGCGTACCGGGCCCCGGCGAGCACCGACGGGAGCAGCGCCGCCCGCTCCCGGTCGACGGAGATGAGCAGGTCACCGTCGGAAACGGTGACCACGAACTCGGCGTCGGCCGCCGCCGGGACCGCGCTCCCGACCAGCGTGCCGACCACGACCGCGAGCGCGACCGGAGCGCGCGCACCAGGCATGTCCCTCAAGTCTCCCGTCCCGACGCCGAAAGGGTCGCTGGAACGTCGCAGGGCCCGGTGAACGTCGCGGGAGCTGCGGTGGAACGCCGGATGACAACCCCCGGTTGGGGGGTCTTCGGAAAACCCGGCTCCAATCCCTCATGCGCCTCCCGGCCGCGCCGATGGGATTGGGCGACACCTGACCTGGAAGCGAAGCGTGGTGGAGCGTGGAAGACTTCGATGATGTGGTCCAGGAATTCCTGGTCGAGAGCTACGAGAATCTCGACCAGTTGGACCAAGACCTCGTCGCGCTCGAGCGCGACCCAACCGCGCGCGACCGGCTCGCGAGCGTGTTCCGCACCATTCACACCATCAAGGGCACCTCTGGCTTCCTCGCGTTCGCGAAGCTGGAGCAGGTGACCCACGCCGGTGAGTCGCTGCTGGCCCGCCTGCGTGACGGTGTGCAGACCCTCGACCGCCGCGGCGCCGACGTGCTGCTGCGCGTCGTGGACGTCGTCCGCGCCCTGCTGGCGGAGATCGAGCGCGACGGCCGCGAGGGCGACATCGACATCCGCGACACCGTCGTCGAGGTCGAGGCCTGCATCGCCGGTGAGCCCGCCCCGTTGCCCGCCGCCGACGGCGCCGGTAACGCGGCTCCGGCCGAGGCCCCCAAGGCCGACGCCGCCGAGGCGCCCGCCGCCGAGGCCGCTCCCGTGGAGCAGGCGGAGGTCGCCGAGGCCCCCGCCGAGACCCCCGCCGAGACCCCCGCGCAGGCCACCCCGGCCGCCGAGGCCGCTTCGGCCGAGGAGCCGATCCTCAGCCGCCGCGGTGTCGCCGACACCTCGGTCCGCGTGGACGTCGAGCTGCTCGACAAGCTCATGCGCCTGGTCGGCGAGCTGGTGCTGACCCGCAACCAGATGGTGCGCGCCACCGAGCACAACGGTGACCACACCCTGGGCCGGGCCGCGCAGCGCCTGAACATCATCACCAGTGAGCTGCAGGAAGGGGTCATGAAGACCCGCATGCAGCCCATCAGCCACCTGTGGTCCAAGCTGCCCCGGGTCGTCCGCGACCTGAGCAACTCGCTGGGCCGCCAGGTCAACCTGGAGCTGGAGGGCGCGGAGACCGAGCTCGACCGCAGCCTGCTGGAGGCGGTCAAGGACCCGCTGACCCACCTCGTGCGCAACGCGGTCGACCACGGTCTCGAGTCGCCGGACGACCGGGTCAAGGCGGGCAAGACCCCCGACGGCACGCTCACCCTGCGCGCCTACCACGAGCACGGCCACGTCGTGGTCGAGGTCGCCGACGACGGCAAGGGCGTCGACCCGAAGCTGATCGGCGCGACCGCGGTCAAGCGCGGCCTGCTCACCGAGGCCCAGGTCGCGGCCATGGACCCGGACGACGTGCTGCGCCTGGTCTTCCGGCCCGGCTTCTCGACCGCCGCCAAGGTCAGCAACGTGTCCGGCCGCGGTGTCGGCATGGACGTCGTGCGCACCAACCTCGAGGCCATCGGCGGCGCGGTCGACCTGCGCTCGGTCGTGGGCAAGGGCACCACCTGGCGCCTGACCATCCCGCTGACCCTGGCCATCGTGCAGGCGCTGATCGTGGAGAGCGCCAACGAGCGCTACGTGTTGCCGCAGATGTCGGTCCGCGAACTGGTCTGCGTCGAGGGCCAGTCCTCGGCGCGCATCGAGTACGTCTCCGGCGCCCCGGTCTGCCGCCTGCGCGGCCGACTGCTGCCGCTGGTCCGGCTCAACGAGGCCCTCGGCGGCCCCGCGGAGCGCCCGGAGGAGAACGGCGAGGCCATCTACATCGCCGTGCTCAACGGCGAGGGCCACGAGTTCGGCCTGGTCGTCGACCGCGTGCTCACCACCGAGGAGGTCGTGGTCAAGCCGCTGGCCAGCCACCTCAAGGACGTCGGCTGCTACGCCGGTGCCACCATCCTCGGTGACGGCCGCGTGTCGCTGATCCTCGACGTGCTGGCGCTGGCCCGCAACGCGCACCTCGGCTCCGCCGAGCGCGCCGCCGCGGCCGCCGCCGCCCTGGCCGAGGCCGCCGCGCAGCGCGCCGAGACCCGCGACCGCCTGCTGGTCACCCGGGTCAGCGACCGCCGCGTCGCGATCCCGCTCAGCATGGTCACCCGGCTCGAGGAGTTCCCCGTCTCGGCGGTGGAGCGCGTCGGCAGCCGCGAGGTCGTGCAGTACCGGGGCCAGATCCTGCCGGTCCTGCGCCTGTCCGGTCTGCTCGGTTCGTGGTCGGAGGACGTCTCCGACACCGTCCCGGCGGTCGTCTACTCCTCCGGCGGCCACTCGGTCGCCCTGGCGGTCGACGGCATCCTCGACATCGTCGACGACACCGCGCCGCACGGTCCCGCCGACGGCGACGGCCTCTCCGGCTCGACCGTCATCGACGACAAGGTCACCGAGCTGCTCGACATGCGTCGGGCGATCATGGCCGCCGACCCGGACTTCCAGCTGCCCGAGTACGAGACCCCGGACTACCTCGTGGAGGCGTCGTCGTGAGCACCGTCAGGTACGCCACCTTCGAGGTGGCAGGCCAGCTCTTCGGCCTGGAGGTGAGCGAGGTCCAGGAGGTGCTCGCCTTCTCCGAGTACACCCCGGTACCGCTGGCCCCCGGCCACGTCGGCGGGCTGTTCAACCTCCGCGGCCAGGTCATCGCCGCGCTGGACCTGCGGGTCCGGCTCGGTGAGCCGCGGGTGGAGCGCACCGGTCCGGCGATGAACGTCATCGTCCGCACCGACGACGAGTCGGTGAGCCTGCTCGTGGACCGCATCGGCGATGTGGTCGAGCTGGAGGACACGGTCGCCGAGCCGGTGCCCGACACGCTCAGCGGCCCGGCCCGCGAGCTGATCACCGCGGCGTTCCCGCTGGCGGACCGCCTGATGCTCGCGCTGGACGCGCGGGCGGCGGTGCGCGGCGAAGCCACGGTCGCGTAGCAGGCAGGCGAACAACTCCACACCACCACGCTGTGGCCCCCGGGCGTCACCCGACGCCCGGGGGCCTCGCGCGGATCCCCCGCTCCTCCCCGCCGCCCCGCACCCAGACCCGTCGAAGGGCAACAGCGCTGATGTCCGAGTCGTCCACTCCGGCCGCGAGCACCCGCCGCGGCCTCCTCGGCAGGGTCCTGGCCGACCGCTCGCTGGCCACCAAGATCTTCGCCGCCATCGCGCTGCCCGCGGTGGTCGCGATCGGCGTCGGCGTGCAGGGCATGGTGGTCACCGACCAGGGTGCCGACACCTCGACCCGGCTCGGCAAGAACGCCGCGGCCGTGGGGGAGATCAGCAACTTCAACTCCGTCGCGATCACCGCGACGTCGCACCTGTACGCCTCGTTCATCACTAGCGACACCGGTCGCGTGGAGACCGAGATCAAGGGCGCCACCGAGGCCATCGGCGCGCTGCGCGCCGCGCTGGTGAAGTTCGAGGACGGCATCAAGGCCGACCCGGACTTCTCCGCGGTGCCCCTGGACGTCGTCGAGGGCGTCGTCGCGGGCCTGGACAAGCTCGTCGGCGTGGTCGGCGAGCAGGTGTTCCCGCCCGCCCGGGAGGGCCGCTCCGAGGTCGCGCTGATCCGGTTCAACAACCTCGGCGAGCCCATCATGAACGAGATGGGCGAGGGCCTGGCCCGGATGCAGCAGCTCGAACTGGCCGATGTCCAGGTCGGCGTGGCCGACGCGGCCTCGGCCAGCGCCACCGCGCGCTGGACGACCCTCACCCTGCTCGGCGCGGGTTTGCTGCTGGCCGCGCTGGTCGGCTGGCTGATCATCCGAGGGATCACCCGGTCGGTTCGCGGCGTCTCCAGCGTGTTGGTGTCCGTCGCGGAGGGTGACCTGACCCGCAAGGTCGAGGTCCGCTCCGCGGACGAGATCGGCACCATGGCCGCCGCGCTCAACACGGCCACCTCGAGCATGCACGACACCGTGACGGCGATCGCCCACAGCATCAGCGACCTCGAGGACGCGACCGTCGACATGTCCGGCATCGCGGGCCAGGTCACCGACGCGACCGGCGAGACCAGCGCCCAGGCGGGCGTGGTCGCCGCGGCGGCCGAGCAGGTCGCCAGGAACGTGCAGACCGTGGCCACCGGCGCGGACGAGATGTCGGCGTCGATCCGGGAGATCGCGCAGTCGGCGAACGAGGCCGCCGGTGTCGCCGGTCAGGCCGTGACCGTCGCGGCCACCACGAACAGCACGGTCGCGAAGCTGGGCGAGTCGTCGATGGAGATCGGCAACGTGGTCAAGGTGATCACCTCGATCGCGGAGCAGACGAACCTGCTGGCGCTGAACGCGACCATCGAGGCCGCTCGGGCCGGTGACGCGGGCAAGGGGTTCGCCGTCGTCGCGAACGAGGTCAAGGACTTGGCCCAGGAAACCGCCAAGGCCACGGAGGACATCTCCCGCCGGGTCGAGATGATCCAGGGCGACACCGCGAACGCGGTGAACGCGATCGACGAGATCTCCGAGATCATCGGTCGAATCAACGACTTCCAGCTGACCATCGCCTCTGCGGTGGAGGAGCAGACCGCCACGACCAGCGAGATGAACCGCAACGTGGGCGAGGCCGCGACCGGTGTGTCCGAGATCGCACAAAATATCGCGGGAGTTGCCTCAGGTGCGGCGAGCGCGACCACCAGCATCGGCGCCTCGAACCAGTCGGTGCAGACCCTCACCCGGCTCGCCGCGGAGCTGCAGACGCAGGTCAACCGCTTCACCACCTGATCGGACTACCCGGTTGCCGGGGTCCACAGTGGATCATCTACGCTGTGTACCAAGATCCCGTGCGGTAACAGGGAAGCTACATCAAACAGGCGTAATCTCTCACCCGCTTGAGGCAGGGCCGTCGCTCTGCGTGCTATTGCCGTCTGATATGGACTCGTTCGGTAATCACGGGTGCATACTGGTCCAGGTGTACAGCCTAGTCAGCGCCCCCGTGTTGGGCTTCGACCTCACCCGCCTGGAGGGCGGCCCGGCGACGGCGGACATCCTGCTGACGCTGCTGGCCCAGTCCACTCGGGACATCGAAGCGCTCGCGCGCCGCGCCTCTCCCCAAACCCCCGCCCTGGCCCTCGCCCGCTCGCACGCCCTGCGCGCGGCGACCGAGAAGCCCTCCGTCCGCGACCTCGCGGGTCCCTCCGCGGTCAGCCTGCTGCAGCGGGCGCCGATCGGGACCCTGGCCGCCTTATTGCACTGCGTGCGCACCGACGTGCTGGTGCCCGACCGGGACAACGTCCCGCCGGGCACAGTCGCCGAGGCGCCCGACGGCGCGGTGGCCATCGTCACCGACGCGGTCTGCGCGACCTACCTGCGCGAGTCGCTCACCGACGTGGACCGCCGGGTGCTCGCCGCCGCGTGGCTCACCGCCCGCCGCGAACTCTCCGCCGCCGCCCCCGACCTGGGCCCCGCGCACGCCCCGGTGCACCGGTTGCTCGACCGGGTCCGCTCCGCGCACCCCGCTGAGGTCCGCGCCCTGGGCGTGGCCGCCGAGCGGATGCGCGTCGGCCAGGTCAGCTGGTCGTCCGCGATGCACTCCGCCGCGTGGGGCGTGCACGTCGCCGGTCGCATCCGGGCCGCGGCCGCGGCCCAGCTGCTGCTGGTCAAGGCCGTCGACACCGCGGGCATCTCGGTGGACGACCGCGCGGCGGGGGTGTGGAACGTCCTCGCGGGGGCGGTCCAGGCCCTGATGGTGCGCGACCTGGTGGACTCCGACTCCGCGCAGGAACTCCTGGTCCCCTGCCTCTCGGCCTTCGGGCCCGACTGGCTCAGCGCGTAACCGCTCACCACATATATATACCGCACAACCGCAAGTCCAGTCCCCCCTTGATCCACTCGGGACAGTCCACTTGGGCCTACATTTGGCCGACAGGTGGCGACGTCGCCGATCCTGCGACGGGCGTCACAGGGGTTCGACGAGGCCCGTGTCCACCGGTTCCGGTGGACACGGGCCTTTCTCATTCGAGTGAACCCGATCGGACCAATGCGACAACTCAACGGCACCGAAAAACTGTGAGCCGGGTGAGAACTCCACTAATCGAGGGCTCAGGAGCGCCCGTGGGCGGCCGATGCAGCAGTTGTCGCGGAGGTCAGGTGCCTCCGCCGCCGACCCCGGAGGCCCTCTGTGATCTCGGTGCTGGTGGTGGACGATTCGGTGGTCATCCGCCGGCTCGTCACGGATGTGCTGTCGTCCGATCCGAAGGTGCGCGTCGTTGGCACCGCCCCGGACGGCCGGATCGCACTGGCCAAGATCGCCCAGCTGAAGCCCGACGTGGTGACGCTGGACGTGGAGATGCCGGTGCTCAACGGGGTCGAGACCGTGCGCGAACTGCGCAAGACCCACCCCACCCTGCCGGTCATCATGTTCTCCACGTTGACCAGCGACGGTGCCGAGGCGACCGTGGCCGCGCTGGCCGCGGGTGCCACGGACTACGTGACCAAGCCCGCCAACGCGGGCAGCCTGAACAAGGCGGTCACGGAGGTGCGGGACCAGCTGCTGCCGCGCATCCACGCGCTGTGCGGCAAGCCGGTCTACGCGCCGCCCCCGCCGCGGCCCCCGGACTCCGTCAAGAAGGTCCCCGCGGGACCGCGCAAGCCCGCGCAGGCAGTCCTCATCGGATCGTCCACCGGCGGTCCCGAGGCGCTGCGCACAGTGCTCACCAAACTTCCGGCATCCCTGCCGGTTCCGATCCTGGTGGCGCAACACATGCCCCCTGTGTTCACCACCATGCTCGCCCGCCGGATCGACCAGGAAAGCGCCCTGCGCGTGGTCGAGGCCTCCGACGGCGAGCCCCTGCGCCCCGGGTGCGTCTACATCGCACCGGGCGGGCGGCACATGGAAGTCGTCAAGGCCGCGGGCGGGTCCCGCGTCCGGCTGCACGACGGCCCCATGGAGAACCACTGCCGCCCGGCGGTGGACGTGCTGTTCCGCTCCGCGACGCGGGTCTACGGATCGGGGTCCCTGGTCGTCATGCTCACCGGCATGGGCCAGGACGGAAAGCTCGGCACCCAGGGCCTGGCCGCCCTCGGTGCCGAGGTCATCGCCCAGGACCAGGCCACCTCGGTGGTCTGGGGGATGCCCGGGGCAGTCGTCAGCGCGGGACTGGCCGACGCGGTCCTACCGCTCGGGAAGATCGCGGAGAACATCGTCGCACGCGTGTCGTCGCAGGCGGCGGCAATTGGAAGGGAGGTGGCGCGGTGGAAATGACCCCGGCGCTTTTCGCCTTTGTGGCGGATCTTGTCTACCGGGAGGCGGGCATGGTCCTGCGACCCGGCAAGGAGTACCTGGTCGAGTCCAGGCTCAAGCCAGTGGCCAAGGAAACCGGGCACGCCACGGTTGGTTCACTGGCCAACGCACTGCGCACGGGATCCACTTCCCTGCGTACCATGGTCGTGGAAGCGCTCACGATCAACGAGACGTCCTGGTTCCGTGACCGGGAGCCGTTCTCGGCGCTCACCGACACGATCCTGCCGGACGTGCTGGCCCGCAACACCACCGGTCCACTGCGGATCTGGTCGGCGGCCTGCTCGAGCGGCCAGGAGCCCTACAGCATCGCCATCACCCTGGAGAAGGCCCTGCCCCCGGGCCGGAAGTACCAGATCATGGGCAGCGACCTCTCCGAGGAGATGCTGCGGCGTTCGCGCGCGGGCAGGTTCAACCAGCTCGAGATCAACCGCGGCCTGCCCGCGACCGACCTGGTGACCTACTTCCAGCGCGCGGGAGCGGAGTGGGAGGTGATCCCGAGGATCCGGCAGAACCTGTCGTTCCAGCGGGTCAACCTCTGCACGACGTTGCCGCCCATGCAGAAGTTCGACGTGGTCTTCCTCCGCAACGTGCTCATCTACTTCGAGCCGGAGACCAAGCGCGCCGTGCTGGACCGCATCCGCCAGGTGCTCAACCCCGGTGGTTGGCTCCTGCTCGGCGCGGCCGAGAGCACGGTCGGCATCGACTCCGTCTTCGAGCGGGTGCCCGTCGGCAGGACGGCCATCTATCGGGCGCCTGCCCAAGAACGCCTAAAGGTGAAAGAGGTGACGCAGTGCTAGGGATTGTGATCGACGATTCCCGGGCCATGCGCAAGATTCTCCGCGGCCTGCTGGCCGACCTCGGGTTCGAGGTGCTGGAGGCGGGCAACGGGCAGGAGGCGCTGGAACTGCTCCAGAGCACCGGTCGCGTCCCGGACTTGGCGCTGGTCGACTGGAACATGCCCGTGATGACCGGTCTGGAGTTCGTGGTCGAGGCGCGCAAGATCGCCGAGCTGCGCCAGATGACCCTCATGATGGTGACCACCGAGAGCGAGCACGGTCAGATCGTCCGCGCCCTCGCCGCCGGTGCTCACGAGTACGTAATCAAGCCGTTCACCCGTGACGGAATCATTGACAAGCTGGCCCTCCTCGGCCTGGTCCCGGTGGGGGTCCTCTGATGACGAACGATGTTGCCATGAACGTTGATGTCGACCTGGACATCATCGCGGAGCAGGTGTGGTCCGCGTTCCTCAACAGCGGCGAGGACGAAGCGATCTTCGCCGCCGACGACAAGGGCTCGCACGCGGACCTCGCGGCCTCGGTCGCCATGGTCGGCGCCTACGAGGGTCACCTGGTGGTGTCCTGCTCGCACAAGGCGTCCCGCGACGTGGCCTCCGTGCTGTTCGCGATGGAGGCCGACGAGGTGTCGCAGGACGACATCGGCGACGCGCTCGGCGAGCTAGCCAACGTCCTCGGCGGTAACGTCAAGTCCGTGCTGCCGTCGCCTTCGCAACTCTCTCTCCCCCGTGTCTCCGCCACCGAACACGAGCGGTGGCCGGGCACTGTCGAGGTCTGCCGCACCGTGGTCAGCTGGCGCGGCGAGCCCTTCGTCGTGTCGCTGCTCAGCGGTGGACACGCCGTCCACAAAACTCAGGAGGTGCCCGCATGAAGATCCTGGTCGCCGACGACAGCAGGGTCATGCGCCAGATCGTCATCCGGACTCTTCGCCAGGCCGGGTTCGACAACCACGACATCGTCGAGGCCGAGGACGGCGCCGCTGCCCAGACCAGCGTCGCCGCCGAGAAGCCCGACCTCGTGCTGTCCGACTGGAACATGCCCAACATGTCCGGCATCGAACTGCTCCACGCCCTGCGCAGCAGCGGCAACTCGGTCCCCTTCGCCTTCGTCACCTCCGAGTGCTCGGACGAGATGAAGGCCAAGGCCGAGGCTGGCGGGGCACTGTTCCTAATCAGCAAGCCGTTCACCGCGGAGACCTTCCGCGAGCGGCTCAACGACATCCTGGGGTGAGGTCATGACAGAGGCGCTGCCGGTTCCGAAACAGGTCCGCGACGTCCTGTCCGACCTGTTCAACAAGGATGTCACCGTGAACATCGCCGACGTGCCGTCGGCCGATGACGTGTCCGCGGTCGCGGTGTACACCCGCGACCCGGGCATGACCCTGCACGGTGTCATCGGGTTCGACCTGCAACTCGCCGCCAATGCCGCCGCCGCCATGGGGCTGGTGCCCCCTGGCGGGGCGGAGGCATGCGTCGAGGACGGCGAACTCAGCGGGTTGTTGACGGACATCCTCAAGGAAGTGTGCAACATCCTCACCGTGCTGTTCACCCGCGACGGTGGTCCGCACGTCAAGTTCAACGCCCTGTACACCCCGGCCGCCGCGATCACGGGCGACATCCGCCCGCACCTCGCGGCCCTGGGCAACCGGCTCGACCTCAAGGTCGACATCGCCGGTGGTTACAAGGGAGGCATGCTCTCCGTGGTCGCGACCCCCTGATAGGGGGAATCGATAAGCGGTATGCCGACTTCTCAGTAAAGCTGGTTACCTGCCGATGAGGACGGCAGCGACACGCCAGGAAGGCAACGCGAGGCCAGGGATCGGCCGACGACCGGCTATTCCGGGATGGGCGATGAACTCACGGCGTTTGAGCCAGTTCGCGGTACCCGCGGGCGTCATCATGATCATCGTGCTGATGGTCGTGCCGATGCCCACGTTCCTGCTCGACCTGTTCATCGTGCTCAACATCGCGCTGGCGCTGTTGATCGTGCTGATCAGCATGCAGGTCCGCAAGCCGTTGGAGTTCTCGGTCTTCCCGTCGATCCTCCTGCTGGCCACGTTGTTCCGGTTGGCGCTGAACATCAGCGCCACCCGACTCGTTCTGCTCGATGGTGACGCCGGGGCCGTCATCGGCGCCTTCGGCCACGCGGTGGTCGGTGGGTCGCTGGTGGTCGGCCTCGTCGTCTTCTTCATCCTGATCGTCATCCAGTTCGCGGTCATCACCAACGGCGCGGGCCGGGTCGCCGAGGTCGGCGCCCGGTTCACCCTCGACGCGATGCCCGGCAAGCAGATGGCCATCGACGCCGACCTCAACGCCGGGCTCATCGACGAGCCGGAGGCGCGCAAGCGCCGCGCCGAGGTGACCGCCGAGGCGGACTTCTACGGCGCGATGGACGGTGCCTCGAAGTTCGTCAAGGGCGACGCGATCGCCGCGGTGGTCATCACCCTGATCAACCTCATCGGTGGCTTCTCCGTCGGCCTGATCCAGAAGGGCATGTCCCCCACCGACGCCATCAACTCCTACAGCCTGCTGACCGTCGGCGACGGCCTGGTCTCCCAGATCCCCGCCCTGCTGCTGTCGGTGGCCACCGGCCTCATCGTGACCCGCGCCGCGGGTGACCAGAACATGGGTTCCCTGGTCACCTCCCAGTTCGGCGCCAACCGGATGGCCATGCGCATCGGTGGCGTCGCGCTGCTGGGCCTCGCGCTCATGCCCAACATGCCGATGCTGCCGTTCCTGCTCGTCGGCGGCGGCCTGCTGTTCGCCTCCAGCCGCGTCCCGAAGCCGGGCGCGGAGACCCCCGAGACCGACGCCGAGACCGCCGAGTCCACCGAGCTCGCCGCGCCCGACGCCACCGAGACGCTCATCGCCGAGATGCGGGTCGACCCGCTGGAGCTGGCGCTGGCCACCGACCTGGTCGACCTGGTGGACGCCGCGGGCGGCGACCTGCTGGACCGGGTCCGCGCGCTGCGCCGCAAGATCGCGCTGGAGCTGGGTGTGGTGATGCCGCCCGTGCGCACCCGCGACGACCTCGACCTGCCGCTGTCCTCCTACGTCATCCGGATCAACGGTGCCGACGTGGCCCGCGGCTTCGCCCCGCCCGGCACCGTGCTGGCCATCGGCGACGACCTGGCCGCGCTGCCCGGCCGCGAGGGCACCGAGCCGGTGTTCGGCCTGGCGGGCAAGTGGATCCCGGCCGAGCTGCGGCACCAGGCCGAGGCGCTGGGCGCCACCGTGGTCGACCGCGCCTCCGTGCTCGTCACCCACCTCGCCGAGGTCACCCGCACGCACGCGGGCAGGCTGCTGGGCCGCGAGAACGTGCGCCAGCTGACCGACGTCGTGCGCCGCACCCACCCGATCGTCGTCGAGGAGCTGACCCCGGCGCTGCTGAGCCTGGGCGAGATCCAGCGCGTGCTGCACCGGCTGCTCGACGAGGGCGTGCCGATCCGCGACCTGGTCGGCATCTACGAGGCGCTCTCGCCCGCGGCCAAGTCGGGCGCGGACCTCGACCGGCTGGTCGAGGCGGCCCGGTCCGCGCTCGGCCCGGCCATCGCCGCGCGGCTCGCGGTGGACGGCGTGCTCTCGGTGATCACGCTGGACCCGCGGGTCGAGCAGATCCTGCTGGAGAGCGTGCGGGTGACCGACCAGGGCGACCGGTTGGCCATCGACACCCAGTCGCTGGAGGCGCTGGTCGGTGACATCGCCGACCTGTCCAGCCGCGCCGAGAGCCAGGGCTACGCGCCCGTGCTGGCGTGCGCGCCCCGGCTGCGCACCCCCCTGTACCGCCTGGTGCACGCCGCCGTGCCGCGGCTGGCCGTGCTGTCGTATTCCGAACTGTCCGGTGGTACCCACCGGATCGAGACTGTCGGAGTGGTGAACAGTGGCTACACGCTTGCTGCTTGAGGGTCCTGACCTGGAAGAGCTGCTCGACCGGGTCCGCAACGAGCACGGGGCGCACGCCCGGATCGTCTCGGCGGACCGGTTGCGCAAGGGCGGCGTGGCCGGGTTCTTCTCCAAGCAGTGGTTCGAGATCGGCGTGGAGGTCCCCGAACCGGGGGACCCCACGGTGCCGAAGGAGCAGGTGCTGTCCGTCTCGGACCTGCTGGCGCTGGCCGACAAGGACGACGGTGCCGTGGCGACCACCCGCGTGCCCGAGCCCCGAGAGGGCGACGAACCCCCGACCGGCGACACGCCGGTCGGGGGTGACCCGTTCGCGGAGTTCTTCTCCGCGGCGACGGCGGACGACCCGCCCCCGGTGAACGGGGAGGGGCGGCTCGGGGCCGAGCCGCTGGAGACCCGCGGGGACGCGCCGGTCCGGCGACCGGACCCGGGCTACGACCCGGTGGCGGCGTTGCGGGCGCGCGTGGGCGCGGCGCCGCAGCCCGCCGTGGACCCGGCGGACCTCGGCGGGGGAGTGGCGGGGCTGGAGGCGGACGTCGCGTCGGCGTTGCGCGCCCGGGCGGGGATGGCCGGGTTGCGGGGTCGGGTGCGGCAGCCGGAGACTGGTCCTGATCGTACGGACACTGTGGACACCGAGAAGGGTGCTGCCGACGTGTTGAGGGCGCCTGCTGCTCCAGTCGCACTGCCGGACCCCGTCGAGGCGCCCGCGCCCGCGGGCGCGGTGCTGCCCGCGATGTTCCCGTCCGTGCAGCGGCCGGACGAGGGCGGGCGGATGTTCACCGCGCACTCCGTCGACGCGCCGGAGGAGGAGCAGGTCGAGGAGCCCGTCCAGGCGTCTGCGTCCGTCCCAGCGCCCGCGTCCGTCCTCGCGCCCGCGTCGGTGCAGGTGTTCGCGCCGATGCCGTTGGCCCCGTCGGTCGAGGCGCCCGTCGAGGAGGTCGAGCCCGAGCGGAGCCTGGTCGAGGAGGTCGCCCCGGTCGAGGAGCCGGTCGACGACCCGGCGTCCTGGGTCGTCGACGAGGAGCTGATCGCGCCCCGGCTGCGCTCCAAGGCCCGGCACGCGCTCCCGGACGACGATGACGACGACCCGGCGTGGCCCACGACCGACGAGCCCCCGCACGCGGACACGGCCACCGGCCGCCAACGCCGCTGGGACACCCCGGTGCCGACCGACCTGCTGGTCGCCCTGCCCGGCAAGGTGATCGTGGTCGCCGGGCCGCTGGAGCAGGCCGCCGTCGCCGCCGAGTGGATCTGCGCCAAGCTGCGCCTCGGCCCGGGCGCGGTCATGGCGGCGGGCCCGGACGTGGTCGGCCGCGGCCGGGTGCTGGGCCCGGAGCACGCCGCCGACCTGGCGGAGGACCTGCGCCGCAAGCCGGTCCCGTCCGTGGTGGCCATCGACGCGGCCGTGGAGGACCCGGAAGGCGGCCGGTGGGCGGGGTCGGTGGCCGCGGCCCTGGGCGCCAAGCACATCGTCGCCGCCGTCGACGCGACCCGGAAGACGGCCGACCTGCGCAGGCACCTGGCGGCCCTCGGCGGCGTCGACGCCCTGGCCGTGTACGGCACCGCCGCCAGCGTCGACCCGGACTCGGTCCGCGAACTCGGCCTGCCGATCCTCACGATCGACGGTTACCCGCCCGAGGGACCCAACCGCCGCCCCGGCTACTGAAAACCCCTCAGCTGCGGCAGGCGAGTGCCGAACACAGGGGAAAGCGTCCCTCCACCAGCGTGCCACTCCCGCCGGTGGGGCCATGACACGTCGCCCCTCGGGAGGCCCCGTTGTTCCGCTTCTCCACCCTGGCCGCCGCGCTGGTCATGAGTTCCCCCGCCCTCTACGGCGCCTTCGTCTCGGGCAGCCTGGACCCGGTGGACGCCGTCATCCGCTTCCTGATCGCCGTCCCGCTCGCGGCGATCCTGCTGGCCATCCCCAGGGCCATCTTCAACCGCTACAACGCCGGTCAGCCCGACCACGAACTCCAGTCCCTGCTCGTCCAGGCGGGTGCCGTCCGCACCGACCGCCCCCACGACTGACCCCGCGCGCACCCGACGGGCCCGCACTCCACAGTGGAGTGCGGGCCCGTTCGGCGTTAACCCGCTTGCGCGCCGTTGCGCCCGGGTGGTCGACTTCCGCCCGCGAGCGGGGAGGGGCGATGGCGGGGGAGCGGTTCCGGGATCCGATGACCAGCCTCTACTCGTTGGCGGGGGAGGCCATCGACGTCGTCTGCCCCCGTTGCGGGAAGCGGGCGGTGGATGTGCCCCGGCCCGTCGACGGCGAGTTCGTCTTCCGGTGGCCCCGGACGCTCACCTGCGTCCACTGCGCCTACGGCAAGACCTGGGAGCCCGGGGTCAGCCGCTGGGGCGGGCCGTGCGACCCCTTCTTCGACACGCCGCTGTGGCTGCGGTCGCCCTGGCGCGGTCACACCCTGTGGGCCCTCAACCGCACCCACCTCGACCTGCTCGAACACCACATCGCCGCGCGGCTGCGGGAGCACCCCGGGGGCGGGTTGAGCATGCTCGCGCGGCTCCCGGCCTGGATGACCGCCGCCAAGAACCGCGACGGGATGGTGCGGGTGCTCCGCGAGCTCCGGGCCACCCTCGACTGAACCGGGGGTGGTTGGTTCTCGGGGAAGCCGGGTACGTCCGGGGCAACGAAGTCGACCAAGGGAGAGGTTGATGGCCGGCCTGTTGAACCGGATCAAGACGTTCCTGCGGAGCCCGCGCGGTCGGGAGCTGTCGGCCAAGGCGCGGGCGCTGGCCAGAGACCCGCGCAACCGCGAGCGGGCTCGTCAGGCCGCGCGCAGGTTCCGGCGGCGGTGATTCCCCGCCGGGGCGGTGGCGGGGCAGGCCACCGCCCGAGGCGCGCGGAAAGGGGCGGAGCACCGAGTGCTCCGCCCCTTCCGACGTCCACGGACTACGCCGCCGCCTTCGCCGACTCGGGCATGGTGTGGGTGCCCGCCGCGCTGCCGCGGGAGCGGAGGCGGTGCAGGAACGCCAGCACGTGGGCCACCGGGGCGAACAGGTCGACCGGGATCTCCTGCCCCACCTCGCACCCCGCGTACAGGGCCCGGGCCAGGGGCACGTCCCGCACGATCGGCACGCGGTGCTCGGTGGCCTTCTCGCGGATCTTCGCCGCGATGACGCCCGCGCCCTTGGCCACCACGCGGGGGGCGCCGCGGGCGGGGTCGTAGCGCAGGGCCACGGCCACGTGGGTCGGGTTGGCCATCACGACGTCCGCGGTGGCGATGTCGGCCATCATCCGGTTGCGGCTCATGGCCATCTGCCTGGCCCGGATCTGGCCCTTGATCTGCGGGTCGCCCTCGACGTTCTTGTGCTCGTCCTTGACCTGCTGCTTGGTCATCCGCAGTTCCTTGCCGACCCGGCGCTTGGCGACGATGTAGTCGGCGACCGCCATGACCAGACCCGCGGCCGCGGCCAGGCGCAGCAGCTTGAGCACCGTGCTGCCCAGGGTGTCCACCAGGGACTGCAACGGGAGCGAGCCGGAACCCATGATGACCGGCACCAGGTCCTTCACCGCCGTGTACAGCACCGCGGCCAGGATGCCCGTCTTGAGCAGGGTCTTGACCAGCTCCCACAGCGACTGCGGGCCGAACATCCGCTTGATGCCCTTGAGCGGGTTCAGCTTGCTGAACTTCGGTTTGAGCAGCTTCATCGCGGGCCGCAGGCCGCCCTGGGCGCCCGCCGCCGCGAGGACCGCGAGCAGGGTGGCGCCCAGCAGCGGCGCGACCGCCAGCGCGCCACCCTGGAAGGCCTCGCCGAGCAGCCGCAGGGCGTCGGCCTGGTCCGGGGCCGCGATGAACTTCGCGATCTTGTGCAGCACTCCCGAGCTGCTGTCGAACAGGTCGGTCAGGGTCATCGGGATGACCCACGTCGCGACCAGCACCGAGGCCCAGGCACCCAGGTCCTGGGTGCGCGCGGTCTGGCCTTCCGACCGCGCCTCCTTGAGCCGCTTCGGTGTCGGCTTCTCCGTTGCGTCCTTGTTACCGCTCATCGCCCGATCACCTTGAGCACGGCGTTCGTGGCCTCCTCCGCGATGCTGTGCACTGCCTGGGGGAGCAGGGTGACGGCCATGCCGACCATCACCAGGGTCAACGCAACCTTGGCAGGGAAACCGATCTGGAACGGGTTCAGCGCGGGTGCGATCCGGTTGAGCAGGCCCAGGCCGATGTCCACGCAGAACAGCACCACGATCATCGGCCCGGCGATCAGCACCGCGGCCAGGAACAACCGGCCAAGACCGGTCACCAGGCCGTCGCCCAGCCGCTCGAAGGAGAAGGCACCGGTGAGGGGGACCGCCTCATACGAAAGGGTGAAGCCGCGGATGACGAGCTGGTGCGCGTCGGTGGCGAACATCAGCGCCGTGGCGGTCAGGCCGTAGAAGCGGCCCAGCACCGCGTTGTTGCCGGAGAACGACAGCGGGTCGAACGCGAACGCCAGGGAGAAGCCGCCGAACACGTCGAGTAGGTCGCCCGCGGCCTGGACCCCGGCGAAGATCACGGCGGTCAGGAAGCCCAGCCCGGCGCCGATCACGACCTGCTCCAGCGCCGCGTACATCAGGGTCCAGTCCCCGGTGGACGGGACCTTGGTCGACAGCTTCGGCACCACCGGCAGCACCATGGCCACCGCCAGCATCCCCTTCACCGCCACCGGGATGGCCCGGCCGTTGAACGGCGGGCAGACCAGCAGCCACGCCGCGGCCCTGGTCACCGCCAACAGCATGGCGACCAGGGTGCTGGAGGAGAGCAGCGTCCCCACGACGGCTGGTGCGGCGCGCTCAGCCGTGCAGCAGCGCCGGGATGCGCTCGTACAGGGTGCCGGTGAAGTTCACGATCTCCCGCAGCATCCAGCTGCCGCACAGCAGCAGCGCCAGGGCGCAGCCGATGGCCTTGGGCACGAACGACAGCGTCACCTCCTGGATCTGGGTGACCGACTGGAACAGCGAGATGGCGAAGCCGACCACGAGCGCGGTCAGCAGCATCGGCGCGGCCAGCTTGGCGGTCACCAGCATGGCCTGCATGCCCAGTTCGATGATCGTGGTGTCGTTCACGGCGGTTCCTCAATCCGGGAGGGTCTGGCCGGGACTACTGGTAGGTGCCGACGAGGGCCGTGATGAGCAGGCCCCAGCCGTTGGCGAGCACGAAGAGCAAGAGCTTGAACGGCAGCGCCACGGTCACCGGGGGCAGCATCATCATGCCCAGCGACATCAGCGAAGCCGAGACGACCATGTCGATGACCAGGAAGGGGATGAAGAGCACGAACCCGATCAGCATCGCCGCCCGCAGCTCGGAGAGCACGAACGCGGGGATCAGCGTGGTGTTGGGCACGTCCTGGGCGTTCGCGGGCTTGTCCGCGCCCGCCACCTTGGTGAACAGCGCGATCTCCTCGGGCCGCGTCTGCTTGAGCATGAACTCCCGCAGCGGCTTGATCCCGTCGTTGAAGGCCTGGGACTGGGTCTTCGAGCCGTCGAGGTAGGGCTGCACGCCCTGGGCGTTCACCTCGCTGACCACCGGACCCATGATGAACAGGCTCAGGAACAGCGCCAGGCCCGCCATCACCTGGTTCGGCGGCACGTTGGTCAATCCGAGGGCGTTGCGTGTGATGCTGAGCACCACGAAGATCTTGGTGAAGCACGTGCACAGCAGCAGCAGCGACGGCGCGACCGACAGCACGGTCAGCAGCAGCAGGATCGTCACCGACTCGCTCGGCTTGTCCGGCGTGCCGATCTCGATGGTGACCCCGCCCGGCTCCGTCGGGCCCGTGGGGCCGGTGGGCTGCGCGGCGGCCACGGCGCTCGCCTGCCGGTGCGCCGGGTCGTCCGCCGCGGTCGCGGACCCGGTCGCGCCGAGCAGCCCGACGAGGACCACCAGCAGCGCCAGCACACCGGCCCTGGTCGAGCGCCGCGGCCCGCGTTCCACCGGCGGCTTCGGCGCTTCGAGCACGACGGGCCGGGGCGCGGTGAGCAGCGCGCCCACCGACCGCTGCGCGGGCAGGAACACCGGTGACAGCGCCACCGCCGTTGCGCGCGCCCGGTCGTTCATCGCCGGACCGACCGCTCGCGCAGCGACTCGATGGCCTGCTTCCACGTCCGCGGCGACAGCGCCGACCCGGTGAGCGCCCCGCCCTCGGCGACGGAGGACCCGGTCCCGGCCTTGGGCGCGGCGTCCGGGCCGGTGGTCGTCGCGGTGCGGTGCACCGGCGCGGGCGAGTGGTCGAACACCTCGGCGTCGACGGTGTGCAGCAGGCTCACCCCGGCGTCGGTGACGCCCAGCACCAGGGCCGTCTCGTCCACCTTGACCACCGTGACGCTGGCGCCGCGGGAGAGCTGCGTGCGGGCCAGCACGTCCAGCCCGCCCGCGCGGCGCCCGCGCAGCGGCCTGCGCGCCAGCCGGGCGACCACCCAGAGCGCGATGAAGACCAGGATCAGCGCGAAGAAAACCCGCAGGAGGGCTTCCATCAGAGCGCGTCCGCCGGGGAGTTGCCCAGGATCTCGGTGATCCGGATGCCGAAGTTCTCGTCGATGACCACGATCTCGCCCCGAGCGATGAGCCTGCCGTTGACCAGCACGTCGGCCGGGCTGCCCGCGGCCCGGTCCAGCTCGATGACCGACCCCGGCCCGAGGGAGAGCAGCTCCCGCACCGTCATCCGGCTGCGGCCCAGCTCGACGGTGACCTCCATCTCCACGCCGTGCAGCAGCTCCATGGCGGCCGCGCCGCCGCGGGCGGGTTGGGCGGCCTGCCCCCGCGCCCCCGCGCCACCGGTGTCCACGGCCCGGGAACCGCCCAGCACGACGGCGGCCTGCGCGGCGCCGTCGGCGGACAGCGGCACGATCGTCAGCGCGCCGCCCGCGCCGAGCGTGGCCAGCGCGGCCTCGGTGGTGGTCTGCCTGCCGGGGCCCGCGACCGAGCCGAGCACCTTCGCCGCGGCCTCCAGCGCGGGCGCGATGGCCGCGCCCAGGTCCAGCTCGCCCAGCGGGCTGCCGCGCAGCGCGTCGACGAGCTCCTGGTTGACCAGGATGGCCAGGGTGCCGGTGGTCTGGCCGGTGAGGTCCGCGGCCACCGCGGCACCCGGGAAGCTCACGGCACCGGTGTCGCCCCCGGCGGCGCCCACGGTCAGCGCCTCGGTCACCGGGAGCACGGCGAGGGCGGCCTCGGCGGCGGCGCGCAGCGCGGGCGCGGTGTCGGTGGGGGTGCTCATGCCTGGAACTCCTCCTTGTTCGCGGCCACGACCTGGCAGGCCAGGCGGGCACCGGATTTGGTCGCCACGGCCTGGCCGAACACGCGGCCCGCGGTGGTGATGTCCAGCGGGCGGTCGACCGGGTGGCCCAACGACAGCAGGTCGCCGGGGCGCAGGTCGAACAGGTCGTCGGAGCGCAGCCGGGCGGGCGCGAAGCGCACCGCGATCTCCACCGGCACCTCGCGCAGGCCCTGGGTGAGCAGGTCGCGCGCGGCCTGCTGGGCGGCGCGCTCACCCGCGCTGACCTCGGAGCGCTGGTGGTAGTGCTGCAACGAGGGCAGCAGCGACTGCAGCGGCACGGTCAGGGTGAACTCGCTCTGCGCCTCGCCGACGGTGAGGTCGAAGGTGGCCGAGACCAGCACGTCGGTGGGGCCGCCGACCTGCATGAGCTGCGGGTTGTACTCCAGCGAGCCGAGGATCGGGTCGACCTTGACGAACTCCGCGAGCCCGATCTTCAACTCGGTCAGCACGTCGCCGAGGAGGTCGCGGACGAGCGGGGTCTCCAGGTCGGTCAGCGGGCGCTCCAGCTGCGAGCCGCCCGCGCCGCCGAGCATGTGGTCGATGAAGGTGAGCGACATCTTCTGGGACAGCTCCAGCAGCGAGGTGCCGGGCAGCGGGTCCAGCCGCAGCGGCGCGACGACCACGGGGGTGGTCTCGCGCGCGAGGTACTCGTCGGTGGAGAGCTGGTCCACGGTGGACACCGAGACGCGGCAGACCACGCGCATCTGGGAGGTCAGCAGGATGGCCAGGCGGTGCGAGAACGTGTCGTAGGCCAGTTGCAGGGTGCGCAGGTGCTCGCGCGGCAACTTGGCCGGGCGCAGGAAGTCATAGCTCGACAGGTGGCGCTGGTCGGTGACCAGCCCGCCCGCCTTCGAACCGCCCGCGCGGCGGCCCGGTGATGACGACGACGGTTTCTGCACGTCGTGGTCATCGACCGGACCACCGGGCACCTGAGCGAGGAGCCTGCCGATATCGACCGATCGGGTGACACCCGATTCCTCATCCCCGAGGTTGTTCGATTATGCGTCCACTCGGGACGTTTGGCGTCCTTCCCTGACTTGGTGCATCAATTCATCCGGGCCGGTCACTGCATGACGAACTCGGTGAAGTAGATGCCCATGACCTCCTCGTCGTAGGCCTTGCCGATCTTCTCCTGGAGTTCGGTCTTCTGCGCCTCGCGGGTCTCGTTGCTGGACAGCTCCGCCACGGTGCGGTTGCTGAACTGGGTGACCGCCAGGTCCAGCGCCTTGCTGCCGTCGAGCTTCTCGGTCACGTCGGCGGTGGCCTGCAGCGCCAGCTTCAGCTTCAGGTAGTGCCCGTCGGTCAGGTTCACGGTGATCGCGTCGAGCGCGACCACGGTGCCCGGCTTGGGGGCCGCGGGCTCGCTGGAGCTGAAGAGGAAGAAGTACGCCCCGCCGCCACCGGCGAGCAGCACCACGAGTGCCACGATCAGCAGGAGCTTCTTCTTCGACTTCTTGCCGCCCTCCTCTGGCTTGGCGTCGTCCTTCTTCTTCTCGTCCTTGCTCATGATTCCTCCCTCCGGTTCACTTCTGCGCGGCCAAGGTGGGCAGCAGGGCCCGGACCTCGGCTGGTTGATCGGACAGCACGACCACCTCGACACGGCGGTTGCGGGTCACGGACAGGGGGTCGCTCGGCGGGTACAGCGGCTTGGTGTCGGCGTACCCGGCCGCGGTCATCCGGCTCGCCGGGACGCCCTTGCCGAGCAGGTACCGCACCACCGCGGACGCCCGGGCGGTGGACAGCTCCCAGGAACTGGGGTAGTTCACCGTGGGCACCGGCAGCTGGTTGGTGTGCCCGCCCACCTCGAGGTGGTTGGACAGCTGGAGCAGCGAGGGCTCGATGGCGTCGAGCACCGTCTTGCCCTGGGCCAGCAGCACCGCGCTGTCCCCGCCGAAGACCACGGAGCTGGTGATGATGGTGACCACCAGGCCGCGCTCGTCGATGGTGAACTGCACGCTGTCCTGCAAACCGGCCTTCTGCAACAGCTCCAGCATCTGCTTCTGGATCTCGCGCAGCTTGGCCAGCTCCTCCTCGGCCTTCTTCAGGTTCTCGGAGGCCTTCTTCCGATCGGCGTCGGCGACCGCCTTCTGAGCCTCGGTCTGCGAGAGCGTCGTCATGTCCGCGCCCTCGCCGCCCGCGGCCGAGCGCAGGTTGACCTTGTCCTGGCTGCTGCCCGAGGTGTCGGGGGAGCCCGACGCGCCGCCGGAGATCAGCGTCTGGCTGCCGCCGAAGGCACCGGCCAGGCTCTCCTTGAGCTGCTCGAACTTCTTCGCGTCCACGGTGGACATGGCGAACATGACGATGAACAGCACCATCAGCAGCGTGATCATGTCCGAGTAGGTGAGCAACCAGCGCTCGTGGTTCTCGTGCTCCTCGTCGTGACCGCCCTTGTGCTTGCGCCGCCCGGACATCAGGCGGCCTTGCGCTCGGGCTCGGGCGGCACCAGGCTGCGCAGCTTGCGCGCGACCAAGCGCGGGTTGGACCCGGCCTGGATGGCCAGCACGCCCTCGACCGCGAGCTGCATCTGCTCGCACTCCAGCTCGCTGATCCGCTTGAGCCGGTTGGCCATGGGCAGCCAGATGACGTTCGCGGTGAGCACGCCGAACAGGGTCGCGACGAACGCGCCCGCGATCAGGTGGCCGAGCGAGCTGGGGTCGGACAGGTTCTCCAGCACGTGCACCAAGCCGAGCACGGTACCGATGATGCCGATGGTCGGCGCGAAACCGCCCATGTCGGTGAAGATCTTGGCGCCGACCTTGTCGTACTTGCGCTTGGTCTCGATCTCGCTCTCGAGGATCTCGCGGACCTCGTCGGAGTCGGTGCCGTCGATGGCCAGTTCCAGGCCCTTGCGCAGGAACGGGTCGTCGACCTTCTTGGCCTCGTCCTCCAGGGCCAGCAGGCCCTCGCGGCGGGCGCGGTCGGCCAGGCGGACGACCACGTCGATCATCTGGCCGCTCTCGATCTTCGGGCTGAGCGTGGCGCGCTTGATGAGGCCGACCAGACCGATGGTGTCCTTCAGGATGCCACCCGCCATCGCGGCACCGAGGGTGCCGAAGATGACCAGGATGATCGGCGGGAGGAGGAAGATCGACATGGGATCCCCGCCCTCCATGATCATGGAGACGAAGATGGCGACGAGCGCCAATCCCATGCCGGCAAGGCTGGCGGGATCCATCACCGCCCCCTTTCCGGCAGGTGCAGCAGCGTGGCCTCGGTGGCCTCGGACGCGGTGGAGGCCTCGGCGGCCTTGGCGGCGGCCACCTCCGGTCCGGGGCCGTGACCGGGCACCGCGCGCAGGCCGTGGTCGTGGTCGGCGCCCTGGGCCTGGCCCAGGATCAGCGCGCGGTGCTGGGACACCAGCGCGGCGAGTTCGTCGAGGGACTGGGCCACCACGTACTTGGCCCCGTTGACGAGCGTGATCACGGTGTCCGGGGTGGCTTCCGCGCGCTCGAGCAGGTCGGGGTTCAAGGCGAAGGGCTGGCCGTTGAGTCGGTTCAGCAGTATCACAGCGTCCGTCCTTGGGGGGTGCCTGTAGGAGCCCCTCCATGGGCGCCTGTGGCCTGATATTCGGCAGGCGGCCCACCTGGTTGAGGTGAACCGCCTGCCCTGGTCGTGGTTATCTATTGAGATTTGTCAAGTACCACTTCGGGTTTACTAGCGCTTGAGGTTCATCAGGTCCTGGAGCAGCTCGTCCGAGGTGCTGATGATCTTGGAGTTGGCCTGGAACCCGCGCTGGGCGATGATCAGGTTGGTGAGCTCCTGCGCGAGGTCCACGTTGGACATCTCCAGCGCGCCGGAGACCAGCACGCCCATGCCGTTGGAGCCGGGCGCGTTGACCTGGGCGGCACCGGAGTTGGCGGTGGCCCGGTACAGCGAGCCGCCGACCTTCTCCAGACCGGTGACGTTGGAGAACTTGGCGATCGCGATGCGGCCGATGTTCTGCTGCTGGCCGTTGGAGGCCAGGATGCCGACCAGGGTGCCGTCCGGGGACAGCGAGTAGCTGGCGTAGGTGGTCGAGTCGATGGTCAGCGGGCCGGTCGGCTGGGTCTGGTCGATGACACCGGCGGTGCCCATCCAGCCCTGCACCAGGCCGCCGTCGGCGGAGGTGAGGCGGCCCGCGGAGTCCGAGGCCATCGAGCCCGCGCGGGTGAACGCCTGCTGGCCCGCGTTGTCGATGATGAAGAAGCCGTCGCCCTGGATCAGCATGTCGCCGGTGCGGTTGGTCAGCTGGCTGTTGCCCTGGGTGAAGTTGACGCTCGTGCCCGCGGTCTTCACACCGAGGCCGACCTGCGCCGGGTTCTGCGCGGCGGTGTTCGCGCCCGCCGCGGCGGCGGTGCGGATGCTCTGGCTGAGCGCGTCCTCGAAGACGACGGCCGAGCTCTTGAAGCCACTGGTGTTGACGTTGGCGATGTTGTTGCCGGTGACGTCCATCATGGTCTGGTGGCTGCGGAGGCCGCTGATGCCCGAGAACAGGGAACGCAACATGTGAATACCGCCTTTGTGTCTTCTCTGGGGGGTTTGGGTGGTCGAGCCGGTCAGGTCAGCAGCCGCTACGCGGCTTCGCGCTGACCGGTGACCATCGAGAGGGGAACGTCGGAGGTGCCGATCCGCACGGTCGGGCTGGCACCGAAGGTCGCCGAGGTGACGGTGCCGGTCTGGGTCGCGCCGTCGATCGAGGTCTTGTAGGTGACGGACTTGCCGACCAGGGCGCTGGCCTGCGCGCTCAGCGTCGAGGTGAGCAGGCTGGTCTGCGCGTCGGCCAGGTTGGTCAGCTTCTCCACCTGGGTCAGCGTCGCGGTCTGCTGCATGAACGCGGTCGGGTCGGTGGGGCTGCTCGGGTCCTGGTAGCGCAGCTGGGCGACCAGGAGCTTGAGGAACGCCTGCGAGTCCAGGGACGTCAGCGGGTTCGTCGTGGTCGTCTTGGACTGGCCGGCGGCGCTGTTCGACGTGCTGCCGGAGATGGGGGTGGTCATGGGTCTCCTTGCCGCTCAGGCGTGCAGGTCCAGGACGCCCGACGAGGGCGTGCGGGTCGGTGCTGGGGCGGGGGTCTCGTGCGCCTCGGGCTGGTCGGTGCGACCGGTGGCGCGGGTCCACTGGTCCCACTGCGCCCGCTGGGCGCGCTGGTCGGCCTGCGCTCCGGCGCCCGTGCTGCCATCTCCCACGAGGCAGGACGAGAAACCGGCGGTCTCCAGCTCCTTGCGCAACTCGGGCAGCGCGGCGCGGATCGCCTCGCGCGCCGACTCGGTGGCCCCGCCCAGGTCCAGGCGGATGTCGCCGCCCTGGAGCTGGGCCACGACGGTGACCGGGCCGAGGTCGACCGGGTGCAGGTGCACGGTGAGCGTGTGCTCGCCGTTGAAGCCGCGCAGCGGCGACAGCTCGGTGGCGAGCCGGTGCGCGTTGTGCGTCGGTGCCGGTTGGTGCGCCGCGGGCTGCTGCGGCGCGGCGACCTCGGTGGTCGCGCGGACCGCGGGCACCGGCAGGTCGCCGGTGTGCACGGGGATCGCGGTCGGGGTGGCGTCGACGGCGGTCGGCTGCGCGGGCAGCGCGATCGCCGCGTCCACCGGGGCGTTCGCCTGGACGGCGGTGTCCGGGGTGGACCGCGTGGACTGGGTGACCAGTCCGGTCGGGACGGTCGGCGCGGTGTCCTGCTCGGCGTCCTTGCCGTGCTTGGACTCGTGCCGCTCGCCGCCCTTGTCCGCCGGGGCGGGGCGGGCCTGCGCCGCGGTCGTCGCGGTGCTCGCGGTCGAGGTGGCCGTGCTCGTCGCCGTCGACGGCTCGGTGTTCGACGAGGTCTTGGTGTTCACCGGGGTCGCGCTGCCGGGGGTGGCCTCGGCGACCTGGGTGGCGGCGGCCTGGGCGGCGACGGCGACCTGGGTGGTCGCGGTGGCCTGGGCCGCTGCGGTGGTCGTGGTGGTCGTAGTGGTCGGCGCGGGCACCGTGGCGGTGCCTGCGACATCCCCGTTGATGTCTGCGGTGCCCGCGCCCTGCGCCACCGGGGTGGCGGTGATGGCGCCGTTGCCAACAATCGGGGTGGTCGCGAACGGAGCCCCGGTCGGCGCCGGGGCGGTGCCCGGCGCGGCGGGGGCGGCGAACCGACCCTGGCCGTCGGCCGGGGTGGTCGCAGCGGATTCGGCCGGTTCGGCCGAGGCGGTGGTCACGAATCCCACGCCGGTGTTGTCGGCAGCGGAGGGCCGGACCTCCGGAATACGCGCGGAATCGATGGCCGTGGCCTCCGCCACACCGGCCGCACCGGCCGTCGGGGCGCTCAGCGGCCCGCTGACGGCCTGGGCGGTGGTGCCCGGCGTGGTTGCCCCGGCGGTTGCCTTCGGGGCCGCGACGGGCGAACCGGCGGCGGTCGGGAGGACGATGTCGGCGCCCGCGCCGAGCCCGGTGAGCGCGCTCACGCGCGTGCTGGGGGCTTCCGGGGCGCTCTCGGGCGCGGCGGTGGGCGTGGGCGCCACCGGGGTGGTCAGGGCGGGGAGCGCGATAGGGGCGTTCTGCGGCAGCACGACCGCCGCGTTCGCCAAAGCGAGCGCGGTGAGGTCCGGGGTGGTGTTCACGGCGAGGTCGACCGCGGTGTCCACACCGGAATCAGCGGTGTCCTGCTCGGACTGGCCCGCCACACCGACCGCGAGACCGGGAACGGCCTGACCGGCGGTCTGCGGTTGCGCGGGAACACCCGCCAACGACTGGAACAACGCCGCGAACGCGGGCGCGGCCTGGCCGCCCGCCTTCTCGGGGTTGGCGTCGGTGCCCGCCGCGGTGGCGGTCCCCGCGGCCGTGCGCGCCGCGGTGGGGGTGAAACCGGGGATCGTCATGCCGCCGCTCCAGCGGTGAGGTTCGCCATGATCTTGCGGACGTAGTTCTGGGTCTCGTTGTAGGGCGGGACGCCGTCGTACTTGCGCACCGCGCCCGGGCCCGCGTTGTAGGCCGCCAGGGCCAGCGGGACCGACCCGAACGAGTTCAGGTGGCTCTTGAGCAACCGGGCCGCGCCGTCGATGGCCTGGGTCGGGTTGAGCGCGTCGACGCCCAGGCCCGCCGCGGTCGACGGCATGAGCTGCATGAGCCCCTGCGCGCCCGCGCCGCTGACGGCGTTCGGGTTGTAGTTCGACTCGGCCTTGGCCACCGCCGACAGCAGGCCGCTGGGCAGCCCGTACTTGGCGGTCGCGGCGGCGAACAGGTTGTCGTACTTCGACGACCCGGTCGCGCCGGTCGCGGCGGTCACGTTGTAGGTGCCCGCGCCGTTCGTGCCGATCGGGGCCAGGCCGCTCAGTGTGCCGAGGCCGCTCAGCGCGGACGACGACGAGGACGAGTCCGGCAGGATCCGGCGGATCGCGGTCGGCGTCTCGTAGACCTTGCCGATCTTCACGTCCTCGCCAGCCTCGGGCGCGTGGATCATCTGGCCGTTGCCGAGGTAGATGCCGATGTGGTGCACCGGGGAGCCGAAGGCCACCAGGTCACCGGGCTTGGCCTGGTCGAGCGAGGCGACCGCGGTGCCCTGCTTGGCCTGGTCGCGGCTCACCCGGGGCAGGTCGACGCCCAGGTCGGAGTAGACCTGCTGGACCAGTCCGGAGCAGTCGAGCCCGGTCGCCGGGTTGGTGCCGCCCCACACGTACGGCACGCCGAGGTACTTCTTCGCCGCGGCCACCGCGTCCGAGCCGGTCGCCGACCCGGTCGCCGAGCCGCCCATCGCATCGGAGAGCGCCGAGGCGAAGTCGGTGCCCGAGGCGGTCGACGCCTGGGCGGCCGGGGCCTGCCGGACCGGGAGCATGGCGTCGATCTGCGCCATCCGGTTCATGATCGCGGTGATGCCGTTCATCGAGTCTCTCCCCGCCCGCCCGCCGCACGTTGTCCGGCCACCTCATCGGCCGCCCGCTGGGCGTCGGCCAGCTCTTTCACCCGCTGTGCCTCGATCGTGCGTTCCACGAGCTTCTCGACGCTGCGCCTGCGCTTGGCGGCCTCGCGCAGGTTCTCCACCTCGACGTCGGTCTCGGCCCGCGCGACGCGCTCCAGCGCCCGCGCCTCGCTCAGCGCGGTGGCCAGCGCGCGGCCCGCGGCGATGGCGGCCATGTAGCTGGCCGCGTCCCCGCCGCGCGGTACCGCCCAGCCCTCCATCGAGTCGTGCCGGGCCGCGGCCTCGGCGACCGTGTCGGCCAGTCGGGCGTTGGCCCGGGTGACCGCGCCGCGCGCGATGTCCTCCTGGGCCTTGCGGGCGCGCAGCACCGACGCCAACCTCGTGCGGATCGTCATTCCTGTCCTCCGGCGTGCAGCAGTTCGGCGAGCTGCCGCCACGCCTGGTCAGCGGAAACCTGGTCATCGATGCGCTGGCGGAGGAAGTCGTTGATCAACGGCTTCAGCTCCAGCGCGCGGTCGGCGTCGGGGTTGGTGCCCGGCACGTAGGCGCCGATCTCCACCAACTCGCGCACGTCCCGCTGCGCGGCCAGCAGCCTGCGCAGCGTGCTCGCGTCCGCCCGCTGGGCGGGCGTGGTGATCGCCCCGGTGACCCGGGACACCGACTCCAGCACCTCGATGCTGGGGAAGTGCCCGGCCGTGGCCAGCTTGCGGTCGAGCACGACGTGGCCGTCCAGGATGGACCGGGCGGCGTCGGCGATCGGCTCGTTGTGGTCGTCGCCCTCCACCAGCACCGTGTACAGCCCGGTGATGCCGCCGACCGGCGCGGGCCCGGCCCGCTCCAGCAGCGTGGGCAGCAGCGCGAACACCGAGGGCGGGAAGCCCCGGGTGGCGGGCGGTTCGCCCGCGGACAGGCCGACCTCGCGCTGCGCCATCGCGATGCGGGTCAGGCTGTCCATCATCAGCAGCACGTTCTTGCCCTGGTCGCGGTAGAACTCGGCGATCCGGGTGGCCACGAACCCGGCGCGCAGCCGGACCAGCGGCGGCTGGTCGGAGGTGGCCACGACGACCACCGAGCGGGCCAGGCCCTCGGGGCCGAGGTCGTTCTCCAGGAACTCGCGGACCTCGCGGCCGCGCTCACCGATCAGCGCGATCACGGTGATCTCCGCCTGGGTGCCCCGGGTGATCATCGACAGCAGGCTCGACTTGCCCACACCGGACCCGGCGAAGATGCCGATGCGCTGCCCGTGCCCGCAGGGCACCATCGTGTCCAGCGCGCGCACGCCCAGCTGCAGCGGCGCGTCGATGAGCGAGCGCTCCATCGCCGACGGCGGTGCCATGTCGACCGACACGCGCTCCAGGCCCGCCAGCGCGGGACCGCCGTCCATCGGGCGGCCCAGGCCGTCGAGCACCCGGCCGCGCAGCTGCTCGCCGACGGCGATGCGCAGCGGGCTGTCGGTGTTGACCACCGGGCTGCCCACGCCGACCCCGCCGAGCGGGCCCAGCGGCAGGCACACGACCCGCTCGCCGTCGAGCGCGACGACCTCGGCCAGCAGCGGCTCGGCGGCCGGTCCGATGCGGACCATGTCGCCGATCCGCGCGGCGATACCCGCCACGGTGACGGCCAGGCCGACCACGCCGACCACGGCGCCGGTGCGTCGCGGGCGCGCCACCGGCAACAACTCGGAGATCCGGTCGGAGAGCATGGCGTTCCCTTCGGACGTCGTCGGATACCCCTGAGCGGACCGCGTCGACACCACCCGGACGGGCGCGTCCTGGGCCACAGCGGTCACGAAGCGAGTTCCGCCCGCACCCGGGCCAGCGCGCCGGACAGCGTCGCGTCCACGGTGGTCACCGCCGTCTGCGCGATGGCGTCGCCGCGGGCCACGCCCGGGTCGGCGACCAGGGTCACCGACCGGCCGGGGACCGGGTCGGCGCCGGAGGTCAGCTCCACGTGGTCGGCCGGGTTGACCCGGACGACCACCGAGGTGGTGGTGGGCAGCTCGGCGATGGCGCGGGTCAGACCCGCCCGGGCGCTGTCGGCCACCGCGGTGGCCAGCTGCGCGCCCAGCATCGCCTCGGCCAGGTCGATCGCGGCCACCAGCACCTGCTCGGCGAGGTCCTCGGCGCGGCGCACCGAGGTGGCCTGCACCTGGCGGGCGGCGGTGTCCACCGCGGTCAGCGCGGCACCCGCCTGCTCGGTGCGCATCGCCAGCAGCCGGTCCAGCTCGGCCTGGGCGCGGGCCCGGGCGGCGGAGGTGGCGGTGCGCGCCTCGCGCATGCCCTGGGCCCAGCCGGTGGCGTAGCCCTCGGCGTGCGCGGTGGCCCGCGCGCTGGCCTGCTCGCCGCCGCCGAGGCGGAACGGCGTGACCGCGTCCAGGGACGAGTCCCCGCGCAGCACGGTGCCCACGTGGTCAGGCGACAAACTCATCGTCGTCCCCTCGCCGCAGCACGATCTGACCGGACTCCTCCAGCGAGCGGATCTCGCTGATGATCTTGGCCTGGGCCTCCTCGACGACCCGCAGCCGCACCGCACCGAGGACCTCGATCTCCTCGATGAGGTTCTCCGAGGCGCGCTCGGACAGGTTGCGCGTGATCTTGTCGCGGACGTCGTCGCGGACACCCTTGAGCGCGGTGGCCAGGTCGGCGCCGGAGACGTTGCGCAGCACCAGCTGCAGGGACTTGTCGTCGATGCCGACCAGGTCCTCGAACATGAACATCTGGCTGCGGATCTCGTCGGCCAGCTCCGGGGAGCGCTTGGCCAGGCCGTCCAGGATGGACCGCTCGGTGGCCCGGTCGGACCGGTTGATGATGTCCACCAGGGGGCCGACGCCGCCGATGGTCGACACGTCCGAGGGCTGCAGCAGCGAGGAGAGCTTGCGCTCCAGCAGGTTCTCCAGCTTGCGCACGATCTCGGGGGAGGTGCGGCCCATGGTGGCCACCCGCAGCGCGATCTCGCTCTGCCGGTCCGGCACCAGCCCGCCGAGGACGGCCGACGCCAGGTTCGCGGGCATGTGCGCCAGCACCAGCGCCACGGTCTGCGGGTGCTCCTCCTGGAGGAAGGAGAGCACCTGGCGGGGCTCGGCCCGCTGCAGGAACCGGAACGGCACGTCCAGCATGGTGGCGCCGATGCGGTCGACGATCTCGTCGGCGCGGTCGTGGCCCAGGGTCTCGATCAGCAGCTCGCGGGCGTAGTCCATGCCGCCGTGCGACACGTGCTTGCGGGCCTTGGCCATGGCGTGGAACTCGTCGAGCACCGCGGTCGTGTAGTTGGACTCCACCGCGCCCAGCCGGGCGACCTCGGCGGAGAGCGCCTCCACCTCGGCCTCGCGGAGCTTGGAGAGCACCTTCGCCGATCCGTCCTTGCCCATCTGCAGGAGCAGTACGGCCGCCTTGCGCAGCCCCTCGTGCCCGCCCATCAGTTCGGTCATGTCAGGTCACGCTCCCTTCGTGGCCAGCCAGCCGCGCAGCAACCGCGCGACCTCATCGGGCTGCTCGTCGACCAGTGCCTCGATCTCCTTGAGCTTCTGCTCCTGCGGGCCGTTGTCGCCGTTGATGCCCGCGCTCAGCGCGGCGCGGTCGGCGGCGGCCTCCAGCCGGGCCCGCTCGTCGGCGGTGTCGAGCGCCGCCTGGCGGGTCCGCTCCAGCTCCGCCTTGATCGCGTCCAGGCGCTCCAGCTCGGCGGTGCGGATGACGTTGCCGTTCTTGCGGCGGCGGCGGGTGGCGAGCCAGGTCACCACGAGCAGGACCAGGACGGCCAGCGCGGCCGCACCCTGCTTGATGAGCGTGAACTGCTCGGCCTTCTGGTCGCTGGCCTGCTGCGCGGCGACCTCCTGCGCGGTGGTGTTGGCCGCGCTCTGGTCGAAGGGCAGCGCGCTGACCGCGATGGTGTCGCCGCGGGTGGTGTCCAGGCCGACCGCCGAGGAGGCGAGCTGGCGGATCTGCTCCAGGTTGGCCGCGGCGGCGGTCGACTGGTCCAGCAGGACCGCGACGCCGAGCTTGCGGACCTGGCCGGGGGCGTTCTGCCGGGTCTCGATGACGCTGTTCACCGCGTTGTCCCGGACGGCCTTCTCCTGCTTGTAGGAGCCGTTGCCGTCGGTCGAGGACGAGGTGGTGGACGACGAGTCCGTGGTGGTGGTGTCGGTGGTCAGGCCGTTGGTCTGGCCGAGGACGCCGCCGTTGGCGCCCGCCGCGCCCGCGCCGGTGCCGGAGTAGGCCTCGTTGGTGGTGCTCTCCGACAGCGCCGGGGCGTCGGACTTGGTGTAGGTCTGGCTCTTGGTCTCCGAGGTGTCGAAGTCCAGGTCGGCGGTCACCTTGACGACCGCCTTGTTGGCGCCGACGACCTGGGTCAGCAGGGCCTGCAGCGAGGTGCTGACGCGCTGCTCGTAGGCGGCGGTCTCCTGCTGGCGGGCGCTGGTGGAGCCGGTCGAGCCCTGGCCGGGGGCGGCCAGCACGGTGCCGTCGGAACCGGCCACCGTCACGTTGGTGGGGTCCATGCCCTCCACCGCGGAGGCGACCAGGTGGATGATGGTCTGCACCTGGTCGTCGGAGAGCTTCTTGCCCGCGCCGGTCGACACCATCACCGACGCGGTCGGCTTGGCGGAGGCGTCGGAGAAGACGTCCTTGGTGGGGATGGCCAGGTGCACCGACGCGGCGGTGACGCCGTTGATGGACTTGATGGTCTTGGTCAGCTCGCCCTCCAGGGCGCGCTGGTAGGTGACCTGCTGCATGAAGTCCGAGGTGGTCACGCCCTGCTGGTCCAGCAGCGCGTAGCCGGTGTCCTCGGAGGCGGGCAGGCCCGCGGCCGCCATGTCCAGGCGCAGCTGGTAGAGCTGGTCGGTCGGCACCATGACGGTGGCGCCGCTGTCGGCGAGCTCGTAGCTGACGCCCTTGGTGGTCAGCTCGTCGGTGATGGCCGACGCGTCCTTCGTCGCCAGGTTCGAGAACAGCGGCGAGTAGCTGGTGGTGGAGACGAACGAGAAGTAGACCCAGACCCCGATGACCGCGACGAGAACTCCCGCCACCACAACGGCTTTCTGGCCGACCGAGAAGGCCTTGAAGCCGCTGCCAACACGACGTAGCAGCACCATGATCCGGTCTTGGTTCATCCCTGCAGCCTCATGATCTCGTTGAAGGCCTCAATGGCCTTGTTGCGGACCTGCACGGTGAGCTGGGTGGTGAGGTTGGCCTCGGTGGCCGCGGCGAGGTAGTTGTGCACGTCGATCTCGTTGCCGGTGGCCGCCTTGATGGCGAGCTGGCTGGCCCGGTCCTGCACCTTCTCGGTGTTCTCCAGGGCGCTGCCGATGATGGAGCCGAAGCTCAGGCCCGAGGCCGAGGTCGCGGCCGAGGTGTCGCCGATGGCGATCGGCTCGGCGACGGCGGGCGGGGCGATCGCGGATGTCACCGCGCTGATGGGGGAGGTCACGCGTTCTTCCCTAGCTGTAGGGCGGCCTGGTAGGCGTTCGTGGCGCGCTCGACGACGGCGATGTTGGCCTGGTACCCGCGCTGGGCCATGATCAGGTAGCCCATCTGGTCGCTGAGGTTGATGTCCGGGTACTTGACGTAGCCCTGGGCGTCGGCCAGCGGGTTGGTCGGCTCGTAGACGATCCGGCCGGTGGTGTCCCCGGACTTGATCTCGGAGACCACGGTGCCGTTGTGGGTCGGCAGTTCCTTGGCCACCACGAAGCGCTCCTGGAAGGCGTCGCTGCTGGTCGAGGTGGCGTTGTTGATGTTGGCCATGTTGTCGGAGACCGCGTCGAGCCACTTGCGGTGGACCGAGGCGCCGCTGGCGGCCGTGTCGATGATGTTGAACATGGCTTACCGCACGCCCTTCAGCACCGCGCTCACGAGGCCGAAGCGGTCGTCCATCGCGCGCAGCATGGTCTGGTAGCGCAGCCCGGTCTCGGTCGAGCCCAACGTCTCCTCGTCGAGGTTGACGTTGTTCCCGTCCTGGCGGGCGGCCAGGTTGGAGGTGGAGAGCGTGGCGTGCACGTTCGTCCCGTCACCCGCGGCGATCGCCTGGCTGAGCGCGGTCTCGAACTCCACGCGCTTGGCCTTGAAGTTGGGCGTCTCGATGTTGGCGATGTTGTTGGCCTGCACCCGCTGGCGCATGGCCAGACCGTCGAGCGAGGCCCGGATGGCCTGCGAGGCGAGATCGTCGAACACGACCGGAGCTCCTTATGCTTGCCGGTTGGGTCGCCGATCCGTGGCGGGTGAAGGTGAGCGTTCCGTGCTCAGACCGTTCATCGGCGGTTGACCACCGGGCATAAGGTTTTCGCAGGCCAGAAGGTGTGTCGGCGCCTACAAATATGGTTGTGTCACGGTTGTCGGGATGAAGATCGGCTGCAACCGATCGGCACCTTTAGGGGAGATTGGTCACGCTCTGTGTAATTTTGCCTTGCCGGACCAGGGAAAACGCGCCGTGCGCCCGGTGCGGGGTCGCGGGTGGACGCCCGTACACGCGTGTGGACCCCGGCCGCGGATCGCGACCGGGGTCCACACGGAACTGCCTGAGGTGTCAGCCGAGGAACGGAACTCCTACAGGGCGACGTCGACGTAGCTCGGGCGCGCCGGGTCCTTGGCGTCACCGCTCATCTTGCCCAGCACCAGGGTGTGCATCGCCGCGCTGGTCATCGCGGCGGCCACCTTGGACGCGACCTCCAACTGCCTGCGCAGCACCGCGTCGGCGCGCGGGCGCAGGTCGATCGGCAGCGGGCCCAAGCCCTGCGGCGGGTTCCAGGGATCGAACTTGGGCAGCTCGCGCAGCATGTGCTCGTCGTTGAGCAGGGCCTCGGCCGAGTCGACGTCCGCTTCCAGCCGGTCCAGTGCCGCGGCCCAGGCCACGTGCCACTGGTCGGCCGTGCTCACGACTTGCCGTTCGTGGCGGGCATCCCGTCCACGGCTTCGCGCCAGGCGTCGCGCAGGGGTTCGACCACCGCCAGGCAGGCGCGCACGGTGCCCGCGTCCTGACGGATGTTGGCCCGCATCAGCTCGCTGAGCAGGAACGCGTACAGACCGGCCAGCTCGGGGCCGCCCTCCCACTCCTCCGCGCGCAGGGAACCCTGCAGCTCCAAGAGGATGTCCTGGGCGTGCACCAGCATGGACGACGCGGTCTCCCGGTCGCCGCCGTCGAGGGCGTCGGCACCGCGGGAGAGGTCGAGGCAGAGCCGGTCGTAGAGCATCACGAGCAGGCGGCCGGGCGTCGCGGTGGACACCGAGTCGGCCAGGTAGCGCTGGCGCAGTGCGGGGCTCGACATTATCGGGTTCCTCCTTCTCAGCTCGACAGACCCGCGAGCTGGCCGGACAGCCAGTTCGCCTGGTCCTTCAACTTGCCCAGCGCGGTCTCCAGGTTGGTGTACTGCTTCTGCAGGGACACCTTCTTCGCCGCCAGCCGCGAGTCCCAGTTGGTGATCTCCGCGTTGAGCCTGCGGAGGTTGCTGTCGCCACCCTGGATGACCTGGGTGAGCCTGCCGGTCGTGCTGTTGGTGGCGCCGTCGGCGATCGCGGTGAACCGGCCGCCGAGCATGGTGGACACGGTCGCCTGCGTCCCCGCCGGGTCCTTGCCGACCGACGCGAGGAACGCGGTCTGGTCGAACTTCACCGCGCCGGTGCGGTCCAGGCTGATGCCCGCCGTGCTGAAGCCGCCGCCGTTGTTGTCCTTGCCCTGGCTGACCGCGCCGAGCAACTGCTCGCGCAGGCTGCGCACCAGGGCGTTGCCCGCCAGCGGACCGGACACCTTGGTGGTGGGGTTGTACGCGGTCGCGGCGTCGATCGTGGACAGCGCCGAGTTGACGGCGGCGACCAGGTTCTGCGTGGCGGTCGCGGCCTTGCTCGAGTCGGCGGTGGTGGAGACGGTGATGTTGGCCTCGGGCTTGAGGGCGGTCACGGTCACGCCCGGGATGAGGCCGGTGTAGACGTTGTCGGCGCTGGTCAGCTTGTAGCCACCCGCGTTCGGGTTGCCCACGTTGACCACGCCGTCGGCGCCCTGGGTCATCACGGTGGTCGGCTGGTCCAGGCCCGTGACGCTGAACGACTTGGCCGCGCCGGAGCCGGTGGCGGAGAACTGCAGCACCTGGCCGGTGGTGGTGGTCACCACGGTGGCGCGCACGCCCGCGTTCGCGCCGTTGATCGCGTCGGCGACGCCCTGCGGGGTGTTGGTCGTGACGTTGACGTTGACGGTCTTGTCCGCGAACACCAAGCCGAGCGAGCTGCCCGAGGCGGGCGTGCCGGACTGGGGGACCGCGGAGGTCACCACGTGCGTGGTGGCCATCGACGCGACCTCGAAGGTGGCGGTGCCGGACAGCGCGGTGGTGGAGGCGGCGACGGAGACCGCCGAGGAGGTGTAGCCGGCCTTGACCGCGGTCCACGTGGTCGAGGTGGCCAGGTCCTTGGCCGCGTTCTGCACGGCGAGCATCTTGGCGTTGATCGCCTGGTACGCGTTGGTCAGCGTCTGCTGCTGGCTGGCCTTGGTCTTGAGCCGGGTCTGCGGGGCGGCCTCGATCGACATGAGCTGCGAGATGATGGTGCTGGTGTCCAGTCCGGAGACCAGACCGTCAACGGCGCTTGTCATTTCGGAGTCTTCTCCTCGATCGGGGGCCTGGCAAGAGGGTCAGGGGGGACCTGAGAAAGGCCCGGGTACTGGTCCGGCTGACCAGTACCCGGGCCTTGATCACTCAGCCACGCAGGAGCTGCAGCACGGACTGCGGCGCCTGGTTCGCCTGGGCCAGCATCGCGGTGCCTGCCTGGGACAGGATCTGCGAGCGGGTGAACTTGACCATTTCCTGCGCCATGTCGGTGTCGGTGATGGCCGACTTCGACGCGGACAGGTTCTCGACCTGCACGTTGATGTTGTTGATGGTGTGCTCGAACCGGTTCTGGTACGCACCGAGCTGGGCGCGGGCCGTGGACAGGTTCTTGATGGCCGTGTCGACCGCGTCGATCGCGTTGCGGGCGTTGGTGGTGTTGCTCAGCGAAACACCGGTGCCCACGCCGAGGCCGGCGGAGTCGAAGCCGGTCGCGGTGGAGCCGGTGGTGCCCGCGACCGCGGTGCCCGCGGTCAGGCCGGAGGCCGAGGACGAGACGGTGATGGTCTCGTTCTGCGCGACCTTGGACGAGATCTTCAGGTCCGCGCCCGCCTTCGTGGCGACGAACGTGGCGCTGAAGTTGCTGTTGTTGTTGAGCTGGTTGACAACGTCGTCCAGGTTGGCCGGGCTGTTCAGCGTGACCGTGGCACCGTTGCCACCGATGGATGCGGTGACGGTCTCGGTGTCCAGGGCCGAGCTGAAGGTACCCGAGAGGGTGTTGCTGGCCTTGGTACCGGCGGCACCGAACACCGAGGCGTCGAGCGCGACGTTGATGCGGTCGTCGGTGGTGTTGTTGGCGCCGACCTGGAAGGAACCGGTGTAAGCGGTACCGCCAGCGGTGCCAACGGCCAGCAGCTTCTGGCCGCCGAAGGAGGTGGTCTTCGCGATCCGGTCCAGCTCGGACTGCAGCTGGCCGAACTCGGTCTGAGCCGCCGCCTGGGCGTTGGTGTCCTGCGAACCGCCGTTGGCGGCCTGCACGGACAGGTCACGCATGCGCTGCAGGATCTCGGCCGACTCGTTCAGGGCGCCATCGGCGGTCTGAACGACGTTGACGCCGTCCTGAGCGTTGCGCGTCGCGACCTTGAGGCCGCCGATCTGGGCCTGGAGGCCCTGAGCGATCGACAGGCCGGCGGCGTCATCGGCCGCCCGGTTGATCCGCAGGCCAGACGAGAGCTTCTCCAGCGAGCTCGACATCTGCTTGTCGTTGACCGACAGGTTGCGGTAAGCGTTCATCGCCGCGATGTTGGAGTTGATGCGCAGAGACATGATGGTTTCCTCCTTGAAGATTCTATTTCCCGCCCTTCCGTGGGCAGGCACCGAGTAGTTCGGCGACCCCGGGGGCTATCTGAGCTTCCCGGAGAAGATTTTGTTGGTGGATCTGGGAAAGATCCGGGCAAAGCGGGGCTGAGCAGGCACAACGCGCGCGCTTTCGCGTCGGCGCGGGCCGGGGTGACGCGGGTGGATCAGGCGGACATGTCCACCGGGACGCCGTAGGACGTGGTCTTGGCCAGGCGGGTCCGCAGCGAGCCCTGCGCGGCGACGGCCGCGTAGTAGGAGGCGCGGCGACGCGCGGCGCAGCCCTCGGGCTTGTCGGCGGCGGCCATGCGCTCCGGGTCGAGCTGGGCGTTGATGCCCTCGCGCAGCAGGGCGGTGGCCTCGGCGCGCAGCTGCGAGACGCGGGACTCGGTGACCCCGAGCCGCTCGGCGATCTCGGCCATCGGGCGGTTGTTGAAGTAGTACTCCTCGACGACCACGCGCAGCCGCTCCGGCAGCACCTCGACGGCGTCGCGCAGGTAGCCGACCCGCTCGCGCTCGATGATGAGGTCCTCGGGGGTGCCGCTCTCGTCCGGCACGACCATCTCGGTGGCCTCGGGGCCCTCGGAGACGACCGACTGCAGGCTCACCACGAAGGAGCGCTGCACGTCGTCGCGGATGGCGATGACGGAGCGGACGTCGGTGTCGAGCACCTCGGCCAGCTCGGTGTCGCTGGGCACCCGGCCGTGCTGGGCGACGAAGGCGTCGCGGGCGGACTCCAGCTTGCGGACCTTGCCGCGCACCGAGCGGCTGGCCCAGTCCTGGCCGCGCAACTCGTCGAGCAGCGCGCCGCGGACGCGGACCGCGGCGTAGGCCGGGAACGGGACGCCGCGGGCGGGGTCGTAGGCGCGGGCCGCGGCGACGAGCGCCTCGGAGCCCGCGGAGAACAGCTCGTCCCGGCGGACGTGGGCGGGGACCCGAGCGAGCATCTCGCGCACCACGTGACCGACCAGCGGCAGGTTCGCCGCGATCAGCGAGTCGGTGTCCATGGTGCGGGTGGTGCCGGTGCTCTCGGACATTTCTTCCTCCGCCGCTCGTCCATCTGAGACTGCTTGAGCAGGTGGGCTGCTCTGTTATGGACAAATGTGATGGCCCCTGGGTGTGTGCCAAGTGCCCTACGGGTGCGTCTCGGGTGCGACCGTCGCAAGTGGTTTTCGCGGTTTCCTCATGCTCACCCCGCGCGGGCCGATAGGCCAGGTGAGAACCCGTTGGCCCGCCTATCGGAGGCAGTGCGGATGAACCCCGTGGAGACGTCGGCGATCCTGTGGCGGCAGCGCGAGCTGCTGTCCCTGCTGCTGTTCAAGCTGGAAGTGGAGAGCCTGCTGCTCGCCGCCGGGCGCACCCGTTGGCTGGGATCGGCCACCTACGAGGTCGAACTGATGCTGGAGCGCATCCAGAACACCGAACTGCTGCGGGCCGCCGCCGTCGACGAGCTGGCCGAGAGCCTGGGCCTGCTGCCCGGGCCCAGCCTGGCCGCGCTCACCGACGCGCTGGACGACCCGTGGAAGTCCGTGTTCTCCGAGCACCGGACCGCCCTGGCCACCCTCTCCGCCGAGATCGAGGCGGCCGTCGAGGCCAACCGCGACCTGCTGACCTCCGGTCGGCGGGCGGTCGCCGACGCGCTGCGCGTGGTGCGCGGCGACGCCACCGGTGACACCCTCTACCGCGCCGACGGGAGCACCGCTCCCGCCGCAGTCGGCGCCCGACTCGTGGATGAGGCGCTGTAATGGGTTTCAACGGCATCAACACGGCGCTGACCGCGCTGCGCGTGCAGCGCCAGGGCCTCGAGCTGGCGGGTCAGAACATCGCCAACGCGGGCACCGAGGGCTACACCCGCCAGCGCCTGGAGACCACCGCCATCGGCGGGTCCGCGGTCCCGGCGTTCTGGTCCACCCAGCCGGTGGGTTCCAGCGGTGGCGGCGTGCAGACCACCTCGGTGAACCGGCTGCAGGACGCCTACGTCGAGGCGCGCACCCGCTACGAGCACGAGCGCCAGGCCACGACCTCCACCGCGCACGAGGTGCTGGTCGACGCCGAGAACGTCTACAACGAACCGGGCGCCAACGGCCTGCAGGCCCAGCTCACGAATCTGTGGGCGGGTTTCACTGACGTGGGTGACAACCCCAGCGACAGCGCGGCGCGCACGCAGCTGCTGACCCGCTTGCAGACGGTGGCCACCGGGCTGAACTCGGCGGCGTCCGAGCTGTCCGGCCAGTTCGGCAACCGGCGCACCGAGCTGGCCAGCACGGTCAACGACGTCAACTCGGCCGCTGCCCAGCTCGCCGACCTCAACGGCGCGGTGCTGCGGGCGAAGGCCGCGGGCGTGAGCTACAACGACCTGTCCGACAAGCGCGACGTGGTCGCCATGAAGCTCATCGAGCAGACCGGCGCGCAGGTGTCCGAGGCCGCCGACGGCACCTACACGGTGTCCCTCGGTGGGTCCAATTTGGTCAGTGGATCGACCGCGCGCGCACTGAAGGTGACCGGTACCACGGACATCGCCACCGCCACCACCAACCCGGTGACCGTCAAGTGGGTGGACACGGACACGGCCACCACCGGCGTGACCGGCAAGGCGGGCGCGCTCACCAACGCGCTCACCACCGTCCTCCCCGGACAGTTGACCGGTTTCAACAACGTCGCCGCCGCGCTCGCCAACCAGGTGAACACCGCCAACGCCGCGGGCTGGACCACGTCCGGCACCGCGGGCGGCGCGCTGCTGTCCGGCACCACCGCCGCGACCATCGCGGTGGTCACCAGCGACCCGGCCGCCATCGCCGCGTCGGCGAACAAGCTCCAGGCCTACAACGGCGACAACGCCGACTACATGGCCCGCCTCGGCAGCATCGGCACCGCGGACGGCATCTACCGCACCAACGTCGCCGACATCGGCATGAAGGTGCGCTCGGCCGAGCAGGCCGCGGCGACCCAGGACTCCATCACCACCCAGGTCGACGCCGCCCGCCAGGCCGCGTCCGGGGTCAACCTGGACGAGGAACTGACCTCGATGATCTCCTACCAGCGCTCCTACGAGGCCGCGGCCAAGGTGATGAGCGCCGTCGACTCCATGTTGGACACCCTGATCAACCGGATGGGGGCGTAAGCCGTGGCAGGCTTCCGGATCACCGAGCAGTCCACCCAGACCCGGGTGTTGGCGGGACTGCGCACCAGCTCCAACAACCTCGACCGGCTGCGCGAGCAGATCACCTCGGGCAAGCAGGTCGCCAAGCCGTCGGACTCGCCGACCGGCGTGGTCTCGGCCATGCAGGTGCGCGACGACCTCGCCGCGCGCGACCGGTACACCCGCAGCGCCACCGACGGCATCGCCCGGCTGGGCACCGCGGAGACCGCGCTCTCCTCGTCGTCGGACCTGCTCCAGCGCGCCCGCGACCTGACCCTGCAGGGCATGTCCGAGCCCGCGGTGAGCAACCCGATCGCCCGGGCGGGCATCGCCACCGAACTCAGCTCCATCCGGGAGAACCTGATCGCGGTCGCCAACACCACCTACCTCGACCGCCCGGTCTTCGGCGGCACGTCGGCGCAGCCGCGCGCGTTCGACGACCAAGGCGTCTACCAGGGCGACGACGGCCAGGTGATGCGCCGCGTCGGCGACAGCTCCCAGGTGCGCGTCGACGTCTCCGCGGACGTCTTCGGCACCACCTCGGGCAACGTCTTCGACGTGCTCAAGGACCTCTCCACCGCGCTCAGCGGCCCCGGCACCGTCAACCTGTCGAGTGACCTCAATCGGTTGGATTCGGCGATGTCGCGGGTCAACACCCAACTCGCGTCGGTGGGTACCCGATACAGTCAGCTCACGTCCGCGCAGGACGCGGCCGACACCCAGGTGGTGGCGCTGACCTCCCGGTTGTCCGGCATCGAGGACATCGACATGGCCAAGGCGGTGATCGATCTGCAGACGCAGACGGCCGGGTACAACGCGGCGCTGGCGGCGACCGCGCGCATCGTGCAGCCCTCGCTCCTGGACTTCCTGCGATGACGGCCACCCTGGCCCGAGGAGGCGCGGCGACCGACGTGACGACCGTGAACACCACCGCGACCGAGGACGACGTGGCCCTGCCCGTCATCGAGTTCCGGGTCCCGATCCCCGGCTTCCCGGACCACCGCGAGTTCGTGCTCGTCGCGGTGGCCGAGGACGGCCCGCTGTTCGCCCTGCGCTCGGTCGACGACCCGGACCTGAGGTTCCTGGTCGTGCCGCCCGCGCCGTTCTTCCCGGACTACGCGCCCCAGGTCGGCACGCAGGTGCTGGAGCAACTCGGCACCGAGGACCCGGCCGACCTGCTGGTGCTGCTGGTGGTCACCGCGTCCGGTTCGGTCGGCGACGCCACGGCCAACCTGCTGGCCCCGGTCATCGTCGACCGGAGCACTCGACGCGCGGCGCAGGTCATCCTGGAGGAGGATCAGCCTATTCGTGCCCGGCTGCTGCCCGCCTAGTCCGGCGGGGGAGGAGTGATCGCGTGCTGGTGCTGACCCGCCGGACCGGTGAGAGCGTGCGCATCGGGGACGAGGTCACCGTGACCGTGCTCGACATCCGCGGCGACGTGGTGCGGGTGGGCATCCAGGCCCCCCGCTCCGTCGCCGTGCACCGCGACGAGGTCTACCGCGAGCTGCGCAAGGAGAACGAGCAGGCCGCGCGCACCGCGGACGCTGGCGCCGCCCTGCTCTCCGACGCGCTGCGCCGCCGAGCCCCCGGTCCGCGACCGGGCCCGGGTCCGGCGGCGGGTCCGCGCAAGCCCCAGGAGTGAGACCGCCTACCCGGTCGGCGTTTCCGCCGACCGGGTGGTCGCGCGTGCGGCATGCTTCGCGGTGCGACCACACGGGGATCAGCGAGGGGCACGCATGGGCACGACCGAGTTCGTCATCCCGGCAGCGGTGGAATCACCCACCCGGGGCGGACCACCGCGCGGTCGGTTGAACCGCTGGCTGATGGAACACCGCGTGCAGCCGGTGGGCCGGGCCAGCGAGGAGGAGCACGGCGAACCGCAGGCGTGGTGGAAGGTCATGTGCCTCACCGGCGTCGACTACTTCTCCACCTTGTCCTACTTGCCCGCGATCGCCGCCGTGGCGGCGGGCGCGCTGTCCCCGGTGGCCACGCTGCTGATCGTGGCGCTGACCCTGTTCGGCATGCTGCCGATGTACCGGCGGGTGGCGCACGAGAGCCCGAACGGGCAGGGCTCGGTGGCCATGCTGGAGAAGCTGCTGCCGTTCTGGCGCGGCAAGGTGTTCGTGCTGGTGCTGCTGGGGTTCGTGGCCACGTCGTGGATCATCACGATCACCCTGTCCGCGGCCGACGCGACGGTCCACATGGTGGAGAACCCGTTCTTCCCGTCGTTCCTGCACGGCCGCGAAGTGATCGTCACCGTCGTGCTGCTGCTCGTGCTCGGCGGGGTGTTCCTGCTGGGCTTCAGCGAGGCGGTCAGCGTGGCCATCCCGCTGGTCGCGGTGTTCCTCGCGCTCAACGCGGTCATCGTGGTGGAGGGCATCGGCGAGCTGTTCACCCACGGCGCGCGGTTCGCGGACTGGTGGAGCGCGCTGTCCGGTTCGGGGGGTATCGGTGGGATCGCCGGACCGGCGATCCTGGCGTTCCCGTTGCTGGTGCTCGGTTTGTCCGGGTTCGAGACCGGTGTGAGCATGATGCCGCTGGTCGCCGCGAAGGGCGCGGACCGGGAAGAGCGGCTGGCGTCGCGCGTGCGCAACACCCGCAGGCTGCTCACCACCGCCGCGGTCATCATGTCGGTCTACCTGGTGTCGACCAGTCTCATCACGACGGTGCTGATCCCCAAGGCGGAGTTCGAGGACGGGGGAGCGGCCGTCGGCCGCGCGCTGGCCTACCTCGCGCACACCCGGCTGGGTGAGGTCTTCGGCACGGTCTACGACATCAGCAGCGTGCTGATCCTCTGGTTCGCGGGCGCGTCGGCGATGGCCGGTCTGATCAACATCGTGCCGCGCTACCTGCCCTCGTACGGCATGGCCCCCGACTGGGGCCGCGCGGTCCGGCCGGTGGTGCTGGTCTACACGGCGATCTGCGTCGTCATCACCATCGCCTTCGGCGCGGACGTCAACGCCCAGGCGGGCGCCTACGCGACCGGCATCCTGGCGATGATGGTGTCGGGTGCGTTCGCGGTCATGGTCTCCGCGATCCGGCGGCGGGCGCGCGCGTCGGCCACCGGGTTCACGGTGCTCACCCTGGTGCTGCTCTACGCGCTGGTGGCCAACGTGATCGAGAAACCGGACGGCATCGCCATCTCGGCCGTCTTCGTCGCCGGGATCATCGTCATCTCGCTGATCTCCCGCGTCACCCGGACCACGGAGCTGCGCGCCGAGCGCATCGAGTTCGACGACGCGGCCCGCGGCTTCATCACCGACTCCCTGGCGCACGACGGCAGGATCAACCTGATCGCCAACAAGCGCCAGGCGGGCGACGTCGACGAGTACGACGACAAGGAGGTCGAGCAGCGCGGCCTGAACCCGGTGCCGGGCACCGCGGACGTCATCTTCCTGGAGATCGACGTCATCGACCCCTCGGAGTTCTCCGACGTCCTGCGGGTCCGCGGCGTCGAGATCGGCGGCCACCGCGTGCTGCGCGCGGACAGCCCGGCGGTGCCCAACGCCATCGCCGCCGTCCTGCTCGCCCTGCGCGACGCCACCGGCGTCCGCCCCCGCTGCTACTTCGAGTGGTCGGAGGGCAACCCGATCACCCACCTGTTCCGCTACCTGATCCTCGGTCAGGGCGACACCGCCCCGGTGACCCGCGAGATCCTGCGCGCCGCCGAACCGGACCCCAAGCGCCGTCCTGGGGTGCATGTGGGTTGACCGGCCTCAGAGCGCCCTGGGCGGTGCCGAGAGTGGGGTTACCATCCCCGGTCACCGAGCCGCCCCGGTGGCCGGGGGTGGAACCAAAAGTCTTGGGGGAGTCGGGCCGCGAGTCCCGGAGCCGTGTGACGTCCGGCGCCGCGGGAGACCCGGAGCGGGATTCACTCTTCCGCCCACTTGAACATATAGCGCACCGGGGGACTTGCCGCAAGACCCCGCCCGTCCCGCACAATCGCTACTCGTGGTGGGTGTCCACCACGGGACCGCGATGTGGTGAGGGGCTTGTGGCAGATCAGGGGTACGACGCGGAACTGCGGTCCGAGCAGGAGTACGTGGCCGGGCTGTACGACCGGCTGGACGCCGAGCGGGCCCGGGTGACCGAGGCCTTCCGGTCCGCGTTGCGGGGGACCGGTGGCACGGTCATGGAACGCGACTTCGAGGTGCGGGCCTTCGCCAGGGAGGCGAAGCGGCTCGACGTGGCGGACAACGGGCTCTGCTTCGGGCGGTTGGACTCACTTTCGGGTGAAACGTCCTACATCGGTCGCATCGGGCTGTTCGACGAGGACGACGACTACGAACCGGCCCTGCTCGACTGGCGCGCGCCCGCCGCGCGGCCGTTCTACACCGCCACCGGCGCCAGCCCGGAGGGCATGCGGCGCAGGCGGCAGTTCCACACCCGCGGTCGTCGGGTCGTCGACTTCACCGACGACGTCTTCGGCAGGCCCGGCGCGGCGCAGCGGGGCGACTCCGCGCTGCTCGCCGCGGTCAACGCCCCGCGCGGCGAGGGCATGCGCGACATCGTCGCCACCATCCAGTCCGAGCAGGACGAGATCATCCGCCTGGAACACCCCGGTGTCCTGGTCATCGAGGGCGGCCCGGGGACCGGCAAGACCGTCGTCGCCCTGCACCGCGTCGCGTACCTGCTCTACACGCAGCGCGAGCGCATGGAGCGCCACGGCGTCCTGGTGGTCGGCCCGAACCCGGCCTTCCTCAACCACATCGGCCGCGTGCTGCCGTCCCTCGGCGAGTCCGATGTGGTCTTCACGACCACCGGCGGCCTCCTCCCCGGCTACCGGGTCACCGCCGAGGACACACCGGAAGCGGCGCGGCTCAAGGGCTCGCTGAAGATCCTCGACGCGCTCGGCGCCGTGATCGCGGGCCACCAGCGGCTGCCTGCGGAGCCGATCCCGGTCGAGCTGGGCCGGGTCACCACCCGGATCGACGCCGCGACCGCCGAGTGGGCGCGGGACGAGGCCCGCGCGAGCGGCCTGCCGCACAACGAGGCCCGCGAGACCTTCACCGAGATCATCACCTACGTCGTCACCGAGCGGGTGATCGGCCGGATCGGCAAGGGCTGGCTGTCCCGGGACGACAAGGAGACCTGGGAGCAGACGCGGGCGGCGCTGCTCAAGGAGCTGGCCGACGACGACCGGTTCACCGCCGCGCTCGACGCGCTGTGGCCCGTCCTGACCCCGGAGCGGGTGCTCGCCGCGCTCTACACCGACCCCGAGCGCCACGGCGCGGACCCGGCCCTGCGCCGGGCCGACCCCGAGGGCTGGACGGTCTCCGACGTGCCGCTGCTCGACGAACTGGTCGACGTGCTCGGCCAGGACAAGGCCGCGGCGAAGGTGGTGGAGAGCGCCGCCGAGCGGGACCGCCGGATCGAGGCCGCCTACGCCGCCAAGGTCCTGGAGAGCATGGTCGGCCGCGCCGACCACATGGACGACGAGGACCACCTCTTCGCCAGCGACCTGCTCTACGCCGAGGACCTGGCCGAGCGGTTCGTCGAGGTCGACACCCGCGACCTGGCCGAGCGCGCCGCGGCGGACCGGGACTGGACCTACCGGCACGTCGTCGTCGACGAGGCCCAGGAACTGTCCGAGATGGACTGGCGGGTGCTGATGCGGCGCTGCCCGGGCCGCTCGTTCACCGTGGTGGGTGACCTGGCCCAGCGCCGCACGGCGGCCGGGGCCCGGTCGTGGGCGGAGATGCTGGAGCCGTACGTGCCGGGCCGCTGGGTCTACCGCTCGCTGACGGTCAACTACCGCACCCCGGCGGAGATCATGGCCGTGGCGGCTTCCGTGCTGGCCGAGTTCGCGCCGACCACGCAGCCGCCGGACTCGGTGCGCGCCTGCGGCGTCCAGCCCTGGGCCCGGCGGGTCACCGACGAGGAGCTGCCCGCCGCGGTCGAGGAGTTCACCCTGGCCGAGGCCGGTCGCGAGGGGACCAGCGTGGTGATCGGGCCGCCGGGCGTGCCGGGCGCGGTGCCCGCGTCGGAGACCAAGGGCCTGGAGTACGACGCCGTGCTGGTCGTGGACCCGGAGCGGATCCTCGCCGACGGCCCGCGCGGCGCGGCCGAGCTGTACGTCGCCCTCACCCGCGCGACCCAGCGGCTCGGCGTGCTGCACCGCGGCGAGCTGCCCCCGGCGCTGAGCGGGTTGGTCGAGGGGTAAAAGCGAAGCGGGGTGGACCTGGTGGTCCACCCCGCTTCGTCTGACTATTCAGTTGGGACGGTCGAGCTCGGTCAGCTGGTCTGCAGCGCGACGTCGTCGATGAGGAAGCTCGTCTGGAGGCTGGCGTCCTCAACGCCGTTGAACTTGATCGTCACCGACTGGCCAGCGTACTGGCCGACGTTGACCGACACCTGCTCGTAGCCGCCGTTGGCGTTGGTGTTCGAGTAGGTGGCCACGGTGGTGCCGTTGACGGTCACGGTGAGCGTGTCGTAGTCGACCTGCTCGGTCTCGGCGGTGGTGACGTGCAGCCAGTAGGTCAGCGTCGAGTTCGAGCAACCCGCCGGGATGCTGACGGTCTGCTGCGCGCTGTCGGTGCGGGGGCTGCCCCAGCCGTTCAGCCACGCCTTGTAGTTGCCCGCGTGCGGGGCTTCCTGGGCGGAGGCGTCGATGACACCCGAGGTGGTGGTCCACGGCGCGGTGCCGCTCTCGAAGCCGCCGTTCTGGATGACGTCGGAGCCGGTGCAGGTGCCACCGCCGCCGCCGTTGACCGTCAGGGTGAAGGTCGCCGAGCGGGACACCGAGCCGACGCCCGAGATGGAGATCGGGTAGGTACCCGTGGCCACCGAGGAACCGACGGAGATGGTGGCGGTCGAGCCGCTACCGGTCTGGACCGAGGACGGGCTGAAGGACACGGTGACGCCGGAGGGGGCGCCGGTGGCCGACAGGGTCACGTTCTGGGCCGAACCCGAGGTGGTCTGGGTGGACACCTGGGTGGTGGTGCTGTTGCCCGCCTGGACGGTCGCCGAGCCCGGGTTCACCGAGACGGAGAAGTCGTTGCCGGGCTGCGGGGTGGAGTCGACGGCCTGCTTCCAGATCGTGTACGCCACACCGTCGGCACCGCGGTCGAGCGCGGTGGCGTTGATGTTGCTGGTGGTGTCGCACGCGGAGTGGTAGCAGGAGTCGTACGCGGCGTTCGCCGTGCCGCCCCACTTCTGCGCCTGCGCCGAGGTCTTGCGGGCGGAGGCACCGGTCGCGTAGCCCGAGGAGGCGATACCGGCCTGCTGGAAGGAGTAGTCGTCGGAGCGGCCCGCGCCCTCGACGTTCTCCTCCGGGGACAGGTTCAGGGTGTCCCAGTAGGCCTTGAGCGGCTGCGCGGCGGCGGTGGTGATGTTGTTGATGAAGTAGCCGCCGTTCTTCGAGCCGATCATGTCGAAGTTGTAGTACGCCTTGATCTGCGACCGCTGGGCGGCGGTCAGCTGACCCACGTAGAACTTCGACCCGTTGAGGCCCTGCTCCTCATCGGTCCACCAGGCGAACCGGACGTGCTTGGCCATCTTCGGGTTGCGCGCCGCGAGCTGCAGCGCGTTCTCCAGCAGCACCGCGGAACCGGAGCCGTTGTCGTTGATGCCGGGGCCCGCCGCGACGCTGTCGAGGTGCGAGCCGAACATGATCGTCTGGGCGGCGTCGCCACCGGGCCAGTCGGCGATCAGGTTGTTGGAGCGGTAGGTGCAGCCGGTGCAGACCTGCTCGGACAGGGTGTAGCCCGCGGCCTGCAGCTTGGCCTTCACGTACGCGACGGACGCGGTGTAGCCCGCGCTACCGGCGCGGCGGTTGCCGCCGTTCTGCGACGCGATCGAGTTGAGCTGGGTCAGGTGGCCCTGCACGGCGTTCACGTCGATGTTCGGGGCGCCCGGGTCGGGGTCGCCGCCGCCACCGGTCACGGTCAGGCTGTACGTCGCGGTGTGCGTCGCGCTGCCCGTGGCGGTCACGGTGACGGTGTAGGTGCCGTTGGCGACGTTCGCGCCGACGTTCACCGACGCGGTGGCCGAGCCACCGGTCTGGACCGAGGTCGGGTTGATCGACACGGTCACGCCGCTGGGCTGGCCCGAGGCGGACAGGGTGACGCTCTGCGCCTGGCCCGAGGTGGTCTGGGTGCCGATCGAGAACGAGCCGGAGCTGCCCTTGGCGATCGAGCCCGACGACGGGTTCAGCGAGACCGAGAAGTCGTTGCCCGGGGTGCCGGTGCAGGTGGGCTCACCGGTCTGCGCGGGCATCGAGATGGCGTCCCACGCGGCCTTGGTCTTGTTGTACAGGTTGCAGGTCGAGTCCAGGTTCTTCGCCGCGGTGAGGGTGGCGACCCGGTACTTGCGGTGGGTCATGCCGCTGGTCTTGAGCAGCATGCCGCCGTAGAAGATCTTGCCCGCGTTCTGGATGCCCACACCGGTGACGGTGGTGTTGTTGCAGGTGGGGCTGTTCGGCTTGCCGCCGCCGGGGGCGGAACCCTCGGCCAGCAGGTAGAACCAGTGGTTGATCGGACCCGCGGCCTTGTGCACCTCGGTGTTGGGGATCGAGGAGCTGTAGCAGTTCGGGTCGTTGTTGACCAACGACGGGTTGTACATGTTGCGGATCGGGCCGGACCCCTGGAGGTTGATCATCTCGCCGACGGTGTAGTCGGGGGTGTCCTTGGGGTTGTTGGCGTAGGCCTCGGTCAGGGCGCCGAAGATGTCACCGGTGCCCTCACCCAGCCCGGCCTCCGAGGAGGTGCCGCCGGGGGTGTTCTGGTCGAGGCCGTGGCCGTACTCGTGGCCGACCACGTCCATGCCCGCGATCCACTTGTTGGCCGAGTTGTGGCCGATGGTGATGGTCGAGCCGTCCCAGTACGCGTTGAGCTGGTCGAGGCCGACCTTGCCCGGCCACGAACCGCCGGAGCCGTTGTGGCCGTTGCGGCCCAGCCAGTCGCGCAGCATGTTCGACTCCTGCTGCGCGCCGTACATCAGGTCGCCGCAGCCGGTCTCCTTGCTGGAACCGCTGCCCGTGCCCCAGGTGTCGGTCGACTTGGTGAAGACACCGCCGCTGTAGTCCGAGCACTGGAGGCCGGGACGGGTGGTGTCGACCATCCGGTAGGAGCTGCCGGACTGGCTGGTCTGGATGGTGACGTTGCCGTTCCACTCGCTGTTGAGCGTGCCGTGGGCGGCGTCCTCGACCTTGTCCAGGACCGCGCCGGTGGTGGCGTCGACCCAGACGGTCAGGTGGCTGGGGCCACCGTCCTTGGTGTTGCCGATCAGCAGGTGCTCCCACGCGAGCGCGGGCTTGTCGGCGGTGACCTTGACGACCAGGCGGGCGGACTCGACCTTCGTGGTCTTGCCCTGCAGGCCCTTGGCGGTCGCCTCGGCGGCGGCCTTGGTGACCCGCGCGCTGGTGGACGGGACGGCCACCTTCGCGCCGGTCGCGGCGATGACCGAGCGGACCTTGCCCTCGCCGTCGGCGAGCACGGTGGCGTCGCCGCCCACGACCGGGAGGCCGCGGTAGCTGCGCTGGTAGCTCACCGAGTAGAGGTTGTTGAGGTACGGGGTGACCAGGTCACGCGCGTAGCTCTCGTCCGGGCCCTTGGCCAGGGCGTCCAGGCCGCTGGTGGCGGCGAGGTCGGCCGCGGAGACAGCCAGCGCCTGCGGGCTCTGGCCCGGCTGTTGCTGCTGGCTGGCGGATACCGGGCTGACGGTCAACGCGACCGCAGCGCCGGCGAAGACGGCCAGGGATACCCCGGCCGCCATCGTTCTGCGCTTCATCGAATGCTCCTTGTGGGCAGGGTGGTGCCCGGTGTGGTCGTGCCGCCTCGTGGGATGGGACACGAACGTCACCGAGCGCAGCGAAGCATTCAGATATCGCCATGTGACAGTCAATGGAGTGGTGAGTGGGAACGCGGGATTGTCAACATCCGGCAAATCGGTCCGGACGTCTGCCCGGCGGCTATTTCACCGTCCAGGCTGGTTAATGGCGCATTCACCCTTGTTCGATTTTCGGACGCGCTTTCGCTATGGGGTCGTCGTATGCCCCCGAGGCGCGTTCGGTGAACGCGCGCACCGCGCCGACCCGCGCCCACCGGCCGCTGAGCCGCCCGCGCAGCCCGGCCAGTTCCGCGGTGATGGTCGTGCGCCCGGCCGCCTCGGCCTCGGCCAGCACCGGCTCGGCGGTGGCCACCGCCGCGTCCGGCTCGCCCGCGCACGCGTGCGCGTCGGCCAACCGCACCGCGAGCAGCAGGTACGCGGGCCGCATCCGCTCCGGCACCAGCTCGACCGACTGGCTCGCGGCGCGCACCGCGCGGCGGGCCAACCCGCGGTCGCCGGTGCGCGCGGACAGGTCCCGCAGCGCCGCGCCCTTGGCCGACGCCACGCGCAGCCCGCCCAGGTCACCGGTCAGCCAGGGCACCTCGAGGTGGTCGCGGTCGCCGAGCCGGACCAGCCCGGACTCGGCGGCGTCCAGGTGCCGCAGGCAGGCGCCGTCGTCCCCGGTCAGCGCGTACCCGCGAGCCAGCGCCAGGTCGGCCAGGGTGTGCGTCCACGCCCGGTCCGGGTCGGCCGCGGCCATCGCCCGGCCGCAGGCCAGCGCGGTGCCCGCGTCGCCGTCGAGGCGGGCCAGGGTGGACACCTCGGCCAGCAACCGCACCCGGGCGCCGACGTCCCCGGTCAGGTCGGCGCGGGCCAGGCCGTGGCCGAACCAGGCCATGCTCAGCGCGGTCTGCCCGCGGTGCATGCGCAGCCTGCCCGCGATGGCGGCGAAGTGCGCGGCCAGCCGCTGGTGCGCCGGGTTGGGCTCGTCGGCGTCGCCGAGCCTGGTCAGCGCGTGCAGCAGCCACTCGACGGCGTCCAGGATGCCCGCCGAGCCGCTCTCCAGGCTCAGCCTGGCGTACTCGGCCAGCAGCGCGGCCAACACGTGCGTGAGGTCGGGCTCCAGCCCGCGCGGCGGGGTCCGGTGCGGGGCGAGCAGGGCCAGCAGGTCGCGGGTGGTCTCCAGGTCCGGCACCGCGCACCCGGCCGAGCCGTGCAGCGGGCAGGCGACGCCGTCGGGCGGCAGCGCGGTGGGCCAGGCGCGCACGGCGAGCGGGGCGGCCAGCGGGGCCGCGCCGGGTAAGACCGACAGCAGCGTGCGCTGCGGCGGGTCCGGTTCGCGGGTCGGTTCGCAGGCCAGGGCGACGAGCTCGCCGTCGGCGCCGAGGATCGCGTCCAGCACGTCCACCAGGCCCGCGGGCGGCACCCGCACCCCGCTCTCCAGCTTGGAGATCAGGCTGTGGTGGTACCCGACGCGCAGGCCGAGCTGGGCCTGGGTGAGCCCGCAGCGCCTGCGCCACTGCCGCATCCGCCTGCCGAACTCCGGCCACTGGCCCCGGTCACGGGACTCCTCGCCTGCCACGGCCCCTCCAGGTCGGTCCAGGACTCACCGACACGCGCTCGGGGCACCGCTGCCCAGAGACGCAAGGCCGGGCAGATTAACACCGCGGACCGGCGCTGCGGGTGACCTGGAGCACACTGGAGAAAATGGGAATTAAACACTGCGGACGGGTGGCCCACCCGGAATCGGTCGAGCTCCGTCTATTCGCTGTATCGGCCATCCGCGTTGCTCTTTCCGGGCTGTTTCCCGACCAGCTTGGCCGGGGGTGCCGGAAAATGTGAATTGGGGCCTTAGGTGACTATTGTGCTAATTGTCGGTATTTACCGAGGGTGACGATCGCCTAGGACTTGGGCGGGTCGTAGCGGTAACCCATGCCGCGCGCGGCCTTGATGGGGGAGTCCTCCGCCGACCAGTTGAGCTTGCGGCGCAGCCGCAGCACGGCGAACTTGACCCGGTCCGCGCCGATGCCGGTCGGGTCGTCCCACACCAGCTTCAGCAGCTGCCGCGGCGAGAGCACCGCGCCCCGGTGCTGCACGAAGGTCGCCAGCAGCCGGTACTCGGTGGCGTTGACCTCGGCCTCCACCCCGCCCACGTACACCCGCCGGGACCGGTGGTCCATGCGCACCAGGCCGTCGTCGTAGACCTCGCTCTGCGCGCTGCCGCCCGACTGCTCGGTGCGCCGCAGGATCGCCTCGATCCTGGCCAGCAGCTCCACCGTGGAGAACGGCTTGGTCAGGTAGTCGTCCGCGCCGCCCTTCAGGCCGCGGACCTTGTCCTGCTCCATGCCGTGCGCGGTCAGCAGCAGCACCGGCACGTCGGAGACGTCCCGGATGCGCTCCAGCACCGCCCAGCCGTCGATCACCGGCAGGCCGATGTCGAGCAGCACCAGGGTGGGCTTGTAGTCGTGCAGCGCGCGCAGACCCTGCTTCCCGTCGGGGGCCACGGTCACCTCGTGGCCCGCCTTCTCCAGGATCACCCGCAGCGCGAGGGCGATGTCGGGTTCGTCCTCGACGACCAGCACCGAGCTCATGTGTGTCCTCCCCGACTCATGCCTGCGCACCGCGCAGCGGCAGCGTGATGCGCACCGTGGTCCCCTCGTCCTCCGTGCTCTCGATGGTCATCGAGCCCAGATGCACCGCGACGATCTCCTTGCAGATCGACAGCCCCAGTCCGCTGCCCGGGATCCCGGCCTCACCCGCGTTGGACGCGCGGGTGAAGGCCTCGAACAGGCCGGGCAGCTCCTCGGCGGGCACGCCGATGCCGGTGTCCGCGACGGCGATCGTCCACGCCGCGGCGTCGGAGTGCGCGGAGACCCGGACCGAACCACCCGCCGGGGTGAACTTGAGCGCGTTGTTGATCACGTTGTCCAGCACCTGGGTCAGCCGGGCCGGGTCGCCGGTGATGACCGGGCCGGGCAGCACCGCGCAGGTGATGGTGATCCGCTCCCGGGCGGCCAGCGCGGTGTGGTTCTCGGTGGCCTTGGTGACCAGGTCGGCGATGTCCACCTCGGCGAACGACATGGACAGCTGGTTGGTCTCCAGGCGCGACAGCAGCAGCAGGTCGTCGACCAGCCGCAGCAACCGGGCGGCGTTGCGGTTGATCACCTCCAGGTGCGCGGACTGGTGCTTGGTCAGCGGTTCGGAGCTGTCCGCGAGCATCTCGCCGAAGGCCAGCACGGCGGTCAGCGGGGTGCGCAGCTCGTGCGAGACCGTGGCCACGAACCGGCCCTTGAGCGCCGCGGCCTCCTCCAGCGCCCGGTTGGTCTCCTCCAGCTCGCTGCGGGCCAGCGACTCGCGGGTGATGTCGCGGAAGTACCAGAGCGTGCCCGCGGCGTGGTCCGCGCGCAGCGGCACGATGTCCACCGTGGCCGTGCGCCCGCCCGCCAGCGCCAGCCGCACCGCGCGGTGGGTGAGCCCGGAGACGACCATCCGCTCCAGCATGTCCCAGGCCGCCGTCGGGTCGGCGCACTCGGCGGCCACCAGCTCCACCAGGTCGGTCACCGTCGCGCCGGTCATGTCGCGGTCCGGGTGGAACAGCCGGACGAACGCCGCGTTGTCCATCAGCACCTGGTGGCCGTCGTCGACGACCACGCCACCCGCCAGGTGCAGCACCAGTTCGCGCAGCCGGGCCCGCTCCAGCGCCACCGCGGCCTCCGCGGCCCGCCGCTCGGTGACGTTGTGCGCGTGCGCGACCACGGCGTTGATGCCCGCGATGTCCATCAGGTTGATCATCGACACGGCCAGCACCAGCCACCGCCCGTCGGCGTGCCTGACCCGGGCGTCGAGCTCGATCTGGTTGCCGGGCAACGCCATCAGCGCGCCGAAGGCCCGCTGCAGCGGCGCCAGGTCGTGCGGGTGGATCAGCTCGCGGAAGCGGCTGACCACCACGGTGCCCAGCGGGTAGCCCAGCACGTCGCGCACCGCCTCCGGCGCGGCGACCATGGTGCCGTCGGAGCTGACCGTGACCACCAGGGCGCGGTCGGCCACCGGGTGGTTGCCCAGCCGGGGCTGCGGGACCGCGGCGTCGCGGTCGCCGAAGGCGCGCACCAGCGCGATGACCGAGCGCAGCACCGCCGCGTCGTCCGCGCCCAGCCCGCCTCTCGCGGCTTCGTCCAACAGGGACGCGACCTGCTCCGGGTCGTCTTTGGACAGCAGGCGCGCGGCCTCGTCGAGCAGGCCCGCGAGCGCGGGCCGAGCTCGCTGACCTGCCTGGTCCGTCATCAGTTCACTCCACTGGCGGTACGGGGCGTCCCCGGCGCCACACTACGAGCGCACCCGCCGACCGCGCGCGGATCCGGTCCACTCGGGACGTTTTTCACCCCAACGAGTGGCCGGTGGTAGCGAATGCGGTGCGGAACGGTTGTCGCTGCCGGGGTCCGGGTGGACGCGTTCGCCACACTGGATCACGACGAGGAGGACACATGCCCGACCCGAACGCGGTTCCCCGCTGGGACTGCGCGGCAGCGGTGCGCGCGGTGAGCTGGGCCGACCGGTCCGGACAAGCCGTGCCCGTCGCGGTGGCGCTGTTGCGGGGGCTGCCCGGTGTGGTCGAGGCGGTCGTCGGCGCGCCCGTCGACGGCGCGGCGGTGGTCATCCCGCTGCGGACCGGTGACGCGCTGTCGGTGTGCTGCGACGGCGAGCCGGACCCGCGGCTGGCGCCGCTGGTCGACACCGTCGCCGCCACCCTGGACGCGAGCCGCGCCGACGGCGGCGCGGTCGACTTCCGGGACGCGGTGCTGTCCCAGTCGCCCAGCTTCATCGCGCTGTTCGCCCCGGACGGCGGGCTGCGCTGGGGCAACATGACGCACTGGCCGGACGGCACGGTGGTGCGCTACGACGAGACGAACACGTCGGCCATCTCGGGCATGGTCCACCCGGACGACCAGCGCACGCTGCTGTCGCTGATGTCCTCGCTGCACGAGCGCGAGCCCGGCGGCCACGACCGGCACACCGCCCGCGTGCGGCTGCCGGAGGACCGGTGGATGGTCATGGACATCGACATCTTCGACCGCTACGACGACCCGCTGATCGGCGGCCTGATCGCCTACGGCCGCGACGTGACCGACCTGCACGAGACCGAGAGCACCCTGCGGCTGATCGCCACCCAGCTCAAGATCCTGGTGGACTCGCTGGAGGTCGGCGTGCTGCTGCAGGACGCCGACCGGGTCCTGCTGATCGCCAACACCGCCGCCACCGCGCTGCTGGACCTGCGCAAGCCGCCCGCCGAGCTGGCCGGGCTGAGCTGGGAGGACATCCACCGGCTGCGCGGCCTGCCGCCCGCGTACTACACCGAGCTCGACGACCTGGCCCGCCGCTGCATGGCCGACGGCGTGCCGGTGCGGGGCGCGATGGTGGGGCTGGGGCCGCACAAGGTCGTGGAGCTGGACTTCGTGCCGGTGCGGGTGGGGAAGCTGCGGCTGGGCGCGCTGTGGGTGATGCGCGACGTCACCGAGCAGGTGGAGCTGCAGGCCGCGCTGGTGCGCCGCAACGAGGAGCTGTCCCGGCTGGCGGCGCTGAAGACGGAGTTCATCGCGACGGTGTCGCACGAGCTGCGCACGCCGCTGACCACGCTGACGTCGCTGACCCCGATGCTGGCCGACGGCGCGGGGGACCGGGTCCTCGGCCAGGCCGTGCAGCGCAACGTCAACCGGCTCGCGACGCTGGTGGAGACGCTGCTGTTCCTGGCCGGGCTGGAGTCGCACAGCCGGAGCCTGGTGATCACCCACACCCGGATGGAGACCCTGGTGCTGGAGCAGATCGCCATCCTGGCCAGCCACGCGGCGGCGCGGTCGGTGGTGGTCGCGCACCGGCCGCCGCCCACCGTCACGGTGCTCACGGGGGACCGGGACCTGCTGGCCAGGATGATCCACCACGTGGTGGCCGCGGCGATCGGCAGCTCGCCGCCGTCGACCACGGTGCGGGTCACCTCCCACGTCGACGCGGAGCGGTGGTCGCTGGACGTGACCGACGAGAACCCGCTGCCGGTGGCCGCGAGCCGGATGTTCACCACGATGCCGGACGGCGGCAGCGGCGCGGAGGGCGACCCGCTGATCGGCTCCGGCCTCGGCCTGACCCTGGCCAGGGCGATCGCCGAGCGGCACGGCGGGGGGATCACGTTCACCCGCTCGGCCGCGGGCGGCACGACGATCCGGATCGAGCTGCCCCTGGTGGGCCTGGCGGCGGAGGCGACCCCAATCTAGCCCGCCGGTCCGCATTCTCAAAGGGAGGGGTCAGCGGACCCACAGGGTTTCCACAGGCTCCGGGCCGACCCTGGTTCGGGTAGGCAGCGGACCTGGAGGAGGCGGTGGTCATGGCGGACACCCGTATCTGGCACGTGGCGGGCACCCTCGGCCACCGCCACGTCAACGCCGACGCGGCGGCCTCCCGGCGGACCCCCGACGGCGAGATGACCTTCGCGCTGGCCGACGGCATCGGCGACGACCCCACTGCCGCCCGCGCGGCCCGGGTCGCCGCCGCCACGGCCGTGTTGGCGGGGGGCACCCCGCGCGAGGCCGTCCTGGCCGCGCGCGACGCCGTCCGCACCCTGGCCGCGGGCGACTGCGTCCTCGTCGTGGCCCAGTCGACCCCGGACGGCTTCCGGATCGCGTGGGCGGGCGACACCCGCGCCTACACCTGGGACGGCCGCACCCTCACCCAGCTGACCGCGGACCACACCGTCGGCCAGTACTTCCGCGACCGGGGCGTGCAGGTCGCGCCGCGGCTGGACGCGGTGGTGACCTCCAGCGTCCGCACGGCGGGGGAGAGCGGCGCCGTCGGCCAGGTCGACCACTACCGCCCGGCCACCCTCCTGCTGACCACCGACGGCATCCACAAGCGCCTCGACGCCGCGCGGATCGCGGAGATCCTGGGCACGGCGACCAACCCGGCCGCGGCCCTGGTCCGCGCCGCGGAGAACGGCAGCGACAACGCGACCGCGATCGTGGTGGAGCTGTCGACACCCACGGTCGAGCTGATCGCGGCCTGACCGGGGGTTCGCCTGCCCCGGTTCACCGCGGTCCGCGAACCAGGCAGCTCCGCCTTGACATCGCCGCCGCACGACCCCGCCCACCCCGGTGGGCATGCCTCCGGCCCCCGGTGTCAATTCTACCGAGCAGGACCGACAGTCCCGGCGAAAGACGATCAAGCCTGTGGACAACCAGGGCGGCGGTTCCGCACTGCGAGAACGGATCCACGATCGAGTGGCGATCCGGCCGAGTTGTGCACAGCCGCCATGATCGGCTCAGCGGAATCGTCGGTACCCGCCACTAGGCCGGATACCGGGGGCCGGAGGCATGCTCCCCGATTCGGCCGGCACCGATTCGGCCGGCCCCGCCTCAGCCCGCCCACTCCTTCGCCAGCAGCTCGAACGACCGCACCCGGTCCTCGTGCCCATGGGTGATCGTCGTGACCATGAGCTCGTCCGCCCCCGTCACCCGCCGCAGGGTGTCGAGTCGCTCCGCGACATCTCCTGGCGTCCCGACGAACTGCGTCTCCACGCGGTCCACGACCAAGGACCGCTGCTCGTCGGTCCACTCGAACGCCGCCGCCTCCGCCACCGACGGGAACGGGATCGCTCCCGCACCGCTGCGGATGCTCAACACCCAGCGCGCGTAGGGGGACGCCAACTCCTGGGCCGTGGCCGCGTCCTCCGCCACCACGACGTCCGCCGACACCATCACGTACGGCTCCGCCAAGTCCGCCGACGGCTTGAACGCCGCGCGGTACCCCTCCACCGCCTCCAGCACCGACGTCGGGCTCACGTGGTAGTTCGCGGTGAACGGCAGCCCCAGTTCTCCGGCCGCCCGCGCACTGGCCCCCGCGCTCGACCCCAGTACCCACACCCGGGCGCCCGACCCCTCGGCGGCGGGTGCCCGGTAGTGCCGCCCGTCCGGGTCGGAGTACCCGTCCCCGAGGTAGTCCAGGATCTGCCGCACCTGGTCGACGTACTCCCCGGCCCCCTCGTGCACCCCCACCAGCCGCTGCTGGGTGTCGAGGCGGGCGATCACGTCCGGTTCGCTCAGCGCCGACTTCGGCTTGCCCGGGATCAGCAGCCCGTCCACGACGCGACCCGGTTCGACGGGGCCCGAGGCGCGGTCGAACCGGGCGGCGATGTCCGCGGCGCGGACCAGACCGGAGCGGCCCAGGCCCAGGTCGACCCGGTCCGGGTGGGCCAGGGCGATCGTGCCGAACTGCTCGGCGACCGACAGCGGCGAGTAGTAGCCCAGCAGCACGGCGCCCGACCCCACCCGGATCCGGTCGGTCGCCCCGGCGATCAGCGCGGCCAGCACCGCGGGCGACGCGGCCGCCACGCCCGGCGCGAAGTGGTGCTCGGCGACCCAGTACCGGTGGTACCCGAACCGCTCCGCGGCCCGCGCGAGGTCGAGGGTGGCGCGGATCGCGTCCCGGTTGGTCCGACCGGACACCACCGGTGCCAAGTCCAAAATAGACAGTGGGGTCGGCATGGGAGCCCCCTCCTCGACTGCGCCCGACGGGGTACTCGGCCGACGCTACCCGGGCGACGAGGGTTGTCCGGGATGTGGGAAGGGCGGAATAAGCGGACCGGGCGCGCGGTTCGCCCCCGGTCACGAAATGCGTGCGGCGCAGGGGATGCGGGCGCGGCGTGTACCCGATCGGCGCAGTATCGGCGGTCCGGGCGCGCGCGATTTCCAGACGGGGTGGTGATGGAGGGGGCGATGCTGGTGTCCGGTTCCGCGCAGCGCTGGTTGGTCACGGGGGCCTGCGGCCAACTCGGGGCGCACGTCACGGACCGACTCGCCAGGACCGGCGCGCGCGTCCTCGGCGTCGCCCGCCGCCCCTGCCGTGCGGCGCACGGCGCGACGGTCACCCTCGACCTGCGCCGACACCACGACCTGGCCGCGCTCCTGCGCCGCTACCGGCCGACCCACATCGCCCACCTGGCCGCGGTTTCCGCGCCGGGCGCGGTGGCCCGCGACCCCGGGCTGGGCTGGGCGCTCAACGCCGAGACCGCCGAGCGGCTGGCCGAGTACGCCCACCGCGAGCGCGCCTGGTTGCTCTACCCGTCAAGCGATTTCGTCTGGGACGGAACCGCGCGCAGGCGTTACCGGGAGTCCGATCGGCCGAACGGGGACACCGCGTACGCGTGGACCAAGGTCGGTGGTGAGCGGGCCGTCTTGCAGCGCGACGCCGGTGTGGTCGCTCGTTTCTCGTTGTTGCACGGTGATCCGTTGTGCCCGAGGGAAACCACCTGGACCCGCCTGGCCGCCGCCCTCAAGCGCGGCGATGAGATACCCGTCTGCGTCGACGAGTTCCGCACACCGCTGACGCTCACCGACGCCGCCGACACCGTCATCGGCCTGGGGCGACGACGAGCCCGCGGTGTCGTGCACGTCGCGGGGCCGGAAGTGCTGACCGCCAAGGACGTCGTGGCGCGGATGGCCGAACGCCTCGGCGTGGAGCCGAACCTGCGCACCGTCGGGCGCCACGAACTCCCCGGCGGCCACGACCGCCCGCGCAACATGGCGATGGCCACCGAGGTCCTCGCCCGCCGCTGGCCCGACCTGCTCCCCGGACCGCTGCGCGCCCGCGCACCCTTCGGCGTGGTGATCCCGGTCTACCGCGGCGCCGACGTGCTCGCCAGGAGCATCCGATCCCTTGCCGCGCAAACGTTTGATGGCGACCTGCACGTCGTGCTCACGGTCAACGACGGCGACGGCGCCACCCTCCGCGCCGCGCACGACCTGGCCCCCGAGCTGCGCGCCGCCGGTGCCCGCTGCGTCGCCATCGCCGCGCCCGCGGGCCGGGTCCCCGCCATCGAGGCCGCAGAAGCCTTGCTGCCCAACGGTCCCCGGCTCTACCTCGACCAGGACGCCGTGCTCTCCCCGGGTTCGCTGAGCGGGCTGGAGGCCGCGCTCGCCCCGGGGACCGGCGTCCACTTCGCGGTACCGGCGGTCCGCATCGCGGAAACCCGCAGCGTGGCGACCCGCGCCTACTACCGCGCCTGGCGGGCCCTGCCGTACGTGCGCCAGTCCCCGGTCACCATGGGCGCCTACGCGGTCTCCGCGGCGGGCCGGGCCAGGTGGGGGCGCTTCGCGGCGGTCCGCTCGGACGACAAGTGGGTGCGCTGGCACTTCGCCCCACCCGAGCGCGTGGTGCTCGCCGACGACTCCTACGAGGTGATCGTGCCGCAGGGCGTGCGGGAACTGGTCCGCGCGCGGCGGCGCTACCAGCGCGGCAACGACGAACTCGACGGCATGGCCATGGCGCACGGCGACGGCGACCGCAGGCTCCGCGGCGCGGCGGGCGCGCTGGTGCGCAGCCCGGCCGCCGCCGCGGTGTTCCTGACCGTGCACGCCGCCGCCGCGGTGTCCGGGAGGTGGGGCAGGTGAACCTGTACGCGGGCAGCGGCGCGCCGCTGGACGTCGTGGTGCCCGCGCGCGACGAGGGCGCGCTGGTGGGGGCGTGCGTGCGCGGGGTCCTCGCGGGCGCGGAGGAGGTCGACGTCCGGGTGCTCGTGGTCGCCAACGGCTGCTCGGACGACACCGCGGAGCGGGCGCGGGCCGCGGGTGCCGAGGTCTTCGAGACACCGGTCCCGGGCAAGGCGGCGGCGCTGAACGCGGGTCTGCGGCGGTGCCGCGAGGAGTCCGCGGTGGTGTTCCTCGACGCGGACACCGTGCTCACCCCCGGCACCACCCGGGCGCTGTCGATGGCCCTGGACACCCCGCTGCCGCGCCTGGTCTCGCCCCGGCCGCTGCTGGTCCGCCCGACCGGGCTGCTGGCCCGCGGCTACTCGGAGGTGTGGTCGCGGCTGCCCGGTGTGACCGACGACGTGGTCGGCGCGGGCTGCTACGCGGTCAGCGCGGCGGGCCGGGCGCGCTGGTCGGTTTTCCCGCCCCTGGTCGCCGACGACGCCTACGTGCGCATGCTGTTCCAGCGCCACGAGCGCGAGGTGCTGAGCGAGGGCGCCTTCCTGCTCGTGCTCCCCGAGGGGCGGGAACTGGTGCGCGTGGTGCGGCGCTGGCGCGACGGCAACGCGGCCCTGCCCGACTCGCCGTCGGTGAGCACCGGCGGCAACCTGCGCGCGGTCGTCCGCAGCCCCCGGCTGTGGCCGTACCTCCCGGCCTTCGCGGGCGTGCTGGCCATGTCCCGGCTGCGCAAACCGGACCTCGCCTGGGCCAGGGCGGAGAAGGTCCGCGAGGTCGGCAGACCGGCGCCCGGCTACACCCTGGTGGTCGACCCCGAGGTGGAGGCCGCCGCGGACGCCCGCGCCCAACTCGCCGCGCTGGCCGCCCGCTTCCCCGACGCCCGGCTCTACGGCGCCGCCCTGGGCGGGCCGATCCGGCGCGGCACCCCGATCGGTGTCGCGCTGGTCGACACGCTGCTGTGGCGCAACGCGGGCAAGCCCGCCACGGTGGCCCAGCTCTTCACGCGCGCGAGCGGCCCGGGCGTCACCCCGATGATCACCCCGCTGGCCCGGTTCCGGTTCACCGGCCGCCGCGGCTGCTGAGCGCGACTACTCATCGCGACGGAGACCGGTGCTGGACTTACCCGGTGGTGATGGTGTTTCCTTCCGCCAGGGCGGGCGGGAGCCCACAACCCGCCGCCGACCTGCTTGACCCCGGGTGCCCACCCGTTGCCCCACGGCGCACGGGTGGGTGACGGTTCCCTGCGGGTCAACCGCTGTACGTCCCGTGGCAAGACCGGGTCCCGGGGTGGGGGCGGATACTCGCGCACATGACGGCGACGACACCCCAGGTCCGGCACCCCCTGGACCAACTGTCCGGCGAGGAGATCGCCCGCACCCGGCAGGTGCTGGTCGAGGCGGGCCGGGTGGGCGAGACCACCCGCTTCCCCAGCGTGCTGCTGCTGGACCCGCCCAAGGCGGAGGTCCGCGCGTGGTCGGACGGGCAGCCGTTCAGCCGCCGCGTGGTCGCGGTGGTGCTCGACATCGCGACCGGCGCGGCCGCCGAGGCGTTCGTCGACCTGGTCGCGGGCGAGCTGACCGAGTGGCGCGAGCTGGGTGCCGAGCAGGGCCAGCCCGCCGTGCTGTTCGAGGAGTACGACCGCAGCGCCGACCTGGTCCGCGCCGACCCGCGCTGGCAGGCCGCGCTGCGCAGGCGCGGCGTCGAGGACCTGTCGCTGGCCTTCGTCGGCCCGCTGTCGCCCGGGCACTTCGACTACCCGGACGAGAAGGGCCGCCGCGTTCTCCGCGCGTTGACCTTCCTGCGCGACCACGTCGACGACAGCCCGTGGGCGCACCCGGTCGAGGGCCTGCTGGCCAAGGTCGACCTGATCACCGGTGAGGTCATCTCGGTCGACGACGTCGGCGACGTCCCGGTGCCCGCCGAGCACGGCAACTTCGACGCCGCGCACGTCGGCACCGCGCGCACCACGCTCAAGCCCATCGAGATCACCCAGCCCGAGGGCGTCAGCTTCACCGTCGACGGCGGCGAGGTCTCCTGGGAGGGCTGGCGCTTCCGGGTCGGCTTCAACGCCCGCGAGGGCCTGACCCTGCACCGCGTCGAGTTCGCCGAGAACGGCGGCGAGTACCGCCCCATCGCGAACCGGGCATCGATGGCGGAAATGGTCGTCCCCTACGGCGACCCGGCCCCGTGGCGCTACTGGATTTCGTACTTCGACGCAGGCGAATACCTGCTCGGCAAGAACGCGAACACCCTGAAGCTGGGCTGCGACTGCCTCGGCGTAATCCACTACTTCGACGCCGTGGTCGCCGACGACAACTGCAACCCGGTGACGATCCCGCAGGCCATCTGCATGCACGAAGAGGACTACGGCATCCTCTGGAAGCACACCAACATCCTCACCGGTGCCGTCGAGGTCCGCCGTTCCCGGCGCCTGGTGGTCTCCTTCTTCTCCACCATCGGCAACTACGACTACGGCTTCTTCTGGTACTTCTACCTGGACGGCACGATCCAGTTGGAGGCCAAGGCCACCGGTGTCGTGTTCTGCGGCTCCGCCGAGCCCGGCACCACCTCGCCGTACGCCGCGGAGATCGCCCCCGGCCTGATGGCCCCGGTGCACCAGCACCTGTTCTGCGCCCGGCTGGACATGGAGGTCGGCGGCGAGCGCAATACCGTCGACGAGGTCGACGTGGTCGGCATCCCGACCGGCCCGCAGAACCCGCACGGCAACGCCTTCACCACCACGACCACGCCGCTGGCCAGCGAGTCGCAGGCCCAGCGGGTGGCCGACGCGACCAAGGGCCGCAGCTGGATCATCCGCAGCGCCGACAGCACCAACCGGCTCGGCAAGCCGCGCGCCTACCAGCTGATGCCGCACGTCGGCCCGACGCTGCTGGCCCAGCCCGACGCCACGGTGTCCGCGCGCGCCGCGTTCGCCACCAAGCACCTGTGGGTCACCAAGCACACCGACGAGCAGCGCTACCCGGCGGGCGACTTCCCGAACCAGCACCCCGGCGGCGCGGGCCTGCCCGAGTGGACCAAGGCCGACCGCGACCTGGTGGACGAGGACGTCGTGCTCTGGCACGTCTTCGGCCCCACGCACGTGCCGCGGCCGGAGGACTGGCCGGTCATGCCGGTGGACTACAGCGGCTTCACGCTGCGCCCGCACGGCTTCTGCGACCGCAACCCGGCCCTGGACCTGCCCGACGGCGCCAAGGGCTGCGCGCACTGCCCGCCCGGCCAGTGCGGCTGCGGCCACTGACCCCACCCACGCGGCCCGTGACGGCCGTGTGACAACCGAGAACACGACAGCGGTGCCCGTTCGGACAGGTGGTCCGAGCGGGCACCGCTGTTATATTATGACCCCGGAGTTCTTCCCGGTGAAGCTTTCTGCTAAAGCAGGTTCACCGGGGGGCATATCACCGGTAGAGTGCACAGACGTCCGCCCCGCGAACCGCGGCGCGCGCACCAAATGGTTACCGAACTCGCGAAATAGCGACGGGAACGTTACCCATACTAGACATTCGGCGGGTCCGAGTTCGCGTGCAATCGCACGACCGCCGCCGGACTGTCCACAACTCCCGCCGTTTTTCGGTATTTCTACGGACACCGTGGCCCACCCCACAGGGCAGGCTGTTCGCCACACCGCCACCCCCCGTTATCCCCAAGGATGGTGTTTCCCTGTGAGTGTTCTGTCCATTGAGGACGTCTCCGTCGAGCGGTCGGGCCTGCCGATCGTGCGCGGCGCGACGGTCTCGGTCGCTGCGGGCGAGGTGACCGTCCTGCTCGGCGCCAACGGCGCGGGCAAGACGACGCTGCTCGAAGGCGTCTCGGGGGCCATCCCGATCGCGTCGGGGGCGATCCGCCTCGGGGGGACGCGGATCGAGAAGCTGCGGGCGTGGCGGCGGGCCCGCGCCGGGCTCGCGCACGTCGAGCAGGACCGCACCGTGTTCCGCGACCTGTCCACTGAGGACAACCTGCGCGCGGCCTGCCGCGAGGGCGACACCATCGACGAGGTGCTGGACCTGTTCCCGGAGCTGCGCAAGCAGATCTCCGCCCCGGCCGGCCTGCTCTCCGGCGGCGAGCAGCAGATGCTGGTGGTCGGCCGGGCGCTGCTCGGGCGGCCCAAGGTCCTGCTGGTCGACGAGATGTCGCTGGGGCTGGCGCCGATCGTGGTCGAGCGGTTGGCCCGCGCCGTGCGCCACCTCGCCGACACCGGCGTCGGCGTGCTGCTGGTCGAGCAGTTCGCCACCCTCGCGCTGCGCATCGCCAACCGCGCCTACGTCATGGCCCGCGGCGAGATGGTCTACGCGGGGGCGCCCAGGGCGCTGCTCGGCGACGAGGCCCTGCTGCGCGCGCTGTACCTCGGCGACACCCACCGCTGACCCCCACAACTTCCCATCCCGCGACTGGAGTCCTGAGACAAGTGGACAGGCAAGTGGACACTGCGCGTAAGAGCCGACCGCACTCCCGGTCGCGTGGCGGCGTGAGCGGCGTCCTGGCCGCCGCCGGACCCCTGGGCAAGCCGTTGCCGCTGGGCATCGTGGTCGGCGCGATCGCCGTCGCCGTGCTCTCCGCGGTCTCGGACAGCTCCACGCTGTTCAACCTGACCAGCGCCGCGGTCGCGGTCGTGTTCATGCAGAGCTACGGCCTGATCACCGGTCGGGCCGGGGTCATCTCCCTGTGCCAGCTCTCCTTCGCCGCGATCGGCGCCTGGGTGGTCGGCTGGGCCAACACCGCGGACGTCCCCGGCGGCCTCTACGTGTGGCTGCTGCTGGGCGGTCTGGCCGCGGTCGTGGCGGGTCTGCTCATCGGCCTGCCCGCGCTGCGCCTGCGCGGGGTCAACCTGGCGGTCGCCACGTTCGCCTTCGCCATCGCGCTCGACGTCGTGTTCGGCGGCCTGAACTACCCGGGCCAGGACTCCGGCGACTACGTGCAGCGGCCCGACCTGTTCGACACCGACCAGGCGTACTTCGTCTTCTGCGCCATCGTCGCGGGCCTCATCTTCGTCGGCCTCTACTTCCTCGACCGCAGCCGCCTCGGCGGCGCGCTGGTGGAGATCCGGCACTCGGAGCGGGCCGCCGCCGCGCACGGCATCAGCGTCACCCGGGGCAAGCTCGCCGCGTTCGCGCTCAGCGCGTTCGTCGCCGGTATCGGCGGCGGTCTGATGGCCGGGCAGCTGTCGGTGGTCAGCGCGGCCAACTTCTCCGCCATCGCCTCGGTGTCGATGTTCGCCATCGCCCTGTTCGTCGGCACCAACAACGCCGAGGGCGCCATCGCGGGCGGCCTGCTCGGCGCGTTCATGCCGGTGATCATCGACAGCATCGGCATCCCGCAGGACCTCGCCGCGCTGCTGTTCGGCGTCGGCGCCGTGCAGGTGCTGCGCCTGGGCATGAGCCAGACCGACCTGGTGCGCACCCAGTACCGGCGCAAGCAGGCCGCCAAGGTACCGCCGATCGCGGCGCCGCCGGTGTCGGTGTTCCCCCGGCCCAAGCCGGTCCGGCAGCCGCGCAAGGGCCCGCCCGCGCTCGAGGTCCGCAACCTGCGCGTGCAGTTCGGCAACCTGGTCGCCGTCGACGACGTCAACCTGGTCCTGCCCCGCGGCCAGATCGTCGGCCTGGTCGGCCCGAACGGCGCGGGCAAGTCCACGCTGATCAACACCGTCACCGGCTTCACCAGCCGCTACACCGGCAAGGTCCTGCTCGACGGCAAGGGCATCGACCACCTGCCCGCCCACCAGCGCGCCCGCGCGGGCGTGCGCCGCTCGTTCCAGCAGCTGCGCGTGCCGACCTCCATCTCGGTCGGCATGTTCCTTCAGGTCGCCGCGGGCAAGACGCTCACCGACCGGGAGACCGACGAGCAGCTGCGGCTCTTCGGCCTCCCACCCGCCGCCACGCCCATGGAAGCCGTGGACGTGGCCACCCGACGTTTGCTGGAAGTGGCGGGCCTCGCGGCCGGCCGCCCGCCGGTCCTGCTCCTGGACGAACCGGCGGCGGGCCACTCCAGTGACGAAACCCGTTTGCTCGTCGAACGCATCACGGAGATCCCGGAACGCTTCGACACCTCGCTCCTGCTCGTCGAACACGACATCGAGCTGGTCCGAGCGACCTGTGACCAGGTCGTGGTGCTCGACTTCGGTCGAGTCATCGCCTCGGGCCCGCCCGCGCGGGTGCTGTCCGACCCGGCCGTCATCGCGGCCTACCTCGGCGACGCGACGCACTGATCAACGCATATGCACGACTCCTCGACGCAAATCCCCGCCATTCCCTGGAGTAGTAATGAAGAGAGCGTTCGTCAAGATCGGTGGTGTTGTCGGCGCGGCGGTTATCACCTCCTCGCTGATCGCGGGATGTAGTACCAGCAGCGACACCATCAAGATCGGTGCGATCGCCGGCCTCACCGGCAACTTCATCACCGAAGAGGTCGTCAAGACCGCCCAGCGCGTGTTCGACGACGCGAACGAGCAGGGCGGCATCAACGGCAAGAAGATCGAGTTCATCGTCAAGGACGACGCCGGTGACCCCAAGCGCACCGCGCAGGTCGCCCGGGAGCTGGCCGACGCCAAGGTGGTCGCGATGACCGCCTCCGGCAGCTTCACCGACTGCGACGTCAACGACGCCTACTACCGCCAGCAGAAGATCAGCTCGATCATGGCGGTCGGTGCCAGCCCGAAGTGCTACCAGAGCCCGAACATCGCCCCGGTCAACGTCGGCCCGTTCACCCTCATCACCGCGGAGCTGATGTTCGCCTCCGAGACGCTGAAGAACGAGCGGATCTGCAACTTCACCGTCATGCTCCCCGGCTCCGAGGAGGCGGTGAACAACGCGCTCGGCCAGTGGTCCAAGATCACCGGCAAGCAGCTGGTGGTCAACGACACCGCGGTGCAGCAGAGCGGCGACCTGACACCGTACCTGCTGCGGGCGAAGCAGGAGCGCTGCGACGCGATCCTGTTCAACCCGGGCGAGCAGATGGTGGTGCCGTTCCTCAAGGCGGCGCAGACCCAGGGCATGTCCGATGTGGACTTCCTGCTGCTGGCCCCGGCGTACACCGAGAGCGTCGCCAAGGCCATCGGCGACCTCGGCCTGAAGGTCTACGCGGGTTCGGAGTTCGAGCCGTTCACCGCGGAGAGCGACGCCAACCGGCCGTGGAAGGACGCGGTGACCCGGGCCAAGGCCTCGCCGACCGCCTTCTCCCAGGGCGGCTACCTGGCGGCGAGGTTCATGGTCGACGTGCTCAAGACGATCAAGGGCGACGTCACCCGCGAGTCGGTGAACGAGGCGCTGAAGAACATGGCGCCGATCTCCGACCCGATGGTGGGTACCCCGTTCGTGTTCGGTCAGGGCGACCGGCACGCGCCGAACCAGGCCTCGAAGATGGTCGAGCTCAAGGACAGCGCGTGGTCCCCCATCGGGGACTTCATCACCGTCCCGACCTCCTCCTGATCCACCCAGCTACCTAGATAACTCCTGATCCGGAGGCAGTCGTGCTCCAACTGTCCGCGGCCATCGCCGGACTGGTCACCGGCGGGGCCTACGCCCTGATGGGCCTGTCCACGCTGCTGACCTACCGCCTCGTCGCGGTGGTCAACTTCGCGCAGGCCGCCGTCGGCGCGTTCGGCGCGTTCGTCATGGTGATCCTGTACGAGGGCGGCTTACCGCTGGTGCTGGCGATCCCCTTGGGCATGGCGGTCGGCGCGCTGCTGCACTGCGGCCTGGGAGCGATCATGGTCCGGTGGTTCTCCGAGGCCGGTGAGGGTGTCAAGGCCGCGGTCACGATCGCGATCTACACCGGACTCGTCGTGGTGGGGCTGCGCCTGTTCGGGGCGCAGCACCCCCACCGCTTCCCCAGCCCGTTCGACGCCGCCGCGTTCACCCTGGGCGGCGTGGTGATCACCTGGACCACCATCGTCACGATCATCCTGGCGGTGCTCTTCGCCGCCGCGCCCGCGGTGCTGCTGCGCAACACCCGGGTGGGCCTGCTGCTGCGGGCCCAGGCCGAGCGCCCGACCACCGCCGAGCTGATCGGCGTCCGGGTGCCCCGGCTGTCGATGATCGTCTGGGCGATCGCGGGCGCGGCCAGCGCGCTTGCCATCATGATCATCGCGCCGCAGCTGGCCAGCGACTTCGGCTCGCAGGCCGCGCTGATCACCCCCGCGCTCGCCGCGGTGCTGATCGGCGGGTTCCGCAGCTTCCCGCTCACCCTTGTGGGTGGTCTCGCGCTCGGTGTCCTGCAGGGCCTGGCCAGCAGCATCGACGCGCTCAAGCAATACCGCGGCGTACTGCCGTTCGTGGTCATCCTGGTCGTGCTCGTGTGGACCCGGCGGGGTGACCGCTGGGACGAGCCGTCCTAGATCGACTGTCCAAAGGGGGCCGTTCGGGGTCGGATGTACCCGGACGCGACGCAAGGGGGAGAAGATGTGCCACGCCGAGGGCTCCCGCCCACCGGCACCGCTGACCGGCCTGTCCGCCGCTGGATCCCGTTCCAGCGCCGGGCAGGCCGCGGCGCGTCCCACACTTTCCTTCACGGTGAAGGAGCCGGTGTGACGCATCGACCCCGGGTCACCGCGGCTGCGGTGCTGCGCGAGTTCGGCGCGCCCCTGGAGCTGGAGGAGCTGCCGCTGCCCGCGGACCTGCCCCCCGGCGCCGCGCTGGTCCGCGTGCTGCGCGCCACCCTGTGCGGCACCGACGCGCACATCTGGCGGGGCCTGCTGCCGTTCGCGAGCCCGCCCCTGGTGCTGTGCCACGAGATCGTCGGCGAGGTCGTCGCGCTGGGCCCGTACGCGGGGCAGGACGCCCTGGGGCGGCCCGTGGAGATCGGCACCCGACTGGTCTGGTCCGAGTCCGTCTGTGGCCATTGCCACGCCTGCACCGTGCTCCGCGAGCCTGTTCTGTGCGCGAACCGGGGATATGGTTTCACCCAACGGGCTGACAAGTGGCCATTCGTCATCGGCGGCCTGTCGCAGTACACCTACCTCCCGCCGGGCGCGCACCGTTTGGTCGTGCCCGACGACATACCCGACACGTGGGCGGCGGCCGCGGGCTGCGCGGTGAAGACCGCGTTGCGCGCGTTCGCCAACGCGGGCGGCGTGCGCCCCGAGTCCACCGTGGTGATCCAGGGCGCGGGCCCGCTGGGTCTGGTCGGCACCGCGCTGGCCAGGTCCTCGGGCGCGGGCCGGGTGATCACCATCGGCGGTCCGGCCAACCGGCTGGCCATCGCCGCGCGCTTCGGGGCCGACGTGACCATCTCCGTTGAGGAGGTCACCGACCCCGACGAGCGGGTGGCGCGGGTGGAGGAGCTGACGGAGGCCCGCGGCGCAGACCTGGTTTTCGACTTCGCCGGATCCCCGTCGGTGAACCGCGAGGGCGTGCTCATGTGCGGCCCGCGCGGCAAGCACATCGTGGTCGGCTTCGCCGGCCCGAAGGCGCTGCCGGTGCCCCTGGACGTGGTCATGAGCCGCGAGATCCAGGTCATCGGTTCGCTCAACGGCGATGTGTCCGACCTGGACAGATCGCTGAGGTTCCTGAGCGCGTTCAGGGGCCGCTTCGACTGGGACGCCATGTTCGGTGAGCCAGTCGGCCTGGCAGGTGCGAGCCAGGCCATCCAGGACATGGCGTCCATGGCGGCGGTCAAGGCCGTCGTCGACCCAGCTCTCGATCTTGAGGAGATCTCCGGATGACCACCAACCACGTCGACCCGAGCCCACTGGCCGCGGTCGCGTCCGGCTTCATGGCCGCCAAGCAGTTCTTCGCCGCCAGCGAGCTGGGCGTCTTCGCCGCGCTGGCCGACGGCTCGAAGACCTCCGCCGAGGTGGCCGAGACCGCGGGCCTGCCGGAGCGCACGGCGCGCATCCTGTCCGACGCGATGGTGGGCCTCGGCCTGCTGACCTACGCCGACGGCAAGTACACCAACACGGCCGCGACCGCCAAGTACCTCGCCGGTGGCGAGGGCCTGGACCTGCGCCCGTGGCTGGCGTTCTGGGACAACCTGAGCTACCCGCACTGGCTGGGCTACACCGACTCGATGCGCAGCGCCGAGCCGCAGCCGTTCAGCTTCGACGGTGACCGCATGGGCACCTTCATGGGTGGTGTGCAGACCTACAACTCGCTGCACGCCGAGCAGCTCGCGGCGGTGTACGACTTCACCAAGCACCAGAACCTGCTCGACCTGGCGGGTCTGTCCACCGCGTTCCTCGACGAGGCGCACAAGCAGAACCCGAACCTGCGCGGCGCGTTCGTCAGCACCGCGGAGATGCTGCAGATGGCCCAGGGCGGCGCGCCCGAGGGCTTCACCGACTTCGTGGAGTTCCACGAGGCCGACCCGCTGACCCAGGACGTCCCCGGCAAGTACGACTCGGTGCTGCTGGAGCACGTGCTGCACCGGTTCACCCCGGCCGACAACCAGACCATCCTCACCAAGGCCCGCGCGGCCGTGGAGCCGGGCGCCGCGCTGCTGGTGCTCGACTTCCTGCTCGACGCCTCGGACGGCCGCCGCCTCGACCCCGTGCTCGCGGGCGAGTACCTGGTCATCGACGGCACGGTCGTGTACCCCGAGGACGAGGTCAAGGGCTGGCTCGAGGCCACCGGCTGGCGCTGGGTCGAGACCCGCGAGGTTCCCGGCTCGCCGCGAGTGATCATCGCGGAAGCGGTCTGACCCCTGGTGGGTGACCGCGAGGGCGACTTACGCCTTCCAGAACGGCGGGGCGGGTGGACGCGGTTTTGCCGCGCCGCCCGCCCCGCTTGCCCAGCACCACACTCCTGAAGACTCCTGAAGGGGAGAGCCCAGCGTGACCCGTCGTCCGGTCGACCACACCCACGCGCCCATCGCGGGATACACCGACCGGCTCTCCGCCAGACCGGGGGAGTCGATCACCGTGCACGCCAGTTCCACCGAGCCCGACGTGCGGGTCCGGTTGGTGCTGGTGGACCACGACGGCACGAAGTCCGTCCGGGTGCCGGTGGAAGCCGGGTTGCCGGAGCGGATCACCGTGCCGCACCAGGACCTGCGCCACGGCTCCTACGGCCTGGTGCCCAACCCGCCCGCGTTCGGCGGCGCGGCGACCTTCGCCACCTGGGTCTGGCCGACCACCCCGCCGGGCCGCCGCCAGGCCCTGCTCACCCAGGAGTCCGTGGCCGGGCTGTCGCTCGACGAGCAGGGGCGCCCGGAGTTGACCGTGCACACCGACGACGGCGTGGTCACCGTGACCGCGTCCGCCGCGCTGCACCCCCGCCGCTGGTACCTGCTCACCGGCTCCTACTCCGAGCGCGGCGCGCGCCTGGAGGTCCGGCCCCGCGACCCGCTGGCGGCCGAGAAGCCGTCCACCGTCGTCGTGGCACCCGCGCGCGGCGTGCTGGCGACCGCGGACACCCCGCTGGTGTTCGCCGGGCGCCTCGCCGACGGCGTGGTCGAGGACAACCTCGACGGCAAGCTCAGCGCCCCCTGCCTGTTCGACCGGGCGCTCGACGCCGCCCAGGTCGCCGAACTGGCCGCGGACACCACCGGCGCCTGGCACCGGGGCGCGGCCGCGCAGTGGGACCTGGCCCAGGAGATCTCCGGCGACCGGCTGCTCGACCTCGTCGACGGGCGGCACGGCACCCTGCACAACGGGCCGCTGCGCGGGGTCACCGCGCACGACTGGACCGGTGAGGTGCTGGACTGGCGCTTCGCCGACACCGGTTACGGCGCGGTGCACTTCCACGCCAGCGACATGGAGGACGTCGGCTGGGCGCCGGTGCTCACCGTCGACCTGCCCATCGACCTGCCCGGCGGCTGCTACGCCGTCGAGCTGACCTCCAGCGCGGGCGCGGACCGGCTGCCGTTCTTCGTCCGCCCGCCGGAGGGCGCGCCCAAGGCGCCGCTGGTGTTCCTCGTGCCGACGCTGAGCTACCTCGCGTACGCGCTGGAACACGTGCACATGGCGTTCCTGCCCGAGGACCCCGCCGAGGTCGCCGCGCCGTTCGCCCGGGCCAACGACCTGCACAGCCTCTACGACCGGCACAGCGACGGCGCCGGTGCCGCCACGGCGTCCCTGCGCAGGCCGCTGCTGGGCCTGCGCGACGACCACGTCTTCCGGCACGCGAGCGGCCCGCACCAGTACAGCGAGGACCTGCACCTGGTCGGCTGGCTGGGCAGGCAGGGCTTCGAGTACGACGTCATCACCGACCACGACCTGCACGCCGAGGGCGCGGCGGCGCTGGAGGGCTACCACGGCGTCATCACCGGTAGCCACCCCGAGTACTGGACCGGGGCCATGCTCGACGCGGTCACCACCCACCTGCACGGGGGCGGCGGTCTCGCGTACCTGGGCGGGAACGGCGCGTACTGGGTCACCGCCATCCACCCCGCCAAGCCGCACGTGGCCGAACTGCGCCGGGGGTACTCCGGTGTGCGCATGTGGGAGAGCGAGCCCGGTGAGCTCACCCTGGCCTGCACGGGCGAACCCGGCGGTCTGTGGGCCGAGCGCGGTCGCGCGCCCCACCGCCTCTTCGGCATCGGGACCACCGCGGCGGGTCTTACGACCGGAGGCTCCTACGAGCTGACCACCGCGACCGGCGACCCCGCCGTCGATTCGCTGCTGCACGGCATCGACCGCGGCGTACCGTTGGGGGAGTTCGGCGCGCTGCTCGGCGGTGCCGCGTCCTTCGAGACCGACGCCACCAACGCGCTGCTCGGCACCCCACCCGGTACCCGCCTGCTCGGCCGGGCGCTGCTCGGCGAGTCCTACATGCAGGCCGACACCGGTCCCACCACGCCCCACCCCCTGGCCGACCCGGTGGACCCCCGCCGGTCCGACCTGACCCTGCTGGACACCCCCGGCGGCGGCACCGTGTTCGCCACCGGGTCGATCGGCTGGTGCGCCGCCCTGCCGCACCGCGGGGACGCCAACGACGTCTCCCGGCTCACCGCGGCCGTGCTGCGCTCCTTCAGCGCCGATCGGCACGGAAAGGAGTTGTAGTTGACCCTGCACCCTGAAGCCAAAGCGGTCATCGCGGCCACCGAAGCCGCGGGCGGACTCCTGCCCGCGGGCCTCTCGGCAGCCGAGGTCCGGGCGGGTTTCGCCGCGAACTGGACCATGCCGGAGAACCTGGACCCGGTCGGCCGGGTCTACGAGCGCACCATCCCCGGTCCCGCGGGGGAGTTGGCCGCGCGCGTCTACGAGCCCACCGGTGAGGGGCCGTTCCCCGGTGTGCTGTGGCTGCACGGCGGCGGTTTCGTGGTCGGCTCGGCGGTGGAGAACGAGCAGGCCTGCCGCACGCTGTGCAACGAGGCCGAGGCGATCGTGGTGTCGGTGGAGTACCGGCTGGCGCCCGAGCACCCCTTCCCGGCCGCCGCCGACGACGCGTACGCGGCACTGACCTGGATCACCGAGCACGGCGCCGAACTGGGGATCGACACCGAGCGGATCGCGGTGGCGGGCGAGAGCGCGGGCGCCAACCTGGCCGCCGTCGCCTGCCTGATGACCAAGGACCGCGGCGGGCGGTTACCCCGGCTGCAGATCATGGCCTGCCCGGTCATCGCCCCACCGACCGACGAGCGGCCCTCGTACGTCGACTTCGCCGTCGGCCACTTCCTGACCCGCGCGGACATGGAGTGGTTCTTCGAGCAGTACCCCGGCGACAAGGCGGACCTGGACAGCCCGTACTTCAACCCGCTCAACGCCACCGACCTGTCCGGCCTGCCGCCCGCGCTGGTGATGACCGCCGAGTACGACCCGCTGCGCGACGAGGGCGAGGAGTTCGCCCACCGGCTCATGGACGCGGGCGTGCCCACCGAGCTGATCCGGTACCACGGCCAGATCCACGGCTTCTTCGCCCTGCTGGTCGACCAGCTCAGCATCTCCGCGGTCGCCCACCAACGGGCCATCGACGCGCTGCGCCGGGTCTTCACCGAGGGACTGGACCTGGACCGGGCCTGACGCCGGGGAGTCCTACCACGACCGTCCTGTTCGGCCCCCGGCGCCGCGATCTTGGTCGCGGGCGAACACCCGTTGACCCGCAGCGCACGCCCTCCGTGCGCTGCGGGCTCCTCGCCTGCCAAACTACTGCCCGGTCCGGGTAGGTTCCCGGTCCTCGGGGTCGGCGAGGAGGTGCGATGGACCCGGCGTTCGTCTCCTCGGCGGTGCGCATCGGGGCGGCGCTGGGCACCAGCGCGGACGTCGAGTGGGAAGAGGTGTTCGACGCGATCACCAGTGCCGTGCCGGACACCTGCGCCGCCCAGGTCACGGGCTGGGACCCGGTGGCCCGCGGGTTCGTGGTGCTGGCCGAGCGCGGCTACACCCGGTCGATCTCCCAGGACCTGGCGCACGAACTGCCGCGCACCCGCTGGGGTGGCCTGCTGTTCGACTCGGACGTGCCGCTGCTGATGGACGACGCCCCCCACAACTTCCGGGATTCGCCGCACTACCAGGAGAACCTGCGCCCGGCGGGCCTGGAGGACGGCCTGTCCGCCGCCCTGCGCCTGGGCACCCACCGGGTCGTCGGCATCCTGCACCTCAACGCGTCCACCCAGAAGTCGTTCGGAGAACGCACGCGAGCGTTCATCGGCGAACTGGAGAAGACCCTCGCCCGCCGCGTGGACCCCCTGCGCAACCCCCGCTTCGAGGCCTGGTTCGGTCCCGAGTGGACGGCCAGCCACCTGGTCCCCGGCGGCGCGCCACTACCCCTGGCGGACCGCCTGCCGTCCCCCTTGGCCGACGACCCCAGGATCCAGGCCCTCAGCGCCGCCTTCAACGACCTGGACGTCGGCACGGTCGCCTTCCTGTGGCCCGGCCCCGACGGCTGGTACCGGGTCCGGTTGTTGCGGGTCATCGACGGCGTCCGCACGGGCGTGATCGTCGCGTCGGCCCCGTACGAGAACGCCCTGAGCCTGACGGCCCGCGAGGTGGACGTGGCCACGGGCATCGTCGCGGGCCTCAGCAACCAGTCCATAGCCGAGAACCTGGTCGTCAGCCGCCGAACCGTGGAAACCTACGTCGAGCGGCTGCTGGGGAAGCTGGACTGCCAGTCCCGGGGGGAGGCGGCGGGGGTGGCCGCGCGGGCGGGCATCATCCGGCCGACGCCCGGTGGGGGAGTGGGCGACCTGCACCGGCTCACCAGGGGTTCCGAACCCACCTGGCTCTAGATTTCCCGGCGTCAAGTCACTCGATCAGGGCTGTGGACAACTTTCTGCGCCGGTGCGCCGGGACCTCCATAGTGGTTCACGCGGAGCCGGTCGGTTCCGCGTGACATCGCCAGGAGGTACGAGATGCCCGTCCCGCACCACGCGACCCGGTCTTGCCCGCGCCCGGGAAGTCCACTTCGGACACCCAGGAGGCTGCCGCGCTCGGGTGCGGGGGCAACCGCGCGCCGAGCAGGACCAGCGGTTCCCGATCCGCGCCGCCGGGCCGAAAACCAGTGCTGCCCGGAGCCCCCTCGGGGCTCCGGGCAGCACTGGGCCCCGCGTCTAGGAGACGAACTCCGTCAGGACCATGACCTTGGGCTCGGTCAGGTCGAGCATCGCCGAGAGGACGCCCTCACGGCCGACACCGGAGTCCTTGATGCCGCCGTAGGGCATCTGGTCGGCGCGGTAGGTCGGGACGTCGCCGATGACGACGCCGCCGACCTGGAGCTTGGCGGTGGCGTGCGCGGCCAACCGCAGGTCGTGGGTGAACACGCCCGCCTGCAGGCCGTAGCGGGAGGTGTTGGCGGCGGTGATGGCCGCGTCCACCGACTCCACCCGCTGCACCACGATGACCGGGCCGAAGACCTCCTCGGTCACCACCGCGCAGGTCGGCGGGACGTCGGCCAGCACGACCGGGTCCAGCAGGGTGCCCGTCCCGCCGCCACCGGCGAGCAGGGTGGCGCCGCGGGTCACCGCGTCGGCCACCCAGTCGGACACCCGGCGGGCGGCGTCGGCGTTGATCATCGGGCCGACGTGCGTGTTCGGGTCGGCGGGGTCGCCGTTGGCCAGGCCGCGCACGTGCGAGACCAGGGCGGGCACGAACCGGTCGTAGACGTCGGTGTGCACGAACACGCGCTGCACCGACACGCACGACTGACCCGCCTGGTGCGTGCCGAAGGTGGCCACGCGGGCGGCCGCGCCCTCGATGTCGGACCAGTCGGGGCAGATCAGCACCGGCGCGTTGCCGCCGAGTTCGAGCAGCACGTGCTTGCGCGGGTTCGCGTCGTTGATCCGGAAACCCACCGCGTCGGAGCCGGTGAAGGAGATGACCGGCAGCCGCGGGTCGCCGACCATCTCGGCGATCTGCTCGTTGGTCATCGGCAGCACCGACCAGGCGCCCGTGGGCAGGTCGGTCTCGGCCAGCAGCTCACCGAGCAGCAGCGCGGACAGCGGCGTGGCCGGGGCGGGCTTGATGATCACCGGGCAGCCCGCGGCGATGGCGGGCGCCAGCTTGTGCGCGACCAGGTTCACCGGGAAGTTGAAGGGCGTGATGCCCAGGACGGGCCCGCGCGGCACCTGCCGCACCAGCGCGACGCGGTCCTCCGAGCCGGGGTCGGTGTCCAGCCGCTGCACGCTGCCGGAGAACCGGCGGGCCTCCTCCGCGCCCCAGCGGAAGGTGGCGATGGCCCGGGTGACCTCGACCCGCGCCCAGCTGATCGGCTTGCCGGACTCGGCGGTGATCAGCGCGGCGACCTCGTCGAGGCGCTCGCCGAGGCGGCGCGACACGTGGTCGAGGGCGTCGGCGCGCACGTGCGCGGGGGCGGACGCCACCTCGTCGCGGGCGGCGGCCGCGGCGGCCACCGCCTCCTCGATGTCGGCGGCGGTGGCGTTGCTGGTGACCCCGGCGACCGTGGCATCGAACGGGCTGCGCACGGTCACCGGGGAGTCGGAGGTGCGGGGCTTGCCCGCGACCCAGTAGGGGGTGCTCACTGAGCAGCCCCGTAGTGCATCCACACGCCCTTGATCTCGGTGAAGGCCTCGATCGCGTACGGGCCCATCTCCCGGCCCCAGCCGCTGGACTTGAACCCGCCCCACGGGGCGGCGGCGTCGGGGATGCAGGGCATGTTGACGAACACGGCGCCCGCGCGGATGCCGTCGGAGAGGCGGTGCGCGGTGCGGACGTCGTCGGTCCACACCGAGGCGGCCAGGCCGTACGGCGAGTCGTTGACGCGGTGCAGCAGCTCGTCCTCGTCGGAGTAGTCGAGCACGGTCAGCACCGGGCCGAAGATCTCCTCGCGGACGATCTTCATGTCGTCGTTGACCCCGGCGAACACGGTCGGGCGGTAGAAGTTGCCCGCGGCCAGGTCGCCGTCGGCGCGCGCGCCACCGGCCACGAGCTGGGCGCCCTGGTCGACGCCGCTGCGCACGTAGTAGTCGACCTTGTCCAGGTGCTCGGCGGTGACCAGCGGGCCGAGCTGGGTGTCGGCGGCGGAGCCGGGGCCGAGCTTGAGGCCGTCGACGGCCTTGCCGAGCTTGGTGGCGAACTCGTCCACGCGGGAGGAGTCGACGTAGAGGCGGGCGAAGGCCGCGCACACCTGGCCGCTGTTGAGCAGGCCACCGGCGACGGCACCGGCCACGGCGGCGTCGATGTTGGCGTCGCGGGCGACGACGGTCGGGGTCTTGCCGCCGAGCTCCAGCGTCACGCGCTTGAGGTCGTTGGCCGCGGCCGCGACGATGTCCTTGCCGACCGAGGTCGAGCCGGTGAACGAGACCTTGTCCACGCCTGGGTGACGCACCAGCGCCTTACCGGCCTCGGGCCCACCGGTGATCAGGTTGACCACGCCCTTGGGCACGCCGGCCTGCTCGCACAGCCGCACCAGGTAGGCCGCGGACAGGGAGGTCTGCTCGGCGGGCTTGAGCACCACGGTGTTCCCGCAGGCCAGCGCCGGGGCCAACTTCCACACCATGATCATCAGCGGGAAGTTCCACGGCGCGATCAGCGCGCACACGCCGACCGGCACCCGCTGGTCGAACTGGAGCGTGTCGGGGAACGACACGTGCCGCACCGCACCGTCGATCTTGGTGGTGAACCCGGCGAAGTACCGGAAGTGCTCCACGGCCCCCGTCACGCTGACCGCCTTGGCCACCCCCAGCGGCTGCCCCTGGTCCAACGTCTCCAACGCCGCGAGCTCCTCGGCATTGGCCTCCAGCAGATCAGCGATCCGCCACAAGATCCTCGCCCGCTCCGTGGCGGGCACCCGCCCCCACGCCGGAAGCGCCGCCCGAGCCGCGGCAACCGCCGCGTCCACCTCGGCCGCCCCCGCGTCCACCAACGTGGCGATGGGGTTCCCGGTAGCGGGGTCGAGACTGGTGAACTCCCCAGCCCCGGCCGGTCGAACCCACTCCCCATCGATGAACAAGCTCTCGCTGCGCATCGGCTCCCCTTCCTCGCCGCCACTGGACCAACGCGGAAGCAAGTGTCAACCGACACCCCCACCCCGTGATTGCCTGTCAGCGCATGGCCATTGACCAGACGTGCCCAGCCCCGACACCCCCGGACCCCACCCCTGTCCGTTTTGTCGGCGCACCGGGAGCGTACGACAACCAGCCCACCGGCGCCTGACCTGAGCAGGCACCTCCGGTCGCTACCCGCGGGGCAGTTTCGGCTCGACGACCCGGGCCAACTCGAGCGCCATCTCGCACGCCTTGTCCACGTCGACCCCGACTGTGGCCTGCGTCGCGACTCTGGTGGTGTCGGTCACCGCCATCATCACGGCGCAGTTTTTCTCCACGTCATTGATGACCTGGATCGTCTGCCGATTCCCGATCGATGCGATCGGCTTTTTGTTCAGCGTGTCAGAGAGGTCTTTGAGACCGGCGCTGTCGTAGAGAATGACGTTCAATATGGAGGTGTATTCCTGGCCTCGGACCTGCCAGGTGCACAAGCGCCCCGAGCCTAGTTCGCTGCTCTTGCCCGTCGCGGTGATGCCGAAATGGGCCTGCTCGGCGCTCGACAGCATCTCGCAAGCCTGCAAATCAGCGAGTGGGCCTGACGCTTTCCTCGATGTGGACGTCGGTTTTGAGGAACTCCTACCGACGGTCGTCGTGGTACCGGTCGGCGTGGCAGGCGAAGTGGTCGCGGTGCCGTCGGTCGTGGTTGTGCACGCGGTGCTTGCGGTTGCCACCGTGACGGCGGTGACCAGCGCCGCGCCGAGTTTGATGCGCATGGTGGGGATCCTCTTCGGGAGCATCGATGGCTGCGACGACTCAAGCCTGGGGGAACTCTGCGGCATTTTGGGCGTCTTTATGCTGGTAGTTCGCCATTGCGGTGGTGATTGCCTCTTGAGCTTGGGTCAACGATTCACGCAATGCCATCATCTGGGTGACGAAGCCTCGATCATCGCTTGCCGCGGCGATCATAAAAGGCTTCATAATTTCGGCATTGTTCGTGGATCCCAGCTTCGGCGCATAGGTCAGAATCGCCCAGTTGGCCCGGTTCGCGTCGATCAGTCGATCATGTTCCGGATCGCAGTGAGCAGGGCCTGGCCGCCGCGTTCGTTGACGGCGAAGCCGCCGGATTGGGCGGCGCCCAGGAAGTGGGAGATGTCGGGGGCGATGGAGCCGCCGCCGTCTGAGTCGCGCATGGTGTGGTTCTTCCCTCCCTGTCAGTGCGATGCTACGGGGGAGGGGTGACGGGGTGTGGGGAATCGCCGGTTTGCCTGCGGTGGGTGACGGTCTGGTCACCGCGAGGAGTGGCGTTGGGGAGGGTTAGTCGCTGCGGTGGGTGGCGCTGCGTTGGCGGTATTCGGAGGGGCTCAGGCCGTACTCGGCCTTGAAAGGCTCGGCTGAGGTATGACGCGTCCATCAAACCCCAGCGGACGCCGATGCCGCCGCCCGAGCCGCGTCCACCTCGGCCGCGCCCGCGTCCACCAACGTGGCGATCGGAGTCCCGGCAGCGGGGTCAAGACTGGTGAACTCCCCAGCCCCGGCCAGTTGAACCCACACCCCGGCGATGTACAGGCTCTCGCTGCGCATCGGCTCCCCTGTAATCGCCTTGGCCTCGCCTACCGTGAGCTGACAGGCTCTGACCTGGGCGCGTACCCGCTACTACGGATACGGCGGTGCGGGACTGTCTGGGCACCGCCATGTCGATCGAACACGTACCGAACTCTTCGACGGATTGGTACGGGCGGTTCTCCTGCCCCGACACTGGCCAAGTCCGCGATGTCGGTATCGGCCAGCAGGCCATCGTGGCAATGTGCTTGGGAATGCTGAATAGCAGTTCCTACTCGCGCGGCAGGGTGGGATCGATCAACTCGGCGATGGTGCGAGCGAGTTCGCACCCTTTGGTCTCATCGTTGTCCGCCATGACGATCGCGGCCACACTGCTCTTCTTGGCAACCGCCATTGATACCGTGCAAGCTTTGAATGCGGTGCCACCGGTTATCTGGATGGCTTTCCGTCCGTTGATGTCCGGCAGGGGCTTGGTTTTCGCGGTATCGGGCACTTCGTCAACCGCGAGGCTGTCGTACAGTACAACACTAATCACCCAAGGGCGCTTTTCCCCTGCTGTGTGCCAATCGCAAGAACGCCCTGAACCGATGTCGCTGGGTTTTCCCGCGTCTGTGACGCGCAATTGCGTTTTCATGGATGGGGTGAGTACGCTGCAAGGCTCGATATCGGCCATTGAGCTCGTGGGTTTCGACGATGTCTTGGCGGGAAGGGACGAGGTCGACGTGCCCGCACTAATCGGTGAGGTTCCGGGTTGGGTTGTCGCAGTCCCGGTGGCGGATGTCGTGCAACCGGAGACGCCGGCTGCCGCGAGTATTGCCAGGAGTACGGCGCTTGACTTGGCGCGCATGTGCCTGCCGGTCCTATCCGGTAGTGGTGTACTTGGTAGCTGTGCTGCCCTATGTCTGGGTATAGCTCGACATTGCTCGCGCTTCAGTGTTCTTGTAGTTGGCAATGGCCGCCACGATCGCTTCTCGTGCGCTGAGCAGGGATTCACGGAGCGCGGACATCTGCGTGATGAACCCACGATCGTCGCTCGCCACCGCCACCATGAACGGCTTCATCACCTGGGCGTTGTTGGTCGATCCCAGCTTGGGCTCTCGGGCCAGCTTCTCCCAGCCGACGACGTTGTCGTCGATCCACGACGTCATGTTGTCGATCGCAGTGAGCAGGGCCTGGCCGCCGCGTTCGTTGACGGCGAAGCCACCGGATTGGGCGGAGCCCAGGAAGTTGGAGACGTCCGGGGCGATGGAGCCGCCGCCGCCGTCGGAATCGCGCATGGTTGTGTTCCTCCCCGTCAGCGCGATGCTACCGGGGGAGGGGTGACGGAGTGTGGGGAATCGCCGGTTTGTCTACGGTGGGTGACGGTCTGGTCACCGCGAGGAGTGGCGTTGGGGAGGGCTAGTCGCTGCGGTGAGTGGCGCTGCGCTGGCGGTATTCGGAAGGGCTCAGGCCGTACTCCGTCTTGAAGGCCCGGCTCAGGTATGACGCGTCCACCAGGCCCCAGCGGGCTCCGATGGCTCCGATCGCCAGTTGCTGCTTGCTCGGGTCCGCCAAGTCCTGACCGCACCGCTCCAACCGCCGCTGGCGGATCCACCCCGACACCGTCACGCCCGCGTCGCTGAAGAGCTTGTGCAGGTAGCGGGTCGAAATGTGGTGTGCGGCGGCGATCTCCGTGGGGCTCAGGGCCGGGTCGTTGAGGTGCGTCTCCACATAGGACTTGATCTTCACCAGCAGCGCGCCCCGGCTCGACTCCGCGGGCACGTTCGAGTAGTCCACCCGGTCTGCCAGCGCCGTCCCCAGGAGGTCCACGACGTTCCTCGCCAGCCGCACGCTGCCGTACACCTGGGGATCGTCGAGGTTGCGGGCCAGCTGCACCAGGATCGAGCTGACGATCCCACTCACCCCGGATCCACCACTAAAGCGTGTAGCCGTCAGCTGTTCGACGTGTCCGGATGGCAGGCACAGCATGTCGCGGGGGAACATCAGGACCAAAGTGGACGAGACGTCGTCGAAGGCCAACGTATACGGGCGGGTGGTGTCGTAGATGGCGAAGTCGCCGGGGTCCAAGGCCGCCTGGCGGCCGTCCTGGCTGAGTCGCGCGGAGCCGTGCAGCTGCAACCCCAGCTTGTACACCTCGGGGTTGCCCTTGGCGATGGCGCGCTGCGTCCGACGTACGGTGTGCGCGTCGGCGGTCGCCTCGTACACGGCGACGCTACCCAGGTTCTGCCCGCGCAGCCTGCCCCGGAACGCCGAGCGCTCGCCCGGCGCGGCCTCCAGCGGCACGAAGGTCTGCGATACCGCGGACTCCCACAGGTCGAACTGCTGCGCCGCCGGCGCGCCCGCCGTCGTCACCGAGTACGTCAACGCTGACCTCCTTGCCAGAGTGACCCTGCGTGACTGGGAACACTGTTCCCTCACGCCCGTTCCCGTCAAGGCTCGGCCTCGCACCGAGTCCTACCCGCAATGTTGCGATGCGCTCCCGGTCAACCGGAGTGCACGCCCCGCCAAGGAATCAACGCTCCGAGGGGGTACACCTGTTCCCATCGGTGGCGTGTGCCGCCGTCGGAGTACGAATCATATGCGATCCGCTACATGATTCCCTCTATGGAGGAGGTCACCATGGGTGAGCTGGTCCTGGCCGCCAAGATCACGCACGTGCCGTCGATCTGGCTGTCCATCCAGCCCGGCAAGAACCACGGCATCCGCAGGCCCGCGGAGCTCGGCCTGGCCGAGGTGGGCAAGCGGGCGCGCGACCGCGGCGCCGACACCTTCCTGGTGGCGGACTCGCACTGGATGAACAGCATGGGCTTCCACCTCAACGGCAAGGCCCAGCACCACGGCAGCTACGCCTCGCACGAGCTGCCGCACTTCATCGCCGACCTGGAGTACGACTACGCGGGCGCCCCCGACCTGGCCCGGCTCATCGGCGAGGAGATCAACGCCGGTGGACAGAAAGCCCTGGTCCACGACGTCAAGGACCTCGGCCTCGAGTACGCCACGCTGGTCCCGATGCACTTCATGAACCGCCCCGACAACACCGAGGGCGCCCGGCAGCTCGACGTGCTCCCGATCGGCTGCAACATCTACTCCACGATCGACGAGAACCGCCGCGTCGGCGAGGCCATGCTGCGTGCCATCAAGCGCTCCGACCGCAAGGTCGCGTTCCTGGCCAGCGGGTCCCTGTCGCACCAGTTCCCCACGAACGAGATCTCCTCCCAGTACCTCAACACGATCTCCAACCCGTTCAACGAGCAGGCCGACCGGATCGTGCTCGACCAGTGGCGCGAGGGCCGCATCGCCGAGTTCCTCGAGACCCTCCCGACCTACAACGAGCGCTGCACCGGCGAGGCCGCCATGGCCGACACCGCCATGATGTTCGGCCTCCTCGGGTGGAAGGACTACTCCGGCAAGGGCGAGCAGCTCTGCGACTACTTCCCGAGCTCCGGCACCGGCCAGGTCATCGTTGATTTCCCGGTGCCCGCGTGAGCGCGCACCCGCTGGGCATCCAGCCGACCAAGATCATCGCGGTGCACCTGAACTACCGCAGCCGCGCGGCCGAGCGGGGCCGGTTCCCGGAGGAGCCGTCCTACTTCCTCAAGCCGCCGTCGTCACTCGCGGCGACCGGCCAGGACCTCGTCCGTCCCAAGGGCACCGTCCTTTCCGCGTTCGAGGGCGAAATCGCCGTAGTCATCGGCAAGCGCGCCAAGAACGTGAAGCGTTCGGACGCCCTGGACTACATCGCGGGCGTCGCCGCCGCGAACGACTTCGGCGTGCACGACCTGCGCTACGCCGACCGCGGCTCCAACCTGCGCAGCAAGGGCTCCGACGGCTTCACCCCCGTCGGCTCCGCCCTGCTGGACCCCCGCACCGCCGACCTGACCCTGCGCACCTGGGTCAACGGCACGCTGGTGCAGGAGGCCAAGGTCGACGAGCTGCTGTTCGACTTCGGCTACCTGGTCGCCGACCTCTCCCGCACCATCACGCTGGAGCCCGGCGACATCATCCTCTGCGGCACCCCGACCGGCGCCACCGTCGTCGAGCCCGGTGACGTCGTCGAGGTCGCCATCGGCGACGCCGAGCGCCTGGTCAACACCGTCGTCGAGGCCGACGACGAGCTGCCCAAGCCCGGCGCCCGCCCCCAGGTGACCGCCGTGGACAAGGGCATCGCGTTCGGCAAGGACGTCCCGTCCATCAAGCCGGAGACCGAGGCCGCCCTCAACGCGGTGTCCACCGCGACGCTGTCGAGCCAGCTGCGCAAGCGCGGGCTCAACCACACCTTCCTCACCGGACTCGCCCCCGCGCGCGCCGACCTGCGGATGGTCGGCGTCGCGCACACGCTGCGGTACCTGCCGCTGCGCGAGGACATGTTCGACGAGCGCGGCGGCGGCATGAACGCGCAGAAGCGCGCCGTCGAGGCCATCGGCCCCGGCCAGGTGCTGGTCATCGACTGCCGCGACGAGCACGGCGCGGGCACCATCGGCGACATCCTGGCCCTGCGCGCGGCCCGCCGCGGCGCGGTCGGCATCGTCACCGACGGCTGCCTGCGGGACAGCCCGTCCTTCGGCGAACTGGAGATCCCGACCTACTCCGCGGGCGCGCACGCCGCGGTCCTCGGCCGCAAGCACGTGCCGTGGGAGATCGGCGTGGACGTGGCCTGCGCGGGCGTCCTGGTGCGCCCCGGCGACGTGCTGGTCGGCGACGGCGAGGGCGTCATCCTGATCCCGCCCGCCATCGTGGACGAGGTCGCCAAGGACGCGCTGGAGATGGAGCGCCAGGAGAAGTTCATCCTGGCCCGCGTCGACGAGGGCGAGTCGGTCGACGGCCTGTACCCGATGAACGCGACCTGGAAGGCCAAGTACGCCGAGTGGGACGGGCGATGACCACCTCGGTCACCATCCCGGCGCTCGCGGGCCGCTCCAAGACCCAGTACGCCTACGAGACGCTCAAGGAGCGCATCGTGGACGGCTGGTACGGCCCCGGCACCCGGCTGGTCTTCGACCGGATCGCCCGCGACCTCGGCATCAGCGCCGTGCCGATCCGCGAGGCGGTGCGGCGGCTGGAGGCCGAGGGCTGGGTCATCTTCGAGCGCAACGTCGGTGCCCAGGTCGCGGGCGTCGACCCGGACCAGTACCGGCACGCCATGCACACGCTGGCGCTGCTGGAGGGCCACGCCATGGCGACCGCCAAGGCCACCCCGACGCTGCTGTCGCGTGCCGAGAAGCTCAACGACCGGATGCGGGCCACGCTCACCGAGTTCGACCCGCTGGGCTTCACCCGGCTCAACCGGGAGTTCCACCTCCTGCTGTGCGGGGGCTGCCCCAACCCGCACCTGCGGGACCTGATCACCCGCGAGTGGAACCTGCTGGACGTGCTGCGCCGCTCCACGTTCAGCCTAATCCCCGGACGGGCCAGGGAGTCGGTCGAGGAGCACGACGAGCTCTTACGCCTGCTCCGCACCGGAGCGCCCGCCGCCGACGTCGAGGCCTTCGCCCGCCAGCACAAGCTCAACACCGTCACCGCGGTCTCCACCCGCGCCTGATCCTGGAGAAGCAATGAAGTTCCGCTCCACCCCCGCCGCGGTCAAGGGCTCCATCGCCCCGGTGGTCACCCCGTTCACCGCCGACGGCGCCGTCGACCTCGACGGCCTGCGCAACCTCGTGCGCTGGCAGCTCGACTCGGGCTCGCACGGCATCTCCATCGGCGGCTCCACCGGTGAGCCCAGCGCGCAGACCATCGCCGAGCGCATCGCCGCGATGAAGGCCGTGGCCGAGGTGATCGACGACCGCGTGCCGTTCCTGCCGGGCACCGGCTCCACCAAGCTCGACGAGACGCTGGAGCTGACCGCCGCCGCGCAGGACCTCGGCGCCGACATCGCGCTGGTCATCACCCCGTACTACAGCCGTCCCACCCAGGAGGGCCTGATCGCCTGGTACGGCACCGTGGCGCGGGAGTTCCCCGACCTGCCGATCGTGGTCTACAACGTGCCCTCGCGCACCGCGCTGGACATCGCCCCGGACACCGTGGCGACGCTGCGCCGCAACCACGACAACATCGTGGGCATCAAGGAGACCACCAAGGACTTCGAGCACTTCTCGCACGTGCTGCACAAGTGCGGGCGCGACTTCCTGATGTGGTCGGGCATCGAGCTGCTGTGCCTGCCGCTGCTGGCCATCGGCGGCATCGGCTTCGTCTCGGCGCTGGCGAACATCGCGCCCGCCGCGGTCGCGCGGATGTACGAGCTCTACGTCTCCGGCGACCACGAGGGCGCCATCGACCTGCACTACCAGCTCGCGCCGCTGGTGGAGCTGCTGTTCGTGGAGACGAACCCCGCGCCCGCCAAGCACATCCTGAAGAACCTCGGCCTCATCGAGAGCGGGTTCGTCCGCGCGCCGCTGATCGAGCCGACCGCCAAGGGCCTGGAGAAGATCAACGCCCTGCGCGCCCAGGCCGAGCACCTGCTCGTCCGCCCCGCCAACTGACGCCCCCGCCGACCCGCCAAGGAGAACAAGCATGACCGAGCCAGTCGTCCCCCGCCCTGCCGACCTGCCCAGCGACCTGCGGCACTTCATCGACGGCAAGCCGGCGTCCAGTGTGGACGGTGCGACCTTCCCGGTCGCCGACCCGGTCACCAACGAGGTCTACGGCCGCGTCGCCGCCGGTGACGCCGCCGACATCGACCTCGCCGTGGCCGCCGCCAAGCGCGCGTTCACCGAGGGCCCGTGGCCGCGGCTGAGCGCCCGCGAGCGCGCCAAGATCCTGAACAAGATCGCCGACGGCATCGAGGTGCGCGCCGAGCGCCTGGCCGAGCTGGAGACCTTCGACACCGGTCTGCCGATCACCCAGGCCCGCGGCCAGGCGCACCGCGCGGCGGAGAACTTCCGCTACTTCGCCGACGTCATCGTGGCCATCCACGACGAGGCCTACGTCGTGGGCGACAAGCAGGTCAACTACTCGGTGCGCCAGCCCGCCGGTGTCGCGGGTCTGATCACCCCGTGGAACACCCCGTTCATGCTGGAGACCTGGAAGCTGGCCCCCAGCCTCGCGTCGGGCTGCACCGTGGTGCTCAAGCCCGCCGAGTGGTCGCCGCTGTCGGCGAGCCTGCTGCCGGAGATCATGACCGAGGCGGGCGTGCCGGACGGCGTGTTCAACCTGGTGCACGGCATCGGTGAGCAGGCCGGTGCGGCGCTGGTGTCGCACCCGGACGTCCCGCGCATCTCGTTCACCGGTGAGAGCGGCACCGGGCAGATCATCATGCGCTCCTCGGCCGACAACCTCAAGGAGGTGTCGATGGAGCTGGGCGGCAAGTCGCCCTGCGTGGTCTTCGCCGACGCCGACTTCGACCGGGCCGTGGACGCCGCCGTGTTCGGCGTGTTCTCCCTCAACGGCGAGCGCTGCACCGCCAGCTCGCGGGTCCTGGTCCAGCGCGAGATCTACGACCGGTTCGTCGAGGCGCTGGGCGCCCGCGCGGCGGCCGTGCGCGTCGGCCTGCCCGCCGACCCGACCACCGAGGTCGGCGCGCTGATCCACCCCGAGCACTACGCGCGGGTCATGGAGTACGTCGAGATCGGCAAGCGCGAGTCCCGGCTGGTGGCCGGTGGCGTGCGCCCCGAGGGCCTGCCGGAGGGCAACTTCCTGCAGCCGACCGTGTTCGCCGACGTCCGCCCGGACGCCACGATCTTCCAGGAGGAGATCTTCGGCCCGGTCGTCGGCGTGACGCCGTTCGACACGGAGGAGGAGGCCATCGAGCTGGCCAACGCCACCAAGTACGGGCTGGCCGGATATGTCTGGACCAGTGACCTGCAGCGCGGCCACCGCGTCGCGCGCGCGGTGCAGTCGGGCATGGTCTGGATCAACTCGCACAACGTGCGCGACCTGCGGACCCCGTTCGGCGGCATCAAGGCCAGTGGTGTTGGCCAGGAAGGCGGTGTGCACAGCATCGACTTCTACAGCGACGTGCGCGCCATCCACGTGGCCGTCGGCGACCTGCACACGCCGCAGTTCGGCAAGGCTGGCAAGTAAAAAGACCCAACCGGTGGTCCGGCTTCGGTGCAAGTCGGACCACCGGTTGTCCCATGCCGTGACCAACTAGTTGCCTCGAAGCGAACGATCGTTGTTCGGCTGCGCACTAGTGGGTTCTGGCTCTGGGTAACCGCTCATGGCGGGAATTAGCGTGCCCGGTCATGGGCAGCATGGACGGCAAGGTGGCACTGGTCACCGGGGCCGGTTCCGGGGTCGGCATCGCGGTCGCGCGGATGCTCGACGACGAGGGCGCCACGGTGGCGGTGCTCGACGGTGACTCGACCGGGGCGGAGCTGGCCTCGCGCGGGCTCCGGCGCGGCATGGTGGTCAGCGCCGACGTCTCCGACCCGGTGCAGGTCGACGGCGCGGTGCGCGCGGTGGTCGACCACTTCGGCAGGCTGGACGTGCTGGTCACCAACACGGGCGGCTGGGACTGCGGTCCGGCCGCCGCCGGGTCCACGATGGACATCACGGACGAGCAGTGGCACGAGGCGCTGGGAGTGCGCCTCGACGGCACGTTCTACGGGACCCGGGCGGCGTTGCGGGCGATGAAGGGCCAGGGCAGCGGGGCGATCGTCACGATCGTCGCGGACTGCGGGCACATGGCGCACCACAGCGCCGTCGAGGGCGCCGTGCGCGGGTTCACCGCCGCGGTGGCCGGGGACGTGGCCCCGCTGGGCATCCGGGTCGGCGCGGTCGCCCCGGGGTGCACGGACTTCCTGGTCCCCGAGGACATCGCCGCGGCGGTCCTCGGCCTGCTCGGGCCGGACGGCGCCCACCTGAGTGGACAGACGATCAAGACGAGAGGAACGGTCGCATGAGGTTCGCGGACACGGTCACCCTGATCACCGGGGCGGGCACGGGGATCGGCGCGGCCACGGCCCGCCGGCTGGTCGAGGAGGGCGGCAAGGTCGTCCTCACCGGCAGGCGCGAGGCCCCGCTGCGCGAGGTCGCCGACCCGCTGGGGGAGAGCGCGCTCGTGCTGCCCGCCGACGCGGTGGACTCGGCGGCCATGAAGGCCGTCGTGGCGGCGACGCTGGAGAAGTTCGGCAGGCTCGACGGCGTGGTCGCCAACGCCGGTGGCCACGGCCTCGGCACCGCCCTGGAGACCGACGACGCGGGCTGGAAGCTGGCCCTCGACGTCAACCTGACCAGTGCCTTCGTCACCATCCGCGAGGCGCTGCCCGCGCTGCGGGTGCGCGGCGGCTCGGTCGTGCTGGTCTCGTCGCTGGCCGGTCTGTTCGCGGGCCCCGGTGTCGCGGGCTACACCTCGACCAAGCACGCGCTCATCGGCCTGACCCGCTCGATCGCCCGCGACTACGGCCGCGACGGCGTCCGCGCGAACGCGGTGTGCCCGGGCTGGGTGCGCACGCCGATGGCGGACGAGCAGATGGCGGCGTTCGGGGCGGGCAAGGGCCTGGACCGGGAGCAGGCGTACAAGGTCGTCACGGAGAACTGCCCGCTGGGCCGCCCGGCCGAGCCGGAGGAGATCGCGTCGGTCATCGCGTTCCTGGCGTCGAAGGACGCCGCGATCGTCAGCGGCGCCGTCGTGACGGCCGACGCGGGCGCCAGCTCCGTCGACCTGCCGACGATCGCCTTCGTCGACTAGCGGCAGCGCCGTGCGGCGGGGTGGTGACCGGTCGCCGGTCGCCACCCCGTTCCGCTTCAGGCCGTGCAGCGCAGCCAGGGGCGGTTCGCCCGCCACGGGTACACGGTCGCGACGCCCCACCGGCTCGCCGGGTCGTCCAGGTAGCCGGGGTCGCGCACGAACATGATCCAGGTTCGGCCGTCCCCGGCCTGGTACGTGACCTGGCACTGCTTCTCGTCCGCCAAGAGGTGCGGCGTCCCCTGGGTCAGCACCCGCCGGACGCACGCCACCAGGTGGTTCCGCTGCGCCCGCGACGTGACGTTGCCGTGCCTGGCGCTGATGTGCCGCATCCCGTAGTTGATGTCGTGACCGCCGGCGGCCGGGTCTCTTGGGTCTCGTCTGGCATCGCGCCTGCCCGGTCCGGGCGGCGTGGAGCAGGAGACCAGTCCCCGGAACGGGGGTTGCGGGAGTTCACCTGTCGGCGGTGGATACGCACACGACCGGATCCGATCGCGTGTTCGCCCCGCTACGCTGTGCGCATGTCGACATGGCGCGACCTCGCGCAGTACGTCCGCGAAGAGTACGAGGTCATCTCCGAGGAGGAGGACCAGCTCCGGATCCTGGTCAACTTCGAGCAGCAGGACGAGGAGGACGAGCGCACCCAGGTGGTCATCGTCGCCCTGGAGATCCTGGACAGCAAGCACGAATGGGTGCAAATCGCCACGCCGCTGGGGTTGGCGGACAAGGTGGACCTGAAGGCGGTCCTCACCGAGATCGGCCACTCCAGCATCGCCTGCGGCGCCGCGATCATGGGCGACCACGTCGTCCTGCGGCACTCGCTGCCGCTCAAGGACCTGGACATCCACGAGTTCACCGACCCCCTGGAGCTGCTCGCGGGCACCGGCGACCAGCTGGAGGAGATCTTCTGGGGCGGCGACGAGTACTGAGCGGGCCCACCCGCGCGTCCGCCGGAGCGCCGGAGCACCGCACGCCCCCTCGCGGGGGCCGTGCCCCGCTCCGGCGCTCCGCCGTTCCAGGGGCCGCCCGCGCGCTCGCGGACGGAGTGGTCGGACACTTGGTACGTCGAGCGACCGCCCCGGCGGAACCGGCCTAGTCCCGGATCGTGAACCGCGCCCGCGGCGCGCTGGTCGACCAGGAGCACGGCCGGTGCGACCGTCCGCAGCACGGCGAGTAGGGCCAGGTGTCCGATCGCGACCGCCTCCCCGCTCCGGTCGCCGTCCGAGCGGGTGCGCCAACACCGCGCCCGGAACGAGGTCGGTCGAGCCGCCGGTGCGGTCGACAGCGGGATTCACCCGGACGACGGTCGTTCCCGCCGATGTCGTCCCCTTTTTCTACTCAAGCGCGTATCAACCTTTCGCAAAGCGTCCGGTCGGGTTATCAACCCGATCACCCTTCGTGCCCGCCGGCTATTGACGCACTGGGGCCGCGCATCGTCCCACATTCACCTCACATCCGCTCATCGGGTGCGTGTTAAAGTCCGCAATCTCACTCGTCGGTAAGGACGACCCGCTTTTCGGCAGGCCCTTGCAATTTGCAGTCTTCGCCCGTACGGCCCACGTCCGTGCGGCATCCGGACCGGCACGACCTTCCGTCTCGCATACTTGAGACTGAATTGATGCCCGCTATGGTCGAACGTTATGTACCTATCACGTTGTCAACGGCTTGACTGGCGAGACTTTGGTGGGCAAACGTTCACATGTCACCTGAGTGAATGGCAAAGAACATTGGAACGCTACTCCTTTTGGGTAATAGGTTGTGAATTCTTCTACCCCGAAGGGCGTAGGTGGGGATAGTTAGCAACAGTTATGTTTCGCATGCCTCCAGTGCCACGGTGAAACTGTTAATGCGCGCAGTCGGAATCCGAACGCGTCGATCCGCCCCGGCCCGGTCCGCGGCGGCGGCACCGACCACAATGGACTCCTCCCGAACCGCGGCACGGCGGAGGCGACGCCCGGCAGGGCGGGGCGACCCCCGCCGCCGGACTCACCGAAAGTCCCACCACGACACACGGTGTTAAGGAACCAGGAGTGAGCGAATGACCGACCTCATCGTGGCGATGAGCCTGCCGCACGTCGACGGCGCGCTACCGGGCGCGCGTTCGGCGCGGTACCTGGCCCGCCAGGAGCAGACCGAATCCAACGCCCGCAGCTACCCACGCGGTCTGCCGATCGCGATCGAGCGCGGCCAGGGCAGCTTCGTGCGCGACGTGGACGGCAACGTCTTCATCGACTTCCTCGCGGGCGCGGGTGTGCTTTCCCTGGGGCACAACCACCCCGAGCTGGTCGCGGCCATGGTCGACCAACTCGGCGTGCTCACCCACGGCCTCGACTTCCCCACCCCGGCCAAGGCGGCCTTCGTGGAGGCGCAGCTGGCGATGCTGCCGCCCACCATGCGGGAACGCACCAAGATCCACTTCTGCGGTCCGACCGGGGCCAACGCGGTCGACGCCGCGATCAAGCTGTGCAAGACCGCCACCGGCCGCGGCGACGTCGTCTCCTTCCAGGGCGGCTTCCACGGCGCCACCGCCACCGCGATGGCGCTGACCGGCCTCGTCGCGCAGAAGAGCCCGGTGGCCAACGGCCTGCCGGGCGTGCACTTCTTCCCCTACTCGTCCTGCACCCGCTGCCCGCTCGGGCTGCGCCCGGACACCTGCGCCACCAACTGCGTCGAGTACCTGGAACGGTCCCTGCGCGACCCCAACGGCGGCTTGCCGCTGCCCGCCGCGGTCATCCTCGAACTGGTGCAGGGCGAGGGCGGCGTCATCCCCGCGCGGCCGGAGTTCGTCCGCCGGGTCCGTGCGCTGACCGCGGAACTCGACATCCCGCTGATCGTCGACGAGGTGCAAACCGGTTGCGGGCGGACCGGAACCTGGTTCGCGTTCGAGCAGTACGGCATCGAACCGGACGTCGTCGTCGCGTCCAAGGCGCTCAGCGGCGTCGGCGCGCCGGTCGCGGTCATCCTGTACGACCGCAAGCTCGACGCGTGGAAACCCGGTTCGCACACGGGGACCTTCCGCGGCAACCAGCTCGCGTTCGCCGCGGGCGTCGAGGCGGTCCGCGTCATCGAGCGCGACGACGTGCTGGGCAACGTCCGCCGACGCGGCGAGCAGGTCTCCAAGCGGCTCGCGGAAATCGCGTGGCACCCGGCCGTGCGCGACATCCGGGGCCTCGGCCTGATGTGGGGCATCGAACTCACCGACGCGCCAGACGGCACACCCGCGCCGGAACTCGCCGCCAAGGTACGGGATTCGGTGCTGCACGAGGGATTGATCCTCGAACTCGGCGGCCGCGACGACCGCGTCGTGCGGCTGCTGCCGCCGCTCAACGTCACCGCCGAGGTCGTGGACATGGCGTGCGACATCCTGATCGGCGTCCTCGGTCGGCTCGGACTGGGGGAGCGGGGTTGACATGGCACTCGTCGTGCAGAAGTACGGTGGCTCCTCGATCGGTTCGGCCGAGCGCATCACCGAGGTGGCCCGGCGGGTGATCGCGACGAAGGAGGCCGGGCACGACGTGGTCGTCGTCGCGTCCGCCATGGGCGACACGACCGACGAACTGCTCGACCTGGCCGCCCGGGTGTCCCGCACCCCCGGTTCGCCGCGCGAGATGGACATGCTGCTCACCTCCGGCGAGCGGATCTCCAACGCGCTGCTGGCCATCGCGCTGACCGACCTCGGGCACCCGGCGACGTCGCTGTCCGGCCCGCAGGCAGGCGTGTTCACCACGGGCGACCACGGCAGCGCGCGCATCGTCGACGTGCTGCCCACACGGGTGCGGCAGGAACTGGACCGCGGCCGGATCGTGCTGGTCGCGGGCTTCCAGGGGCTGTGCAAGGACACCGACGACGTGACGACCCTGGGCCGCGGCGGGTCCGACACCACCGCGGTCGCCATCGCGGGCGCCCTGCGCGCCGACGTCTGCGAGATCTACACCGACGTCGACGGCGTGTGCACCGCGGACCCGCGGGTCGTGCCGACCGCGCGGCTGCTGCCCCGCGTCGGCTACGCGGAGATGCTGGAACTGGCCGCCAACGGGGCCAGGGTGCTCATGACACGCTCGGTCGAGTACGCGCGGCGCCACGGCGTCACGCTGCACGTGCGGTCCTCGTTCACCGATGAGCCGGGGACGATCGTGGCCGAGCCCGCCGGAGAGGTTGTGGAGAGGGACATGGAGAAGGAAACCGTCACCGCCATCGCCCACGACCGCTCGAGCGCGCTGGTCACGGTCGCCGGGGTGGCCGACGACCCGGCGCTGGTCGCCCGCGTCTTCCGGGTGCTGGCCGGTACGGGCGTCGAGGTGGACATGCCCGCCTTAGGGGCTGCCCTTTCGTTCACCGTCCCGCGCTCGTCGGCGGTGGCGACCGCGGAGCTGCTGGAAGCCGAGCTGGGCCTGAAATCGGTGTCGGTCGACGTGGGCATCGGCAAGATTTCCCTGGTGGGGTCGGGCATCCGCGCCGCCACCGGTGCGTTCTGGGAGACCTTCGCCGCGCTGGAGGTGGAGATCACCCAGGTCGCCACGTCCGAACTGCGCCTGTCCGCGCTGTGCCGGGAGAGCGAGCTGGACCGGGCCGTGCGGGCGCTGCACGAGGTTTTCGAGCTCGGTGGCGCGGACCAGGCGGTGGTGTACGCGGGGAGCGGTCGGGGGTGGTGATGTAACACCGGCGTCGCGCGGGGCGACGTCGTGAGTGCGGCCCCGGCCAAGTCTTCTGACAGCCCCCCGATCAGCCTTGACGGGGCCGCACTCCCCGGTAGCGTCGGTGCCGTGATCACAGTTGCCGGATTGCACGCGTACCCGGTCAAGGGCTGTGCCGGGACGGCCTTGGCGGAGTCCGCGGTGGGCCCGGCGGGCCTGGCGCACGACCGGGCGTTCATGGTCGTGGACGCGTCGGGTGTGTCCCGGTCGCAGCGCCGAGACCCTCGGTTGGCCGTGATCCACCCCGAGGCCACGGCGGACAAACTGGTCCTGCGCGCCCATTCGCACGGCGAGATCACCGTGCCCGTCGACCTGCTGTCTCCTCCGCGCCCGGTAACGATGTTCGGAGACCCCTACCGCGCCATAGACCAAGGCGACGACGCGGCGGCTTGGTTCACCGACGTCCTGGGATCCCCAAGCCGCTTGGTGCGCGTACCGTTGGACCACGACCGGGTCGCCACGGGAGAAACCCCGGGTACTTCCGGTTTCGCCGACAGCAGCGCGATCCACCTGCTGTCACTGGAGTCTTACGACGACCTCCGCACCCGCTTGCCCGCTGTGCCCCTCGATCGCTTCCGTCCCAACATAGTCATCACGGGCGTTTTCCCTTATGCCGAGGACTCGTTGCGCACTTGCCGAATCGGTGATGTCGCCCTGGGGTACACGAAGCCCGCGATCCGTTGTGCCGTGACGGTGGTCAACCAGCGCACCGGAACTCGTGAGGGCCCGGAACCACTCCGCACCCTCGCCACCTACCGCCGGACCCCGGACGGCATCGCCTTCGGCACGAAGTACGCGGTGACCACCCCGGGCACTATCGCGGTGGGGGACGAACTCAAGCCCCTGACCTGGGCCTAACCCACCCGATGTGACTTCTCCACCAAGCCCGGGATTCCCCCGTTGCGGTGACGGCAACATTGCTACCGTACCCCCGACTCACCCCTTCGGCGGAGGCCCCATGCGAGACTCAGACGGCGGCGGAGGCTCCCTCTCCGCGGCATCGGTGGACAGCTTCCTGTCCACCGCCAACCAAGGCGGCTTCGCCGTCAACGCCCGTGGCGGCGAGGCCCTGCGACAGGCCATCCGCAACATGGTCGCGTGGATTGATAGCCAGAGGTTCGAGTTCGAGAAGCTTCAGCAGGTGCCCAAGCTGGGCAGCTCGAACAACGCCGAGATCATGAAGCCGTTCATGCAACAGGTGGCTGGTGACGCGAACGGCTTTGTCACAAGGGTCTTGGAGCTGCGCGAGTCGCTGATCAAGGCGGATGAGGCCATCCAGGCCGCCATGGCGAACTATGCTGAGGTCGAGCAGACCAACGCCAGTCTCAACTCGGAAGGTCGTTAGATCCCGGTGAAGCGTTCACGCTGGTGGGCCCAAGCAGCAGTGTCGGTTGCCTTTCTCGCGGGGTGTACGACGACCACGGGTGGGCAAGCCAACACCGAGGGGTCATCCACGCCTCCGACCAGCGGCGGAGCCGACAAGACCACCACTGGCCCATCGGAATCGAACACGTCCGCTCTCAAGCCGTGTGGATGGCTTGCGGAATCCGACCTGCGGACGTTCGGTACATCCGAGAAGCCGAAGCAGAAGGAGACGAAGAGCTATACCTCCTGCGAGTGGAGGGTGTCGAAGGAGCGTCTAGCCGACAGCTTCACAATCGGTATCACCTACTACAAGGAGCGCGGAGTCGAAGAGTTGGTCGCTGAGGGCGAGCGGACTCCGGTGCGGATCGGAAGGCACGAGGGTGTTCAGGCGTTGGGCACCAACAAGGTGGGGTGCATTGTCTCGCTCGGGATCACGCAGACCTCGCGCGTGGATGTGCTGATCGTGGGCACTGGTACGAGTGAGCTCTGTCCTCAGGCCAAGACCGTGGCCGAGTTGGTCGAGCCGAGCCTGCCCTAGCCGGGGAGGCGGACCAGGGCCGTGGGGGTGGTTCGGTCGTCGCCGGGTGGGGGTTTCGGGGTGTGCAGGGCGTAGCCCTGGCCGAGGGGTTCCAGCCAGCCCGGGGCGGTGGTGACCTTCTCCACGCGGTCGCCGTCGACCAGGAGGACCTGGGAGGCGTTTTCGCTGGTTCTGGTGGCCAGCCAGATCCGGTCGCCGTCCACGCGGATTCTGGGGGATTCCGTGGGGACGACCGAGGCGAGGTTTCCCAACAGGCCCGGGAAAGTGCCCAACACGCGCGGGCGGGTTTCGTCGTATAGGTGCAGGGACAGGCCGCGGTTCGGGATCAGGGAGTCTTGTACCAGGCCGTACAGGTGGGTCGCGGTGGCTATCCAGCGGGCGGTGCCTGCCGGTGGGCGTTCCACGAACAAGCGGCGGTCTGTTCCCTCGAACGTTTCTAAGCCCAGGTTGGTGGCCAGGAACCAATTGTCCTTGTAAAGCAGTTGGTGCGCCCACAATCCCGTGGTGTCCTGTTGTTCGGCGACCACGGACAACTCGCCGGTGGCGTCGAGCGTGGCCAGGGTTTGGCTCGGCACAATGGCCCGCGACCGCAGTCCGGTCCGGCGGCGGCTGGTGCGGCCCAGGATCAGCGCGCACGAACGGCCGTCCCCCAAGGGGGTGGGTGGTACCGAACTGGGCATGGACGGGTCCAGGAGCCGCCGCCGGGTGCCGTCTTCGTTGATGAACCAGGTGGCGGTCGGGCCCAGGGGAGTGGGCTGGGCCGTCACGGGGGTGAAGGCGGTGGTCGGGCGGACGACGAGGAAGGCGGGGTCGGCCAGTTCGCCCCAGGGGAGGCCGTCGGCGTTGTTCACTGGGCGTGTCGATGTCCCCCGGAGGAACACCCAGCCGGTGCCCGCCTGGGCGATCAGCCACGGATCGTGCGGGGTGAGCAGGTCGACGGTGTTCAGGATGATCAGGTCCGGGCTCAGCGCGTGCACCCGCACCGCCGTGCCGCGTCGCTCGGCGATGAGCACCAAGTGCTCGGCGACGGCCCACCCGACGATCCGGGCCATCGGCAGCTCGCGCTCCACTCGGCCGTTGCCGTCCAGCAGGCGGACCCGGTGGCCACCGCCCTCGCCGACGCCCCACGTGTACAGGACGCCGTTGGCCGCGACGGCCTCGAGCACGCCCGTGGCCAGCACCGGGAACGGTCCGTTCGGTGACGGGATCCGCACCACCTGGGTTTTCTCACCCACACCGGGGTCACTCACTGGGGTGGGTGGGGCGGGTTTGAGTGACCGCTGGGCCCAGCGCGCCGCCCCCAGGGACACCACGGCCTTCGGGTCGTGCACCGTCCGCACCAGGTCGTTGTAGCTGGCCCGCAGCGTCTCCTCCACCAGCCGGATCCGGCTGGCGCCACCCGTCAGGAACACCCCGCGCAGCTGCTCCGGCGACCGCCCGCTCTCCGCCAGGCTCTTGGCCAGCAGCGCCGTCGTGCGCGCCACGTCGTCGGCGATCAGCGCCTCGAACTCCGGACGGGTGATGCGCACGTCCGCGTCCGCGCCGACCACGTACTGCCCGGCGTCGTCGTGCTCGGACAGCGACTCCTTGGCCAGCCGGGCGTCGGTCAGCAGGTCGGTCGCCGCGGCCAGCCACCGCCGGTCACCGCTCGTGCTCACCTGCTCCCACCACTGGGGGTTCAACGCGCTCAGCTGCTCCCCGAAGTGGTGAAACACCCGCTCGTCGAACGTCTCGCCACTGATCTCGGGGTCACCCGCCGGTGCGCCCACCACGGTGAACCCGGACTCGGTGAACGACAGCACCGCCGTGTCGAAGGTCCCGCCGCCCAGGTCGTACACCGCGACGCTGTCCTGCCCATCACCCGATCGTGGGTGGCCGTAGGTGGCCCCGTAGTGCACGGCCGCGGCGACCGGCTCGGCCACCAGCTCGACCGGCACCCCCGGCAGCACCAGCTCCGCGACCTCGCCGAGTACCGTGCGCTGGGCCTCCGACCACGCGACCGGGTGGGTGAGCACCAGTACCGACGGGGCGGACCCGTCGAACCGGGCGCGCGCGGCGTCGACGTACTGCCCCAGCAGCGCCCCCAGCGCCTGCTGCGCGGTGATCAGCTCGCCGCCGAGCACCATGGGTCGCCTGCCGACGTACCGCTTCGGGTTGCGCTCCGCACGATCGGGTGAACGGCCGACCATGCGCTGCGCCACGCCACCCGCGAGGAGCTTGCCCGAGCCGTCGAGCAGCACCGTCGAGGGGATGCGGCGCTCACCGGCGACCTCGAGCACCTCGACCCGGTCGGCGGTGGCGACCGCCCCGGACGTGAAGCTCGTGCCGAGGTCGACCCCCAGACTCCACCGTGTCACGTCACTCCCCGCTGCCGACTTGTCACCCGGTTGTTCACCCGTTCGTGTCCATACTCAGGATCGCTCCTGCCTGGACAGTGTTTCCCGGCGGGGTGGGCGCGGCTCCGTAGACTCCCGCCATGGCGAAGTACTTCGACGTGCACCCGGACAACCCGCAGCGGCGCTCGATCCTGCAGGTGGTGGACCTGGTGCGGGATGGCGGACTGATCGCCTACCCCACCGATTCCTGCTACGCGCTCGGCTGCGCGCTGGGCAATCGCGACGGCATCGACCGGATCCGGCAGATCCGCGGTCTGGATGATCGGCATCACTTCACCCTGATGTGTCAGGATTTCGCTCAATTGGGCCAGTTCGTGCATCTTGGCAACGCGGTGTTCCGTGCGGTCAAATCGGCGACGCCGGGTAGTTACACGTTCATCCTTCCTGCCACGAAGGAGGTGCCCCGCAGGCTACTGCACCCGAAGAAGCGCACGGTGGGTGTTCGCATCCCCGATCACACCGTCACCCAGGCGCTGCTCGCTGAACTGGGCGAACCGCTGTTGTCCAGTACGTTGCTGCTGCCCGGCGAGAACGAGCCGATGGTGTCCGGTTGGGAGATCAAAGAGGCCCTCGACCACGTGGTCGACGCGGTCATCGACTCCGGGGAATGCGGCACGGTGCCGACCACGGTGATCGACTTCTCGGAGGACGAACCGGAGATCGTGCGGCGCGGCGCGGGCGACACGGCGCGATTTGAGTAGTCCTCACCACTAACTGCGGGGAAGCGGCCAAATCGGTTGCACGGTGTGTCTATCGCCACGATCGTTGTATAACGAGCGGATTACGCTACTGTCTGCTCCCGTGTCGGATCATCTACCTTCACCCGATCAGGGGATGCGAGAGCTGCCGAAGTTCCCGCCGCGCCCGGCCGAACCGGCCCCCGCGCCTGCCGTGATCGTGAGCACGCTCCCGGACGAGTTGCCCTGGAGCGCCAAGGCGCCGAGGGGGGCCGTCGAGGCCCCGTTCGAGCCGCCGTTCCAGCCGTTCGCCGTCACCCAGGTGATAGAGCCCCCCGTCGAGCCCGAGCCCGCCCCCGCCGCGCGCCCCCGCGCGCGCCTGCTGGCGCTCGTCCTCGCGAAAGCCCGGCCGCGGTGGTTGCTGCCCGCAGCCGGTGCGGTGGTCGCCGCGGTGGTGGCGGGGCTGGTCCTGGTGCTCACCTCCGGTGACGAACAGCCACCACCGCCCGCGCCCGTCCCCGTGCAGGGTGAGTTCCTGTTCCAGCGGATGGGTGAGACCGTCGAGCCGCTGCGGGACAGCGACTGCGCGGCGCACGCGTACGGCAAGGTCAAGCAGTTCCTGGTGGAGAACCAGTGCAGGCAGTTGTCGCGCGCCGTCTTCATCACCCCGATGGATGACGGTCGAACGGTGTACACCAGCGTCAGCGTGGTGCGCATGCCGGACCGGGCCGCCGCCGAGAAACTGGAACTGCTCGTCCGCTCGGACGACACGGGCAGCGTCAACGACCTCCTGCGCGAGAAACGCGTGGTGGTCCCCGGCCTGGCCCGCCTGAGCCGGGGCGGCTTCTCGGCCATGTCACTCGATCGGGACGTCATCATCGCCGAGTCGGACACGGCCAGCCCGGACCCCGACCCGGAGATCCACAAGCAGGAGATGAAGCGCATCAGCGTCGACGCCCTGCGGCTGGGCAAGGACTTCAACTAGGTGGTTCGCGGCTCCGCCCGGGTAGGTCGGGCGGAGCCGCGAACGATCCTCGAGTGTCACTTTCGCATAACTTTTGTCGAACTACCCACAATCCACTATCGAGATAGGGGTGGGTTGGCTTCGGTGCTCGGTGCTCGGTGCTCGGTGCTCGGTGCTCGGTGCTCGGTGCTCGGTGCTCGGTGCTCGGTGCTCGGTGGCCCCGCTCTTGATCTTGGTCGCGCCCGGATCCGCCCTCGTGCGGTTGTCCACATCCCCGCCGCTCATCCACAGGAAATCGCGGCCCCTTCCCAGCAGTCTTCGCGCCGATAGACTGGAGCAGGGCTGTCCCCCCGGAGGAGGGCGGGGGCTGTCCTGGGTCTGGGCGGGGTGGTTAAACAGTTGCTGACCAGGCGGGCGCTGCTTCGGCTGGCTGCCGCCGACCGTGGTCCGCACCCGAATGGCTCGCTGCCGGGGTGTCGGGTGCTCGTGCCGCAACCGTTCGCGCGGCACTCCGCTGCGGCACAGCCCGCTAAGCCTCGGCCGTTGGTGCCGTGCCTGCTCCCATCGTTCCCGTAGCAGCTCGTGGCGCCACAACGCGCGCGCATGGGGGGCTTCTGGCACGGCGCCCGTGTTGCCGGCCGGTCTCCTCGTGGCGAGGTCGTTCGATGGGCGCGGCTTGTTCGCGGTCCGGTGAACATTCCGGGACGTCCACCGCCGCCTCGACGTCACGGCTGGTCGGCCCCGTGAACGGGTCCGCCGGTGGCGGCGCCACAACCGATCCACAACCGGGGTGCGCTACCCAGTCCCAGGGCGGCTACACGAAAGGGATCGAGTCCATGAGGGCAATGGTGCTCGCCGCGGCGGTGGTGGTCGCGGCCTTGCCGGTGGTACCGGCGTACGCGAGCGGTTCGGGCTGCGCGCCCGCGAGTGTGGCGGTGGGTGACTACCGCCAGTACGAGGGCACCGGCGCCGGGACGACCACGTTCAGCTTCTCGGTCTCCGTCACCGCCCCACCCGGGTGCGCGGCCAGCGGGTCGGTCGACTACACGACCGATCCCGGCACCGCCACCCCCGGCGTCGACTACACGCCGACCTCGGGCACCCTGACCTGGAACGGCACGACGGACACCAAGACCGTCTCGGTCACCATCGCCCGTGACGCGGCACCGGAGTACGAGGAGACCTTCGCGGTCCGCCTGCACTCGCCGCAGGGGTTGGTGATCGCGGACAACCTGGGCGTCGGCCAGATCATCGACGACGACCGGCCCCCGCTGGACACGTCCCTCGACGGCGGCAAGATCTGCTGGCGCTCCCAGGGCACCGCCGAGATCGGCCTGCACACGTCGGCCCCGGCCCGCGCGCCGATCACCATCCACTACCGCACCATCCAGGTGGGCGACGGCAAACCGGGCTACTACCCCGTGCGCGACGGCGTCGTCACCATCCCCGTCGGTGAGACCCGGGGCGTGGCGAAGGTCCGCCTGTTCACCGACGAGCAGCTGCCGGACGAGCAGTTCGTGCTGGAGATCTTCAACCCGTCGGCGGGCACCATCGGCCTGTCGAAAGTCCCGGTGACGGTGAGGTCGCGAGGCTGACCGCAGGGGGATCGAGTCGGGGGACCTGCCTGGGCGGGCAGGTCCCCCGACGTTCGTCCAACCCCGGACCGGGTCAAGGCGGGCGCGGGCTTCTTCATCGTCCAAGACCGCCGAGTCCGCGTTGCGCTCCAGGGTCTTCAAGCACGGGCGGGCCAGTCGAACAGGCCCACCACCGTCCAGGGTTTCGGCACGATCGCCCGCCTGACCAGGAAACTGCCACGTTTCGGGGCTTGGTCATCGCGCCACTTGCCCGCACCGGTCCCATGGCGGTTGACCCGCAAGGCCGACGGCAGGGAACCAACCCGGGCGCCACCACTCCGCGGTGGCCCACCGGCCAGTGCCGAGGGCGCCGGCGCGGCACCCTCGGCGATCATCGCCCGGTCCCGCGCGTCCGGGGCTCCCGCCTCGTGCCAACCCCATCGGCGTCCGGATCGGGTGTAGTCCATCCACCCCACTCCGCCGCTGATCTGCGGCTTTGTCACATCGGGGTTATCCACACAGCCGGGATTGTTGGTCGCCGGGGGCCGGTATGGCTATGTCGCACGCGTGATCCGGGCGGCGCCGACCGGTGGCACCGAGGCACCACTGACGGGGACACGGCCACCGATCGGTAGGTCTTGTCGTGACGCGGGTGGCGGCCGTTGATGCCGGAGAGCCGTGTGAGCGTGTCGTCGCGGTTCCAGCGGACCAGGATCTTGGCACCCGCACCGCTGGCCCCGACCAGCACACCGCGCTCGGTGGCGGCCCGGACGATGTCGCCGCCGAGGGTCGGTAGGAGCACGGGTGTGCCGTCGCGTGACCAGCGCGTGGCCCGCGAGGCCTCGGCCGCCAGTGCGCAGCCGCCGTGCACGACGCCGATCCGGCGGGGAAGCGGCTGCCCGACAGCGGACCAATGCCGCGGGCGTCGTTCGACAAGCTCGCCCGGTACGGAACCCCGCTGGTCGTAGTCGACCGGCTGGTCACGACCGGCCCTCTCGTGGCCTACCTGGCCTGGCCATGAGCCGCATCGCCGACCCTGCCCAGGCCGCGCGAAAGACCGACGCTCGGGATGCGTTCACCATCGCCGACGACCCCGCCGGCGAGGTGACCCGGGCCGGCAACCGCATCCGCGGGCTGCTCGCCGGCATTCATCCCGCCGTCGAAAACGCGATCGGACCCGAGGTCAGCCACCCGGCGGCGCTGGACACCCGCTCCCGCTGCGGCAGGCCGACATCGCGAAGCGGGCTGCCGTCGACTCACCGCGATCGCGAGGGTCCGCGCGCCTTGCGTGGACGAGCGGCTGGTCGAGGCGATCGTGACCGCCCTGGGGCAGACAGACCACTGCCGTCCCGGGAACCGCGGCCGCGGACACCGTCCGACCGCGACTGAACCGTTGTCCAGCAACGCAAACACGCCGCTGAGTAGACCGAGGGGATACCCGACGCGCCCCCTTGTCGGGGTCCTGACCTCGACGCCCGGTATCCCCGCATCCTGCTCGGCGCCGCCTCCGCCCTTCAGGTCCTCCAGGTATCGCCCCGCCGGTCGCGGCTCCGGAACCGCGAGCAGCCGCGGCCGTGCCGAGAAGGTGCGGCTGGAGCCTGTGGCTGAGAGGTTCTCCAAGGTTGGGCAGATGGCAGTGGCAATAATGTGTGGCACACACTATTGTGTGTTGTGTGGATGAGGAGCTGTTGGCCACGCACCTGCAGGAGTTGCGGCGGGGGACCGTGGTGCTGGCCTGTCTGCTGGTGCTCCGGGAGGCCAACTACGGGTACGCGCTGCTTGAGGTGTTGGAGCGGCGGGGGTTCGCGGTCGACGCGAACACGCTCTACCCGTTGTTGCGGCGGTTGGAGAAGCAGGGGTTGTTGGTCAGCGAGTGGAACACCGATGAGTCCCGGCCGCGGAAGTTCTATCGGACGTCCGAGGCGGGTGGGGTCATGGCGGGGGAGTTGGCGCGGGACTGGGTCGGGCTCGACCTGGCCTTTCGCGGGTTGAAGGGGGAGCTGTGAGCGCACTGGTCGACCGGTACGTCGAGGCCGTCGTGACCCGGGTGCCCAAGGGGCAGCGGGTGGACATCGAGCGCGAGTTGCGGGCTTCGATAGCCGACGCGGTGGAGATGCGGGTGGAGGGAGGGGAAGGTGGGGGCGAGGTCGAGGTGTTGACCGAGTTCGGTGACCCCGTTCGCCTGGCCGCGGGCTACGCCGATCGGCCGTTGCGGCTCATCGGGCCCGAGGTCTACCTCGACTACACGCGGTTGTTGACCGCGTTGGTGGTGACCGTGGTCCCCGGGGTCGCGGTGGCCGTGGGTCTGATGCGGGCGTTGAGCGACAAGACTTTCGTGGTGGAGTCACTTACGGCCGCGTTGCACACGACTGTCCATATCGGATTCTGGACTACCCTTGTGTTCGCGCTCATCAGTTGCAAGCCGCGGTCGTGGGCGCCCGAGAAACTGCCTGCCAAGCCGACCCGTCGGGCGCGCTACACCGAGTTGGTCACCCAGACGGCCATCACCGTCTGGTTCGTCGCCTTCCTCCTGTACGCGAGGGAATGGCTCGACCCCCGCTTCAACTCCGTCCTCTACCTGTTCATGGCCCTGGTCATCGCCACTCTCGGGTTCTCCTTCGCCGCCCACTACGCCCGCTGGAGCATCCCCCTCGCGGTGGCGCGGGCGGCCACGGAAGTCGCCTGCTCGACGATCCTGCTCTGGTTGGCCTCGACCGACCACGTCGTCAAAGCCGGGGTCTGGGAACCGGACCTGGTCAACGCGGTCCACACCGGACTGACGATCCTCGCCTGCGTCTCCTACCTGCACACCGTCATCGAGGGCGTCAAGGCCGCCCAGCAACGCTAAGGACCAACGATGAAAGCCATCGTCCACCACACCTACGGCACCCCCGACGTCCTCAGATACGCCGACGTCGACCAACCCGACACCGGGCCCGACGACGTCCTCGTCGAGGTCCGCGCCGCCTCCCTCAACTTCGCCGACCGGGCCGTGCTCAGCGGCATCCCCCGGATCGGGCGACTCGCTTTCGGCTTGACCAAGCCAAAGCACACCATCCTCGGCCGCGACATCGCGGGCACCGTTGTGCGGACAGGCGCGGGTGTGACCGCGTTCGAGGAAGGGGACGAGGTGTTGGGGGAGATGGAGCAGCGCGGCTTCGCCGAGTACGTCGCCGCCCCTGCCGCCCACCTCGTCCGCAAACCCAGGGGCATCACGTTCGAGCAAGCCGCAACGTTGCCGGTCGCGGGCACCACCGCCTACCAGGCCGTCGAGATGGCCCAAGCCGGCAAGGGTGGACACATCCTGGTCAACGGCGCGTCCGGCGGTGTCGGCACGTTCGCCGTGCAACTCGCCAAGATCAAGGGCGCGGAGGTCACGGCGGTGTGCAGCGCGCGCAACGTCGACCACGCCAGAAGCATCGGTGCCGACCACGTCATCGACTACCGCAAGGAAGACTTCACCGAGGCGACAACGCGCTACGACGCGGTCGTCGACGTGGCGGGTGGTCACCGCGTCACCGCGATCCGCCGGGTCCTGACCCGCGACGGCGTCTACGTCAGCACGACCGGCGAAGGCGGGCCGACCCTCGGCCCGGTCCCCAGGCTCCTCAAAACCCTCACCGCAAACCCTTTCGTCCCCCAGAAACTCAGGATCTTGTCGTCCAAACGCGACAACGCGATCCTCGGAACCCTCGCAACCCTGGTGGCGGAGGGAAAGCTCACCCCGGTCATCAGCAGGCTCCACCCCCTGTCCGACACGGCCGACGCCATGCGGGAACGGCACGCGGGCGGCAAGACGGTCCTCACGGTGTGAGCCGCGCCGACAGCTCCTCCGCCTCCGTCGTCGCGTTGGCCTGGCTGTAGAGGGACCGGGCGCGGGACCAGTGCCGGGTGGCGGTGGTCGAGTCGCCCGCGCGGGACTCGAGGTCCCCCAGGTCGCGGTGCAGGTGCGCCAACTCGTAGTCGTCCGGCACCGCCGTGCGGATCGACAGGCTGCGCTCCAGGTTCTCCCGCGCCGCCGCCAGGTCGCCCGCCGCCAGGTACGCGCGGCCCAGCTGGTTCAACGCCGACGACTCGCCGTGCCGGTCGCCCACCTCGCGGCTCAGGTCCAGGGCCGCGCTGAAGTGCGCCACCGCCGCGCGCACGTCGCCCGAGTCGAGGTGGGCGCGGCCGGTGTCCAGCAACGACTCCCACTCCAGCCAGCGGTCGCCGATGGCGCGGCTGACCTCCACCGCCTCCCGCAGGTGCGCCAGCGCCGCGCCGTGGTCGCCGCGCTGCAACCACGCCTCGCCCAGGGTGTCCAGGGTCGCGGCCTCCAAGCGGGCGTTGCCCAGGCCGCGGAAGGTGGCGAGGGCGTCGGTCAGCGGGGTCAGGCTCTCCTCCGCCCGGCCCATCCGGACGAAGGTGTGCCCGAGGTTGCGCTGCGACAACGCGCGGCCCAGGTCGCTGCCCGCCTCCGCGCACCGCGCCACGGCCAGCCGGTGCGCGGCGATCGCCTCGTCGAAGCGGCGCAACTCCGCGTACGCGTTGGCGATGTTGTTGTGCACGTGGCCCTCGCCCGCGAGATCTCCGGCCGCGCGCACCGTTTTCAACGCGCGCTGGTTGGTTTCCAGCGCCTCCTTCAACCGCCGCGTCATGAAGTACGCGACGCCCAGCGCCCGCAACATCTCCGCCTCGGCCACGGGATCGCCCAGCGCCGTGGCCGCCGCCGCGCCCTGGCGGCACAGCTCGACCCGGTCGTGCCAGTGCCCGGTCGCGTCGTAGAAGCTGGTCAGCAGGTACGTCAGCTGCCACGCCGAGTCGAGCCTGCCCAACTCGCGCGCGCACTGCGCCACCGCCCGCAGGTTCGCCCGCTCCGCGTCGAGGAAGGCGAGCGCGCCGTGGCGGTCGTCGAACGGGACCCGGCAGCGGGGGTGCCGCAGCGACGGCGTCACCAGGTCCCGGTTGGGATCGATCACCTTGTTCGCCTCGTCGGCGACCACCAGGTACCAGTCGACCAGCCGGGACAGGGCGATCGCCCGCTCTTCGCGCTCCACCCGACCGGCGGCGAACTCCCGCACCAGGTCGTGGAAGCGGTACCGGTCCCGCTCGGTCTCGGTGACCAGGTGCGCGGCGGCCAGCGCCGACAGCGACTCCCGCGCCCGCTCCGGCGGCACCCCGCACAGCGTCGCGCCCAGCCACGCGCTCACCGACGTGCCCGGCGCCAGCCCCAGCAGCCGGAACACCCGCGCCCGCCCCGGTTCCAGCGGCTCGTACGCGCTGGCGAACACCGCCCGCACCGTCCGCGAGTCGCCCTCCACCGCCAGCGTGTCCAACCGACCCGCGCCGACGAGTTCCGCCGCCGACTCCGCCACCGTCCGACCGGGTAAGGACACCAGCCGCGCCGCCGCCAGCCGCAGCGCAAGCGGCATCCCGCCGCACAGCCGCCCCAGCCGGGCCGACGCGCCCGGCTCCCGCGCGACCCGGTCCGCGCCGAGCACCCTGGTCAGCAGTTCGAGGGACTCCGCGTGGCCGAGGCTGTCGAGGGCCACGGGGTGCACGGCGTGCCGGGTCCCCAGCGCGGCCAGCGTCTGCCTGCTCGTCACGACCAGCAGCGTCCGACCGTTGCCCGGCACCAGCGGCAGCACCTGCTCGACGTCGCCCGCGTTGTCCGCCAGCACCAGGCAGCGCCTGCCGTGCAGCAGCGACCGGTACAGCGCGGCGCGTTCCGGCAGCTCGGCGGGCATCCGCTCATCCGGCACGTCCAGTGCCCGCAGCACGTGCGCGAGCGCGTCCGACGCCGACAACGCGCGCCCGGAGTCGTGGCCGCCGAGGTCGAGGAACAGCTGCCCGTCGGGGAAGCGGTCGGCGGCCCGGTGCGCCCACTGGACGGCGAACGCGGTCTTGCCCATCCCCGCCGCCGCCGAGATCACCACGACCGGCCGCTCGTCGGACGGGTCCGCCAGCATCGCGTCCAGCGCGGCCGACTCCGCGACCCGGCCGGTGAAGTGCCCGACCCGCGCGGGCAGCTGCGCGGGCCCGCGCACCGCCGGTCGCGGGTCCAGGCTCGGGTCGCGCCGCAGGATCGACGTGTGCAGCGCCAGCAGCTCCGGGCCCGGGTCGACGCCGAACTCGTCGGTCAGCCGGGTGCGCAACGCGCGGAACACCGCGAGCGCTTCGGTGTGCTGGCCGCAGCGGTGCAGGGCCAGCATGTACAGGCCCGCCAACCGCTCCCGCGTCGGGTGCGCGGAGACCAGGCGCGGCAGTTCCCGGACGGCGTCGGCGTGCCGGTCGAGGCGCAGTTCGGCGTCCCAGAGGTCCTCCAGCGCGGCCAGCCGCTGCTCGTGCAGGGTCTCGACCTCGCCGCAGCCCCAGCCCTCGAGCGCCGCGTCGGCGAACGCGTCGCCCCGCCACAACCCGAGCGCGGCCCGCAGCTGCTGGGCGGCCCGGTCGGCCTCGTCGCGGGCCAGGTGCTCGCGGGCGGCGCGGACCTGCCGGTCGAACAGCAGCGCGTCGACCGACTCGGGTTCGACGGCCAGCAGGTAGCCGGGTTCGCGGGTGCGCAGGACGGTCGGGAAACCGCAGGCGGCGAGGGCCTGGCGGATGCGGGCGACGTGGCTGTGCAGCGTCTTCACGGCGGTGCGCGGCGGGTTCTCGCCCCACAGCACGTCGATCAACCGGGACGCGGGCAACACCGTGCCCGCGTGCAGGGCCAGCACCCCCAGCACCGCGCGCTGGCGGGTGCCGTGCACCAACGCGCGCCCGGCCGGGCCGACGGCCTCGACCGGTCCCAGCACGCGCAGCTCGCCGGGTCCGCTCACCCCCAGCTCCTTCCGCGCAGCTCGGTAAAGGGAGCGTAACGACCCGACTGCGGTGCGCAAACACCCAACCGGCTGAGCCGCGTGCGGCCAAACCCCCAACTTCGGTTGCGTTCCGCGACAACCATGCCACAACCGGTCGCCGACACGCTTCGGGTCACACCCTGTACGCCCCTCCGGCGAGGAGATCACCATGTTCCACCGCAGTGTCCCAGCCCGCCGCAGAGCCCTCGTGGCCGCGGCGTCCGCGCTGGTGGCGGCCGTCCTACCCGCCATCCCGGCCGCCGCGGCGCCCGCCGTCGTGCCGGTCGCGCAGCCGCCCGCAGCAGGCCCGTGCGGTCCATTGGACGTCACGTTCGTCATCGACGACACCGGCAGCATGGGTGGCGCGATCGCCAACATCAAGGCGGGCATCAACACGATCATCGGCGACGTGTCGACGCTGTCCGGCGGCGACTTCAAGCTCGGTCTGGTGACCTTCAAGGACGACGTGAAGGTCCTCAACGACCTGGCCGCGGGCAACCAGGCGGCGGTGACCGCCGGGGTCAACGGCCTTGTCGCGGGCGGTGGCGGCGGCGGCCCCGAGGCCTCCGACGAGGCGCTGAACACCGCGGTCAACAACCTGCCCGCCGCGGGCCGCCCGCAGACCGGCAACTTCTCCGGCGTGTGGCGCAGCAACGCGACCAAGATGATCATCCTGGTGACCGACGCGCTGCCCGGCGGCTTCGACGACACGCACACCGCGGTCGACGTCGCCAACGCGCACACCCGGGCGCTGCAGGCGCAGAACAACATCAAGATCAACAGCGTCTACGTGCCCACCGGCGGCGTGTCCGCCCCGGTCGTGACGATCATGCAGGACTACGCCACCACCACCGGCGGCGTCTACACCCAGACCGCGGCCAACGGCTCCAACACCGCGACCACCATCCAGCAGAGCCTGCGCAACTGCCGCCGCACGGACGTGTTCGTCCGCGACCACGCCGCGGACACCGGAGTCGAGCCGCACGGCCTGAACCCGATCTGGACCAGCCCGGACATCACCGTCTGCCCGTCGCCCGCCCCGTGCGCGGGCACGAACCCGGTGGTCGGCGGCACGAGCTACATCCACGTCAAACTCAACAACCCCGGCCCCAACGGCGCGGGCACCGCGACCGGTGACCTCAAGCTGTACTACACCGCGCAGGGCGGTGCGGCGATCTGGCCGACGCACTGGACGCACATCAACACCGCGACGAACGTGACCGTGCCCGCCGGGACGACCAACGTGGTGATCCCGTGGAACGGCGTGCCGGGCCCGGGGCACTTCTGCCTGCTGGCGCGGTGGGTGTCGGCGACCGACCCGATGACCTTCGCCGAGGGCCCGAACACGCTGACCAACACCCGGAACAACAACAACATCGCGTGGCGCAACGTCGACACCGTGCGGGTCAAGCCCGGCACGCCGACCACCCGGCCGTTCACCCTGGCCAACCCGAACCCGCGCGCGCTGACCAACCTGGTCTTCACCGCGCCCGAGGGCCCGTTCGCGGGCAAGGTGACCATCGACCTGGGCCGTGAACTGGCGGCGCGGTGGAAGCAGTCGGGCGGCAAGGCCGAGGGCATCCGGCAGGTCGGCGAGACCGCGTTCGAGATCGTCGACGGCAAGCGGGCGGTGCTCGCGGGCCTGGCCATCGACCCGAAGGAGCGGTTCGAGACCAAGATCGACTTCACCGCGACGGCCGACCAGGCGCGGGCGGTCGTGTGGGTCAACCAGACCGATGAGAAGGGCGAGGACCTCGGTGGCGTCGAGTTCCGCCTGACCACCGAGTGAGTCGCAGGGGGTAAGGGGACGGCCCGGTCACTCGACCGGGCCGTCCGCTATTCGCGTTCCCGTAGTGGGACGGCGAACCAGAGCGCGGCGATGAACAGACCGCACACCCCGGCAACTACGAACGCCGCCCACCCGCCGATGACCATCTCGGCGAGCAGCAGCACCGCGGCGGTGAAGGCCAGGGACAGGCAGACCAGACCGGCGATCGTGGTCCGCGTGGCGAGGTGCATGATCTCCTGCCGCTTGCCCCGGCGGAACAGGATCCGGTGCCAGGCGGCGGGGGCGGTGAGCAGGCCGACGGACGCCACGGCGAACAGCACAGCGACGAGGTGGGTGCCGCGCTCGAAGGCGTTGGCGTCGCGGACGTAGACCTCGGTGAACGCGATGGAGAGCAGGAAGCCGAACAGGATCTGCACGCCCGCCTGGGCGACGCGCAGCTCCTGGAGCAGTTCGCCGAGGTTGCGGTCCAGCCGCTCCTTGGGGGTCTCTTCCGCGTCGGACGTGGTGCGCACCGGGGGCTCCTTTACCTGCCGTGTCTGTTCGGGAGGTTCCTCCGGACACGAAGGTGGAAACCGCTCGGATTTCCTTACCCCGAGTGATGGCCGGCGCCGGCTAGGCTGGCGGTGACACCAGGAGGAGGTCGCCATGGCGGTGGAGGTCACCGACGTCGCGGAGCGGCACCGGTTCGAGGCCACGGTGGACGGCCGGTTCGCCGGGTACGCCGAGTACATCCGGAGCCACACGGTGGTGGTCTACCCGCACACCGAGGTCGACTCGTCGTTCGAAGGCCACGGCGTCGGTGGGGCGCTGGCCCGCGCGGCGCTGGACGACGCTCGGGAGCGGGGGCTGCCGGTCCTCGCGACCTGTCCGTTCATCGCCGCCTGGATGCGTCGGCACCCGGAGTACCTGGAGTTGGCCTACCAGAACCGCAGCCAGGTGACCGACTGACGCGGTGCCCGGCTGCGCGGTCGTGAGTCTTGGTGTTCGAGGTTGATTGTGGTCGACCCGGGGCGGTGGTCGCGGGTCGGTCAGGGGCGCTCGAAATCGGTGAGGGCGCGGCGGAGGTAGTCGTCCAGGGGGATGGTTCGCGACGGGTCCACCTCGACCTCCACCGGCGCCGGGTACGGCTCCCAGGACGTGATCATCGTGCGGGTCACCGTGCCGTCGGCGCGCAGGGCGGCGTTCTCGCCGCGCGCCACGGGGGAGTAGACCGGCCGCACGGTCGCCTGACCCATGCTGATCACCACCCCGTTGCCCAGGTTCCACCCCCGCACCTCGCCCGGCTCCGCCAGCACCCGGTGCCGGACCTTGGCGCCCTCGGTGGTCTCCCGGTGGTCCCCCCGGGACAGCTTCTCCGTGCGCTCCACGGGCAGCGGTTCGGGCAGGAAGCCTTCGGCGAAGGCGGCGGCGGGGAAGTCGCGCACGGCCTGCGCGAGGCGGTCCAGGTCGGCCTGGTCCACCAGCTTGCGCCGCTCCGCGTCCCGGGCCAGCCACCGGGGCCAGGCCTGCGGGTCGGGCAGCGTGTCCGGGTCGATCACAGAGTGATCGTACGGCCGACGCCATGGTCCATTGGTGTGACCTCCGTCCGAGGTTCGCAACTGATTGTCACTCGCTGAAACGCGCGGGCGGCAGCGCCTAGGGTTGGCGCCGTGGACACCACCGCGGTCTGGAACGAGCACAACCGCCGCCTCACCGACCTCATCCGCGACGCCGACCCGACCCGCGAGGTCCCCACCTGCCCCGGCTGGACCCTGCGCGACCTCGCCGAGCACGTCGGTCGGGGCGACCGCTGGGCCGCGCGCGTGGTGGAAACCGGTGTCTTCACCCGCCCCGACGACACCCCCGGCCTACCCGCCCCCGACTGGTCCGAGGTGCCGGATTGGCTCGCGCAGGGACCACCGTGCTCTTCGACGCGGTGGCCGCGGTCGGCGCGGACACCCCGCGCGCGGGGTTCGCCGGGCCGCTCCTGGCGGGCTGGTGGCTGCGCCGCCGCCTCTACGAGACCGTCGTGCACCACGCCGACGCGGCCATCGCCTTGGGCGCCCCTTACGCGCTCGACCCGGAGGTCGCCGCCGACGGCATCTCCGAGTGGCTCTCGCTGGGGGTCGCGCTTCCCCTGGGGGAGTCCCCGCTCGCCGGGGACGACACCCTCCACCTGCACGTCACCGAGGACCTGGGCGACCGGGGCGAGTGGATCGTCCGGCCCGGCGTCGAGTGGGCACACGGCCACGCGAAGGCCACCACCGCCGTGGTCGGCACGGCGGTGGACCTGTTCCTCGTCCTCATGCGCCGCCTCGCCCCGGACGGTCACGTGGAGGTCTTCGGCGACCGCGCGGTCCTCGACACCTGGTTGTCCCGCACGTCCGTCTGACCGCCGGAGGGCCGCCGAAGCGGCCCTCCACCGGGGTCAGGCCTGGGCGTCCTCCGGGCGGGCCCAGCGGGGGAGCAGGAAGGCCAACGCCGCCGTGGCGACCACCAGACCCGCCGAGACCCACAGCACGACCAGCAGCGCGTCGTTGTGCCGCCCGCCCTCGAAGTACTGGAAGAACACCGTGCCCAGCACCGCGACGCCGGTCGCGGCGCCCAGCTGCTGCACCGCGTTCAGCACCCCCGACGCCGAGCCCACCATCGGCTGGGTCACGCCCGCCAGCACGATGTCGAAGAACGGCGCGAGCAGCAGGCCCATGCCGATGCCGCAGACCGCCAGGCCCGGCGCCAGGTCCCAGCCGGTGACCGGCTCCGCGGACCACGCCACCGTCGCGATCACCACGACCAGCCCCGCGGCCATGACCAGCGCGCCGATCTGCAGCACCGGCCTGCCGAACTTGCGCCCCAGCACCGCCCCCGACAACCCGGCGCCGACCGCGAGCCCCAGCGCCCACGGCGCCTGCGACAACCCGGCCTGCAACGCGGTGAACCCGAGACCCAACTGGACGTACAGGCTCAGGGCCAGCCCGACGCCGGTCATCGCGCTGAAGAAGATCAGGCCGACGACCATGCCGCCGCTGAACGCCCGCGACCGGAACAGCCCCGGCTCCACCAGCGGCGCGCGGCCCGCGCGGCTGCGGCGCACCTGGTGCACGCCGAACGCCACCAGGATCGGCACGGACGCGGCCAGCATCGCGAAGCACCAGCCCGGCCAGCCCAGCTCGCGGCCCTGCACCAGCGGGTAGACCAGCAGCAGCAGACCCGTGCTCGCCAGCAGCATGCCGACCGGGTCCGGCCGCGGCGCGTCCTCCGCCCGCGACTCCGGCAGCACCTTCCAGGCCAGCGCCAAGCAGGCCAGGCCGATCGGCACGTTGATCAGGAACACCGCGCGCCAGCCCGCGTCGCCCGGGTTCCAGCCGATCAGCGCGCCCGCCAGGATCGGTCCGCCGACGGTGGACAGGCCGATGGCGGGCCCGAAGGCGCCGAACGCCGCGCCCAGCTCCTTGGGCGGGAAGATCGATCGGATCAGACCGAAGCCCTGCGGGATCAGCACCGCGCCGAACAGGCCCTGGAGCACCCGGCTGGCGACCAGCATCCCCGGCGACAGCGCCAGCCCGCACAGCGCGGACGTGACGATGAAGCCGATCAGGCCGATCAGGAACATCCGCCGCCGACCGAACAGGTCGCCCAACCGGCCGCCGGTGATCAGCCCCACCGCGAGCGCCAGCGTGTAGCCCGCGGCCACCCACTGGATCATCGTGCTGCCGCCGCCCAGGTGCTGCTGGATCGACGGGGCGGCGATGCTCACCACCGTCGCGTCCAGCAGGTCCATGATCTCGGCGGTCAGCACCGCCACCAGCGCCCACCACCGCCATCGGTAGGCGGTGTCGAGCCCTTCCCCGGCCGTGGTCGTCGTCGCGGTCATCTCAGCTCCCCCTCGAACAGCGTTCGTTAACGAACACTGTTCTACTGGCGAACACCGTTCGTGTCAACTAGGGTGACCGATATGACCGCAGCCGAGAGCGACCCGGACCCAGCGCGGCTCGAACCCCCGTGGTGGACCCCCCGCAAGAGCGGCGCGCGGCGCTCGCTGAGCCGGGAGACGATCGTGGCCGCGGCGGTGCGGATCCTGCGCGCGGAGGGCGTCGACGGGGTGAGCATGCGCCGCGTCGCCGCCGAACTGGGCACCGGACCGGCCTCGCTCTACGCGCACGTGGCGAACAAGGACGAGCTGCTGGAACTGCTCTTCGACGAGGTCGTCGGCGAGGTCCCGCTGCCGGAACCGGACCCGGCGCGCTGGCGGGAGCAGATCACCAGGCTGTGGACCGACGGGCACGAGGCGCTCAGCCGCAACGGCGACATCGCCCGCGTCATCCTCGGCCGCGTGCCGATGGGCCCGAACGCCATGCGGATGTCCGAGTTCACCCTGACGCTCCTGCGCGGCGCGGGCATCCCGGACCAGGCGGCGGCCTGGGCGATCGACGTGGTCGGCATGTACGTCAGCGCGAGCGCCATCGAGAACGCCGTGACCGTCGACCTGGCCCGCGAAGGCCGTGACCCGGAGCAGTACTACGGCATGGTCTGCCGCTTCTTCGCGAGCCTGCCCCCCGAGGAGTTCCCCGCCACGACGTCCCTGGGGGACGCGCTCGGCAGGGGCAGCAGGGAGGAGCGGTTCGCCTTCGGCCTGGACGTGATCCTCCGGGGGCTGGCGGCGCTGGTCCCGGCCGATCGGGCCGACCGGCCGGGGGAGCGCCCCTAGAGCCGCGGGGCCACCTGCTCGGCGATCAGGTCCAGGTGGTCGAGGTCATCGGTGTCGAGCACCTGCAGGTAGACCCGGCTGATGTCCGTGCGCTCGCGCCAGGTGCCGAGGCGGTCCACGACCTCGGCGGGCGTGCCCGCGAGCCCGTTGGCGCGCAGCTCGTCGACCTCGCGGCCGATGCGCGCCGCCCGGCGCCCGATCTCCGCGTCGTCCCGGCCGACGCAGACCACCAGCGCCGCCGAGCGGATGATCTCCGACGGGTCGCGGCCGATCTCCGCGCACGCCGCGCTGACCCTGGCGAACTGCTCCGCCGCCGCGTCCAGCGGGACGAACGGGACGTTGAACTCGTCGGCGAAGCGGGCCGCCAGGCGCGGGGTCCGGGTGCGGCCCCCACCACCGATCAGGATCGGCGGGCCGGGGCGCTGGGTCGGCTTGGGCAGCGCGGGCGAACTCACCAGCCGGTAGTGCTCCCCGTCGAAGGAGAACTTCTCGCCGTCCGGGGTCGACCAGAGGCCGGTGATGACCTCCAGCTGCTCGGCGAACCGGTCGAAGCGCTCACCGAGGCTCGGGAACGGGATGCCGTAGGCCGTGTGCTCCTCGGCGTACCAGCCGGTGCCCAGCCCGAACTCGACCCGGCCACCCGACATCTGGTCGACCTGGGCCACCGAGATCGCCAGCGGACCCGGGTGCCGGAAGGTGGCCGCCGTCATCAGCGTGCCCAGCCGGATCGTGGTGGTCTCCCTGGCCAGACCCGCCAGGGTGGTCCACGCGTCGGTGGGACCGGGCAGACCGGTCGACGAGCCCATGCTCAGGTAGTGGTCGGACCGGAAGAACGCGTCGTAGCCGGTCTCCTCCGCGTGGCGGGCCACGCGCAGGAGGTCGTCGTAGGTGGCGCCCTGCTGCGGCTCGGTGAAGATCCGCAGGCGGAGGGCGCTCGGCTCGGTGCTCACCCGACGGAGGCTAGTGCAGGGGGGTGACGGCTGCCCGGCCCATCACCGGCGCGCGCCGGTCAGGATGGTGACTTCCACGTACTCGGTGAACGGGGCGAACGGGTCGAGCACCGCGCGCAGCCGTGCGTCGAAGTCCGGGCGGTCGGCGGGTGCGGGCAGGAGCTGGTGGGGCAGCGCCGAGTACACGCCGCCGATGATCTCGTCGGCGGTCGGGTGGGCCGCGTAGCCGACGACCTGTAGGCCGATCGCGTACCCGGCGGCGCGGAGGTCGTCGCGGACCCGGCGCTGGCTGTCGGGGTCGGTGCCGCAGGTGTCGATCAGCGGTTTGCCGAGCCAGGCGGACAGGTGTCCGCGCAGCGCGCGCGACCAGTCGCTGTCCTGCTGCCACAACGGCACGCCGTTGGTGACGACGGCGACGCCGCCGCCCGGTCGCAGCAGCGGGTGCGCGGTGGCGAACAGCCTGGTGCGGTCCATCCAGTGCAGGGCCTGACCGACGGTGATCGCGCCCAACGGCCGCAGCAGCGCCGCCAACCCCGACAATTCCGCGTCGGAACCCAGCAACCAGCCGACGTTCGCCGGGTTCTCCTCGACCGCGCGAGCGCGGACCAGCATGTCCGGTTCCGGGTCGACGCCCAGCACGCTGCCGACCCGCGGTGCCAGCGGTCGGGTCAACTGACCTGTGCCGCAGCCGAGGTCGACCACCGCGTCGAGCGGGGTGAGGTCGAAGGCCGCCACGACGACGTCGACCACCCGGTCCGGGTAACCGCGCCGGAACCGGTGGTAGAAGTCCGGTACCTCGCCGCCGAAACCCGGGTCCCGCTCCGCTGTCGCCGTCATGGGACCATGCTGCCCGCTCGCGACCCGGCCGCGCAGCCCTGTTCGCCGTCGGCGTCGCCCGGCGGGCTTACCGAGTGACCACAGTGGACACCCGGTAAGCCGCTGGGCGGACACCCGGTAAGCCGCTGGGCGGACACCCGGTAAGCCCGCCGGGCGGACACCCGGCAAGCCGCTCGGGGCGCTACTCCGACTTGCGGGAGGCGACCAGTGCCTCGACACCGTCGAGGATGCGGGCGAGGCCGAACTCGAAGTTGTGCGAGGAGTCGTAGGCGGTGCCGTGCACGGCGCCCACGGCCGCGCCGACCGCCGCCGCCCTCGGGTACTGGCTCGCGTCCATCAGCGTGTTCAGCACCGGGCTGTGCGCCTGCCACCACTGCTCGTCGCTGACGCCGGTGTCGCTCTCGGTCGCCGTGGCCTCCAGCGCCCGCCGCGCCGTGGTCTCCGCGTGCCCGATCACCAGGTTCAGCACGGTGTCCATCTCGACCTCGGTCAGCCCGATGTCGGCGATCGTGCCCAGTTCCCGGTCGTACTTGGCCATCACGTTGGGGCCCAGCGGCGGTCTGCTCACGCCGACCCGCAGCATCCACGGGTGCCGGTGGTAGAGCGCCCAGTTCGCGTGGGCGACCCGGTGCAGCTCGCCCCGCCAGCCCGGTGCCGCCGCGTCGCCCGCGCCCGAACCCGCGCCGCCGGGCTCCGCGCCGTCGCCGGACTTCGCGGTCTCGGCGTAGACGGTGTCCAGCATCAGGTCTATCAGCTCGGCCTTGCCCGGCACGTAGGTGTAGAGCGACATGGTGCCGACGTTGAGCTTGTCGGCGACCCGGCGCATCGACAGGGCGATGAGGCCCTCGGTGTCGGCCACCTCTATGGCCGCGCCGACGATGCGGTCGACACTGAGATCGCGCCTGCCGTTGCGGACCGGCGCCTGGTTCTGCTTGCGCCACAGCAGCATGAGGCTGCGTGTGGGGTCACCGCCCCCGCTGTGGTCCTTCGTCGCGTCCTTTGCCATGGTGGCCCGATCCTAACTGGTCCGCTTCGCGGTGGTCGCGGACTCGCCGGCCCGGGCCACTTCGGTTCCGGTCGGGTCACCGACCGTGATCGGACGGCGCGTTCGCGTGTGGACCGTGGACCCGCCGCGGCGGCGGAGCCGCTGCCTCATCTCGTCTCGCCCCCCAGGCCGTGGCGTCGTACGGTGATCGCCACGGTTGCGGTCCGCGCGTGCGCCTTCGGGTGTTACCAGCTTGCCGGAGTCGTCGTGGTGGCGTCCGCCGGCGGGCTTGCCGGATTGTGCCGATGGGCGGCCACCGGGCAGCCCGGCCCCACCGCGGGTCGCTGAGTCCTGTGTGGACGGTGGGGTGCTCGGGGGGACCGCCCCGTGGGTCGGTCCGAGCCGCGTCGGCGCCATCGTGCTCCTCTCCGCCTCCAGGGGACACCGTACCCGACCACGTACGGCATACGACCGCCGCGTACGGGTGAGCCCGGACCACTTTCGGCCCGGGCTCGATCCAACTCCCCGCAGGGCTCGCCTAGACCGGGGTACCGCTCTGCCGCAGCTGCTCGATGCTGATCAGCTCGGCCTCACGGACCGAGTGCCCGCGCGCGTGGGTGACCCGCCACAGCGTGGTCACGCTCTGCAGCGGGTGCAGGAACCAGCCCCACGCGCCGATGACCGGCAGCGAGCGGGCGACCCGGCCCCGGGCCCGGCGCTCGCTGCGCGAGTGCCAGCCGATGTGCAGCTCGAACAGCAGGATGCCGACCGCGGCGGGCGCCGCGAACATGATCGACGCCTCGATGCCGTAGCCCTTGCCCGCAGCGTGCTCCCAGTTCAGGTACACGCTGCCCGCCAGCAGCGCCAGCAGCGCGAACCTCGGGCCCGCGCCCGAGTAGGGCGAGAGGGCGTAGCGGTGCGCCAGGCCTGCGACGATGAGCGCGGAGGCGTCGAAGACCAGCGACACCACGGCGGCCAGCGGGGTGGGGATGCTGAACGCGCGCGCGTACTCGAACAGCGACCACCAGGAGATGCCCATCGCGGCCACCAGCACCACGATCCAGGCCATGTTCGCCGACCAGGACAGCACGGTCGGCACCTGGGGCGTCAGCGGCTCGGACCGCTCCGCCTCCGGCGGCACGACCCGCTCGGCGCGCGCCTCGATGTAGGGCACGGTGTCGAGCGCGGTACCCGCGCTGGACGCGGTCGGCTGCTCGGCGACCACGACGGCGCTGGACGTGGACCCGACCTCGTCGGTGTCGGCGTCCACGACGTCGCCGTCGGTGTCGGCGTCAGTGTCGGCGTCCGGTGCGGGGTCCGCGACCAGGGTCGCGGTGGCGGCGGACTCGGTCGCCGCGGGGGTCTCGGTGGCCACGGCGCCGGAGTCGGCGGCGCTGGCGGTTCTGTCGGTGTCCACGGTGTTCGCGTCGGTGTCCGATCCGGTCGAGCTTGGCGGGGTGGGGGCGGCCGGTCCGTCGGCGGTGACCGCCGGGATGACCGCGGTGGGCGCGTCGGCGGCGGCCCGGTCGGCCGTCGCGTGGCTGTCGGTGGCGCTCTCGTGCGAGCGCAGCGCGTCGAGCTCGGCGAGCAGCTCGGGGCTCAGCGCCACCAGGTCACCGGTGTCGCCGATCTTGTTCTCGCCGCGCCAGGTGTTGATGATGCCGGTGGCGTAGGTGGCCGTGACGTGGATGCCGTAGGCGTCCAGCCATTGCTTGACCCCGAGGGTGGTCGGTGGGTCGACGTTCTCGCACGCGTAGCGGATCTTGTCCGCCAGGGTGGCCAGCGCGGTCAGCGCCTCCGTGTGCGTGGGGTCGGTGTCGATCTTCGGACTCACCTGCGCGGTCCTCCTCGGGCTGGCAGCGGATGACGCGGTCGATCTCGAGCCGTGGGTGGTTGCACTTTGTCGGACGCGCTGCGCGAGCGTCCACCCGGGGGTCCCCCAGCGCGACCGCAGATCAACGATCTTGACACAGTCGTGCCCCGGCTGTTACCTGGACCCCTGCCTAGACCCCCTGTTCCGCCCCGGTGCGGTCCATAGTGGACCGCTGGGCGGTGGTGACCACGACCACCACCACGACCACCACCACGAGCAGCAGGGACAGCGCGGGCACCGGCACCCCGACGACCCACGACACGACGATGTCCGCCCCCGGCGCGAGCACCGCGGCGGCGAACACCCACGCGGGCGCGGTGCCCGGTTTGACCCGCCCCGCCCACGGCGTCCGCCCGCCCGCCTTGGCCACCGACAGCCACACCTGCGCGGCGATGGCCGCCACCATCGCCGCCGACCCGACGACCAGGGCACCGGACACCCGATCATCGGCTGCCGCCTGCCGCAGCGCGGAGGACAGCACGGCGATGCCGAGCCCGATGAGGACCAGCGTCAGCCCGAACTTGATCGTGACCCACCAGTGCCGGAAGAACCCCCACGAGGTCGCCCCCGCCAGCGCGATCCCGGTAGCCGCCGCCGCGTTGGCGAACGGCGCGAGCAGGACCCCATCGATCAGGTGCGCCACCTCCAGCAGCGCGTGCCGCCGCCCCGGGACGGCGCTGGCGCGACCGGCGAGCATGAGCGCCACCAGGGTGAGCGCCTGCGCCATCCACCCGACGGACGTGATGACGTGCAACCAGACGGTCAACCGCCGCCAGCGAACCACGGAACCCTTGGCGTTCATGGCCCCGACCGTCCCGCGCGCACCCGCGCGACCGCATCGTGCGCATTCCCGATGCCCGCCCCGGGAACCACCCCTAGGGGTGGCCCGGCGTCACGGTGTGGCGGGCAGGATCCCGGTCGGGTGCACGACCCGGAGTTCGCCGATGAGGCCGCGCGAATGCAGGCTCAGGAACAACTCCACCGCGTCCGGGCAGAACTGCGAACCCCGGCCCCGTATCACCTCGGCCACAGCCTGTTCTTCGGACAACCCGCGCTGGTACGCGCGGTCCGAGCGCATGGCGGCCCACGAGTCGCACACCGCCAGCAGCCGCGACTCCACCCGGATGTCGTTGCCGCCCAACCCATCCGGGTAGCCGCCGCCGTCCCAGCGCTCGTGGTGCTGGCGGATGACGGTGGCGACCGTCGAGTAGCCGGGCACCACCGACACCATCCGGGACCCGTGGTCCGGGTGGGCCCGCATCAGCTCCCACTCCCGCGGCGTCAGCGGACCCGGCTTGGCCAGGACCTCCCTGGGCACCACGATCTTCCCGATGTCGTGCAGCCGACCGGCCAGCTCCGCGGTGCGCACCCGGTCGGCGTCCAGCCCGGCCTCGACCGCCAGCAGCCGCACCCAGCGGGCGACCGCGCGGCTGTGCTCGTGGCTGGACAACCGGCTGTCGACCTCGTCCGCCGCCTGCTGCAGGTACTCCACGCCGGAGGGCACGCGCGGCGCGGCGGCCGCCCGGGTGGGTCCCACGACGACCCGGTCGCGGCCCGCCTCCTTCGCCGCGTACAGGGCCCGGTCCGCGATCGACACCAGGTCGTCCGGGTTGTCGTCGTGGGTCGGGAACACCGACGTGCCCACCGACACCGTCACCGACGCCCACCGACCGCCCGGCAGCTCGATCGGCTGACCGGCGACCCGCTCCCGCAGCCGGTCGGCGATCAGCGGCAGGGTGGCCGCGGTGGCGCCCGGCAGGATCACGGCGAACTCCTCGCCGCCGAAGCGGGCCAGCACCTCCCCGGCGCGGACCGCGTCGCGCAGCCTGCTCGCGATCTCCACCAGCACCTGGTCCCCGGCGGGGTGCCCGTGCCGGTCGTTGATGGTCTTGAAGTGGTCGACGTCGGCGATCAGCACCGCGACCGTCGTCCCGGCGCGCCGCGCCCTGGCGATCTCCAGTGGCAGCTGTGCCTCGAAGAACCGGCGGGTGTGCAGGCCGGTCAGCGCGTCGGTGATGGCGAGCCTGCGCTGGTCGGACACCAGCGCCGCCAACCGGGCGATGGTCAGCCCGAACAGCACCGCGCACGCCCCGGCGACCACCGGCACGTCCCGCACGGTGCCCTCGGCCCACTGCACGACCAGCACGACCGGCGCGATCAGCGCCGCCGCGGACAGCCCGGCGATGCGCACGGGGCTCAGCGGCGCGTCCGGCACCGGTGACGGCTCGGCCAGCCGCGCCATGGTCGGGTGCAGCGCGCTCGCGCCCAGCGCCAGGTTGCCCGCCAGCCAGATCGCGTCCAGGAAGTTGCCCGCCTGGAAGGTGCCGTTGAGCTGCTGGAGCACGTAGATGGTGTCCGCGGTCATGATCGCCGCGAGCCAGCCGATGAACGGGAAGAACGCCCGCGGCCGCGCGCCGGAGCCCAGCACCAGACCCAGCGCCACGGTCAGCAGCGCCAGGTCCATGACCGGGTAGCCCAGCGACGCCAGCTCCACCAGCAGCGGCGAGCCCTTGCGGGTCTGCGGGCCGATCACGTACAGCCACGACAGCATCGCCGCGACGACGGCCAGGGTGGCCGCGTCCAGCAGGCCGGACAGGTCGTGGCCGGGGGTGCGGCGGCGGATCAGCATCACGATGCCCGCCACCGCCAGCGGGTAGTGCGCCAGGTAGAACGGGTCGGCCAGCGACGGGTACGCGGTGACGTCGAAGACGTAGTGCGAGATGTAGAAGATCGCGTCGGCGAGCGCGTAGACCAGCTGGCTCGCCGCGATCATCACCCACGGCAGCCGCGGCTGCGGGCGGTTGCGCACCACGCCGTAGCAGACCGCCACCGCCGCCGAGGCGCTGACCAGGCAGTACAGCACGACGCGCAGCGGGAACCCGCCCGCGGTCACCGGTGCCAGGTAGTAGAGGACGACCAGCGCGGCGCCCGCCGCCAGGTACGCGGGCCACATCCAGCGCGGGGCGGGATTCCCCGGCTCGACCGGCTCAGCCATCCCCGCTCCCCACCCCGGATCCGGTGCGCGCCGTCTCCGCCCGTAGTCGATCCCGGGCGCGGGATCCGGTTGCGGAGCGCCGATATCGGGCGCATGCGGCGAAGTCGACCACCCGGACAGAGTGGCATAGCGGGATTCCGACCGGGGCGCAGGCTGTTGTCGTTGGGCCATTCGGGTACCGGTCGGGGGCGCGGCGTGTGCCGCGCCCCCGACCGGCCTCCTGAGCTGGTCAGCAGCTCAGGTTGTTGCCGGGCGTGGTGCCCAGCACCTGGGTGAACTTCTGGTAGGCGTTGATCCGGCTCTGCACCTGCGCCGGGTTGCCGCCGTTGCACTCGAGGGCGCCGTTGATGCTGCGGATCGTCTCGCCGAAGCCGCGGCTGTTGACCATCGCGTCGTGCGGGGTCATGGTGCCGGGGCCCTTCTGCGTGTTCCAGTACCAGAGCGCGGTCTTCCACGCCACGGCCGGGTCCTGCTCGACCAGGAACGGGTTGCGCAGCAGGTCGATGCCCAGCGCGTCACCGGCGGCCTTGTAGTTGAAGTTCCAGCTCAACTGGATCGGTCCGCGGCCGTAGTACGCGGACTGGCCCGCCGGGCAGCCGTAGGACTGGGTGGCGTCGCAGTAGTGCGGGTAGTTGGCCTCGTTGATCTCCTTGATGTAGACCAAGCCGCCGGTCTCGTGGTTGACGTTGGCCAGGAACGCCGCCGCCTCCTGCCGCTTCACGGTGTCCGTGCCGGTGTTGGCGAAGCCGGGGTAGGCCGCGAGCGCGTCGGTGAGGCCCTTGTAGGTGTAGAAGGCGTTCCGGCTGGGGAACATCTGGTTGAACTGGGCCTCGGACACCACGAACCCGGTGTTCGGGATGGAGGTGGGCGGGGTCGAGGTGGTGCTGGTGGGCGGGGTGTCGCCGCAGGTGTACGGGTCCCAGTACCAGGTGCTCACGACGGGGCTGTAGCCCGGGTTGTCGTGCTCGGCGATGTAGAACTTGCCGTCGGTGAACTTGACGATGTCACCGGTGACGTAGTTCTTGCCCTGGACCCAGGCCGCGTAGTTGCAGCCGCCCGGGGGGAGGGTGGTGGTGGGCGGGGTGGTCGTCGTCGGGCGGGTCGTGGTGGTGGTCGGCGGGGTGCCGCCGCCGCAGGCGCCCTGGTCGGTCCAGACCTGGGCGCCGCCCGGGGTCTCGCCCTGGGTCCACCACTTGGCCTGCCAGTTCTTGCCGTTGTACGAGGCGGTCTTGCCGCCGGTGTATACCGTGGCACTGGCCCACGGCGCGGCGCAGTCGGCCGCGGCCTCGGCGGTCACGGAGGGCAGGACGAACGCCAGCCCGGCCGCGGCCGCCGCAGCGGCGACCGCCGCCACGATGCGGTTCCTCGACACGTGATCACTCCTTCGGTGCCGACCGGGGGACGAGGTCGGCGTGCAGGGGTCGCGCGGAACCCGGGACACCCGGGAACGCGTGTGAAAATCACCTAAGCCGATGGGCCAACCGGCGTCAAGGTCTAGACCACTGCCCGCCGGTGGGCGGTCCGGGCGCGCGCCCGCCGACTGGAGATGATCTACGCTGACCGCCGGGTCCGCCTGGCGTCCAAGGAGGAACGTGATGGCCGAATCGGCCAAGGAACTGCTGGACCGGGTGCAGCGCGAACTGCTCCCCGGCGAACACGACAACCGACTCGTACCCCTGGTGGCCTGCGGGGAGGCCCCGCTGGCCGTGCTCGGCGCGCTGGCCGCCGAGCAGCACCGCATCATCGCCAGCGACTGGCGCACCTTCCTGACCCTGGCCGCGCAGGCCGTCGACCCCGCCGCCCGGGAGGTCTTCACCTCGCTGGGCACCGGCGAGGGCTTGGCCCTGGCCAAACTGGGCGACTTCGCCAAGGCCTGCGGCCTGAGCGAGGACGACATCCGCGCCTACCGCCCCCAGCCGGGCTGCCAGGCCTACCCCGCCTACCTGGCCTGGCTCGCCCTCAACGGCAACCCCCGCGACGCCCTCCTGGCGATCCTCGCCAACTTCGCCGCCTGGGGCGGCTACTGCGCCACCATCTCGGCGGGCCTGCGCGAGCACTACGGCTTCGACGAGGTGGGCACGGGCTTCTTCGACTTCTTCGCCACCCCGGTCCCGGAGTTGGAAGAGCTGTACGTGGTCGCGCTCCAACAGGCCCTCGACGCCGGCTGGACCCCGGAAACGTCAATCGGCTACGGGCGGTTGTTGCAGGGGTACGAGCTGATGTTCTGGAACACACTCGCCGACCTGGCCGTCTGAACGGCCCCTCCGACAAGCACTTCCCGGGACGCGGCCGTACCATCCGGCCGCGTCCTTTGTGGATCTAGGCGTCGTCCTCGTCGAAAACCCGTTGCGCGGCAGCGAAAGCGGCGTTGGCCGCCGGGACGCCCACATAGGCTCCCGTGTGCAGCAACACCTCCGCGATCTCCTCCCGGCTCAACCCGTGCCGCAGCGCGGCCCGCACGTGCATCGTCAATTCATCGTGCGCGCGCAGCGAAGTCAGCACCGCCAACGTGATCGCGCTACGAGTGCGGCGGTCCAGGCCGGGTCGAGTCCACACCGAACCCCACACCGAGTCCGTGATGTACTCCTGGAACGGCCGGTTGAACTCCGTCACCCGCGTCCGATCCACGTGCACATCCCCCAACACCGACCGCCGCATCGCGTCGCCGGTGGCCGGGGGTAGCCCCGACAGGATCAGCCGGGTGAACTCCTCGGGCTTCTCCAGCACCCCCAGGTGCGCGGCCCCCTGGACCACCGCCTGCCGCGCCCCCGGGATCGCCGCCGCGATCCGCGCGCCCTGCTCCGGCGGGGTCGCCGGGTCCTGCGCCCCCGACACCACCAGCGTCGGCGCCGCGATCCGCCCCAGTCCGCCGACCAGGTCCATCGACCCGATCGCCTCGCAGCACCCCGCGTACCCCTCCGCGGGCACCCGCAGCAGCATCTCCCGCAGTGCGCTGTCGTCGCCGTAGCCCGCCGTCACCCACCGCCCCATCGTCTGGTCGACGACCGACGCCATGCCCTCCGCGCGCACCAGGTCGGCGCGGGTCTGCCAGTTCGCCGACGGGCCCAGGTCCGCGGACGTGCAGCACAGCACCAGGTTCTGCACGCGCTCCGGGGCGTGGGTGCCGAGCCACATGCCGACCATCCCGCCGAGGGACACCCCGACCACCGACGCCGTGCGCACCCCGAGGTGGTCGAGCAGCGCGAGCACGTCCCCCGCGATGTCCGCGAGCCGGTAGGGGCCGGGGGGCACCGGGGAGGAGCCGTGGCCGCGGTGGTCGTAGCGGATCACCCGGTACCCGGCGTCAACCAGCGGGTCGACCTGCGCGTCCCACAGCGAGAGGTCGGTCCCCACAGACCCCGCCAGCACGACCGCCACCGGCCCGCGCCCCCGCACCTCGTGGTTGACGATCACCCGTTGCCTCCCGATCGGTCCCGCCCCGACCGCGGCGGCCGGTGCACCATCCTCACCCGCCGGGGCGGCCGCGGCGCGCCCGCCGGGACGTGATCCTGCTGACGCCGTGCGCCCCAGCCGCCGCGTCCGATCGGCCGGGGGAGTGGACCGGTCGGGTGCTCCTATCGGGTGGTGTCGCGCAGCGTGGTGACACGATGCCGGTACGTACGCGATACGGATGCCAAGGCGTAGCTCACCCGTGGGGCGAACGGGGGCGACCGGTGTACGGACCCCTTGTCCCGCAATGGTTTTCGAGGGGGTCGTTGTGCGTACCTGTCTCATCGAAATGCTGGTCTGCCCGTCGTGCGGGGGAAAGTTGCGGCTGACCCGCGACGACGTGCCCGCTGAGGTCACCTCCGGGGCGCTGCTGTGTGTGGATTGCGCGCTGGAGTACCCGATCGCCGACGGGGTGCCGCAGCTGCTCTCGGCGCGGGAGCGCGAGAGCCACGTCGCGGCCAGCTTCGGCTTCGAGTGGCAGACCTTCCACGACGGCGGCTTCGAGTCCGACACCGTCTTCGGCCGCACCATCGACGAGGACGTGGCCCAGTTCCACGACGTCTTCGGTGTCCGGCCGGAGACCAACCGGTCCACCGGGGCCGCCGCCAAGCCGGTCGGCGAGGCCGCGGGCAAGGCGGTCGGCGGGGCGGCCGCCAAGACCGCCACGCTGCCCCCCGACCCGCTCGCGGGCCTGGTCGTCGCCGACATCGGCTGCGGCAGCGGCAAGCTCACCGTGGAACTCGCCCGCCGCCACCCCGGCACCACCTTCCTGGCCGTGGACGTCAACCCGGCCATCGCCGAGGTCGCCCGCGCCGCCCGGGACCTGCCGAACCTGCACGTGGTCCGGGCCAGCGTGTTCGCCCTGCCGGTGCGGGAGCAGAGCGTCGACCGGTTGTGGTGCAACGGGGTCATCCACCACACCGGCGCCACCGAGATCGCCTTCGCCGCGCTGACCAGGCTGGTCCGCACGGGCGGCGAGCTGTTCGTCTGGGTGTACCAGCGCAAGCTGAGCCCGCTGGTGCTGGTGCGCGACCTGCTGCGGCCCCTCGGCCTGCACCGCTGGTCGCACCGCACGGTGTACCGGGTGTGCCGGGCGCTGTCGTTCCCGACCCTGGTCGGGGTCCGCGCGCTCAACGCGGTCGCGGCCCTGCCGGGGGTGCGCGGGCTCGCCGCCCGCAGCACCCACGCGCGCATCCTCACCCGCCGCCGCGCCTACGACGAGCTCACCCTGACCTGGTTCGACGTGCTCTCCCCCCGTCACCGCGACACCTACACCACCGCGGAGGTGGAGCGCTGGTTCGAGCACAGCGGGTTCGAGCCGGTGCGGCGGTACTGGTGGCCGGTGGGCGTGACGGGCAGGCGCTCGGCCTGACCCGGGTCCACATCGGAGCCGATTCGCCGCGGTCGCCGCGGCGTTCTTTTTCGGATCCGCTGTGGACACGTGGCCGGGTCGCTCCGCGCGCGGTGCTTCGGGCTGCTAACTTCCACGCCAACCAGCAAACAGCAACCCGTTGTGCAATGAGGTGCCGCATGGCTCAGAAGACCATCGTCCAGCTCTACGACGACCTCGACGGTTCCACCAGCGATGACATCCGCTCGGTCGAGTTCAGCCTGGACGGCGTGCAGTACGAGATCGACCTGACCGAGACCAACGCCCAGCGGTTGCGCGACGAGCTGGCCGATTTCGTGGCCGCCGCGCGGCGCACCGGCGGCCGGATCAAGCGGCCCGTGCTCCCGGCGGGTGCCCGGCCGGAGGGCCGCAGCAAGGAGCAGACCAAGGCGATCCGGGACTGGGCGCGGCGCAACGGCCACGACATCTCCGAGCGCGGCCGGATCCCCTCGGCCGTGGTCGAGGCGTTCGAGGCCGCGCACGCCGTGCCGGAGCCCGAGCCGGAGCCCGCCCCGGCCAAGCCGCGGCGCGCCCCGAAGGTGAAGAAAGCCAGCTTCTCGGGCTGAGCTCGCGCACTACCCGGCGAACGGCCGGTTCCACTTCCGCCCACCGGGCGCGGGCGGGACCGGCCGTTCGGCCGTTCGCCGGACAATTCCGCGAGAATGTCGATCAACCCCGTCCGTGCCCCGGTCGTCCTTTCGGCGCGGCCCGTCCGCTATTTGCAGAGGCCAATAGCGGGAAATCGCCTTTTCCGCCGAAGCGTCCGAAAGGGTGATCACCGGCGTGTTCGGATAACACCGTCGCCGTGACCGAGCGATCACCCGGGGCGAGGGTGGTCGCCCGGGAACCCGGGCGGGAGGGGAGACGAACGCGCGTGTCGTCGTGGCGGTCCGCGGTCGCCGCCCACTTCCGGCGGACCGAGGGCAAACTGACCCTGGTGGTGGTGGGCGTGCTGGTCTGCGCCGTGGTCGCGGGCCTGACCGGGGCGCTGAGCGCCCACGACCGCGCCGACCTGCTCGACGACATGGCCTACCGGCGCGGCGGCCTCAACACCGCGGCGGGCGAGGTCTACCGGGCGCTGGCCGACGCCGACGCCACCGCGTTCTCCGTCGTGCTGGTCACCGGCGAGCGGGTCGCGGTGCAGCGGCAGGCCTTCCGCGACGACGTCGTCGCCGCCACCGCCGCGCTGGACTACGCGGCCAAGGTCGTCCCCGAGGTGACCCCGGTGACCCGGCTCAACCAGCTGACCAGCCAGGGTTTCCGCGGTCAGCTCGCGACCGCGGCGCTCACCCCGTCCGAGGCGCTGGCGGTGCTGTCGAGCCTGCTGCCGATCTACACCGGCATGGTCGAGTCCGGGTGGGTCTACACCAGTCGCGTCGACCCCGTCGGCACGTCGTACCTCAACGAGGCGTCGCTGATGGTGCGCGGCACCATGCTGGAGATCGCCAAGCGGCTGCGCGACGCCGAACCGCCGTCGGGGGTCAACGACTTCCCGTGGTTCGCCACCACCGTCGGCCTGCTGGTGCTGGCCGTGCTGCTGTGGTGCCAGCGGTTCCTGGCCCGCCGCACCCGCAGGCGGTTCAACGCGGGCATGGTCGCGGCCACCGCGCTCACCGCCGTCGCCTTCGGCTGGCTGCTCATCGCCTCGACCGTGGCCGCCGCGCACGCCACGGCCAGCGCGCAGCGGTCGGCGCGGCTGCTCGAACCGCTCACCGAGGTCCGCGCGGAGGCCCGCGGCCTCGACGGCGACGAGGCCCGCGCGCTGATCTTCCCGTTGATCGGGGACACGGTGACGCTGACCGCCAAGCTCGACGCCATCGACAACAAGCTCAACCAGGTGCGCGGCGGCGACCTCGACGCGGGCACCGCCCGCACCCTGGAGGGCGCCGCGCGCACCGTGACCGACTGGCGCCGCTCGATCGAGCGCGACTTCTCCCCCGACCGGCCCGGCTACGGCGAGATCGCCGCCGACATCACCGCGCACGAGGAGCTCAAGGAGACCCTGGACGCGGTCATCGCGCAGGCGGGCGCCGACGTCGACGGGTCCATCCTGGACGCCCGCACCGCGGTGTCCGGCACCGGCGCCGGGGTCGTCGTGCTGATGGCCCTGGCCGCGCTGGCCGGGGTGGCGGGCCTGTGGCCCCGGATCGCGGAGTACCGGTGACGGCCGCGCGCCGACTGGCGGCGCTGCTGTGCGCGCTCGCCGCGAGCGCTTGCGCCGTGGCGCCGAGGGCCGCGCTGCCCCGGCCGACCGCGCCGGAACCGCAGATGCCGACGCTCACCTCGGCGGCCCCCGCGCCCGCCCCGGAGCCCTGCCGCGGCACGACCAAGACCATCCGCCCGACCGGCACCGAGCTGACCGGGATCCCGAGCGGCACCACCGTCGCCGAGATCCGCGCCCGCGGGCTGCGGGTCGGGGTCAGCCAGACCGCGGGCAGGCTCAGCTCGCGCAACCTGCAGACCGGCGAGGTGTCCGGGCTGGAGGCCGACATCGCCTTCGAGATCGCCCGCGCGATCTGGCCCGACCGCGACCCCGGCCAGGTCCGGGCGCAGATCCAGTACATCGCCATGCCCACCAGGGACCGGTTCATCGCGCTGGACACCGACGAGAACCACCGGGCGCCGTCCGCGACCACCGTGGCCACCGTGGACATGATCGTCGCCGACGCCAGCGTCACCTGCCAGCGCGTGGACACCTACGGCGCCCGGTTCTCCGTGCCGTACCTGGAAACCCGGCAGGGCCTGCTCACCTGGCGCGGCACCGACGGCGTGTGGGACCCGCGCCAGGGCGTGGCGGGCAAGCGGGTCTGCTCCGGCGCGGGCACGATCAACATCGACCGGATCACCCAGCGCGGCGGCATCGCCGTACCCGCCGTGGACACCACCGACTGCCTGGTCCAGTTGCAGCGCCACCAGGTCGAGGCGGTGTCCACCGACGACGTGATCCTCGAGGGCTTCCACGACCAGGACCCGAACACCGAGATCTTCCCCGGGTTCGTCGACGACGTCGACGTGGCCGCCGTCGCCGTCGCCCGACAGGACGAGGACCTGCTGCGCGTGGTCAACGCCGTGCTGGAGCGGATGCGCCGCGGCGAGATGGACGCCCTGTACCGCAAGTGGTTCGGGCAGGCGACCACGCGGCGGATGCCGCCCGCCGACTACGAGGGTGGGTGATCGGCCGTGCGGTCGCTCACCCCACCGGACCCGGCGCGGTCCAGGGCCGTGCTGGTCGGCGTCGGCCGGTACGCGACCCTGCCGCCGCTGCCCGCCGCCACGGCTCGCCTGGCCGCGTTGCGCGCCGTGGTCACCTCGCCGGACGGCCTCGGTGTCGCGGGCTGCGAGGTGCTGACCGACCCGTCTTCGGCCGCGCAGGTCGTCCACGCCGTCGACGAGGCCGCCACCGCGGCCGAGGACCTGTTGCTCGTGCACTACGCGGGCCGCGTGCTGTGCGCGGACGACGGCGGCGAGCCCTACCTGGCCACGGCAGGCACCGACGCGCGGTACGTGTCGTCGACCGCGTTGCCGTGCGCCGAACTCCGCCGGGTGCTGCGCCGCGGCCAGGCCGCGACCCGCGTGCTGCTCGTCGACGGCCTGCCGGGCCACCTGGTCGGCGCCGGGCTCGACGTCGACGGCGCGTTCGTGCTCATCGCGCCCGGGCACACCCCGGCGCTGGTGGCCGCCCTGCGCGACGGCCTGCCCGGCCGGGGACCGGTGCTCACCCTGGCGGACCTGGCCGAGGTCGTGGCGGGGTCGGCAGGCGCGACGGTCCGCGACGGCGGCATCGCGACCGCGCCGCTGCTGCGCAACCAGGCCGAGCGGGTGCTGGACCTGCGGTCGCGGCTGGCCAAGGCGGACGCCTGGCTGGCCATGGTCGCCGAGGACGAGGCGACGACCGCACGGTCGGTCGCCGACGTCCGGATCCGGGTCGCGGGGTCGGACGGGTTGGTCGTGCCCGGGTTCGCCGACGACCTGCGACGGCGGCTCGCGGCGCTGGGGGAGCGGACCGTCGCCGGGCAGTGGACGGCCGTGGCCGAGGAACTGGCGGTGATCGACCAGGACGCCAACGCGGCCGTGGAGGCACTCGGCGCGTTGCGCGCGGAGGCGGCCCGGCTGTTGGAGCAGCGCGCCGAACTCCGCGGTCGGCTCGACGCGTACCAGGCGATGGCGGTGCGCCTCGGGGTGGCCGAGGACCCCGACGCGGTCGCGTGCCACCGGCGCGCGCACGGGCTGCTGTGGACGGCGCCGAGCGACCTGGCCGCGGCGGCGTCGGCGGTCGAGGCCTACCAGGACGCGGTGCGGCGGAGGCGCGGATGACGGCGTGCGTGCGGGACGGGTGCGACGGGACCTACCTGCCGGACGGGTCCTGCGACGAGTGCGGCTTCTTCGCCCCGACCGCGTCCGAGGCGACACCGCCCGCGGCACCGCCCGCCTCCGCGCGGACCGAGCCCATGCCATCGGGGCGTTCCACCGGCAACCGGACGCGGGCCGCGCGCACCGTGGTCGACCGGGTCACGCTCCCGCCGATCGCCGTGCCGAACCCGGCCGCCGCGGTGCTCACCGACCCCAAGGTCCCATACCACCGCAGGAAGTGCCCGAACTGCGGTGAGCCGGTCGGGCAGCCGCGCGGCGACCGGCCCGGGCTCGACAGCGGGTTCTGCCCGCGCGACCGCACGCCGTTCTCCTACGTCCCCGCGCTGGCCCGGCACGCCTACGTCGAGCGCTACGAGGTGTTCGGCTGCCTCACCTACGGCGGGCTCGGCTGGATCTACCTGGCCCGCGACTCGCACCTGGGCGACGACCGCACCGAGCGCTGGGTAGTCCTCAAAGGACTGATCAACTCGCACGACCCGGACGCGGTGGCGGCGGCCACCAGGGAACGGCAGTACCTGGTCACCGTCGACCACCCGAACGTCGTCCAGATCTCCGACTTCGTCGAGCACACCGACCCGCGCACCGGGGTCGTGGCGGGCTACATCGTCATGGAGTACCTGCCGGGCCGGACCCTGCACCAGGTGCTGGTCGACCCGGCCGAGCCGGAACCGCTGCCGGTACCGGTCGTGCTGCGCTACGCCGACGACCTGCTCGACGCGCTCGGCTACCTGCACCGCCGCGACCTGGTGTACTGCGACCTCAAGCAGCACAACGTGATGCAGGTCGAGCAGCGGGTCAAGCTGATCGACCTCGGCGCCGTCATGCGGGCCGACAGCGACACCGCCTCCTACGGCACGGTCGGGTTCATGGCGCCCGAGGTGGAGACCGGCGAGCACCAGCCGACCCCGCACTCCGACCTCTACACCCTCGGCCGCACCATGGCCGCGCTGACGTTCCCGTTCCTCGGCTTCTCCGACGCCTACCGGCACCGCCTGCCCGCCGACATCCCGTACCTGGCAGGCGAGGAGTCGTTCGTCCGGCTGCTGCGCCGCGCGGCCAACCCGAACCCGCGCGCCCGCTTCACCGCGGCGGAGGACATGCGCGACCAGGTCGTCGGCGTGCTCGCGGAGACGCTGTCGCGCGCCGACGCCGAGCCGTACGGGGTGAACTCGGCGCTGTTCACCCGTGAGCGCCGGGTGTTCGGCACGGGCGCGGGCGTGGTGCGCGCGGTGGCGGCGGAAGCGGTCGAGTGGCGGGAGGTGCCCGCCTGCCTGCCCAGCCCCCTGGTGGACCCGGCCGACCCGGCGGCGGGGTTCCTCGCGACCCTCGCGGGCGTCGCCCCGGACCGGTTGGTCGAGACCCTGCTGGGCGCCGGGGAACGCACCCCGGAACTGTTGCTGCGCCTGGCGGAGGCGCACGTGCTGGCCGGCGAGCCCGGGGCGGCGCGCGCGGTGTTGGCCGAGTTCGCCGAGGCGCTGCCCGACGACTGGCGCACCGACTGGTACCTCGGGCTGGCCGCCATCGCCGACGACCCCGCGGCCGCCGCGGACCGCTTCGACGCGGTCTACTCGGCGCTGCCCGGCGAACCCGCCGCGAAACTGGCGCTGGCCGCCGCGGTGGAGCGGACCGGCGACCCGGCCCGCGCGCGAGCCCTCTACGCCCGGGTCTGGGACACCGACCGCACCTACGTCAGCGCCGCGTTCGGCCTGGCCCGCGCCCACGCCGCCCAGGACGACCACCGGGCCGCGGTCGCCGTGCTCGACCAGGTCCCGGACAGCTCCAACCACCACACCGCCGCCCAGGTCGCCGCCATCCGCGCCCTGGTCCGCGCGGACCTGCTCCCGGACGCCGCCACCCGGCTCGACGCGCTCACCCTCGACGCCGAGCGCACCGCCCGGCTCAACATCGAGGTGCACGGCGCCGCGCTCGCCGCCCGCGCCGACCACCCGACCGACCACCGGGGCGCGGCCGAGGAGGAAGCGGAGACCGCCCTGCGCCGCCGCCTCGAACAGGCCTACCGCGCGCTCGCCAAGCTCACCCCCGACCGCGACACCCGCTCCGCCCTGGTGGACCGGGCCAACGAGGTCCGGCCGTGGACCCTGGTGTGACGCCGTGGAGCCGAACCCGCCCGCCGCCGACCCCGCGAGCCCCTGCGCGCGGTGCGGGGTACCGCTGGAACCGGGCTGGCGGTTCTGCGAGGGCTGCGGCGCCGACCGGCTCGCCCGGGCCGACGGCGCGGCCCGGGTGCGCACCTCCGAGTCCGCCGACGACCTCGACCTCGGGGTCGTCGCGGCCGTGACCGACCGGGGGCTGCGGCGCCCGCGCAACGAGGACGCCGTGGCCATCGGTGTGCTCGGCGACGTCGCGGCGGCCGTCGTCTGCGACGGGGTCGCGTCCGCCCCCGGGTCCGCCCGCGCCGCCACCGACGCCGCGGTGGCCGGGCTGCACGGCCTCCTCGCCGCCCTCGACCGCGGCGACGACGCCGTGGCCGCGACCACCGCCGGGGCGTTGGCCGCCGCAGCCGCCGCGACGGCGGTGTCCGCGCCCGACCCGGGCAACCCGCCCTGCTGCACCTACGTCTCCGCCGTCGTCACCCGCGACGCCACCGTGGTCGGTTGGGTCGGCGACAGCCCCGCCTACCTGGTCGACCCGACCGGTGCCCGCAGGCTCACCGTCGACGACTCCGCCGCCGGGCGCCTGGCCGCCGACGGCGCCGAGCCGGACGACCCCCGGCTCGCCGACCCCGCCGCGCACGCGCTGGAACGCTGGCTCGGCGCCGACTCCGGCCCCGTCGAACCCCGGGTGCGCGTCGACCCGGCGGCACCCGGGCTGCTCCTGGTGTGCAGCGACGGCCTGTCCCACTACCTCGACGCGGGCGTCGTCGCCCCCGCCGACCACCGCGCCGCCCCCGCCGCCGCGGCGCGCGCCCTGCTCGGCCGCGCACTCGCCGCGGGCGGCCACGACAACGTCACCGTGGCGGCCATCGCCGTCGCGCAAGGGTGAAGGAGGCAACCATGGGCCACGGCTTCGAGATCACCGTCGACCAGAACGAGTACCTGCCCGCGGGCGGCCGGGTGATGGACGCGATCATCACCGTCCGCCTCACCGGCGACGACCCCGGCAGCACCGGCCGCGACCGCGGCGTGGCCAGGGTCGTGCTGCTCGACTGCTCCGGCTCGATGTCCGGCAGCAGGCTCACCCAGGCCAAGCGGGCCGTCACCGCCTTCGTCGACGCGTTGCCCGACGGTGCCGCGTTCGCCGTGGTCCGCGGCACCGACGTCGCGGGCATGGTCTACCCCGTCGCCCCCGAACTGGCCATCGCGGGCGACCGCACCCGCGGCGAGGCCAAGGACGCGGTGCGCAGGCTCGGCGCGGGCGGCGGCACCGCCATCGGCAGCTGGCTGGCCCTGGCCAAGCGGCTGCTCGCTGACCACAGCGCGGCCGTGCGCCACGCCCTGCTGCTCACCGACGGCCGCGACGAGCACGAGACCCCGGAGCGGTTGGCCGAGGTGGTGCGCGACTGCGAGGGCGCCTTCACCTGCGACGCGCTCGGCGTCGGCGAAGGCACCTGGCAGGCCGACACCCTCGAGCGCGTCGCCGACGGCCTGCTCGGCGCCGCCCGCGGCCTGCCCGACCCGGCCGCGCTGGCCGCCGAGTTCCGCGAGGTCACCGAGCGCCTCATGGGCACCGCCGCGGTCGACGCCGACCTGCTGCTGTGGACGCCCGCGCACGCCGAGGTGCGGTTCTTCAAACAGGTCTTCCCGCGCTTCGTCGACCTCACCGGCCGCGGCACCCAGGTCACCCCGCGGGTGCGGGCCCACCCGACCGGCAACTGGTCCGCCGAGGCCCGCGAGTACCACCTCAGCGTGCGCGTCGAGGCGGGCCGCGTCGGCGACAAGGGCCTGATCGCCGCCCGCGTCCACATGGCGGTCGGCGACGAGCGCTCCGCGGAGCGGACCGTGCACGTCAAGTGGACCGACGACCAGCAGTTGGCCACGTCGATCAACGAGAACGTCGCGCACTACGCCGGCCAGTCCCGGGTCCCGGAGCTGCTGGACGAGTGCCTGAGCGCGGTGGCGGCGGGCGACCGCGGCCTGGCCACCGACCGGCTGGACCGCGCCATCGCCGTCGCGGACGCGCACGGCAACGCGAAAGCGGCCGCCCACCTGCGCAACCTGCTCGACACCGACCCGGCGGGCACGGTCCGCGTGCGCGACGGGGACATGACGGGCTACCTGGCGGAGATGGCCAAGATCGAGTCCAAGCTCACCACCCGGCTCCGGGACGACCGGTGACCGAACCGTGGGACTGCCCGAACGGCCACCCCGGGCAGGTCGGCCGCTACTGCGAGGTGGACGGGTACGACTCGCACCTGGACGCCCACCTGTCGGCACCGGTGGTAGGGGAGAAGGGCTGGTCGATCACGGTCGCGGCCGACCGCGAGTACTACGAGGTCACCCGGGCCACTACGGAGGACCTGAGCATCGACTACCCCCTTTTCCTACCCCCGCGCCGGTTCCCGCTGCGGGGCGAGTCGGTGCTGGTGGGGCGGGCGGACGTGAACCGGGGGATAGCGCCGGACATCGACCTGACGGGCCCACCGGAGGACCGGGCGATCGGGCGGGCGCACGCGATGTTCGTCCCGACGGGGGACGGCACGTGGGCGGTGGTGGACCTGCGCTCGACGAACCGGACGTACGTCAACGACTGCGCGAACCCGATCCCCGCCGAGGTCCCCGTCGAACTGCGCGACAGTGACCGGGTGTTCCTCGGTGCGTGGACGGCGCTGACCGTCCACCTGGTCACCGAACCCTGACCACCGGCGTGGTCTGCTTGACGGGTGAACCCCACCCAGGGCCGCTACCCCGTCCGCTTCGGCACCGCCGAGATCCTGCGCGACCTCGACCACCCCACGGGCTGGCTGCTGAGCGTCGACGGGGTTGCCCAGTCGTACGTGGACACGGCGAACCCCCGGCACCTGGAGTTCGACTACGTGCGAAGGCTGGCGGAGGTGGTGGACAGCCACGGCGAGCCGGGCACGCCGGTCGAAGCCGTGCACCTCGGTGGCGGCGCGTGCACCCTGCCCCGGTACATCGCGGCGGTCCGGCCGGGGTCCCGTCAGCGGGTGTTCGACGCCGACGAGGGGATGGTGGAGCTGGTCCGCGGGCAGTTCGGGGTGGACTCGATCCCGGGCCTGGAGTTGACGGTGGCGGATGGGAGGGCCGCGGTCTCCTGCCTCCCGGACGCGTCGGCGGATGTCGTGGTGGTGGACGCGTTCGAGCGGGGGACGCTCGCCGGGGCGCTCTACGGGTTGGAGGCAACCCGTGACATCTCCCGGGTGCTGCGGGCGGACGGGCTGTACATGGCGAACCTGTCGGACGGCCCGGACCTGAAGTTCACCAGCCGAGCGGTGGCGACCCTGTCGGCGGTCTTCGGCTCGGTCCTCCTCCTGGCCGAACCCCCGGTGCTGAGGGGGCGCAGGCACGGCAACATCGTCCTGGCCGCCGCGGCGACCGGTCTGCCGGTGGCGGAGATCGCCGCCAAGGAGGCGGCGGCGCCGTTCCCGGCGCGGTGCGTGACCGCGGCGGAGCTGAGGGCCCTGGTCGGCCCCGCGACCCCGTTGACCGACAACGACCCCACACCGCCGCCGGTGCCACCTTCGGGCCTGTTCAGCCAGTAGCCGGGTTGTGCACAGGCTTGATCATCTCCGCCCGGAACCGTCGGCCCTATTCGGTAGAATGGATACCGGGGGCCGGAGGCATGCGGTGATCACCTCGCTGCCTCGCATGTCTTGATTCCCTCGATCTTGGCCGGGCGACGGAACCGGCGCGGGAGGGGTGTGCCCCGGACGCCCGGGACACACCCCCGGTGCTCAGCTCCGCGGCAGCAAAGCCCGCATCTCGTCGATCTCGGCCTTCTGCGCCGCGACGATCCGCCCAGCCAATTCCCTGGTGTCGGGGTCGGCCCCGTCGGCCAGCTCGGTCTCGGCCATCCGCACCGCGCCCTCGTGGTGCGTGATCATCATCGACAGCCAGCGCCGGTCGAAGTCCGGGCCGGTGGCGGTGCCCAGGTCGGCCATCTCGGACCCGCCGTGCCCCGCCGGGTGCTCGGTCGGCTCGCCCCAGGCGTTCAGCCGTTCGGTGAGGGTGGTGATCTCCGGGGCCTGTGCCCGCTTGATCCGCTCGGCCAAGTCGACGACCGCCGGGCCCGCCCCGCGACCCTCGACCAGCTCGGCCATCGCCACGGCCTGGCGGTGGTGGGGGACCATCCCCTGGGCGAAGGTGACGTCGGCGGTGTTGTGCGCCGTGCCGCACGCGGCGAGCACGACTGATGAGGTCAGGACGGCGAGCGCCGACCTGACCAGGTTCTTCCTGGTCATGGTGTGGTTCCTCGGGTGGTTGCCTACGGGGTGCGGGAGCGGCTCCCGATCACTGCCGCAGCACGCAGAGCATGGCCAACCGAGGACGTGGTGGCGAACGCGGGGAACCGTGGGCGACGACCCGCTGCCCGCCGGGTCGTGCTTCCTGCGCCGGACGACGGCCCAGCAGGACCAGCAGGCCGAAACCGACGGCGGCGACGAGCACCGCCAGGCACGCGTGCCCCCACAGGTCGCCGTCGTGCGCGGGGGCGTCGTGGTGCTCCACCGACACGCTGACCGCGGGCCCGTGTCCCACGGGGCCGGGCAGGTGGTGCATGCCGAGCACGCCGAACGCCACGGCGCACAGCAGCGCCCACCGCACCAGCGTCCTCGACGGCTCGACCCGCACGCGGGTCACTGTACGGGCTAGGCGTCGTGGTGCTGGGGCAGGAACAGGTGGGCCAGGCCCGTGATCATCAGCATCCGCTCCAGGTTGGGGTCGATCGCGCTGACCGCGAGCGTGCCGCCGACGGCGCTGGCCTTCTTGTAGGCGTTGAGCAGCACCGACAGGCCGCTGGAGTCGCAGAAGCCGAGTCCGCCGAGGTCGAGGGTGAGGGTCGCGCCCTCGGGCAGCGGCAACGCGGCGAGCGCCGCCGTGAACTCGGGGGCGGTGGTGTAGTCGAGGTCGCCGCGCAGGGACAGTCCGCCGTCGTCGCGGCGGGTGATGGCCAGGGCGTGGGGATCGGTCTTCACCTTCGGCGGGCTCCTCACATAGGGTGCGCGCCTGCGGAAGTACCCACAATCCGCCCTGACCACGCCTGACGGGTCAGGTGTTCGGCAGCACGTAGGACGCCGAGCCGTCCGGGTGAGTGGCGCCGGAGGTGCACCAGACCTCGTGGCCGACCGCGTTGACGTCGAGGAACTGGTCGTTGCCGGGGTCTTTCTCGTCGCCGCGGTGGATGATGTGGCTCAGCCCGCCCGCACCCTGCGTGAGTGGGACCGACCAGTACACCCCGAACGTGTCCACACCGTCGGGTGGGCGTGACTCCTGCCAGCTCGGGCTCGGCTCCAGTGATCCAGCCCAGTGGTAGAGCGTCCACCCCGCGTAGGCGCCGTCCGGTCTCGAGTAGTGGATCACCGCGCGGTTGTCGGCCGCCGCCCGCGAGACGTACACGGCCTGGTCGCCTTCCCGTACCCACAGCCGTGCCGACGACACCCGCACGGTGCGCACCGTTGCGCCGTCGCGGACGATGGTGACCTCCGGTGCGGCGGGGACCGTGGCGAAGACACCGAAGTCGTCCTCGGTGCTCATCGGTGCGTCGGGTCGTCCAGGCACGCGTACCGCGAGGCCGGTGGTGTCGGCGGTGCGGTAGTGCACCGTTGCGGTGCCGGTGGCCTCGATCTCCGACGAGTACTGGGTTTGCGCACCGCTCTTCAGCCACACCTGTGGTTGCGCCGCCGGGTCGGCCGTGCGATCGGCGCCGTCCTTCTCGTCACCGTTGTGCACGATGAACCCGACCTGCCGCGCGCCGGGCAGCAACCGCACCCAGGCGAACCGGCCGTACGGCGTCTCCCCGGCGAAGGGCAGGGGCGACGTCCACGAGGTCGGCGACTCCACATCACCCCACACGTGCAGACCCCACCCCGCGTAGTCGCCCGCCGGTCGGTTGTAGTGCACGACCAGCCAGTCCGGCCCGACCGGTGGCGGCGGCGCCGCGACGAGCCCGATCTCCGCCCCGTCGGCCCCCAGCGCCCCACCCCCGTCCCGCGCGACGACCCGGAACTCCACCCGCTTGCCGACCCCGGCGCCGGGCAGCGCGCCCACGTCGGCGAACACCCGGTAGGGCGCCGCGTCGTCGGTCCCCAGCGGCGTCCACTGCCGGCTCCCCGCGACCCGCGCCGCGAAGCTCACCTGCGCGAACGCTGTCGAGACCCCCTCGGCCCGCAGCTCGACCCGTCCGTCGAGCGCGGTCCCGACCCCGGGCACCACCAGCCGCGGCGCGGGCGTCGTCGCGGGCAGCCGCTCGTCCGCGCGCAGGACCACGACCCCCAGCGCGGGCACCGTCACCCGTACCGACCGACCTCGGGTTACCGGTGAGTTATCCACAGGCCCGGCCGTCGCCCCTCGATTCCCGCCCACCTCCGCCACTAGACTTGAAATCAGGGGTTCCCCCTGGTCGGGGACCCCTGCGTCAGCTTCGGCGGGCGCGGTTCGGCCGAGGGTGCCTGCGGGATTTGTGGCTTTCGTGCCCCCGGATTCGAGTTCGGTCGCGGATTCGCGCTGCGGGCCGGGTCGGGTGTGGTCGGGGCCTGCGGGGTCGGTTTCCGCGATTCCGGTGTGCGGGGCGGTCGGCCCGGGTCGGGTGCCGCCGGGTGCGGTCGCCGCGGTGCGCAGTTCGACGCGGTAGCGGCCCGCGCTCACCGGAATGTCCACTGTGGTCTCGGTGGTGCCCGCGTTCGCGACGACGACGTGCTCGCGGCGGTCCCGGGCGTCGGTGCGGCTGAAGGCGAGGACGTCGCCGGAGGTGTAGCGAAGCGTTTGCGCGCCACCGGACCAGACGCGGTCTTTGTCGACAAAGGACGCAAGGTCGGCCAGTTGGCGGTACAGCGGGTGGTTCCGGTTGAAGTTGTCCTGCGCGCCCGTCCGGCCCGCACCGATGAACACCTCCGCCGCGTACTCCGGGGTCCGGCTGGCGAACATGTCCTGCCGCGCGAGCTTGTCGCCGCCGGTGCCCGCGAAACCCTGCTCGTCGCCGTAGTACACGACGGGGTTGCCGCGCCACAGGTACATCAGCGCGTTGCCCAGCTCCAGCCTGCGCAGGAGTTCGGTGTCGGTGACGCCCGGTCGGCGGTCGCGGATCAGCCAGGCGAGGCGGCCCATGTCGTGGTTGCCGAGGAAGGTCGGCAGGGCGGCGGCGTTGGAGTCGGGGTCGGTGTAGCGGTCGTCGGCCAGCAGGGCGTTGGCGATGGTCGTGGAACCCTTGCCGGACAACAGGTCCAGCGCACCCGCCTGGAACGGGAAGTCCAGCACGGCCTGCATGCGGCCGGTCGTCGTGTATGTCGAGGTCTTCGCCGGGTCGGCGTCGTACACCTCCCCGAAGACGAAGAAGTCCTTCTTGCCGCGCGCCTTCGCGTACGCCCGCACGTGCGGGGCCAGCGCCTGCCAGAACTCCAGGTTGACGTGCTTGACGGTGTCCACCCGGTAGCCGTCGATGTCGAGGGTGTCGACCCAGCTGGTGAAGATGTCCCGCATCCCGGCCACGACCCTCGGGTCCTCGGTCATCAGGTCGTCGAGGCCGGAGAAGTCGCCGTACTCGGTGGACTCGCCGGTGAAGGTCGAGTCGCCGCGGTTGTGGTAGAGGGTCGGGTCGTTGAGCCAGGTCGGGGACTTGGCGGTCGGGTCGGTCACCACGGGGGTGTAGGGGAACGTCGCGATTCGCGGGAAGTCTTGCTTTCCCGCGTGCGCCTTGATGTCCACCGGGTTGCCGGACGCATCGCGGTACGGGTACGCGCGGGTGTTGCGGTACTCGTGGCTGCCCTCCGCATAGTCGATGACGTCGGCGGTGTGGTTCGCAACGATGTCGAAGAAGACCTTCATGCCGCGCCGGTGCGCCTCCGCGATCACTCCGCGCATCTCTTCCGTGGTACCGAAATGCGGGTCCAGGCGGGTGAAGTCGGTGGTCCAGTAGCCGTGGTACGCGGCGGACACATCCGCACCGATGCCCTGCACCCACCTGTTGGCGAACATCGGTGTCATCCAGATCGCCGTGATGCCCATGTCCCGCAGGTACCCGAGCTGCGACCGCAGACCCGCCAGGTCGCCGCCGTGGTAGAACCCCTTGTCGGCCGGGTCGAACCCGGTGCGCAACCGATCGGTCTCGCCCGACCCGCCCCGGTCGTTGCGCGCGTCCCCGTTCGCGAAGCGGTCCGGCATGACGAAGTAGAACCGCTCCCCGACCAGGTCGTCCCGCACCGCCCCCCGCGCCAACCACCGATCATCCCCCCGAACCCCCGGCGCGATGTCGACGACGTCCCCGACGGCCAGCCGCGTGGCTGATGGGGTCGCGGCCGCGGGTGGCGCGGGTACCGCGAGGGCCAACGTGATCACCGCGCCCAGTAGCCAGCCCCGCCCCATGCCAACCTCCCGCACCGGTCCGCCACCGCCGACCCTCGACCGAACCACGCCCCGCCGCCCACCGCATAGGGCCGACCGGCGGGGTCCCCCGACCGGCCGACAGTCGCCCCGCCACACGGCACCTTCCCCATACCGCGAGGTTGTCCACAGCCCAGCCGATGGCGGCTCGGCCAGCGCATCCCCATACCGCGAACCTGTCCACAGCCCCACACACGCCACGAAAACCCGCGCCGCGGTCCACTAAGGGATGTCTCGTTACCGGGTGCTGTTGGTGGCGGTGTACTGGCGCACGAACCTCACGATGCGCCAGATCGGACCACTGTTCGGTGTCTCGCACTCCGCCGCGCACCGCGTGGTGGATTCGCTGGGCCCGCCGCCGGCACTGGCGCCGGTGCGCAAACGCCGCGTTGACCAGGTCGCGATCGTCGGCGGCACCCTGGTCCCGACCCGTGACCACCGCGTCGCCGAACGGTCGAAGAACTGCCGCTACTCCACCAACCCGCAGGTCGCCATCGACGCCGACACCCGACTCGTGCTCGCCACCGGCGACCCGAAGCCGGGCAACCGCAATGACTGCACCGCCTACCGCGATTCCGGCATCGCCGACACGCTCGCCGGGCGGCCGGTCATGGCCGACAGCGGCTACCAGGGCAATCCCGAGGTGATCATGCCCTACCGCAAACCCCGCGAGGGTCGGGAACGGCCCGAGTGGCAACAACAACTCAACACCGTTCACCGCGTCATCCGAGCCCGGGTCGAACACGCCCTGGCCCGCATGAAGAACTGGAAGATCCTGCGCGACTACCGCCGCGCAGGCCACACCCTCGCCACCACCGCGGCGGGCATCGCCTTCCGCCACAACCTCACCATCACCGACTGAACACCGAGCCACTGGAACCAACCACAACATCAGTTACGAGACATCCCTAGCGTGGAAAACAGGGGTTCCCCCGGCGAGGGGACCCCTGCGAAGCGCGGGACTTTCGAGGCTTGGGTCGGCCGGGCGCGGCAGCGGGGAGTCGGGCTCTGGCCGGGGTAGTGGAGTTCGAGGTCGGCGAGCGGTGCCACGGCGGCCGGGCCGGCGTCGCGCCAGGCGGTGGCACCGGTGCCTGCGAGGCGGGTGTGGGTGGCCAGAGCGGTGAGGGGACCCCTGCGAAGCGCGGGAGGTTCGAGGTGCGGGCCTGCCTGGCGCGGAGCTGGTGGCGGTGATCCCGCCGTGGCTCGGAGTCCGCGTCGGTACCGGTGCGGCGGAGGGCGAAGCGACTTCGGTGGTGCCGGGTGTGTGCGGGAGTCGGCGGTGGTGCCGGGAGTGACCAGGGCGGAAGTACGGGTTCTGGTGCGGGCTGAGGTGATGGGGGTCAGCGTGGCTGAGGGGAAGTCGGGTGGGGGCGAGGTGTGCGGAGGTGGCGGTGGTGCGGGGGGTGGGAGGGATCAGCGCGTCTGTGGGCGCCTGGTGCGGGGCTGAAGCGCTGGGTCAGCGTGGCTGCGCGGTGGCGGGCCGGGGCGGGGCGAGGTGGGCATGGGTGGCCTGGAGCTGGCGGTGGTGCCGGGAGTGCGTGGGGTCAGCGGCAGCGGGGGTGTTTGGTGCGGGGCTGAGGCGGCGGGGTCAGCGCGGCAGCGGGGGTGTCGGGTTGAGGCCGAGGCGGTGGAGTTCGAGGTTGGCGAGCAGAGCCACGGCGGCCGGGTCGGCGTCGCGCCAGGCGGTGGCGGTGGCGCCGGTGGCGGCGAGGCGGGTGTGGGGCTGGGTGGCCAGCGCGCGGAGGGCGAGGACGTCGTGGCCCGCCGGGCCGAGGTCGCGGAGGCGCGCCGCGCCGGTGGCCTGGCGGGCGTAGTGGACCCGCAGGGGTAACCAGGTCACCAGGAGGAAGGCCAGCGGGACCGCGATCAGCACGCTGGTGAGCCAGGTGGCCAGGTTCTCCACGGCGTGGATCTGGCGCCACCCCGCGTCGGCGATGCGGATGCCCGCGTTCGAGCCGGACAGCAGCGCGTTCGCCAGCGAGTCGCCCACGAGCGGGACGCCGTCGGCCTTGGCGGCGGCGGTGTCGAAGGTGCCGCGCAACGCGGTACCCGCGTCGACCAGGCGGTCGCCGGGGGCGCGCAGACCCAGCACGACATCGCGTACCCGCAGCGCCACCAGGATCGCGCCCACCGCGACCGCCCCCGCGACGACGTCCGCCACCAACTGCCTGCCCCGGCGGGCGGCGCGTTCGGCGTAGACCTTCATCTCGCTCCTCAGCCCAGGCAAACCAGTCCCAGCCAGAATGCCCCGATCCCGGCGACCAGCGACACCCCGACGTACACCGCCCCCGCCCCGCGCCGCGCGGACTCCACCAGGCGGAGGGTGTCGGCGGAGAAGGTGGAGAAGGTGGTGAGGGCACCGCAGAAGCCGGTTCCGAGCAGCACGCGCAGGTCCGGCCCGGCCGCCGCCACGACACCGCCGAGCACCAGGCTGCCGACGACGTTCACCACCAGCGTCCCCCACGGGAACCGCTCCCCGAGCCACCGCCGCATCCCCCGGTCGACCAGGTACCGCGCGGGCGCCCCGACGGCCGCGCCGAGCGCGGTGAGCAGGACGCCGTTCACCGCGCCACCCGCCCCGGCCCGGTTCCGCAGCCGGACGCGATGAGCTGGAAGCCGCGGGCGGTTCGAGGGTGAGCTGGGGTGGCCGCGTGCCTGGGTGCGGTGCGCTGGAAGCCGTTCACCGGAGCATCTGCTCCGGAGTGGTTTCGCGGGTCGAGTGCGGCGGGCGGGCCGCCGCCACCGTGGTGCGGGTGGGCGCGGGTCGGGGTGGCCGCTTGGCCGAGCGCCGCGAGGTGAACGCCGATCATCGGACTACCTGCCCCGGGGTGGTTTCGTGGGCTGGGCGCTGAGGGCAGGCTGAGCGCCGCGGGCGGTACGCCGTTCACCGGGTCAGCCGTCGGGTCAGGGTGGCGCCGGTGGTCACGGCTGCCAGGGCGGCGACGAGGGTGCCTGCCAGGTAGGCGATGCCCGCGACGGGCGCGGTGGTGACCAGGTGCTGGAAGTCGCCGGTGTAGGCCGAGAACGTGGTGAAGCCGCCCAGGACGCCGGTGCCCAGGAAGAGTTGGGTGGTCCTGTGTAGTTCGGTCACCATCAGGCAGCCCATGGCGAAGCAGCCGACCACGTTGATCACCAGGGTCGTCCACGCGCCGGGCCAGGCGGTGCCGATGCCGTACCTGGCCACGGCACCGAGGACACCACCCGCCGCGACGGCGGCTGCTTCTCTCCACACGGCGTCTACCGTGCCACACGAAACACGGGTGTAACCGTTGTGGGCCAACGGGGCGCCGTTCCCTAGTGGATGATCGGCGGCATGGAACGCGTCGACGCCCGCGGGCTGTCCGCCCTGGTGCCGGACCTGGCGGACCTCCTCGTCGACGCGGTCGCGGGCGGGGCCTCCGTCGGTTTCCTGCATCCTCTGGCCGCCGCGCGGGCCCGCGAGTGGTGGCGCTCCCTCGAACCCGACCTGGCCACCGGGCGCCTCCTGCTCTGGACCACCCGCCACGCGGGTCGCGTGGTGGGGACCGCGCAGCTGCGGCGCACCGACTACGAGAACGGGCGCCACCGCGGCGAGGTCGCCAAGCTCCTCGTGCACCGCGACGCCCGGGGGAGAGGGCTCGGGCGGGCCCTGCTCACGACCGTCGAACAGGCCGCGACCGAACTCGGCATGACCCTTCTCCTGTTGGACACCCAATCCGGTAGTCCCGCTGACCACCTGTACCGGTCGGCGGGCTGGGTGGAAGTCGGCGTGGTGCCCGACCACGCGCTCGACCCGGCCGGTGCCCGCCAGCCGACGACGATCTTCCGCAAGGCGCTCAGAAGTACTCCCGGGCCGCGCAGTCGCACGTGACCGACAGTACGTTCAGCGCCCGGGCCAACCGCCGCCACGGCAGATCGCGGCTCGCCGCCCACTGCCCGGTCAGGGGGAGCCGGTCGTCGCACTCCGCGAGGTGCGCACGCAGGTGAGCCGCCAGGTCACGGCGGGCAGCCGGGTCCAGCCCGAGCCGCGCGTCGGCCCGGCGGCGGCAGTCCTCGTGGAACGCCTCGCGCTCCGCGCGGCGGTACGAGTCCGGCCTCCCCTCCGCGCGGAGCAGCAGCCGGGCCTCGAAGACCTCGACGCGGAACCGCTCGAGAGACAGGAACGGGGTGAACGCGCCGTCGGTCGGCAGCACGGCTATCTCGTGGTTCTCCAGGTCGTAGCGCTCGAAGTACTCGTCGAGCAGGTCGTCGACGGCGATCGCGACCGGCGGCTCGGCCCACTCCATCGCCTCCGCCGACAGCTCCGCCAAGCGCCGGTGCGGCCAGAGCGGCACCTGCGTGACGTCGTCGTCGAGTTGGAAGACGGTCGACTCGTCCCACGCCCACACCACCCCGGTCGCGGCCACGGCGGCGAAGAAGTACTCCTTGCGCGCACGGCTGTCGAGGCCCCACACCCGCCGCGCCTCGTCCTCCGCCAGGGGGGCGCCTTCGCCCGAAGGTGTCATGGGCACTGCCTATCATCCCCGCTGTGATCGACTCAGCGGCCCTGCGCGCCGACCGCTCCTGGCAGCTCACCTGGACCGACGGGCGGCTCGACGAGGCCGTGTTCCGGCTCGACCCCGACACCGCCGCCGACCGCCGCGACCTGGTCGAGCGGCTCGGGGCCGACCCGACCGACCCGGAGCGGTGGGAGTCCGCGCTGGTCGAGGCGGTGCTGACCGACCCGGCCTCGGCCGACCTGCGTCGACTGGAGCTGCGCCTCACCGACTTCCACCACTCCGCGAGCCGCGCCGCGGCCGCGCTGGCCGCGCACCGCCGCGACCGGCTGACCACCCTGTACTTCGGCCACGACTTCGAGTTCCTCTACGAGGACGCCCACACCTCGACCGGCGGCCGCTTCGACCCGCTGAGCAGGCTGCACGAGGGCTTCGCCGACGACATCCGGCACGGCCTGTGGGCCGCGCTGCCCGCGCTGCGGGAGCTGACCGCCGAGGGCGGCCTGCTCTTCGACGAGATCGGCGGCGCCGCGCTCACCGACCTGCGGCTGCGCGGCGCGGTCCTCGCCGACGGCGCCGTCTTCCCGCACGAGGCGCCCGGGGTCGTCTCGCTCGTCGTCGACAGCGGCACGGACGTCTTCGGGGTCGCCTGCCCGGTCGACCACCTGGCCGAACTCGGCCCCCGGGGCTGGCCCGCGCTGCGCCACCTCGACCTGAGCCGCGCCGAGTTCGACCCGAGCGACCTCGCCACCGTGCGGGCGCTCGCCGAGTCCCGGATCGTGCCCCAGCTGGCGACGCTCACGCTCGGCGCCCTGCGCGTCAACGACCACGAGGCCGACGACCCGATCGGCGCGCTGACCGCGCTCGCCCCGGCGTTCGCCCACCTCACGCTCACCGTCGCGGGTGAGACCAACGTCGACGGCGCGGCCCGCGCACTGTCCGGAGTGGACCGCTAACCCGGCGTCCCCGCCCCTGCCACCCGGTCCGCCTGCGCGCGGGCACAGTACATATCGCGCGGGCACAGTACATATAGCGTCGGCTCATGGCGTCACCGAACAGCGGCCGCGCGCGGTCGACCCCAGGTCGTTCCGCACCGCGGGTGAGCCCGCGTTCACCCACTGCTCCGGGCCGCCGCGCCCCGCGCAGCCCACCGGCGACGTCCCCGCCCGGGCCCGGGGATCCCCCGAGATTCCACGCTGCTGCGGGGGACCGACAAAACCGACAACTCACCCGAGAGCCCTGTGCACAACTCGGGATCTTGGTCGTGCGGGTGCCACCACCGGCGTGTCGCGCGGCGAGGGCGAACGCGTGCCGGGCTCGCATTATCAGGCTGGAGCGTTTCAGGGCAATAGGCGCGCCGCGAAGTGGTGTCCGGTAATCGCGGCGCCGCGGGTCGGACATCATCACTATTCGTCTCGACCTTTGCTTTTGCCCTTCCGTACCATCGCGGTTGCCCGTACAAACTAAATCGTTGCCCTGGTGGGGTCGCCGGTGCGAATCGGACATGGAGCGCTCCCGGTCCCGACCCCCAAACCGGGCAACTCTGGTACCTCGGGGTAGTCCGGTCAAGGGTGGATCGAGCAGGGCTGCCACATCGTTATAGGCCCAAATCTGCCATGATCGAGTTCGGTATCAGTGCTGGCCAAGCGGCATATCGCCGGAGTATGGTCTAGACCAAATCACCCATCTGTCCGATTGCCCGGCTCAGGGCTCCGCGCCGATAGTGGGCGGGCCTCGCGAACCGGTCGCGTGACGGTCGAAGGAGTCTCCACATGTCCGCTGCGCTTCCGCAGAACCCCAGTCGCCGATCAGTGCTCAAGGGGCTCGGAATGGCCGTGCTAGCGGCCGGCCCGCTGTCCGCCTGCGCGTTCGGCTCCGATGACAAGCCCGCCAACAACGGCCCCACCGGCACGGTGTCGGCGAACAACCCATTGGGTGTCGCGGCCAATGCGCCGCTCGAGGTCGTGATCTTCAAGGGCGGTCTCGGTGACGCGTACGCCACCGAGGTGCACGAACCGATGTACAAGAAGGCCTACCCCGAGGCCACCATCAAGCACATGCCGACCCAGCAGATCTCGCAGACCATGCAGCCGCGGTTCGCCAGCGGCGACGTGCCGGACGTGATCGCCAACTCCGGCAGCGACGTGATGGACAACGGCGCGCTCGCCAGCGAGGGCCAGCTGCTGGACCTGACCCCGCTGTTCGACGCCCCGGCCATCGGCGGCTCGGGCAAGGTCCGCGACGGCCTGCTCCCCGGCACCGTCGAGGCGGGCATCCTCAGCGGCAAGCCGTACCTGATGAAGTACATCTACACCGTGTACGGCCTCTGGTACGACCAGGCGCTGTTCGAGAAGAACAGCTGGACCCCCGCGACCACGTTCGAGGAGTTCGACGCGCTCCTCGGCAAGATCAAGGCCGCGGGCCTCAAGCCCTACGCCTACGCGGGCAAGAACGCCTCGTACTACCAGTACTGGATGATCGCCATCACGGCCGCGAAGATCGCGGGCAACCAGGTGCTCATCGACATGGACAACCTCAAGGAAGGCGTCTGGACCTCCGAGCCGGTGCTCAAGGCCGCCACCGCGTGGGCCGAGATCGGCAAGAAGTACCTGGACCCGTCCTTCGAGGGCCTGACCCACACCGAGGTGCAGACCGCGCAGAACCAGGGTCAGATCGGCTTCTACCCCAGCGGTTCGTGGCTGGAGAACGAGCAGAAGGAGCAGACGCCCGCGACGTTCAAGTACGGGCTGACCCCGACCCCGAGCGTCACCTCCTCGGACAAGCTGCCCTTCGGCGCCGTCCGCGCGGCCGCGGGCGAGGCGTACATCATCCCGGCCAAGGCGAAGAACCCCCAGGGCGGGCTCGAGTACATGCGCATGATGCTGTCGAAGGAAGGCGCGCGCGGCTTCTCGGAGAAGACCGGCAACATCACCGTGGTCAAGGGCGCCGCCGACGGCCTCCCGCTGTCGCCGGGCACCAAGGCCAGCAACGACGCCCTGAACAAGGCCGGTGACAACATCATCACCTACAACCTGTTCGAGGACTGGTACAAGGAGTTCGAGACCGAGCTGCGCGCGAAGACCAACGCGCTCATGTTCGGCCGCATCACCCCCGACCAGTTCTGCAAGGACGTGCAGGCCAAGGCCGACGCCGTGCGCAACGACTCGGCGGTGACCAAGCAGAACCGCACCTCATGAGGATGCCCCGCGGCGGCGCCAGGTTCGTCATCTCGTTCCTGGCGCTGCCGATCATCATCTACGTCATCTTCGTCATCGCGCCGTACCTGCAGGCGTTCTACCTGGCGCTGACCGACTGGAAGGGCATCACCGCCTCCCCGAAGTTCGTGGGCTTCAAGAACTTCGAGGTGCTGTTCTCCGACAGCGTCTTCTGGAAGGCGGTGCTGCACCACGGCATCCTGCTGCTGGTGCTGCCGCTGGTGACGCTGATCATCGCGCTGTTCTTCGCGTTCCTGCTCAACATGGGCGCCGGGACCAAGGGCGTGCGGGGATCGCGCTTCTACCAGGCGGTGTTCTTCTTCCCGCAGGTCCTCGCGGTCGCCGTGATCGGCGTGCTGTTCCAGGCCATGTACCGCCCCGACAAGGGCGGTGTGCTCAACGGCCTGCTCGACCTGGTCGGCGTCGAGCCGATCGGCTGGCTCACCAAGCCGAACCTGGCGCTGTGGATGCTGATCGCGGTGCTGGTGTGGCAGGCGGTCGGCTTCTACGTGGTGCTCTTCGCCGCGGGCATGGCCTCCATCCCCAAGGAGATCGTCGAGGCCGCGCAGCTCGACGGCTGCAGCAAGGGCCGGATGTTCTTCCAGGTCACGCTGCCGCTGCTGTGGGACACCATGCAGGTCGCCTGGGTGTACCTGGGCATCGCCGCGTTCGACGGGTTCGCCATCGTGCAGGTCCTCTCGGTCGACCGGGGTGGCCCGGACGGCTCGACGACCGTGCTGCCGCTGGAGATCTGGCGCAACGCGTTCACCTTCTCCAAGTACGGTTACGCCTCAGCCATGGGTGTCGCGCTGTTCGTCCTCAGCCTCACCTTCGCCGTGCTCACCCTCCGGGTGACCAGGCGGGAACGGATCGAGTACTGATGAGCGCCAACCTCACCGTCGAGCGCACCGAAGGCGGACCGGACAACGGTTCCGGTCCGCCCCCGGTGCGCCGCAACAAGCACGACCGGGGCAACCCCGCGTTCAAGGGGCTCTCGCACCTGGCGCTGTTCGTCTGGGCGCTCACCGTGATCCTGCCGATCCTGTGGACGTTCCTGGCCTCGTTCAAGACGAACACCCAGATCTTCACCGATCCGCTCGGCCTGCCGAGTTCGATCAGCTGGGACTCGTGGGGCCGGGCGTGGGAGAAGGCCAACGTCGGGACCTACCTGTTCAACAGCGTCATCGTGGTCGCCTGCGGCACAGCGGGCACGATGCTGCTCGGGGCGATGGCGGCGTACGTGCTGTCCCGGTTCTCCTTCCGGGGCAACCGGTTCATCTACACGCTGTTCGTCTCCGGCATGGTGTTCCCGGTGTTCCTGGCCCTGGTGCCGCTGTTCTTCGTGGTCCGCAACCTCGGGTTGCTGAACACGCACCTGGGCCTGATCCTGGTCTACATCGCGTACTCACTGCCGTTCACGGTGTTCTTCCTCTCGGCGTTCTTCCGCACCCTCCCGGTGCCGATCGCCGAGGCCGCCATGATCGACGGCGCGTCGCACACCCGCACGTTCTTCCAGATCATGGTGCCGATGGCCAAGCCGGGCCTGATCAGCATCACGGTCTTCAACGTGATCGGGCAGTGGAACCAGTACCTGCTGCCGATCGTGCTGCTCGCGGGCGACGACAAGAAGTGGGTGCTGACCCAGGGCATCGCGAACATCTCGACCAACGCCGGCTACCAGGCCGACTGGCCGGGCCTGTTCGCGGCGCTGACCATGACGATCATCCCGGCGCTGGTGGTCTACCTGATCTTCCAGCGGCAGATCCAAGCCGGGCTCACCTCGGGAGCGCTCAAGTGAAACTCGCGGTCGTCGGCGGAGGCTCGACCTACACCCCGGAGCTGGTCGACGGCATCGCCAGACTGCGCGCCGAGTTGCCGGTCACCGAGCTGGTGCTGATCGACACCGACGAGCACCGGCTCGGCCTGGTGGCCGGGGTGTCCGCGCGGATCCTCAACCGCGCGGGCCACCCGGCCCGGTTGTCCACCGCCACCGAGCTGGAGAAGGGCGTGGCGGGCGCGGACGCGGTGCTGATCCAGCTCCGCGTCGGCGGGCAGGCCATGCGCCACCAGGACGAGACGGTCCCGTTGGAGTGCGGGTGCGTCGGGCAGGAGACCGTCGGCGCGGGCGGCCTGGCCATGGCCATGCGCACCGTGCGGGTCGTGCTCGACGTCGCCGAGCGGGTCGCCGCGGTCGCGCCGAAGGCGTGGATCGTGGACTTCACCAACCCGGTCGGCATCGTCACCAAGGCGCTGCTCGACGCCGGGCACCGGGCGATCGGCCTGTGCAACGTGGCGATCGGCTTCCAGCGGCGCTTCGCCGCGCTGCTCGACGTCGAACCGTCGCGGATCGCCCTCGACCACGTCGGGCTCAACCACCTGACCTGGATCCGCGCGGTCTACCTGCGCGGCGAGGACGTCCTGCCCCGGCTGATCGACCAGCACGGCGAGGCCATCGCCAAGCAGATCGGGCTGCCGGAGCCGGTGCTGCACCGGCTGGGCGTCGTGCCGTCGTACTACCTGCGGTACTACTACGAGCACGACGCGGTCGTCGCCGAGCAGAAGGTTGGGACGTCGCGGGCCAGCGCGGTCAAGGAGGTCGAGGACAAGCTCCTCGAGCTCTACGCCGACCCGAGCGTCGACACCAAGCCCGACCTGCTGACCAGCCGCGGCGGCGCGTTCTACTCCGAGGCCGCGGTGGCGCTGCTCGCGTCGCTGTTCGGCGAGGGCGGGGACGTGCACGTGGTCAACGTCCGCAACAACGGCACCCTGCCGTTCCTGCCGGACAACGCCGTCGTCGAGGTACCCGCCACGGTGACCTCGGCGGGCGCCCAGACCTGGCCCGTGGCACCGGTTTCACCGCTGCTGGCCGGTCTGATCGGGCACGTGTCGGCGTACGAGTCGCTGGCGGTCCGCGCGGCCATCACCGGCGGCGAGGACCTGGTGACCGAGGCGCTGCTGGCGCACCCGCTGGTCGGCCAGATCTCGGTGGCCGAGCGGCTGGCGGGCAGGCTGATCGAGGTCAACCGCGACTTCCTCCCGTGGGCCTCCGTCCGATGAGGACGGTCCTCGCCATCGACGGCGGGAACAGCAAAACCGACGTGGCCCTGGTCCGCGAGGACGGCACCGTCCTCGCCCGGGGCCGCGGCGCCGGTTTCGAACCGCAGACCGTCGGTGTCGAGGCAGCGGTGGACGTAGTGGCCCGTACGGCGGCGGAGATGCTCGGCGTCCCGCCGCCGTACGCGGACCACGTCGCGGCCTACCTGGCGGGCGCGGACCTCCCGGAGGAGGAAACCGCCCTCCGCGACGAGTTCCTGCGGCGCGGGATCGCGCCGTCGGTGGAGGTCGGCAACGATACGTTTGCCTTGCTGCGCGCGGGAACCACGCGCGGGTGGGGCGTCGCGGTGGTGTGCGGCGCGGGCGTGAACGCGGCGGGCATCGGCCCGGACGGGCGCGTCGCCCGCTTCCCGGCCCTGGGCAAGCTGACGGGCGACTGGGGCGGCGGGCAGCACCTGGGCGAGGAAGCGCTGTGGCACGCGGTCCGCGCGGAAGACGGCCGGGGCGTGCCGACGGAACTGGTTTCCCTGGTGTGCGACCACTTCCACACGCCCAGCGCGACCGCGGCGGCCGTGGCGATCCACAACGGCGAGATCCCCCGGCACCGGCTGGGTGAGCTGGCACCGCGGCTGCTGGAGTCGTCGGACCCCGTGGCCCTGGGCCTGGCGGCCCGCATGGCGGAGGAGGCCTGCCTCCTGGGCTGCGCGATCCTGGACCGCCTGGACCTCCTGGACACGCCCGCGGACGTGATCCTGGGCGGTGGGGTGCTGACGGGTGGTTCGCCGAGGTTCATGGCGGCCGTGGAGTCGGGCTACGCGACCCGAGCCCCCCGCGCGCGCCTGCACGTGGCGCGGAACCCGCCGATCCTGGGGGCGGCCCGGTTGGGGCTGGACCAGCTCAAGGCCGAACCGGCCGCGTACGAGCGGGTGCTGGCGAGCTTCTCCTGAGCGGTGGTTGGCACCGAGAACGGTTGCCGCCTAGCGGGCGCCTGTCGAATGCGCCGCGGGGCCACTGGTGTCGCGGTCACGGTATCCACGCCAGTAGTCGGCGAACACGGTGTCCTCCTCGACCAGGAACCGAAGCGGTTCGGTGGTGTTGGCGACGATGGCGGAACCACAGATGATCATCTGGTGGTCGCCGTCGGGGATGCCCGTGCCGGTGAGCGGCGACGGCAGGTAGAGGTGGGCCTCCCGGTTGCTGCCGTCGCGATAGGTCTTCTTCGTCCTGCCTGACGCGGTGCGCAGCGAGGACTCGAAGCCGAACACCGTGGGAGTGAGGCCGGCGGAGGTCAGGGTGGTCGCCGCGGCTGAGACACCCTCCGCTGCCCGGATGAGGTCCGTCAATGTCGGGAAGGTCGACGGGGCGTGCCCCAGGCGGTTGCGCACCTCGGCGACCTTGGCCCGCACCAGCGTCGAGTGCGCCTCGCGCAAGGCATCGATCAGGGTGGACTGGCTCTGACGGGTCAGGTCGCAGACCATTCGTGAGTGGTTGAACGGGTAGATGCGCAACTGCGTGTACTTGCTGTACGTCGGGCCGTCCGACTGTTTGACGTACATGTCGGCGTTCTCGACTGTCCGTTCGGCTACCTGCGCGACTCGGAGCAAAGACTCGATCAGCACCCCGAGGGAGTTCCGGCCCGCCGGGTCGTAGGTGAAGTTGTCGGACTCCTGGGAGAGGACCGAGGCGCTCCACGCCCTCGACTTGGCTCTGCTGTAGACGAAGAGCTCCTCCTTGCGGCCGCAGTGATCGTTGGTGAGGAGCCAGCAGGCGAACTCGGTCGCCGACGCCAGGAACGACTCCGCTTCGACGAAGAGGTCGAGCCCGGCGCTGCGCGCGACGGTTGCCCACTCGGTGCCGGCGGCGTACTCGACGTTCTCCACCTCCCGTATCCGATCGATGTGGCGCAACACCGCTTGGTCATTGCTGGGCGGCGGCTCCTGGGTGCGCCCCAACTTCCACAGCAACCGGCCGCGAAGTCTCTGCTCGTCCTCCGGACCTGCGGGCACCTCGAACCTGCCGTACCTCAACTCCTTGAACGAGCGCATCAAGGAGCCACGTGTGGAAAGCACCAGCCGACTCAGCAGTTCGTTCTCGTCGGCATCGCGCAGGAAGTAGTCGAGCTTGTCGTAGGGGGTGCCGCTCTGGTATTCGCGCAACAAATAGCCGAGCTCTTCTCGCTGCTCTTCGGTCGCGTAGATCGACTGTAGAAACGTTCGCAGGTTGAGCGGTTGAGTGTTCCCGGTGAAGCGGATTCCGTTCCGGCTCAGTTCCTGCTCCACATGGAACGATCCACCCGCCTTGTGGCGTACCGCGACAGCCTTTCTGAGTTCGGTAGGTGTCAGGTGGATCGCGTCGTCGTCCACGAGTTCTTCAATCGCCTCGACGATATCGGTAGTGGGGTAGAGCAGGGTTAGTTGAAGGCAACGCGCGTCGTCGTAGGATGTGATCATTTTGATCACGGCATTCTTGTTGGTCGGCATCCCGTGCGCCCCGGACAGCCGGTCGGTGATCATCAGTCGATCCTTGCGGATCAGAGTTTGGACCAGGGTGCGCTGTTCGTCGGGCGTCAATCCGTTGCCGACGAGCCACGGGAGGTTGTCGGCGTTGAACACGTCGTAGTAGTCATCATCTGGACGAAGGATGTCAATGACGTGGTTCGACAGTACGCCGCCGGTCGGGTAACGCCGTTCGATGATCTGCCACGCCTGGCCCGCGTCGGTGTCGCCCGTCCTCAGGCCGACGTGGTGGCCTGTGGTGCACTCGACTCGGGGGCACAGATAGGTTGGGCCGCAGGTCAGAGGTGCGAAGTAGCGTGCCGACGCCGACTCCTGCAACCCGAATGGTCCGCACACCAGGTTGCGAAGTTGGAACACTCCCTGTGGTAGTGGGTCCAGCAGCTGATACGACTGTATCGGGGGAAGTGACTCCTGTATCAGGTCGGTGCTGTACAGCTTCGCATACCTCTGGTCGAGGCCCTGGCCCAAAATCCACGGGTATCTAATCCGTTTTTCGGCCACCTCTACACTGATGGATTCAAGGGCGGCAGCTGCGCCGCTTCGGTCGCAATCGATAAGCAGTGAATTGCGGGCCGTGAATCGGCCCAAAGCTGCTGCCTTCAAGTCGGAGTCAAGAAAGTCCGGGTGCTCGCCTGCGATCTGGCCGATGATCTCGGAGCCGGTTGGGGTAAGGTTGATCGCTTTCCCGAACTCTTCCGGAAAATGGTACCCGTTCGGCAGTAGGCAGTGAGTGATGAAGCGCCCGATTGTGACTAGTGTATTCTCGCTCACAATACCTTCCGTGGAATCATTTGACCCCTCCTGCCGTCAAGCCCGCCACGATGCGGCGCTGGAAGAGCAGGACGAGGATCACCAGTGGGATCGTCACGATGACGCCCGCCGCCATCTGCGTGCCGAACGGCGAGTCGAACTGCGTCGTCCCGGTGAACTGGCTCGTGATGACCGGGGCCGTCTTCAGCTCCTCCCGGTTCACCACCGACAGCGCGATGATGAACTCGTTCCAGGCCGCGATGAAGGTGATGATCGCGGTGGTGAACACGCCGGGGGTGGCGATGGGGAGGATGACCTTTCGGAAGGCTTGGGCCGGGGTGCAACCGTCTATTTGGGCCGCTTCCTCCAGTTCTCCCGGCATCTGGCGGAAGAAGGCCGTGAGGTTCCAGACGGCGAGGGGGAGGACGTAGCCGACGTTGGGGACGATCATGGCCTGGTAGGTGTTGATCCAGTCGATGTCCGAGAACAGGTCCAGCAGGGGGATCAGCAGGGAGATGCCCGGGAACATGCTGGTGGCGATGATCAGCGCCAGCACCGCGTTCTTGAACCGGAAGGTCAACCGGGCCAACGCGTACGCGGCGAAGGTGGCGAAGAGCAGCACCAGGACCGTGGTGGCGCCCGCGACGATGAAGCTGTTCAGCAGTGACCGCAGGAAGCCGTTGCGGTCGTCGAAGGCGGCGGTGTAGGACTCGAACGAGAGTGGGGAGGGGATGGGGCCCGAGTCGAAGATGTCGCTGGTGCGGCGGAGGCTGGAGACCAGCATCCAGTAGAACGGCGCCAGGCAGTACGCCACGATCGCCGCGATCCCCAGGTACGGCAGCGCCGAGCGCAGACGGGTGCTCACCGGTTCCTCCCCACCCGCGCCCCCACGACGTCCGCGCCCAGCAGCCGGACGAACACGAAGGCCACCACCGCCACGTACAGGAACAGGAACACCGCGTACGCCGACGCCGGGCCGTACCGCCCGAACCGCACGGCCTCCTCGAACGCCAGCACCGTCACCGTGTCCGTGGCGTCCTTGCCCGGCCCCACCAGCGTGTACGGCAGGTCGAACATCCGCAGCGTGTCGAGGATCCGGAACAGCACCGCCACCAGCAGCGTCGGCCGCACCAGCGGCAGCGTGACCGAGGAGAACTGCCGCCACGGCGAGGCCCCGTCCAGCCGCGCGGCCTCGTAGACCTCCTGGGGGATGACCTGGAGCCCGGCCAGCACGAGCAGGCCGATGAACGGGGCCGTCTTCCAGGTGTCGGCGATGATCACCGCGAACCACGCCTGCAGCCCGTCGGTGGTCCACAGGATCGCCGGGCCCGGCAGCAGGTCGTTGGCCACGCCGTCGGCCTGGAACACCCAGTTCCACAGCAGACCCGCGATCGCCGTCGGCACCGCCCACGGCACCAGGATGCTCGCCCGCACCAGCGCCCTGCCCCGGAACGCGTGGTGCATCACCAGGGCCATCAGCACACCGAGCACGACCTCGACCGCGACCCCGACCACCGTGAACGTCGTGGTGTTCCACAGCGCGTTGAGGAAGCGGCCCGCGGTGGCGCCGGTGACCATGTCGGCGAAGTTGTCGATGCCGACGAACCGGTAGCCGGTCTCCAGCAGGCCGGTTTCCGGGTCCACGCCGTCGTTGCGCTGGTAGAACGCCAGCCGGACGGCCGAGACGATCGGGTACGCCACCACCAGACCCAGCACGACCAGCGTGGGGGAGACCAGGGCGGCGGCCAGCCGCCCGGTCCCCGCGCGCCGACGGGATCTCGGTGGGTCGGCGACGGCTGTCACTTGGTCAGCTCGGACAGCCGCGCCTGCAGACCCGTCAGCGCGCCACCGACGTCACCCTTCCCGCCCATGGCGTCGTAGACCGCGTTCTGGATCGCGGTGGACACCTCCTGGTACTTCACCACCGCGGGCCGCCGCTTGGCGCCGAGGATGCTCTGCTTGAGCGTCGGCAGGTACGGGAAGCGCGCGGTCAGCGCCGGGTCGTCGTAGAGCGCGGCCCAGGTCGGCGCCTGCGACGACTTCTCCAGGTTCGCCCGCTGCTGCTCCTCGCTGGACAGGTACTTGATGAACTCCAGCGCCGTCTTCTTGTTCTTCGCGAACGCGCTCACCGCCAGGTTGTGACCGCCCAAAGTGGACGACCCGGGACCGGTGAGCCCCGGCAGCGGCGCCACCGCGAACTTCCCCGCCACCGCCGAGGAACCGTCCGTCGCGGCGGCCTTCAGGTACTGGTACGGCCACTGCCGGTGGAACACCAGCTCGCCCGCCTGGAACGCGCGCCGCCCCTCCTCCTCCTTGAACGTGCGCGCCTTCCCCGGGATCTCGCCGGACTTGACGCCGTTCACCAGGAACTCCAGGCCCTTGCGCGCGGCCTCGGTGTCCAGCGTGGGCTTGCCGTCCGGGCCGACCACCGCGCCGCCCGCCGAGTTCACCGCCTCGGAGAAGTTGACCGTCAGGCCCTCGTACTTCTCGAACTGCCCGGCGTAGCAGGAGGTCCCGGGGTTGGCGGGCAGGACCTTCGCGCACGCCGCCGACAGCTCGGCCCACGTCTTCGGCGGCGTCAGACCCGCCGCGTCCAGCAGGTCCTTGCGGTAGTAGAGCAACCCGCCGTCGGAGTTGGTCGGCACCGCGTAGAGCCGGTTGAAGTACGTGCCGGTCTCGACGGTCGCGGGCAGCAGCTTGTCCAGCGGGAACTCCGCCTCCGGCAGCTGCACCACCCACTGGTTCGCGGCGAACTCCGCGGTCCAGATGACATCGAGGTTGAGCACCGCGTAGGTGTCCGAGCGGGTCTGCGCGTTCTGCACCATCTGCTGGCGCTGCGCGTCGGCGTTCTCCGGCAGCTCGATCAGGCTCACCCGCTGGTCCGGGTGCGCCGAGTTCCAGCCGTCGATCTGGTTCTGCAGGTTGCCCGAGGTGTCCTTGCCGGTCGCCAGGGTGATCGGCCCGACACCGTCGAGCGCGGCCTGCGGGGGGGTCGGGCGCGAACCGGAGTCGGTCCCGCACGCGCTCGCGGTGAGCACCAGTACCGCCGCGATGCCGATGCGGCCGATCAGACCCTGCCTTGCCACGACGCCTCCCGGAAAGCGTTGCCGCGCCCCGGGTTCCGCTCGCCGTGGGCGTGGGCTAGGTGATGGTCGAACTGTTCTCGCCCGGCCCGGGCCGTGAACATGCACCGTGGCACGTTGTTACTGTTTCGTGACGCCCAGTGCGACAACCGGATGACGCTTTCCCAGGAAAGAGATCAACCACCCTGGTGCGGCGGCGGGACCTGGGGCATCCTGGAACGTCGGCCGGTCACCCGGCGCGCCACCACACGGCGGTGTCGGGCGGCAGCACCACGTCCGGACCGTCCACTGTGTACGGTCCCGAGGCGAGCAGCACACCGGACGCGGGCATCCGCGCCGGTGCCGCGCCCAGGTTGACCGCGCAGCCGAACCCGCCCCGGCGCAGCGCCAGCACCTCCGGCCCCGCGTCGAGCCACGTGAGCGGCGTGTCCGAGCGCAACTCCGGCGACTCCCGGCGCAGCCGCAGTGCCGCCCGGTACAGCTCGAGAGTCGAGCCGTGCTCACGGCTCTGCGCGGCCACGGACAGCCCGGCCCAGTCGGCGGGCTGCGGCAGCCACGGCGTCGACCCGTCCGGGCCGAAGCCCAGCGCGCTGCCCCCGGTGTCCCACGGCAGCGGCACGCGGCAGCCGTCTCGGCCCCGGTCGGTGTGCCCCGAGCGCGCCCAGGTCGGGTCGCGCAGCACCTCGTCGGGCAGGTCGGTCACCTCCGGCAGACCGAGCTCCTCCCCTTGGTAGAGGTAGACCGAGCCCGGCAGCGCCAGCGTCAGCAGCGCGGCGGCCCTGGCCCGGCGCAGCCCGGTCGCGCCGCCGCCGTAGCGGGTCACGTGCCGGGTGACGTCGTGGTTGGACAGCACCCAGGTGGCGGGCGCGCCGACCGGGGCCATCGCGGCGATCGACCCGGTGATCACCGCGCGGAGCGCCGCGGCGTCCCACTCGGCGGTCAGGTAGTGGAAGTTGAAGGCCTGGTGCAGCTCGTCGGGGCGCACGTAGCGGGCCGTGCGGTCGGCGCCGGTGGTCCACGCCTCGGCCACGGCCACGCGCGGCGGCCGGTAGGTGTCGAGGACCTTGCGCCAGTCGCGGTAGATCTCGTGCACGCCGTCCTGGTCCCAGTACGGCAGCTCGCGGGTGTGCCGCAGCCCGTGCTGGCCCGCCGCGCCGACGTCGGGCAGGCCGTCGCGCTTGACCATGCCGTGCGCGACGTCCACCCGGAAGCCGTCCACCCCCAGGTCCAGCCAGAACCGCAGGATGGCGCGGAACTCCGCGCGCACCTCCTCGTTGGTCCAGTCCAAGTCCGGCTGGGTCACGTCGAACAGGTGCAGGTACCACTGCCCGTCCGGGACGCGGGTCCAGGCCAGGCCGCCGAAGACCGATTCCCAGTCGTTGGGCGGGCGCTCGCCACCGGGGCCGCGCCCGTCCCGGAAGACGTACCGCGCCCGCGCGGGCGAGCCCGGACCGGCGGCGAGTGCCTCGGTGAACCACGCGTGCGCCGAGGAGGTGTGGTTGGGGACCAGGTCCACGACGACCTTGAGCCCGCGCGCGTGCGCGTCGGCGACCAGGCCCCTGGCGTCGTCCAGCGAACCGAAAGTCGGGTCCACGTCGCGGTAATCGGCCACGTCGTACCCGCCGTCGGCCATCGGGGAGGTGGTGAACGGGGTGACCCACAGGGCGTCCACGCCCAGGTCAGCGAGGTGGTCGAGGCGGGAACGGAGTCCGGGGAGGTCGCCGACGCCATCCCCGTTGGCGTCGGAAAAACTACGGATGTAGACTTCATACAGCACCGCGTCGCGCCACCAGTCCCCGGACAGGGGTTCGCCGGTCCCGTGCATGGAGCTACCTCCTCGTGCGGGCGGGTGGTTCGACGCTAGCAGCGGTCGCGGAGGGCAGGAAGTCTTCGCCCGTCCGCAACCCGCTGGTTCCCCCGGGTGTGTATTTCGATCACCCGTTTGCCATTTTTGGCTGACGCTATTCTTCGCGGATACGTCCGTCGCGGTCATCGCGAGTTTCGGTATGCGGCGCGTGTGATTCGTCCCGCCGTCGGTTCTTGGAGGGTTCGGTCCGCGCGCACGATTCTCGGATATCGGTGTCCGGACAGTCGGATCCGACGTTGCGTTCCGGGTATACCACCGGCGTAATGACCTGACGTTATGCCCTCGTCATGGACTTGAGCTGCGAGAACGTAAATCTGCAAGTTGCAGATCAGTGTTTGCGAAATAGCCGGGTGATGCCCCGTTTGGCGGCGTTATGCCGGGGAACCGGGCCAACGTCGCCGGTTCTTCCGGCCCGGTGGTGAAAAAGTGCGGGCTAATTCACCCGATCGTGATCACGGACTGGCGTTTGGGTGGCATATTGGAACCGTGACCGCCACACGGTCACACCGTGAGGGGGTGGGGGATATGTACGAGAATGGTTACCGGGCCGCCGAGTTCGGTTCCGGCTCCGTGCGATCGGTCGCCGACCCGGTGATCGTCGACCGCGACGACGCGGCCGAGGCGCTGCTGGGGTTCTTCCTCGCCAACGCCGACGTCAACGACCACGACGCGAACGACTACCTCGTCGAGGAGCTGTGCCGAAGACTGCGCGACGCCCGCCGGGTGCCCGCGCCCGCGGCGCCGCCGATGATCGAGTGCGACTGAGCGAGCCGGAGCGGGTGTGGGCCGACCGGGGTGGTCCACTGCGCCCGGTGGGGGAACGCGGGGGCCTGGGGGTCAGGCGTTTCGCTCTGCGGCTTTCCGGTTGGCACCGGGGTGTCCGATAGTCATCTGATCGTGGGTCACGTGATCACGTACAGCACGGTCGCTCCTGTCGAGGCGACCGTTCGAACGTGGTTCCACGCCGTCCACCGCCGCAGGTAGCCCGCCCAGTACGCGGCTGCCTCGGCGGTGCCCGGCGTCAGCGCGTCGAGCTCGTTGTTCCACGGCACGTTGCGCGCGCCGGTCACGCCGAACACGCCCACCACGTAGAGCGCCGCCGCGACCGCGTGCGGCCACGGGCCGAGCACCGCGAGCGCGACGCCGAGCGCGCCCGCGCCGAGGAACACGGCGATGAACAGCGGTGTGATGATCACCCGGTTGATCGACCGCATGGCGGCCACGCCCGACTCCGGGGGCACCGCGCCGAGCGCGCGCATCACGAACACGGAGAAGGCGAAGAAGATCCCGGCGACCAGTCCGGACGAGACCGCCGCGGCGGCCGACAGCACGCCGACGGCGTCCCAGGGGCCGCCACCGGTGGCGAGGTCCACGGCAAGGGTGTCCACAGGGCCACTGTCGCACAGTGACGCCCCGCGACCGCGCTCGCCGGATCCCGTGCGCGAAACCCCGGACGACCGGTCAACCGGCCGCGGGGCTTGGCCGCGCCCCTGCACGACACGGCCAAGCCCGGCGGCTCGCGGGTCACAGCGAGGGCTTGGGACCCGCCGAACGCGTACACCATAAGGGCTGCGGGCACGCGTGTGGAGAAAAAACTTCGGAAAAGCGCGAGGGCCGGGCGCGTGAGGGTGCGCCCGGCCCCCGCCGGGGCCTCCGCGCGGACGCAGGCATCGCCCGCGTGGAGGTGGGGGAGCGGGCGCCCCTGTCTCGACCCGCTCCCCATCCGATGGGACTTCTCGCCTCGCCTCAGCTCCCGTACGGCGCCGGGGCCTTGGTGGCGGCGTAGGTCAGCATCGACTTCACCTTCGGCCAGAACGTGCTGGTCTGGCAGGAGTAGGCCGGGGTGAACCCGGAGCACGCACCGCTGGACCCGCCGATCTCCCAGACGAAGCTGGACACGCCCAGGTCGTCGTAGACCCAGTCGTCGGTGGCGCCGCCCGCGTTGTAGAGGATCTCGCCGGGCTGCCCGTACTGCCAGCCACCGGCCAGCGAGGCCATCTGCCTGGCGATGCCGCGCAGCGCGGTGTCGTTGCCCGATTTCACCGAGGAGTTGAAGCCCCACGGGAACAGCACCATGTTGGAGTAGCTGTGCATGCTGATGACCATGCCCGTGGTGTCCGCCGGTGCGGGCGCGGACGTGCCGGTGGCCCGGCGGTCGCGGTAGAGCGAGCGCCACAGCGATTGCAGCGCCTTGGTCTCCGCCTCCGAGTTGGCGCTGGGGCCGCGGTAGGTCTCCGAGCACGGCTGGGTGCTGCTGCCGGTGCCGAAGCCGGAGCTGGTGTTGCGGTTGAGGTCGATGCCGACCTGGCTGGAGCCGCCGGTGGTGCCGCAGCCCGCGCCGTTGGTGTTGTTGCCGTTCTTGCGCTGCAGGTACGGCCGCCCGCCGCCGCGCTGGACGATGTCCACGCCGTCCGGGTTGGCGATCGGCACCACCCACACCTCGATCTTGTCGAGGAGCTGGGTCACCTGGGCGTCGGTGCCGTAGTTGTCGGTCAGGTGGTCGATCCAGCGGTAGGCCACGTCACCGGTGGTGATCTCGCGGGCGTGCAGCTGGCCCATGACGAACAGCCGGGGCTTGGGCGCGTTCGGGTTGAGCGCGCAGTCGCCCGCGTTCTTCTTCGTCAGGCAGATCGCCTTGAGGTCGTAGCCGCCGGACCCCCGGGACTTGCGCCACGAGTCGCCGTAGTCGACCACCGTGGCCAGTGCCGCGTGGTCGCGGGCCACCTGGTCGAGGTGGGCGTACTGGGCGTTCACGGTCCGGTAGCCGCCGTAGTAGGTCTCCTCGGCGACCGCCGCGTCGAGCACGGCGGCCTGGCCGCTGCGCGCGGGCGGGGCCCACGTCAGCGGCGGCAGCACGGACTCCACCGACGCGCGGAAACCGTCCGCGCGCAACCGGTTCGCGGTGTCGGACCGGCCGAGGACGAACAGGTCGTCGCCGTCGCGGTCCTCCAGCACGTCGTACCCGGCGCGCAGCAGGGCCTCGGCGCGCAGCGCGCCGCCCGCGACCCGGTAGACGACGCCGGGGGACTGGTCGGCGACCGCCTGCGACGGCTGGGACGGGGCCGCGGTGGCCCCTGGCAGTGCTCCGGCGAACAGCGCGGACCCGGCGGCAACGGCCGCGGTCAGCGCCAGCGCGGAGCGGCGGGTGATGGTCACCCTTCGCACCTCCTCGCGGTTCGCGACGGCCGAGCCCGAGGCAGGGTGGGCCCGATCGCCGCTGATCGGTGCGCGCGCCGCGGTGCACAGCGCGCGATCGGAACTCACAGAGCGTGCCCTACGCCATCCGGTCTCCACCCATCCCAACAATGCATAGCGAGTTCCTATGGATCCTTTGGGAAAACTGGGATCAGGGCTCGTCGGGGGCCGCTGCCGGGTGCCGCGATCACCCGGGCTGATCGTCCATCTAGGACTATTGGGGAGTGCTCCGGTGCGGCCATTCAGGTGATCGTGGGACGTTTGTCCGGTCAGAGTGGGAAAGAATAATTGGTCTAGACCGGTTGAGTTAGTTGGTTTAGACCACTTACGATCCTCTTCAACCCTGCGTCCCAGGCTCCACTTGTCCCCCAGGAGGTGAAGCGTGGTCAGAAAGAGCCTTCCCCTGCTCCTCTTGCTGACTCTGCTCTCCGGCATCACCGTGGCAATCGCCGCGTCGCCAAGCAACCCCGCCCAGGCCGCCGACAACTCCCAGTGCCGTCCCGACGGCCTGGCGCAGACCGGCAACCTGGCCGTCCCCTACTGCCTCGCGTACGACACCGACGGCCGCGAGAAGATGGGCGCCGACCACCCCCGCCGAGTGATCGGCTACTTCACCAGCTGGCGCACCGGCAAGAACGGGCAGCCCGCCTACCTGGCCAGCAACATCCCGTGGGACAAGATCACCCACATCAACTACGCCTTCGCCCACATCGACGGGCAGGGCAAGGTCTCGGTGGGTGGCGACGGCCCCGACAACGCCGCGACCGGCATGGAGTGGCCCGGCATCCCCGGCGCCGAGATGGACCCGACGCTGCCGTACAAGGGTCACTTCAACCTGCTGAACAAGTACAAGAAGCAGCACCCGAACGTGAAGACGCTGATCTCCATCGGCGGCTGGGCCGAGACCGGTGGCTACATCGGTGACGACGGCAAGCGCGTGGCCGACGGCGGCTTCTACACCATGACCGACAGCCCGGCGAAGATCAACACCTTCGCGGACTCGGCGGTCGACTTCATCCGCAAGTACGGGTTCAACGGCGTGGACATCGACTACGAGTACGCCACGTCGATGAACAACTCCGGCAACCCGGACGACTTCTCCATCTCCAACCCGCGCCGCGCCAAGCTGATGGCCAACTACGTCACGCTGATGAAGACGCTGCGGGAGAAGCTGGACGCGGCCGCCGTCGCCGACAACAAGTACTACTCGCTGTCGGTCGCCGCCCCGTCCTCGGGCTACATGCTGCGCGGCATGGACACCTACCAGGTCACTCAGTACCTGGACTACCTGAACATGATGACCTACGACCTGCACGGTGCGTGGAACAACTTCGTCGGTCCGAACGCCGCCCTCTACGACGACGGCAAGGACGCGGAGCTGAACTTCTGGCAGTACTACACCACCGCGCAATACGGTCAGCTCGGTTACCTGAACAGCGACTGGGCGTACCACTACTTCCGCGGCGCGATGGGCGCGGGCCGGATCAACCTCGGCGTCCCGTACTACACCCGCGGTTGGCAGGGCGTCACCGGCGGCACCAACGGCCTCTGGGGTTCGGCGCCACTGCCGGACCAGACCAAGTGCCCACCGGGAACCGGCGGAACCGTCGGCTCCAAGGTCTCCTGCGGCAACGGCGCCATCGGCGCCGACAACCTCTGGCACGACCAGGACACCAAGGGTTCCGAGGTGCCCGCGGGCTCCAACCCGCTGTGGCACACCAAGAACCTGCAGGAGGGCAAGCTCGGCAGCTACGCCGCCTCCTACGGCCTCGACCCGGTGAAGAACCCGGCGGACCGCGTCACCGGCACCTACACCCGCAACTACGACTCGACGCTGGTCGCGCCGTGGCTGTGGAACGCCGAGAAGAAGGTCTTCCTGTCCACTGAGGACGAGCAGTCGCTCGGCACCAAGGCGCAGTACGTCGCCGACAAGGGCCTCGGCGGGATCATGATCTGGGAGCTGGCGGGTGACTACGCCTACGACCAGACCAAGGGCGAGTGGTTCATGGGCGACACCCTGACCACGCTGCTGTACAACAAGTTCAAGACCGCCGCGCCCTACGGCAACACCAAGGCCAAGCGCACCATGCCGACCGACGTGCTGGACGTGAAGTTCGAGTTCGGCGGCTTCCCGGTGGGTGACTCGAACTACCCGATCACCCCCAAGGCCAAGGTCATCAACAACTCCACCCAGACCCTGCCGGGTGGCACCGAGCTCCAGTTCGACTACGGGACCTCGGCGCCGCCGACCATCGGCCAGCAGTCCGGCTGGAGCCTGTCGACCATCTCCACCGAGCACAGCGGCAACAACATCGGTGGCCTGAAGGGCGACCTGCACCGGTTCTCGCTGAAGCTGCCCTCGTGGCAGAGCCTGGCCCCCGGTGCCAGCGCGGAGGTCCAGTTCTCCTACTACCTCCCGATCGCGACCCCGTCGAACATCACCATCACCTTCGGCGGCAAGAGCTACACCGCGAAGCAGGACTGGCTGCGCGGCACCGGCGGCACCACGCCGCCGTCGTCGAGCACCACCCCGCCGAGCAGCAGCACCCCGCCGAGTTCGTCGACGCCGCCGAGCAGCAGTACGCCGCCCAGCTCGTCGACCCCGCCGAGCTCGTCGACCCCGCCCAGCAGCAGCACCCCGCCGAGCAACTGCACCGCCGCTCCGTGGGACGCCGCGAAGGTCTACAACGGTGGCCAGACCGTGTCCTACAACGGCAGGCAGTACCGCAACAAGTGGTGGACCCAGGGCGACCGGCCGGACCTGAGCGGTCAGTGGGGCGTCTGGACCGACCTCGGCCCGTGCTGAGTCGGCTGAACAACCGATAACCGAATAGACCACGCGGAGCGGTCGCCGGTGTACCCGGCCCGGCGGCCGCACCGCGGTCCAACCACCGTTCCCCCCAAGGGCTCCACTCCTGGGGGGAACGGTCTATTCCCGGGGTAGCGCGCGCGTCGGGTCGATGCCCTGGAAGATCAGGCCGATGACGAACCCCGCCACCTGCTCGACCTGCCGGGCCCGGTCCAGACCACCGAGGTGCACGCCGGTGGCACCGACGTCGCCGACGAGCCCCAGGACGGTCGAGACCGCCGCCGGGTCGTCACCGCAGACGGGGACCACCGGCGCCGTGGTGCCCCAGGCGGCGGCCGGGAGCAGGTTGAACGCCTTCACCACGTGCGCGCCGGTGGCGATCCCGGCGACGTGCGCGGCGGCCGACTCCACGAGCACCTCGCCCTTGCCGTGGTTCACCGCGTTCGTCGGGTCGATGAGCGGCTTCCCGGCGAACACCCCCTCGGCCGCGCCCGCGGCGGCCAGCGCCTCGTCGACGCTCGCCCACGGCACGGCCAGCAGCACCGCGTCACCGGCCGCCCCCACCTCCCGCACCGGTACGGCCGTGCCGCCGACCCGCTCCGCCACTTCCTTGGCCCGGTCGTGCGTGCGGCTGCCGACGACGATCTCGTGCCCGGCCCGCGCCCACACCGCCGCCAGCGCCGAGCCCACGTTGCCCGCGCCGATGACCCCGATCCGCATCCTGCCTCCAACTCGAGAGTTCCGATCCCGCTGGAACGGTAGAGAAGTGGACACGCACCGCTCGGTAGGCGATTGGGGGCCACAATGGGGTCCATGAGTGGCGAGGAGTGGTTGGCCGACTGCCGGGTGCGCGCGGCGACCGACCTGTTCACCCACCGCTGGGACCCGGTGGTGCTGGCCGGGCTGATGGCCGGGCCGCTGCGCCGCGGTAGGCTGCGGGCGGCCATCGGCGGCCTCAGCGACAAGGTCCTCGCCGAGTCGCTGCGCCGGTTGGCGCACAACGGGTTGATCGAGCGCGACGGCTCGCCACCGCGGGTGGAGTACCGGTTGAGCGCGTTGGGGCAGAGCCTGGTGGACGGGCCGCTGCTGGCGTTCGCCGACTGGATCGACGAGCACGGCGACGAGCTCTTGGCGGCGCAGTCCCGCTCGTCGGAGACCGGCTAGCGCCCGTCCGGCACCGGACAACCGAAGGTAAAATCTGGGAAATCCCCACTTAATGGGTTATTCATCTGGTGACTTCACACCCTTACCTGCGGTGATACCGGTGTTGCGCACGGCAATAAGGTCACCTTATGTGCCCGTCTTATATCTGAGTGTGATAGCGCTGCCTACACTCGGCCTACCGGTGAACGCGAAGCCACCGGAAACCCTGCACAGCAAGGAGATTCTATGTCTTTGCGCGGTTACACACGCGCCCTGGTGATGGGTGCGGCGCTCGTCCTCGGCTTAGCGGGCACGGCCACCGCGGCCAACGCGGCCCCCGAGGCGGCCCCGGCCGCCGCGGCGGCGCGCACCGTCTACTACAGCGCGTCCAGCTACTCGGCCCAGGCCGACCAGGCCGCCCAGATCTGGAACTCGCGGGTGCCGAACCTGCGCCTGGTGCGCGGCGGCAGCGCCACGATCCGCATCTCCGCCACCACCGGCGGCGGCTCCCGGGCCTACCCCTGCGGCCTGGGCTGCGCCACCATCTACATCGACACCCGCGACGTCGCCGCGGGCAACGACGCGCTGCGCATCGTCGCCCACGAGATGGGCCACGGCCTCGGCCTGCCCGACAACTACAACGGCGTCTGCTCCTACCTGATGTCGGGTGGCAGCGCGGGCACCTCGTGCCGCAACCCCAACCCGAACTCGCAGGAGGCGAGTCGGGTGAACCAGCTGTTCGCGGGCGGCCGGATCGCGCAGTCCGTCGCGAGCACGCAGGTCTACGCGCCGTAATCGGGTGTTGAGGATCCGGCGGGGCGTCCCACCCGCCGGACCTTCGCGCGTGCGACATCGTGACCTGCGGAGACCGGTATCGATGCGAACATGTGTTCGTGTCGAACGAGGGTCCGATCCTGCACGCCGACCTGGACGCCTTCTATGCGTCGGTCGAGCAGCGCGACGACCCCGCGCTCCGGGGGCGGCCGGTGGTGGTGGGCACGGGCGTGGTCCTGGCGGCCAGTTACGAGGCCAAGGCGCGGGGCGTGCGCACGGCCATGGGTGGCCGCCAGGCCCGGGCGCTGTGCCCGGAGGCGATCGTCGTACGGCCTCGGATGGCGGCGTACTCGGCGGCCTCCAAGGCCGTCTTCGAGGTCTTCCGCGACACCACCCCGCTGGTCGAGGGCATCTCCATCGACGAGGCGTTCCTCGACGTGGGTGGGCTGCGCAAGATCGCGGGCAGCCCGTCGGAGATCGCGGCCCGGCTGCGCGCGGCGGTGGTCGACCGGGTCGGCCTGCCGATCACCGTGGGCGTCGCGCGGACCAAGTTCCTGGCCAAGGTGGCCAGCGGTGTGGCCAAGCCGGACGGGCTCCTGGTGGTGCCGCACGGCGGCGAACTGGACTTCCTGCACCCGCTCCCGGTGGAACGCCTGTGGGGCGTCGGAGCGGTGACCTCGGCCAAGCTCCGCGCGTACGGGATCGCGACCGTCGGCCAGGTCGCGGCGTTCGACGTCCGCGAACTGGTCTCGATGCTGGGGGTGGCCGCGGGTCGTCACCTGCACGCGTTGGCGCACAACCGCGATCCCCGGAAAGTCCGGGTGGGACGGCGGCGCGGATCCCTTGGCGCGCAACGGGCCCTGGGGTCGCGCCGTCGGACGCTGGCGGAACTGGACGCGACGGTCGCGGCGCTGGTCGACCGACTGGCCCGCCGGTTGCGCGCGGCCGATCGGCGGTGCCGGACGGTGACGCTGCGGCTGCGCTTCGCCGACTACACCCGCGCCAGCCGCGCGCGGACGATGCGCCGCGCGACGACCGCCACCGAGGACGTGCTGGCGACCGCGCGGTCCCTGCTCGCCGACGCCTGGCCGATGATCACCGACCGCGGTGTCACGCTGATCGGCCTTTCACTGTCCAATTTGGATGACGACGGCCCGCTCCAGCTGGAACTCCCTTTCGAGGGAACGGATCCGCGCGCACTCGACGCGACCCTGGACTCCCTGCGCGAACGCTTCGGCGCCACCTCGGTCACCCGCGCGACGTTGCTCGGCCGGTCCCCGGGCATCGAGATGCCGATGCTGCCGGACTGACGGTCTTGCGCCCGCCGAGATGATCGGTGGGTGGTGGAACCGAGGAAGCACCGGTGGCACATCGAGGATCGCGAGTACGCCCGACAGGAGCAGCGGCGTGGCAGGCGCTACGCCTACCCGAGCCTGAACGGCGCGAAGACCGCGCTGGTGGTGATCGACATGGTGCCGTTCTTCGTCGCGGAGAGCGGCTACGGCCTGGGCATCGTGCCCAACATCGACGCGCTGGCCGTGGGCGTCCGGGCGGCGGGCGGTGTGGTGGCGTGGGTGCTGCCGGGACCGCGGTCGCCGATGCCCGCGGACTTCTACGGCGAACGGGTCGCGCGGGTGCTGGCGGCGTCCGGGGGAGCGGGCGCGCCCGCGGACCGGTTGTGGTCGGGCCTGCGGCACGAAGAGGGCGACCTGGTGGCGGACAAGACGGCGTACAGCGCGTTCTTCCCCGGCCACTGCCCGTTACCGGACCTGTTGCGCGACAAGGGAATCGACACGGTGCTCATCACCGGCACGGTCACCAACGTCTGTTGCGAGTCCTCGGCCAGGGACGCCGCCACCCTCGGCTACCGGGTGGTCATGGTCGCCGACGCCAACGCCGCGCGCCGCGACGCCGACCACAACGCGACCCTGCACACCGTCTACCGCTCGTTCGGCGACGTCCGCTCCACCGAGTCGGTGCTCCACCTCCTCGGGAAACCCTGAGGAGGTGGAGCACAGCTCAGTCTTGGCCCGGCTCGTACGCCAACGTGGGGCGCAGCCAGCGTTCGACGTCCTCGACGGTCATGCCGCGCCGGGTCGCGTAGTCGGTGACCTGGTCCTTGCCGAGCCTGCCGACGGTGAAGTACCGCGACGCCGGGTGGGCGAAGATCAGGCCGCTGACGCTGGCCGCCGGGATCATCGCGAAGGACTCGGTCAGGTTCATGCCCAGGTCCTTGGCGCCCAGCAGGTCGAACAGGGTGTCCTTCTCGCTGTGGTCCGGGCTGGCCGGGTAGCCCAGGGCCGGGCGGATGCCGCGGAAGCGCTCCGCGTGCAGCTCCTCGATGGCCGGGTCGGCGTCCGGCTCGAACCACTCGCGGCGCGCGCGCAGGTGGATCCACTCGGCGAACGCCTCGGCCAGGCGGTCGGCGACGGCCTTGACCATGATCGCGCGGTAGTCGTCGTGCGCCGCCTCGTACTCCGCCGCCAGCTCCTCCGCGCCGTGCACCGACACCGCGAAGCCGCCGAGGTGGTCGCCCGCCGGGGCGATGTAGTCCGACAGGCAGCGGTTGGGCCTGCCCTCCGGCTTCTCGGTCTGCTGGCGCAGCATCGGGAACCGCGCGTCGACGCCGGGCAGCACGATGTCGTCGCCCTCGGCGTGCGCCGCCCAGAACGCGTACGCGCCGCGGAACTCCAGCCGGTGGCCGATCTCGTCGAGCATCGCGTTGGCGTCGTCGAACAGCTCGCGGGCCACCGGGTTGTCGAGGATCGCGGGGTACTTGCCGCGCACCTCCCAGGCCAGGAACAGGAACTGCCAGTCGATCATCGCGCGCAGCTCGGCCAGCGTCGGCGCCACCTGCCGGACACCGGTGAACGCGGGCGTCGGCAGGTCGGCGAAGTCGACGACCTCGCGGTTGGCGCGGGCGGCCTCGACCGACAGCAGCGGCTTGGCGTGCCGGTTCTCGTGCTGCTCGCGCAGGACCTCCTGGTCGGCGCGGTTGCGCACGTCCAGTTCCTCGGCGCGGTTCGGGTCCATCAGGTCCGAGACGACCCCGACGACGCGGGAGGCGTCGAGCACGTGCACGGTCGTCGAGTCGTAGACGGGCGCGATGCGCACGGCCGTGTGCTGGCGCGACGTCGTGGCGCCGCCGATCAGCACCGGCAGCTTCAGCCCGCGCCGCTGCATCTCGGTCGCCACCGTGACCATCTCGTCCAGCGACGGCGTGATCAGCCCGGACAGGCCGATCACGTCCGCGCCCTCGGCGACCGCGGTGTCCAGGATGACCGACGCGGGCACCATCACGCCCAGGTCGATGACCTCGTAGTTGTTGCAGCCCAGCACCACGCCGACGATGTTCTTGCCGATGTCGTGCACGTCGCCCTTGACCGTGGCCAGCACGACCTTGCCCTGGCCGCGGGTGGTCTCGACCTTGCCCTCCAGCCGCAGCCGCTCCTTCTCCGCCTCCATGTACGGCTCCAGGTAGGCCACCGACCGCTTCATCACGCGGGCGCTCTTGACCACCTGCGGCAGGAACATCTTGCCGGAGCCGAACAGGTCGCCGACGACCTTCATGCCGTCCATCAGCGGGCCCTCGATCACGTCGAGCGGCCGCGCGGCCACCGCGCGGGCCTCCTCGGTGTCGGCCTCGATGTAGTCGACGATGCCGTGCACCAGCGCGTGCGAGAGCCGCTGGGCGACCGGCGCGTCCCGCCACGCCAGGTCGACCACGCGCTTGGTCTTGGACCCCTTCACCGTCTCGGCGTACTCGACGAGCCGGTCGGTGGCGTCCTCGCGGCGGTCGAAGAGCACGTCCTCGACCAGTTCCAGCAGGTCGGCCGGGATGTCCTCGTACACCGCGAGCTGACCGGCGTTGACGATGCCCATGTCCAGGCCCGCGCGCACGGCGTGCAGCAGGAACGCGGAGTGCATCGCCTCGCGCACGGTGTCGTTGCCGCGGAAGGAGAACGACAGGTTCGAGATGCCGCCGCTGGTCCGCGCGCCGGGGCAGCGCTGCTTGATCAGCGGCAGCGCGTCGATGAACGCCTTCGCGTACCCGTTGTGCTCGCTGATGCCGGTCGCGACCGCGAGCACGTTCGGGTCGAAGACGATGTCCTCCGCCGGGAAGCCGACCTCCTGGGTCAGCAGGTCGTACGCCCGGGCGCAGATGTCGACCTTGCGCTCGGTGGTGTCCGCCTGGCCCTGCTCGTCGAAGGCCATGACGACCACACCGGCGCCGTAGTCGCGGATCCGGCGGGCCTGGGCGAGGAACTGCTCCTCGCCCTCCTTGAGGCTGATCGAGTTGACCACGCCCTTGCCCTGCACGCACTTGAGCCCGGCCTCCAGCACGCTCCACCGCGAGCTGTCGACCATGATCGGGATCCGGGCCACCTCGGGCTCGGTGGCGATCAGGTTGAGGAAGGTCGTCATGGCCTGCTCGCTGTCGAGCAGGTCGGCGTCCATGTTCACGTCGAGCAGGTTCGCCCCGCCGCGCACCTGGTCCAGCGCCACGTCCACGGCGGCCTGGTGGTTGTCGCCCTCGATGAGCCTGCGGAACTTGGCCGAGCCGGTGACGTTGGTGCGCTCGCCGATCATCACGAAGCCGGTGTCGGCGCCGATGGCGAACGGCTCCAGGCCGCTGAACCGGGTCTTCGGCTCGATCGTCGGCACCGCGCGCGGCGCCATGCCGCGCACCCGCTCGGCGATCTGGGCGATGTGCGGGGGCGTGGTGCCGCAGCAGCCGCCGACGATGTTGACCATGCCCTCGCGGGCGAACGCGGCCAGCAGCTCGCCGGTCTCGGTCGGGGTCTGGTCGTAGCCGCCGAAGGCGTTGGGCAGGCCCGCGTTCGGGTGGCTGGCGGTGTAGACGCCCGCCAGCTTGTTCAGCTCCGCGACGTGCGGGCGCATCTCGGTGGCGCCGAGCGCGCAGTTCACGCCGACGATGAGCGGCTCGGCGTGCTCGATCGAGCGCCAGAACGCCTCGACGGTCTGCCCGGAGAGCGTGCGGCCGCTCAGGTCGACGATGGTGACCGAGATCCACAGCGGCAGGTGCGGGGCGACCTCGCGGGCGGCGGCGATGGCGGCCTTGGCGTTGAGCGTGTCGAAGATCGTCTCGATGAGCAGGATGTCCACCCCGCCCTCGGCCAGCGCCCCGATGTGCTCGGCGTAGCAGGCCTTCACCTGGTCGAAGGTGACCGTCCGGTACGACGGGTCCTCGACCTTGGGGGAGAGCGACAGGGTCACGTTGAGCGGGCCGACCGACCCGGCCACGAACGCCCCCACCTCGTCCGCCGCCTGCCGCGCGATCTGCGCGCCGCGCAGGGTCATCTCGGCCGCGAGGTGCTCCAGCCCGTAGTCGGCCTGCGCGATGGCGGTGGCGGTGAAGGTGTTGGTGGACGTGATGTCCGCCCCCGCCGCCAGGTACTGCCGGTGGGCGTCGAGGATGACGTCGGGGCGGGTGATGTTGAGCAGGTCGGGGTCCCCGGTGACGTCCTTGGGGTGGTTCGCCAACCGCTCGTCGTAGTAGTCCTCGGGGCGCAGGGAGGCGTTCTGCAGCATGGTTCCCCACGCGCCGTCGAGTACGACGATCCGTTCGTCCAGCAGCCGCCGCAGGTCATCGGTCCGAGCCGACACGCACACCTCCAGTTGTCCCGGAGGCGCCCTTGGAAGTCGTCGCGAGCCGAGCGTGGCGGGCCGCCGTGGCCCGTCGCAGCGCCTCTCGGCATCGGACGCCAGCCTACCGGATGGCCCCCCAGTAAAACGCCGGAGTCCACCCGGGCGCATCACTCGAAAGTGGCTTGCCGGGAGCGGTTCGGGTGCCCGGTGGGTAGGGAGGTGGCGGAGGGGCGATCGCGAAGGTGCTCGTGCCTCGACGCGGAGGTCGACTTCCTGAGCCCGCGGCGCGACCCCGGGCGGGGCTGGGACTCCCGGGCGAAAAAGTGCCCCGCTCCCGGGCCGGGGGCCGGAAGCGGGGCGGTGGGCCCGCGAGTCGACCGGGAGCATCGGGGTCGCGGGGCCCTGGGTGGTCGTCGTCGGGGCGGGGTCAGGGCTCCGGCGACGACCGGTGTCGGCTACGGGATCGCCAGGGGCAGCTGGGGGAGCTGGGGGAGCAGCGGGCGCTGGGGCGCGGACTGCTGGGTCATCAGCTGCCGGATGAGGTTCAGCAGCCCGGGCAGGGCCGCGGCCGCGATCTGCGGTGACAGCGCGGAGGCGGCCGAGTGCGCGAGCGCCTGGGCGTCGACCAGCAGGTGCAGGACGCCCTGGCTGTCGGTGAGGCCGCGCAGGTCCTCGAGGACCGGGGGCAGGTCGGCGAGGGCCTGGTGCAGCTCGCCCGGCGACTCGGCGTCGGTCAGCTCGTGGGTGATGGCGGTCAGCCGGTCCATCGGGTTCGCCTCGGCGGCAGTCGCGGTAGGGATGATCAGCAGCGCGGAGACGGCGGCGGCGAGCACGGCCGTCGCGGTGCGCGGCAGCGGGGTCCTCTTCAAGGGGCGCCCTTTCTGGTCGGTCAACGAGGTACTCGGGCTGCCCTAGAGCTAGCAGCGACAACGGCCCGTGACCAGCCCGGCACCTTGTGTGACTCCGCAAGCAGTTCAGCGCATCCGTTCCCGCATAACCGCTGGTCAGCCCCATTCGCGTGGTGTGGCACCGGACAGCACGGGCAGGTGCACACGCAGCGGGGTGGCCGGTGCGCCGCTATCGGTGACGCCGCCGCCGATCGGGTGAAAGCGGGCCGTGTCACCCGTCAGAGGGTCGCGGCGAGGAGTACCCCGGCGTCGATGACCGCCACGACCAGCATGGCGTGGAACGCGGCGCGGGAGCCGGGGCGCCTGCCGAGCACCAGTCCCACCACGGTCACCGCGAGTGCCACCGCCAACCCCGCGTAGGCGAGCGGCCCCGGCAGCCCCGCGACGAGGGTCGCCGACGCGGCCAGCACCAACAGCGCGGCGGCGGCCCGTGACGCGGCTTCCCCGAGGCGGTGGGGCAGCCCCACGACACCCGTCGCGCGGTCGTCGGCGAAGTCCGGGAGCGTGTTGGCGAAATGCGCCGCACTGCCCAAGAGGGACGCGGTCGCCACCAACCACCACGGTGGCCAATACGGGTCGGGAAGCCCAAGAGTGACGAATGCCGTCAAGAGTCCAAACGAGACCGCGTAGGGAACGATCGAGAACGCGGTCTCCTTCACCTTCACGTCGTAGGCCCACGCCGACACAAGAGCCACTACGTGCATAAGTCCGGCCACCATCCCGGACAACAACGACAGCCCCACCGCGAGTACACCGGATACCAACACCAAGAGCCGCACGGTCGACGCCGAGACCTTCCCGGACGCGACAGGCTTGTCCGCCCGCCCCACACGCGCGTCGCGCGGCGCGTCGACCAGGTCGTTGAGCCACCCCACCGACAACTGCCCCGCGAGGACCGCCGTCCCGACCGCGACCCCGCCCCACACCGTCTGCCCCAGCCCGAGAGCCAAGGCCACGGCGGCGACCGTCACCGCGACGGCGGGCTCCGGATGCGAGGCGCGCAGCAGGGGCGTCACCGGTCCAGCCTACGGCGGAGCCCGCCGCGCTGTGCCAGCCTCGGTGCGTGACCGCGATCTACGACGACCTGGCCGACCGGTGGTGGCAGCCCAGGGGGCCATTCGCCATGCTGCACTGGCTCGCCGCCGCCCGCGCGCGGCTCGTCCCACCCGCGCCACGTCGAGGCGCGGTGCTCGTGGACCTCGGTTGCGGCGGGGGCCTTCTCGCGCCGCACATAGCGCGAAAAGGCTACCTACACATAGGTATCGATCTATCCCTAACCGGACCACGCTTAGCGTCCGAGCACGGTGTCCACGCGGTCAGGGCCGATGTACTGCGTGTGCCACTACGGCCCGAATGCGCGGACGTAGTGGTGGCGGGAGAAATCCTCGAACACGTCCCGGACCTACCCCGCGCCGTGGAACAAGCCTGTGGACTCTTGCGCCCGGGCGGCCTCCTGGTGATCGATACATTGGCGAACACCGCGCTGTGCCGGTTCCTGGCGATCACGGTGGCCGAACGGCTGCCCGGCGTGCCGCGCGGCGTGCACGAGCCCGGTCTGCTGGTGGACCGGGCGCTGCTGGTGCGCGAGTGCGCCCGGCGAGGTGTGCGCCTGCGGCTGCGGGGTATCCGCCCGTCGGCGGCCGACCTGCTCGGCTGGGCGCTGGGCCTGCGCCGGGACGTGCGCCTGCGGCCCGTCCCGACGACCGCGGTCCTGTTCCAGGGGACCGGCACGAAGGAGGCCCGATGGCCGCGGTGACCGGGCTCGGCACGGCACTGCCCCGGTCGGTGGACCAGGAAGCCCTGTGGGAGCGCGGTTTCCGCGCGCACTTCGGCGACAGCGGCTTCGCCCGGCGGGTGTTCGCCGGGTCCGGTGTCCGCTCGCGACACACCGTCGTGGACCCGTTCGCGGAGGGTGTCGCCGGGTGGTCCACCGCGCAGCGGATGGCCCGGTTCGACCGGGAGGCCCCACCGCTGGCCCGGGCGGCCCTGCGCGAGGCGCTCGACGACGCGAACCTCGCCCCCGGCGACCTCGGGCTCGTCGCGGTCGTGTCCTGCACCGGCTACGGCACCCCCGGCCTCGACATCGGCCTCGCCGCCGACCTCGGCCTGGCCGCCGACGCGCAACGGCTCGCCATCGGCCACATGGGCTGCTACGCCGCGCTGCCCGGCCTGGGCGCGGTGTCCGACTTCGCCACCGCGCGCGGCCTGCCCGCCGCGCTCGTGTGCGTCGAGCTGACGTCGTTGCACATCCAGCCACCCGACCGCGACCCCGAGCAGGTGGTGGCGCACGCGCTGTTCGGTGACGCCGCGGCGGCGGCCGTGGTGCACCCCGACGCGCCCGGCTGGGAGGTCCTCGACGTCGTGTCGCACACCGACACCGACACCCGCGACCTGATGACCTGGCGGATCACCGACCACGGCTTCCGGATGGGCCTGTCCGCGCGGGTGCCGGACGTGCTGGCGGTGGCGGTGCGCCCGGTCGTGGAGAAGATGCTGGCCCGGCACGGCGCCGACGTCGACGGCGTGGCGGGCTGGGCGGTGCACCCCGGCGGGCCGCGCGTGCTGGACACTGTGGCCGCCGGACTGGGCCTGCCGCCCGCGGCGCTGGCCGCCTCGCGAGGGGTGCTCGCCGAGCGCGGGAACTGCTCGTCGGCGACGGTGTTGCTGGTGCTGCGCGAACTGTCCGCGCGGCCGGGAGAGCTGGTGGTGGCGATGGCGTTCGGCCCGGGGTTGACCCTGTACGCGGTGTTGCTGAGGCGGTCGGCGTGAGTCGGACGCGGCTGTACCGGGACGGCTCCGTCGAGGAGGACTTCCCGCTCGACCAGCTGGCGGAGCGGCTGGCGGGCGGCGGGGTCGCCTGGGTCGACATCTCCGACGACAAGGCGCTGGAGGTCGTCGGCCGCGAGCTCGGCCTGCACGAGCTGGCGCTGGAGGACAGCCAGGAGCGCCACCAGCGGCCCAAGCTCGACCACTACCGCACCCACCAGTTCGTCTCGGTCTACGGGGTGTCCGTGGCCGCCGACGGCACCCTCGAGTGCCACGAGTTGTCGATGTTCGTCACCCCGAACACCCTGGTCACCGTGCGCGACGGCTTCGACATGGCCGCCGTGACCCGCCGCTGGGACGCCTCCGCGCTGCCCTGCGACCGGGTCGGGGTGCTGCTGCACGCGGTGCTCGACATCGTGGTCGACGGCCACCTGGAGGCCACCTCGCGGCTCGACGAGCTGATCGAGGATCTGGAGGGCGTGGTCTTCGAGGAGCGCCCCGACGTCCGCGAACTCCAGCGGCACTCCGTCCGGGTGCGCCGCGCCCTCGCGGGCCTGCGCCGGGTCGTGCTGCCGATGCGCGACATCATGACCGAGCTGCCGCGCGACAAGAACCTGGTCGACGCCGAGCTGCAGCCCTACTTCGGCGACATCCGCGACCACGTCGCCCACGCCGCCGAGTGGACCGAGTCCCTGCGCGACCACATCACCGCGCTGCGCGAGACCCAGCTCAACATCCAGAGCAACCAGCTCAACATGATCATGAAGAAGGTCACCGGCTGGGCCGCGGTGATCGCGATCCCCACCGCCATCACCGGCTTCTACGGCCAGAACGTCCCCTACCCCGGCTACGACCAGCCCTGGGGCTTCTGGGCCTCCACCGCCGCCATCATCGCCATCGGCGGCGGCCTCTACGCCATGTTCCGCCGCAAGGACTGGCTCTAGAACCGCAGCGCCTCCGGCAGCGGGTCGGCGTGGATGACGTGCAGGGTGGTCACCGCGCGGGTCAGGGCCACGTAGAGGCGCTGGAGGCCGCGCTGTTCCGCGGTGGCGATGCGGGACGGCTCGACGACCAGGACGGTGTCGAACTCGAGGCCCTTGGCCAGGGTCACCGGCACGAGTGCCAGGCGTTCGGCCTCCGGGTCGGCGTCGTCGCCGAGCACGACGTAGCGGAACCCGCCGTCCGCCAAGGCCTCGGCGATGGCGGGGAGGTCGGCGTCGGCCGCGATGAGGGCGACGGACCCCTCCTCGACCAGGGCCGTCGCACAGGTCGCGGAGATGGTCGCGGCGAGCTTCTCGGGGGTGGTCTCCTCGAGGTTCAGCGCACCCGGCCTGCTGCGGAAGGACGCCGGGCCGCGCAGGTCCGGGGCGATGCGCGGCAGCAGGCGGGCGGCGAAGTCGATGATCTGGGCCGGGACGCGGTAGCCGCGGGTCAGCTCGGCGATCCGCCCGTCCGCGCGATCGAGGTGGGTGAGCACGGCCGCCCAGTCCGACACCGCCGCCGGGCTCGTCGCCTGGGCCAGGTCGCCGAGCACGGTGCAGGAACCCGCCAGCCTGCGGGCGATCGCGCGCAGGTGCATGGGGCTCAGGTCCTGGGCCTCGTCGACCACGACGTGCCCCAGCCGGGCCGGTCGGGCGAGCCTGCCCGCGACCTCGTCGAGCAGCGCCAGGTCCAGGCTGCTCCACGTCATCGCCTTCACCGACCTGGGCTTGGGGGTGCGCAGGACGACCTGTTGCTCGTCGGGGGACAGGACCCCGTCCGCCGCCTCCGCCAGCACGGCCGCGTCGGTGAGCAGGTCGAACACGACCCGCGCGGCGTTGACGGCGGGCCACACGGCGCGCAGGGCCCGGTCGATGCCGCGGTCGCGGGCCAGCGCCTCCACCGACGAGGAGCCGATACCGGACAACTCCATCCGCCGCAGCACGCGCAGCGCCAGCCGCTTGGCCAGCAGGTCGCGGCCCGGGCCGTAGTCGAGGTCCCGGGCGAGCACGGCGTCGAGTTCGGCGGCGAAGTACTCCACCGGCACCCGCCACACCCGGTTCTGCCGCTTGACCTCCACCCCGTCGACCGGCCGCCGGATCCGCGACCGCAGGTACCGGCGGACGACCTCGGCCATCCGCGCGTCCCCCTTGACCCGGGCGGCGTCGGGCTCGTCCACCCGGCCGACCGCGAGCCGCGCCCCGGTGACCTCCTCGATCGTCGTCTGCGCGACCTCCACCTCGCCCAGCGCGGGCAGCACGTTGCGGATGTAGGACAGGAACGCCCGGTTCGGCCCGATGACCGCGACCCCGCCGTCCCGGCGCAACCGGTCCCGCTCGGCGTAGAGCAGGTACGCCAACCTGTGCAGCCCCACCGCCGTCTTGCCCGTTCCCGGCGCCCCCTGCACGCACACCGTGTCCCCCAGGGGCGCGCGCACCAAGCGCATCTGCTCGGGCTGGATGGTGGCGACGATGTCGCGCATCGGGCCCTTGCGCGGGCGCTCGATCTCGGCGGCCAGCAGGCCGTCCCCGCCCGCCGCTGCCCGCGGGGTGAGCGCCTCGTCCTCGTAGGCGGTCACCAGGCCCCTGGTGTCGAACCCGTAGCGGCGCCGGACCCGCACGCCCATCGGGTCCTGGTGGGCCGCCTCGTAGAACGCCCGCGACACGGCCGCGCGCCAGTCGATGACCAGCGGCTCGCCGTCGTCGTCGCGGACACCGCGCCGTCCGATGTAGACGAGGTCCCGGTCCGGCGGGTGGGTCGGCGAGCCCGCGGCGCGGACCACGTCGCCGTCGTGGACCTCGCCCGGCGGGAAGTCGAGGCGCCCGAAGAACAGCGGCACGTCGTCGAGGTCGGCCAACTCCTCGAGCGCGCGCACCCGGACCTCGCGCAGCGCGTTGTTGAGGTACTTGTCGACGACCGCGTCGCCCTCGCCCGCGCCGGTCGCCAGCATCGCCGCGACCTCCTCGCGCATCGCGGTGAGGGTGACCCGGCACAGGTCCATGTAGTCGCGCTCGGCGCGTATCTCGGGTTCGAGGACGGGCTGGTTCACGGTTGAGATTTCCCCCACGGCAGAAGTGCGCAACCGATCAATTGTACGGTTGGCGCAACTCGTTAACCGGGAGAAGAAATACCGCTACGGGTGAAATCCCCATTACGGCCGCCGGGGCCACATCGCTTTCCGCAACGCGGTCCGGAACGCCTTGGTGGCCGGTTCGATCTGGGCCAGGTACTCCCGCAGGCTCTCCGGTCGCGCGGTGGTGTCCGGGGCCGGGCGGGGGGTGGTCACCAGCCAGCTCTGGCCTTCCACCGAGTTCACCACCTGCCGCCACCAGCCGTTGATCTCGCCGACGACCTGGGCCTCCGCCTCGGTCGCGGCGTGGATCTCCTTATCGGTGGCGTGGATCTCGGCGACCAAGTCGATCAGCCGCCGCCGTTCGTGGTCGGTGTGCTTGCGGGCGGCGCGGTGCGCGGTGTCCAGCAGTTCGCGGTAGCGGGCGGCGGGATCGGTCACGACTCCTCCGGGTGCAGCGCGGTGGTGGTGTCGAAGGGGATCAGCACGTCCGGTCTGCTGTGCGTGGACCGGTCGAAGAAGATCGCCCGGTGCGGGCGCGGTGACCAGTCCACGATCTGCCCGGCCGCCAACGCGTTCAGTTCGGCGCCTTGGACGTCGAGCGCCACCCAGGCGCCGACGTCGTCGGTGCCCGCGAAGCCCAGGGTGTCCTTGAGCCTGCCGACCCCGCGCCACCAGCCGAAGGTGTGCACGTGGTTGGCGGGCCCGTTCTTCAGCAGCGCCCGCAGCCGGTCCAGGCCGCTGGGGCCGAAACCCTCCTTGACCTCCAACACCGGGTGCGCCGCGTCCACCGCGTAGAAGAACACGAACTGCGGCACGCCGTTGTCGGGGAAGTCCGGGATCACGCTGTCGAACCGGGGGTGCACCCGGTGCCCCATGTCCTCCAGCGCGTGCTGGACCAGCGCGACGTGCTCGTTCAGCGAAGCGACCGCGCACCACAGGTGGAACTCGCAGTTCTCGCCCCGGTGGATCTTGCCCAGCGACAGCGCCAGGCTGTCCAAAATGGACAAAGCGTCGTTCTGCGCCGTGCCCAGCACCGCCAGGTTCCGGCCCGGCGCGGGCTCCACCCGCAGCGTCGCCGCGCTGTCCTCGACCGCGATCACCTGACCCAGCAGGGGACCCGACGGGTGCGCGAACTCCGGCGCCGACGCCAGGTCCGGCTGGTGCGCGCCGTCGAACAGCCGCGGCACCGCCCCCGCCTGCTCCCGCCACAGCCGCTGCTGCAACTCGTCGAAGGTGCCCCGGCTCGACGCGTCCGGTACGTGCGCGACCTCGTTGCCGTGCGGCACACCGGAATCGTGGTTGATCACCGCGTGCCAGCGGGGCAGGCTCACCGGCGCGTAGTTGTCGTCGGTCAGCACCCGCTTCGCCTTGGGCATCGCGATCCGCAGCGTGCACTGGTCGTACACCGCGGGCTTGCCCCAGAACGCCTCGATCCCGGCGATGTCCTGGCTGGCCAGCACCAGGTGGATGCCCTGGGACCGGCCGCGCCTGGCCACGTCCTCCAGCAGCGCCGCGGCCTGCTGGGTGATCTGGTCGCGGCTGCCGAACAGCGCCTGGAACTCGTCGATCACCGCGACGATCCGCGGCCACCGCGCCTCCGGCTCCGCGTCGCGCAGCTCGGCCAGCTTGGTGACCTCCTGCCGCTTCGCCGCCTCCGCGCGCCGCGCCAGCTCACGGGTCAGGTACCGCAGCAGCGCCAACCCGAACTCGCGGTCGGTGTTGACGTTCACCCCGACCAGCCGCGCCTGCGGCAGCCAACTCGGGTCCTTGCGGCCCGGGGTCAGACCCGCGAACGACACGCCTTCCTTGAAGTCCAACAGGTACAGCTCCAGCTCGTCCGGCGGGTACCGGGCGGCGAAGCCACCGAGCATGGCGTAGAGGAAGTTCGTCTTGCCCGACCCGCTCGGCCCGGCGACCAGCGCGTGCGGGGTCGCGTCGCCCAGCACCACCTCCACCGGCTCGCCCTCGTCGAACCCGATGACCGTGCGCAGCTCCTCGCGGGAGCTGCCCCGGCCCAGCTCGTCCGGCAGCAGGTCGACGAACGAGCGCGGCCTGCCCCGGCGCACCACCACGTCGTCGCGGATCGCCGCGGCGGCCCGGCTGACGATCCCCGGCGGCATCGGCGGGTCGGCCCGCACCACGATGCCCGGGCCGGTGATGCTCGCCGTCGCCCGCTCGGCGTCGGTGAAGCTCACCGTCTCCAGTGGACTGCTCGCGGACACCGGCATGTCCACCAGGATCAGGTGCACCCCCGCGTCCGGTCCCGTGCGGGCGACCCGGTTCAGCTCCCGGTACTGCTCGTCGGCCAGCCGCTCGCCGTTGCCGAACAGCACCGCGACCCGCCACGGCTCCACCCGCCGCCCGGCCACCTCGCAGGCCTCCCGCAGCGTCGTGCGGCCCGAGGCGCGCAACGCGTTCGCGTGCACCTTCCGGATGTGCCCGGCCAGCAGGCCCAGCAGGTCGTCGAGCCGGGTCGGGTCGTGCACGACCAGCAGCCCGCCCGCGGTGAGCGGGTGCAGGTTCGGCAGCGGACCGGTCAGGTGCCCGATGTCCCACAGGTGCAGCCGCACCAGACCCGGGGTGAACGTGCTCAGCAGCCGCAGCAGCAGCGTCTCCACGATGGAGTCCACCGCGGCGCGCGCCTCCGGCACCGAGTTCAACCGCAGGTTCCCCTGGTCCAACAACGGCACCGCCAGCGGGAACCCGTCCGCAGGCGACGCGTGCTCGACCTGCGCCGACCCGATCCGCCACAGCCGCGGCGAGCGCACCCCGGGGTCCTGCCCGATCGCGCCCAGCCAGTGCTCCCAGTGCGCCCCCGCCGGACCCCACGCCTCGGCCGCGACCAGCTCCCGCACCGCGCCCAGGCCCTCGGCCCGCCACTCGACGTAGCTCTCGTCGCGCTCGGCGTTGATCCGGGCCCACACCTGCGCGAACGCCGGGTCGGCCAGCTTCTCCGCCAGCTCCGGGTCCAGCGCGGCGGCGCCCAGCCCGACCCGCTGGACCTCGCGCTCGAACTCCAGCTGCCGCTTGCGGACCTCGGCCCGCTCCCGCGCCCCCGCCGCCGCGCCCAACGCCCGGTTCAACACGGTGCGCAGCCGGTTGAACGCCTCGGTCGCGCGATCCCTGCGCTCCCGCCTACCCAGCATCGGGGTTTCTCCTCGTGACAGTGGCTACCCGCGGACGGGCTACCCGTGCGCGCGTCCCGCTACCCGGCGCGCCCGCACCGCGTGTCAACGGCGGGCCGCGTACGCCTCGGCGGTGGAGACGGCGGCCATGGCGGCGCGCTGGGCCTCGGCCAGCGACGCCCGGGCCTCGTCGAGCAACCCGGACGAGCGGTCCAGCTCGGCCGACCCCGTGCCGATCGCGGAGCCCGCGGCCACGAGCGCGGTCCGCGCCTCCTCGAGCTGCAACGACGCCTGCGCGACCGCCGCGACCGCGCCCTGGGTCCGCTGAGTCGCCACCGCGACCCACGAACGCAGCTCCTCCACACCCGCCATACCTGAACAGGCTAGTGCGGATGATCTCCGCCGGCCGCACCGGGTGCGTCCGCCTACTCCGAACGTGTCAGGGCGTGGAGCTGGGAATCGTTATGGGGATCTGTGATCTGTCTGCCCTGCTCACGCCGCATTTACCGTTGGTTCACCGCCGCGTCCCCGGCGGTCGGGGCGAGCCCCCCGAACCCTGCACCGAGGAGTCACCCAGCCATGCGCAGACCACGGACATCACCGCTGATCGCGGTGGTCTTGGCTGTCCCGATCACGGTCGTCGGCCTGACGACCGCCAACGCCGCGCAACCCGCGCAACCCGTCGCGGCACCACTGGCGGCCGCCCCCGCCGTGCTCACCGCGCTGTCCCGCGACCTCGGCCTCGCACCGGCCCAGGCGGTCGCCCGGCTCGACGCCGAGCGGACCGCCACCAAGGCCGACCACCAGGTCCGCGCCACCCTCGGCGGCGACCTGGCGGGCACCTGGTTCGACGCCGCGCGCGGCGGGCTCGTCGTCGGCGTGACCAGCGCGTCCGCCTTCGCCGAGGTCCGCGCGGTCGGTGCCGAGCCGCGGCTGCTCGCCCGGTCGGCCGCCGCCCTCGACGCCGCCAAGACCCGCCTCGACGCCGCCGCCGCGGGCGCGCCCGCGCTGCCGGGCTGGCGGGTCGACCAGGAGCGCAACGCGGTCGTGGTCAAGCACGCGCCCGGTGCCGAGTCCAAGGCCCGGGCCTGGGTGAGCGCGGCCGGGGTCGACCAGTCCGCCGTGCGGTACGAGTCGAGCACCGAACGCGCGCGTCCGCTGATCGACGTCGTCGGCGGCAACCGGTACTGGACCAGCAAGTACGGCTGCTCGGTCGGCTTCTCCGTGCAGGGCGGCTTCATCTCCGCCGGGCACTGCGGCAAGGTCGGCGAGACCACCACCCAGCCGGGCGGCCGGTTCGACGGCTCCACCTTCCCGGTCGACGACATGGCGTTCATCCGCACCAGCGCGGGCGAGACGCCGATCGGCGCGGTCAACGACTACAGCGGCGGCCGGGTGGCCGTGGCGGGCGCGCAGGAGGCCCCGGTCGGCGCGTCGATCTGCCGCTCCGGCGGCACCACCGGCTGGCACTGCGGCACCATCCGCTACCGCAACGCCACCGTCGACTACGGCTCGCAGGTCGGCAAGGTCTACGAGGCCATCGAGACCACCGCGTGCGCCGAACCCGGCGACTCCGGCGGCTCGGCGATCTCCGGCCAGCAGGCCCAGGGCGTGACCTCCGGCGGGTCCGGCGACTGCAAGGGCGGCGCGGCGACGACGTACTTCCAGCCGGTGCCGGAGATCCTGAGCAGGTACAACGTCACGCTGCTGACCTCCGACGGCCCCGGTGAGCCGCCGGGCGGCCAGTGCGGCACCGCCACCACCGGCTCGGTGAACCAGGGCGGCACGGTCTACGAACCGCGCGCCACCGGCTCGTACCAGGCCGCCGCGGGCAAGCACACCGCGTGCCTGGCGGGCCCGTCCGGCAGCGACTTCGACCTGTACCTGGAGAAGCAGTCCGGCACCCGGTGGAGCACCGTCGCCACCAGCGCCGGGCCGAGTGCCACCGAGAAGGTCGACTACACCGGCACGGCGGGCCGCTACCGCTGGCGGATCAACGCCTACCGCGGCTCGGGCGCGTACACGCTGGAGGCCAAGACCCCCTAGTCGACCTCTCACCGACCGGAGGGGCCCGCGGACCGCGGGCCCCTTCCCAGCGCGCGCGCACCGGAGGTACCGTCGCTGAACCGCCGGTCGCTCGCGGTCCGGCGGGGATGGAGGACCCCGTGGAGCTAGAGATCCGCCACCTGCGCGCGCTGGCCGCGATCGACGACACCGGCAGCCTGACCCAGGCCGCGCGCAGGCTCGGCATGTCCCAGCCCGCGCTTTCCGGTCTGCTGCAACGCATCGAACGCACCGTCGGCGGCAGGCTCTTCTTCCGCGCCGAGTACGGCTGCCTGCCCACCCCGCTGGGCGCCGAGGTGCTCACCGAGGCCCGCGTCGTGCTCAGCGGCATGTCCGCCATCGCCGAGCGCGTGGGGGAGTGGTCCAGGCGCGGCCTGCCGTCCGACCCCCTGCGGGTCGGCGGCTACTGCGGTTTCCTGCACGTCGTGGTGTGCCGGTGGCTGCGGGAGCAGTCGTGGTGCTCCGGGGTGAGCGTGCAGGAGGACATCGACGAGCGGATCAGCGTCGACAAGGTCGCGATCGGGGCGCTGGACCTGGCGCTGGTGTACCGGCCGCCGTTGGCCGGGATCACCGTGCCCCCAGGGGTTTCCAGCGTGCTCGTGCACCCGGCGGAGCCCGTGTTCGTGGCCTTGGCGCACGACCACCCGCTAGCCGGGCAGGCGCGCCTCAAGCTGGCCGACGTCGCCGAACACCCGTGGATCGACGACGCGCCGGGCACGACGCGCTGGTCGACCTTCGTCACCCAGGTGGCACACGAGAACGGCGTCGTGTTCGACCAACCGCACAGCACCCAGTGCCTGGCCACGATGCTGGAACTGGTGTCCGCGGGCCTGGCGGTCGGTCCGGCCCTGGCGACCAGCCGGGACCACCCGGGGTCGATCGTGATCCGCCCGATCGAGGACATGCCGATGCACCAGGAACTCCGGCTGTTCTACCGCCAGGGCACCTCGGTGGCCGCGCACATCGAGGAGATCAACGAACAGGTCCTCGCCTTCTACCGCCGCCGCCAGGGTTGCAGCACGGCGTACGACTCCTGGTGGCGCGACCGCGGCGCGGACCTGGCCCTGACCGGCTAGGGAGTTGTGCCACGGCCCCGCGGCGGCCCTGGAACCGGATCCCCCTCGGGTCCGCGAGTCCGGTCAGCCCGGAAACCGGCGCGATCTCGCGTGTGGCGCGGCATGGCGAGATCCCACCGCCATACAACTCGGGTCACACCGTCCTTCCCCCATCCCACATGCCGGTTCCCCCTTCGTCGCCCGGCATACTGCCTTGGTGACAACTGGCAGCGAAGGCGTGGCGGACCGACAGCGGTGGGTGGCGGTCGCGCGGGACGTCGCCGCCCGGTTGGCCGCCGACGCGGTCGAGCGGGAGGCCAAGGGCGCCGAGCCCGTGGCCGAGGTCGCCCTGCTCCGCGAGTCCGGCCTGCTGCCCCTCATGATCCCCACTGCCGACGGCGGGCACGGCGCGGACTGGACCACCGCGCACGCCGTCCTCGCCGAGGTCGCCGCCGCCGACGCGTCGGTCGGGCACCTGCTCGGCTACCACTACCTCCACGTCTGGCGCACCACCCTCTTCGACCGCCCCGACGCCACCACCGCCGCCAACCGGGCGACGGCCGCGCACGGCTGGTTCTGGGCCGGTGTCGCCAACCCCCGCGACGACGCGCTCGTGCTGTCCACTCACGACGGCGGCTACCTGGTCAACGGGCGCAAGTTCTTCGCCACCGGCGCCAGCGTCGCCGACCGGCTCGTGGTCAGCGGTCACCACGAGGCGAGTGGCCGCAAGCTCACCTTCACCCTCGACGCCGCCGCGCCGGGCATCCGGTACCTCGGCGACTGGGACAACCTGGGCCAGCGCCTCTCCGCCAGCGGCGGCGTCGAGTTCACCGACGTCCACGTCCCCGAGTCCGCCGTGCTCGGCGCCCAGCCTGCGCCCGGCGAGCCCCGCGCCAACCGCGATTCCCTTGCCGCGCTCGGGTTCCAGCTCGTCCTGAGCCGCGTGCTGGTGGCCGTCGGTCGTGGCGCGCTCGCCGAGGCCGCCCGCTACACCCGCGACGTCTCCCGCGCCTGGCCCGCCTCCGGTGTCGAGCGCGCCGCCGACGACCCGCACACCCTCGCCGCGTACGGCACCCTCACCGCCCGCCTCGACGCCGCCGAACTCCTCGTCGACGCCGCGGCCCGCGCGTTCGAGGCCGCGGCGGCCGACCCGGACCTCGGCGCCGAGCGGCGCGGCGAGACGTCCGTGCGGATCTCCGCCGCCAAGGTCGTGTCGAGCGAACTGGCCACCGAGATCGGCAGCCGGGTGTTCGAGCTGACTGGCGCCCGCGCCACCGCCGCCCGGTACGGCCTCGACCGGTTCTGGCGCAACGCCCGCACGCTCACCCTGCACGACCCGGCCGTCTACAAGGCCACCGAGGTCGGCAGGCACCTGCTCACCGGCGAGTTCCCCGCCCCCAGCGGGTACAGCTGATGTCCCCGACCCTCGACCGCAGCGTCCGCCTCACCGAGGACGCCGTGATCATCCTCGACCGGCGCCGGTTCCCGTTCGAGCGGGTCTGGGTGCGCTGCGCCACCGCCGAGGAGGTCGCGGTCGCCATCGAGGACATGGTCACCCAGTCCTCCGGCCCCTACTACGCGGCCCTCTACGCCATGGTCCTCGCCGCCCGCGCGCACGCCCACCTGCCCGCCGCCGCGGCCCGCGCCGCGCTCGGCACCGCGGGCGACCGGCTCATCGCGAGCAGGCCCACCAACAACCACCTGCGCAAGGCGGTCGCCGCCGTCCTCGCCGAGGTCGACTCGGGCGACGACCTGGTGGCCGCCGCGACCCGGGGCGCCGAGGCGGGCGACGCGCGCTACCGCGCCGACAGCCGCGCGCTCGGCGAGCACAGCGCCGCCCTGCTGCCCGACGGCGCCCGCGTCCTCACCCACTGCTGGGCCGACGCGTACCTCATCGAGACCGTCGCGGCCGTCCAGCGGGCGGGCAAGGACGTCTCCTTCGTCTGCACCGAGACCCGCCCCTACCTGCAAGGGGCCCGGCTGACCGCGGAGACCCTCGCCGAGATGGGCGTCGACACCACGCTCATCACCGACGGCATGGGCGCGTCCGTGCTGTCGGCGGGGATGGTCGACGTCCTGCTGACCGCCGCCGACCGCGTCACCATGGACGGGCACGTGGTCAACAAGGTCGGCACGCTGGGCCTGGCGGTCGCCGCGCACGCGTTCGGCGTGCCGTTCCTGGCGCAGGTGCAGGCCCCGGACCTGGCCGCGCGGACCGCGGCGGACGTGCCGATCGAGCACCGCGACGGCGAGGAGGTCAAGCACACGCTGGGTGCGCGCACCGCCAGCGCCAGGGTGCGCGGCTTCTACCCGGCCTTCGACGTCACGCCGCCGCGCTTCGTGCGCACCGTCGTCACCGACCGCGGGCCCTTCGCCCCCGACGCCCTGGCCGCTTACCACTCGGCCGTCTACAACCGGAGAGAGCAACCGTGACCGACACGCTGTCCGCCCACTGGGTCGTCCTGGACATCGAGGGCACCCTGATGCCGACCGCCGGTGTCCACGTCGTCCTCTACGACTACGCCCGGCCCCGACTCGGTCCGTGGATCGATGCCCACCCCGACGACCCGACCGTGCGCTCGGCCGTGGCCCGCACCAAGGCCGAGGCCGGGCTGCCCGACTCGGCGACCACCGCCGACGTCGTCGCCGTGCTGCACGGGTGGATGTCCGCCGACCGCAAGGCCGCGCCGCTCAAGGACCTGCAGGGCCTGATCTGGCAGGACGGTTACGCGCGCGGCGACCTGGTCTCCGAGTACTTCCCGGACGTGGTGCCCGCGCTGCGGGCCTGGGACGCCGCGGGCCTCAAGCTGGCCGTGTTCTCGTCGGGTTCGGTCGCGGGCCAGATCGCGTCGTTCTCCACGACCACCGAGGGCGACCTGACCAGGCTGTTCCGCCACCACTTCGACACCGTCAACGCGGGCCCGAAGCGCGAGTCCGCGTCGTACGCGGCCATCGCGGAGGGCATCGGCGGACCGGTGCCGTCCCGGATCGTGTTCCTGTCCGACGTCCCCGCCGAACTCGACGCCGCCGCCGAGGCGGGCTGGCAGACCGTCGGCCTGGCCCGCGACGGCGAGCCGTACGCGTCGGCCGACTTCGGCGCGCACCGGGTCGCCAAGTCCTTCGACGAGTTCCGCGTCGTGCCCGGATGACCGCGCTGGTCACCGTGGGCCGAGCCCTCGCCGCCGAGGCCGCCCGCTACACGGACCTGGGCTGGATGCGCGGCACGTCGGGCAACCTGTCGGTCACCCTGGGCCGAGACCCCCTGCGGCTCGCGGTGACGGCCAGCGGCCTGGACAAGGGCGAGCTGACCGCGCACGACGTCGTCGAGGTCGACGAGGCCGGGGAGGCACTGCCCGGCCAGCGGCTGCGCCCGTCCGCCGAGGCGGGCCTGCACGCGCGCATCGCCCGCGTCGCGGGTGCGGGCGCGGTGGTCCACCTGCACGTGCTGGCCCCCGTGGTCGCCGCTGAGCGCTGGCCCGACGGCATCGAACTGCGCGACCTGGAGATGCTGAAGGGCTTCGGCCGCGCCGCCCACGACGACCTCGTGCGGGTCCCGGTCGTGCCGAACTCGCAGGACATGGGTGTGCTGGGGGACGCGTTCGAGGCCGGGTACGACCCGGCGACCCCCGCACTGGTGGTCGCCCGGCACGGGGTGTACGTGTGGGGGGACGACCTGCTCGAGGCGCGGTGGCGGGCCGAGTGCCTGGAGTGGCTGCTGCGCTTCAAGACCGCGATCGAAGGAGGCCGGTGATGACCCTGCTGACCATCTGGGCCGACGACGACCCCGGGGTGGAGCTGACCCGCACGTCCGATGTGGAGGAGATCACCGCGACCCTGGGCGCCCTCGGCGTCCGCTTCTCGCGGTGGCCGGTCGTCGACCTGCCCCCGAACCCGACCTCGGACGAGGTGATCGCGGCCTACCAGGCGCGGGTGGACGAGGTGAACGACCGCGAGGGCTACACCTTCGTCGACGCGGTCACGATGACGCCGGAGGATTCCGCGGAATGGCGTTCGAAGGCCGCGACCGCCCGCGCCAAGTTCCTCTCGGAACACACCCACGACGATGACGAGGACCGGTTCTTCGCGCGGGGTTCGGGAATCTTCTACCTGCACATCGACGGCAAGGTCCACGCCGTGCTGTGCACCGAAGGCGACCTGCTGAGCGTCCCGGCGAAGACGACGCACTGGTTCGACATGGGCACCCGCCCGGACTACGTGTCAATCCGCTTCTTCCACGACGACGACGGCTGGGTGGCGGACTTCGTGGAGAACTCCATCGCCCACAACTTCCCGACCTACGACCAGATCACCGCCTGATTCCCGGCCTCGCCCGCGCTCAGCCGGACGGACCGGTCCTGCTCCCGGGCCCGGTTCCGCCGGTGGCCGGGGAATGGCGTGATCGCGCTCAACCGGATGTGACAGCTCGGAAATGACAGCGGTGCCCCTGTTCGACAGAACAGGGGCACCGCTGATCCTGGACCGGACTACTGCGAGAAGTTCAGCAGCTGCTGGATCTGCGCCGTCCGGGACTTCACGACCTTGTCGGCGAACGCCTTCACGTCGGCGTTCGCGCCGTCCTTCTTCTCCGTCAGGGCGAACTCCACCGCGTTGTGCTGGTGGCCCGTCAGGATCGTCACGAACTGCTTCTCGAACTGGCCGTCCGGCTGGGCGTCCAGTTCGGCGATCGTCTGGGGGTCGGTGAGCGGCATGCCGCCGTGGTGGGCGTGCGCGCTGGGGTCGCCGCTGACCTCCACGGGCTGCTTCCAGTCGGTGAGCCACTTGCTCATCTGGCTCACCTCCTGCTCCTGGGTCAGCCGGATGGCGTCGGCCAGGTTGCGCACGTCGGCGCGCACCTGGTGCTTGTCGGCCAACTGAACCAGCTCGATGCCGCGCTTGTGGTTGGCGATCGCCATCTGCAGGAACATCACGTCGGCGAGGTTCCAGTCACCGCCGACGGCAGGCGCCGCCGCCGCGCTCGCGCTCGCCGCGCCACCTGCCGGAGCCTGGGCCGACGGCGACGCGGGGGAACTCGACGTGGTGGCGGCGCCATGACCGGCGTGGCCCGCAGGATCAGCGTGTCCGGCGTGGCTGTCGCTGCCGCACCCCGCGACCAGCAGGGTGACGCAGGCGGCGACGGCTACCAGCGGACGTCTCATGCGTGCCTCCTCATGAGGGGACCCGGCCCGGGCCCGCCGAGACCCGGGCCGGGTTGCCACTGGTTACGCCTTGGCCCAGAGGGCGGGCGTGGTGCTGGGCTCCCAGCCCGCGATCGCGGTGTGGCCCTGGAGGCAGCGGTAGCTGCCGCCGTTGTAGGTCACGGTCGCGCCCGTGGCGTAGCTCGTGCCCGCGGCCCACGTGCCGGTCTGCGGCGGCGTGGTGGTGGTCGGGGGCGTGGTGGTGGTGGGCGGGGTGGTCGTCGTCGGCGGCGTCGTGGTCGTCGGCGGCGTGGTGGGCGGGGTGGTGGGGCCACCGCCGCCGACCTGCAGGTCGACGCAGCTGTAGAACGCCATCGCGGTGTCGGCGATGTTCCACACCGCGAGCAGCTTGATGCGGCCGCTGCGGCCACCCAGGTTCACGTTGTGCGTCTTGGTCGCACCCGGCTGCTTGCCACCGTCGTTGAAGACGGCGATGCGCTCGCCACCGACGAAGTACTCCCAGGTGGTGGTCGCGTGCCGGGCGGTCAGCGTCCAGGTGAAGTCCACCGAGTTGCCGACCGAGGCCGCGGGCCACGCCTTCGAGTCGTCGTTGAGCTGGGCGAACTGGGACAGTCCACCGTTGCAGCTCTTGAGGCCCTTGGGGCCCTCGACGCTCTGGGGCTCGTAGATGATCTGGCCGCAGTTGCTGACCTTGCCCGCCGCGCAGTTGGCCTGGCGGCTGGGCGGGGAGCTGATGTACCCGTGCGCGGACGCGGGGCCCGCGGGCAGGGCGACCATGAGCAGGGGTGCGATGCCGACCCCGGCCGCTGCCGCGGCGATCTTGCGCGTGTGCTTCATATTCAGTGCTCCTCCACTTGTGTGGACGGCGTTTCCGCCGGTCGCGGCTAGCGACCGGCGCAGGGGGGAAACGGGGAGCAAGGGGACGCTCGCCTCCCGTCGGGCGTACGGCCGGACCCGGACGCCGGAGGGTGAAACTGGTGTTGCTGTGGTCTAGACCATAAACGCGGCCTCGATCACCCGTCAAGACGACGACTACCGGCCGCGCGGCGGTAAATTCACATATCGTTGCCAATGTTTCAAGCCCCGGTCAATGGACCGTACGGCGCATGTCATCACCAGTGGGGCCGCTGTGGACCGCCAACCGGCCTCCCGGTGGCGACCGTTCGGTCGCATCGGCGGACCGGGCCGCCCGGACTGGACCAATGCCCACCATCGAATCCGACTATTCGCCCCGCGGGCGCCCGCGGCGGGCGCGATCCCGACCCGCACCGGCGCGCTTACGCCTGGCCGTCGGGTCGGCCGGATACCCTCCGGTACCTTGGGACACCTGTTCGACCAGCACCACGGACCAGAATCCAGGAGAGCGACCCAGTGACTGCCGAGACCCTCTACGGGGCCGACGACCTGACGCATCTGGAGGGTCTGGAGGCCGTGCGCAAGCGGCCCGGCATGTACATCGGCTCCACCGACAGCCGGGGCATCAACCACCTGTTCTCCGAGATCGTCGACAACTCCACCGACGAGGGCGTCGCGGGCCACGCGACCAGGGTCGAGGTCACCCTGCACCCCGACGGCAGCGTGCAGGTCGACGACGACGGGCGCGGCATCCCGACCGGCGTGCACGCCAAGTCCGGGTTGTCCGGTGTGGAGCTGGTGCTCACCCGGCTGCACGCGGGCGGCAAGTTCGGCGGCTCCGGCTACAAGACCTCCGGCGGCCTGCACGGCGTCGGCGCGTCCGCGGTCAACGCCCTGTCCCACCGCTTCGACATCACCGTCAAGCGCGACGGCAAGGTCCACCGGATGTCGTTCGCGCACGGCGCCCCCGGCGTCTTCGACGGCGACGGCCCCAAGGCCCCGTTCACCCGCCAGTCCGGGTTGGACGTCGTCGGCAAGACCCGCCGCAACGAGTCCACCGGCACCTCGATCCGCTACTGGTACGACGCCCGCTACTTCGAGAACGGCGCCGCCCTCGACGTCGACGCGGTGCGGTCGAAGATGCGCAACACCGCCTTCCTGGTCCCCGGCGTCACCTACGCGCTGCGCGTGCCCCGCGCGGACGATCCGGACAAGTTCGACACCGAGACCTTCCACTTCCCTAACGGCCTGGTCGACATGGTCGACTACCTGGCGCCGTCGAGCGAGAAGCCGGTCTCGGGCACCATTCTGATCACCGGCGAGGGCACCTACCAGGAGAACGCGGCCGACGAGAACGGCGTCATGCGGTCCAAGGTGGAGCGCCGCGCCGAGGTCGAGGTCGCCCTGCGCTGGGGCACCGGCTACGAGCGCACCGTCGAGTGCTTCACCAACACGATCCGCAACATGCACGGCGGCACCCACCGCCGCGGCTACGAGCGGGCCGCCGTGCGGGCGCTGCAGGAGGCGATCACCAAGACCCGCGGCCTGCTCAAGCCCAAGGAGGACCCGCCGACGCTCGACGACGTGCTCGAGGGCATGACCGCGGTCGTGCACGTGCGCATCCCCGAGCCGCAGTTCACCTCCCAGACCAAGGACGAGCTGTCCACCGCGGGCATCACCAAGGTCATCCAGGGCGTGGTCGAGCGCAAGCTGCGCGAGTGGACCGAGGACCGGCGCACCAAGGCCGAGGCCAAGGTCGTGCTGCAGAAGATCGTCGACGCGGGCCGGGTGCGGATCGCGCAGAAGCAGCAGAAGGACGCCGCCCGGCGCAAGACCGCGCTGGAGGGCGCGGCCATGCCCGCCAAGCTCGTCGACTGCCGCACCACGGGCCTGGCCCGCAGCGAGCTGTTCCTGGTCGAGGGCGACAGCGCGCTCGGCTCGGCGCGGATGGCCAGGGTGTCGGAGTACCAGGCCCTGCTGCCGCTGCGCGGCAAGATCCTCAACGTGCAGAAGGCCAGCCTGGCCGACACCCTGCGCAACGCCGAGATCGCCGCCATCGTCCAAGTGCTCGGCGCGGGCACCGGCCGCACCTTCGACCTGCCCGCGATGCGCTACGGCCGGGTCATCCTGATGGCCGACGCCGACGTCGACGGCTCGCACATCCGGACCCTGCTGATCACCCTGTTCGCCAAGTACATGCGCCCCGTGATCACCGACGGCAGGCTCTACGCCGCGATGCCGCCGCTGCACAAGATCACCACCAAGGGCCGCGGTGCCGAGACCATCTTCACCTTCACCCAGCGCGAGATGGAGACCACCCTCGCCCGGCTGGAGAAGGCGGGCAAGCAGGTCGTCACGCCCGTGCCGCGGTTCAAGGGCCTCGGCGAGATGGACGCGGACGAGCTGTGGGAGACCACCATGAACCCGGCCACCCGCTCGGTCCGCCGGATCACCCTCGACGACGTCGAGGCCGCCGAGACCGCGCTGGAGCTGCTGATGGGGGAGAAGGTCGAGCCCCGCCGCAACTGGCTGGTCGAGTCCGCCGCCCGGGTGGACCAGTCGGCCATCGACGCCTGAGTCATCGAAGCCGCCACGAGAGAGAGCGCTGAGCAATGGCCCGCCGCAAGGCCCCCTCGACCAAGGTCGACCCCGCCGCGTTCGACCAGCCGGGCGCCCAGGTCTTCGACAACTCGCTCAAGACCGAGATCGAGGACTCGTACCTGGAGTACGCCTACTCGGTCATCCACTCCCGCGCGCTCCCCGACGCCCGGGACGGCCTCAAGCCGGTCCACCGGCGGATCCTGTACTCGATGCACGAGCAGGGCCACCGGCCGACGTCGGCCTACGTGAAGTCCTCCCGGGTCGTCGGCGACGTCATGGGCAAGTACCACCCCCACGGCGACACGGCCATCTACGACGCGATGGTCCGGCTGGCCCAGGACTTCTCGCTGAACGCCCCGCTCATCGACGGGCACGGGAACTTCGGCTCCCCGGACGACGGACCGGCCGCCAGCCGCTACTGCGTCGTGGGCGAGACCCGGGTTCGGCTCCCCGACGGCTCCAGCCCGCGGATCGCCGACCTGGTCGACCTCCCCGCGGATTCGGAGGCCGACGCCGACTTCGAGGTCTTGGACAAGGACGGCAAGTCGGTGCGGGTGAACCGGGTCTTCAACTCCGGTGTGCACCCGACGCTGCGCATGTCGACTACGTCGGGTTTCTCGCTGCGCGGCAGCGAGAACCACCTGGTGCTGTGCCTGGAAGCGCCCGCCGGTGTCCCGCTCTTCCAGTGGCGCAGGCTCGACGAGTTGACCCCGGGGATGACCGTCTGCATCGCGCGCAACGCCTGGACGCAGGTGGCGCCCGCGGCAGGCGCCCAGGTGGTCGGTGCCGGGGAGGAGTTCATCCCGGAGTGCGTCTGGACCGGTGGCTGGGAGGCCAAGCGCGCCTTCCTCGCGGCCGTGTTCGACGGCGACGGCGGGTCGCGGGTCACCGAGGACGGCCTGACCGTCCACTGCTCGACCGGCAGCGCGCGGCTGGCTCGTGAGCTGCAGGAGATGCTGGCCGAGTTCGGCGTGATCGCCACGCGCCAGGACCGCGCCGGGGCGAGCGGGGTGGTCGAGCACCGCCTGCTGATCTCGGGTTCGCGCGACGTGCGCGCGTTCGCCGAGCGCGTGGGATTCCTCGAGACCAAGCAGGCCGAGCTCGAAGACCTGCGCGCGCGTTCGCCACGCCTGCCCGGCTCGGACTCCGTGCCGTTCGTCGCGAACTACGTGCGCGACTCCCTCGACCGGCTGACCCAGTACGACTTCGACCGGGTCGAGCGCTGGGAAACCGAGCGCTCGCGCATCATCGACCGGATCGAGGAACCCGAGGTCCTGGCCACGATCCTGCCGGTGATGGACTCCGGGTACCGCTTCGAGTCGGTGACCGAGGTCGTCGCGGACGACCCCGCGGAGGTGTACTCGCTGCGGGTGGCGTCCGATGACCACTCGTTCCTCGCGGGTGGGTTCGTCAACCACAACACCGAAGCCCGGATGTCCCACGAGGCGATGCTGCTGGTCGGGGAACTGGGCGAGGACACCATCGACTTCCGGCCGAACTACGACGGGTCGCTGTTCGAGCCGACAGTTCTGCCCGCCGCGTTCCCGAACCTGCTGGTCAACGGCACCTCCGGCATCGCCGTCGGCATGGCGACCAACATGATCCCGCACAACCTCGGCGAGGTCGTCGCCGCCGCGCGGCACCTGATCTCGCACCCGGACGCCACGCTCGACAAGCTGATGGAGTTCGTCCCCGGCCCCGACCTCCCGACCGGCGGCATGCTGCTGGGCCTCGACGAGGTGCGCAAGGCCTACGAGACCGGCCGCGGCGTCGTGCGGATGCGGGCCAAGGTCGAGATCGGGCCGCTGGAGGGCAGCCGGGGGCGCCAGGCCATCACGGTCACCGAGCTGCCGTACCAGGTCGGCACCGAGAAGATCATCGAGAAGATCACCGAAGAGGTCAACAAGTCCAAGCGCCTGACGGGGATCGCCGACGTCAAGGACCTCACCGACCGGGAGAACGGCACCCGGCTGGTCGTCGAGTGCAAGGTCGGGGTCAACCCGCAGGCGCTGCTGGCCGACCTGTACCGGTTGACGCCGATGGAGCAGTCCTTCGGCATCAACAACCTCGTGCTCGTCGAGGGCCAGCCGCGCACGCTCGGGCTCAAGGCGCTGCTGGAAGTCTTCCTCAACCACCGCTACGAGGTCGTCACCCGCCGCACCCGGTACCGCAAGCGCAAGCGCGAGGAACGGCTGCACCTGGTCGAGGGCCTGCTGCGGGCGCTGATCGACATCGACAAGGTCATCCGGCTGATCCGCGGCAGTGACGACGCCGCCGCCGCGAAGTCGGGCCTGATGAGCCGGTTCAAGCTCTCGGAGATCCAGGCCACCTACATCCTGGACACCCCGCTGCGCAGGCTCACCCGGTTCGACAAGATCGAGCTGGAGGCCGAGCAGGACAAGCTGCTCGGTGAGATCGCCGAGCTGGCGAAGATCCTCGACGACGACAAGGTGCTGCGCCGGGTCGTGTCGAACGAGCTGGCCAAGGTCGCCAGGGACCACACCGCCGAGCGCCGCACCGCGCTGATCGACGGCGACCTCAAGGAGGTGCTGGCCGCCTCCAAGCCCGCCGGGCCGCTGGAGGTCGCCGACGACCCCTGCCAGATCATCCTGTCGGCGACCGGCCTGGTCGCCCGCACGGCCGCGGAGTCCGAGGAGTCGGCCGAGGGCCGCAGGCGCAAGGGCCGGGCCCGGCACGACACGGTCGCCGCGCTGGTCCACTCGACCGCGCGCGGCCAGATCCTGCTGATCACCAACCGCGGCCGCGCCTTCAAGACCGACGTGCTGCCGCTGCCGGTGCTGCCCGAGCAGAGCGGCACGGTGTCGCTCAGCGGCGGCATGGCGGCGAGCGAGCTGGCGCCGCTGGCGAAGGACGAGCGGGTGATCGGCATCGCGCCGCTGGGCGAGCGCGGCGCGGGCTCGCCGGGCCTGGCGCTGGGCACGCGGCAGGGCGTGGTGAAGGTGTGCGCCCCGGAGTGGCCGGTCCGCTCGGACGAGTTCGAGGTCATCACGCTCAAGGACGGCGACGAGGTCATCGGCGCCACCTGGTTGACCGACGGCACGGAGACGCTGGTGTTCGTCAGCTCCGAGGCCGCTCTCCTGCGGTACTCCGTCAGCCTGGTCCGCCCCCAGGGCCTCAAGGGCGGCGGCATGGCGGGCATCACCCTGCCGGGCGCGTCGACGGCGGTGTTCTTCGGCGCGGTGCGCACGGACGACCCCGACCACGGCGAGCCCATGGTCGTCACGTCGACGGGCCAGACGGTCAAGGTCACCCCGTTCATCGAGTACCCGGCGAAGGGCCGCGCGACCGGCGGCGTCCGCGCGCACCGCTTCCTCAAGGGCGAGGGCGGCCTGATCCTGGCCTGGGTCGGCCCGCGCCCGGCCGGGGCGAACAAGTCCGGCTCGGCCGTCGAGCTCCCCGAAACCGACCCCCGCCGCGACGGCTCGGGGGCCGCGCACCCGGGACCGGACGTCGTCGGCCACGTCATCGAGCGGGACTGACCGTGCTGGGGGAGGGGTGCCCGGCACCCCTTCCCCGCTGGTCGTGGCGCTGCGCGCGGTGACCGGAAAACCCCTGCGGAAACCGCGAGTGGGGTGTCGCTACCATTATCGGCTCCGGGAGCCTATGCCACCCGGGGCGGGCGCGGACCCTGCTTTCGAATAATCACCTTACGCCCGAGGTTGGTAGGGTCCGCGCCGCGCCGGAAAGCTGCGCGCGCAACTGTTAAATCATCACCTTTCCACAGTTAACAGCCGCTCGTGTTGGCCGCCGGTGCTGGTGCCGAGCTGCGGTGTCGCCGAATGTGAGTCGGGTTTCCGCGCGTAGCGGGCGATCTTTTACCAGATTATGGATATCCGGTAACAAGTTCCCCTTGTGGTGCGCGCGTCGAGGTGAGCACTATTTATGCGGTATCACCGGATTGTCGCTGGTGAGGGCCCTTTGCGGATTCGGTGAAATCGCGGTCGTCGGTGCCTATGGGTGCCGCGGCCACTTCCCTGCAATCGAGCACCGATGGAGACAACCTCGTGAAACGCTCACTCGTCGTCGCCGCGCTGCTGACCGCCTCGGCGGCCGCCGTGGCCTCCCTGCCCGCCTGGGCCGGTCAGGAGGCGGCACCCGCCCCGGCCGCCGCCGACGCCGTCGCCCCGGAGTTGCTGAGCGCGATGGAGCGCGACCTCGGCCTGTCCCGTGACGCCGCCATCGCCCGGTTGGGCAGCGAGAAGGCCGCGACGGAGCTGGAGACCAGCCTGCGCGGTTCGCTCGGCGACACCTTCGGCGGCGCCTACTACGACGCCGCGTCGGCCAAGCTGGTCGTCGGCGTCACCGACGCCGCGCGCGCCGAGTCGGTGCGCGCCCAGGGCGGCAGCGCCACCCTGGTCAAGCACAGCGCGGCCGAGCTCGACCGGGTCGCCGACACCCTGAACGCCCGTACCGCCCCCGCGGGCGTGACCGGCTGGTACGTCGACGTGCAGCGCAACACCGTCACGCTGACCGCCGCCAAGGGCGCCACCGAGGCCGCGACCAAGTACGCGTCCACCATCAGCTCGGCGATCTCGGTGGTCGAGTCCACCGAGGCCCCCCGCACCCTCGCCGACGTCCGCGGCGGCGACGCGTACTACATCGGTTCCGGCTCCCGCTGCTCCATCGGCTTCTCGGTCCAGGGCGGCTTCGTCTCGGCCGGGCACTGCGGCAACACCGGCGCCTCCACCACCGGCTCCAACCGCCAGGCCCAGGGCACCTTCGCGGGCTCGTCCTTCCCCGGCAACGACTACTCATGGGTCCGCACCAACGCCCAGTGGACCCCGCGCGGCGTCGTCAACCGCTACAGCGGCTCGCAGACCGTCGCGGTCAAGGGCAGCCAGGAGTCCGCGGTCGGCGCGTCCATCTGCCGCTCGGGTTCCACCACGGGCTGGAAGTGCGGCACGGTCCAGTCGAAGAACCAGTCGGTCAACTACCCCCAGGGCACCGTCTCCGACCTGACCCGCACCAACGCCTGCGCCGAACCCGGCGACTCGGGCGGTTCGTGGCTCAGCGGCAACCAGGCCCAGGGCGTCACGTCGGGCGGGTCGGGCAACTGCTCGTCCGGCGGCACCACGTACTTCCAGCCGATCGGCGAGATCCTGTCGGTCTACCGGCTGACCCTGGTCACCAGCTAGTCGGTTCCACCACCCGACCTGCCCAGGCCCACCTCCCTCGGACCTGGGCAGGTTTGGTGCGCGGTGAGGCGGTCTCGGAGGGTGGCGTGCCGGAACGCGAGTCCGGCGGCGACCCCGAACGCGGGTCCGAAAGCCGGACGCGCGGTGGCGGATCCCAACCGGTGAGGGTGAACAGCATGGGCACCGGCACAGTGGTCCGCTGGTCGGCGGGGGAGTGGCTTCGGGGGTCGCCGATACGAGACCCGCGACGGGGACGGGCATCGGCCCTGGCCGACCCCGCCGGCAGCGTCACCGACAGGACCCACCGGCCCAGCGCACCCACCAGCGGGGCCGGCCCGACCCACACCCACCACCCGCGCCGCGTGCCCTCAGGAGCGTCGGCGCACCGGCCGTCACCTCACGACGAGCGGGGGAAGTCCCACGGCAGGTCCGCGCGCGTGCGGACCCCGCACTTGCGCAGCGCGTTCGCCACGTGGTCCTCCACGGTCCGCACCGAGATGAACAGCGCCTCGGCGATCTCCTTGTTCGTGCTCCCCCGAGCCGCCATCCGCGCGACGGCCTCCTCGCGCGGCGACAACGCGTCCCCGTACCCCCGCCTGCCCCCGCGGTGCCGCGGCGCCACCCCGTGTTTGCGCAGCACCTGCGCGCACCGCGCGGCGTCCCAGCGGGCGCCCAGGGCCGTGTACACCGCCACCACGTCCAGCATCGCCTGCTTGTCCCCCGACCCCAGGTGCACCGCGGCCGTCTCCTCCCGCGCCTGGCACGCCGCGTACGGGCGCCCCATCGCGTCGAACAGGGCCGCCGCGGCACCGAACTCGTCTACCCCCGTAGACGCCTTGCGCGCGACGTGACCGGCCGCCAACCGAACCGCGGCGTCCGCCAGCGGCGCGTCGCGTCCCGCAACGGCTTCCGCGAACTCCGCCTGCGCGTGGGACGCCCGGACCCGTTCCCCCAGCGAGGCCAGGGCCGCGCACGTCAACGGCACCACCGCCGCCGCCCACACCCAGTTCCCCTGACGCCGCACGGCATCCAGGGCCGGGGTCAGCAACGCCAGCGCCTCGTCCGCGCGCCCGCCGGACAGCGCGATCCGCGCGCGGGCCGCCGCGGCCGCCGTCATCAGGGGGATCTGCAGGGACGCGCCCGTCTCGGCCACCGTCCGCAGGTCCACCTCCGCGTCCGCCAGCGACCCCGTCGCCAGCGCCAGCTCGGCGGCCACCAGGCGGGCCTCGACGTCCAGTTGCGGCAACCGGTGCGCGCCCGCGCCCGCGCGCACGTTCGCGACGCGTTCGGCGAGGCCGTCCCAGCGGCCCGCCGCCAGGTCCAGGCGCAGCCGGGCACCGTCGAGCAGGCGCACGGTGTAGAGGGCGGGGTCCTCGTCGACGAGGGTCGGGATCAGCTCCAGCAGCTCCCGTGCGCGCGCGTCGTGGCCCAGCCACAGCGCGGCGTCGGCACCGTTGCTCGCGCCCCGCAGCAGGTGCAGGCGGGCCTCCGGCGTGGTTCCCCGCGCCAGCGCGGCCCGCCACACCGGCCAGCCCGCCGGGTCGCCGGAGTACAGCAGCACCGACGCGTGGTTGACGTGCACGGCCGTGTGCACCGCGTGGTCGTCGAACGAGCCCAGCAGGTCCAGCGCGCGCGTGGCCCAGGCCAGGTGCTCGGTGATGGTGCCGGAGCTGTCCGACGGGATCGCCAGCGCCGCCATCGCCCGCGCGGCCAGGTCGGGGCGGTCGGGCAGCTCCGGCACCGCCGCCCGCAGCTCGCCGCGGCCCGCGCTCGCCTCGCCGGACTGCGCGATCAGCAGCATGCCCAGGCCGAACCGGATCTCGCCGCGCCTGCGCGGGGGCAGGTCGTCCTCGGCCAGCACCGCGCGCAGCGCCGACACCGCCTCACCGTGCCGCAGACCGGGCTGCGCGGCCCGGCTGAGCAGTGACGCCACCCTGGCCCGCACGTCGATCTCGACGCCGGCCGCGGCCACCACGTCGGCCAGCAGGTCCACGGCGGTGTCGCCGTCGCCCAGCGCGATCGCGCGGGTGGCGGCGGCCTCGGCGTGCCGCACCCAGTCCTCCACCAGGCCCGCGTGGCGGCAGTGCCGGGCCAGCCGGGCGTGCGGCACCGGGTCGGCACCGGCCAGCGCGGCGGCCGCGTTGCGGTGCGCGCGGCGCAGGTCGCCGGGGGCCAGCAGGTCGATCACCGCGCGGGTGGCCAGCGCGTGCCGGGTGGCCAGCATCCCGGGACCGCCCTGCCGCAGCAGGCCGTGCGCGAGCGCGCGGTCGATGGCGTCGGTGGCGGTTTCCGCGTCCAGACCCGCGACGCGGCCGAGCAGTTCCTCGTCGGCGGGCGCGGCCAGCACCGCCGCCGCGCCGACCACCTCGCGCACGGCGGGCGGCAACGTGGCCAGCCGCTCGGCGATGGAGCCGCGCAGCGCGACCGGCGCGGTCAGCCGGTCCAGCACCGAGCGCGGCGCGTCGGCCAGCCGGGGCGCGGGTTCGGCGGGCAGCGCGCGCGCCACTTCCTCGACCACGAACGGAACACCGCCGGTCAGCTCGTGCAACCGGATGGCGAACTCGTCGGTTACTTTCGTCAGTCCCAACAACCTCGCCGCCAGTTCGCCGACTTCGCGCGCGCGCAGCGGTCGCACGGTCGTCTCCACCGCGCGCGCCCACCGCGGCAGGTAGCCCGCGAGATCCACGACGGGGCGCTCCATCCGCACGCTCTCCGGCCGGTACGTCACCACGACGCGCAGCTTCGGCGGCAGCCCGCGGCACAGGAACCGGAGGAACTCGTACGTCGCCTCGTCGGCCCAGTGCAGGTCCTCCACGACGAGCACCGCGGGACCGAGTTCCGCCAGTCCCGCGCGAATTCTGGGAAAAACGTCCACCCGGTCGACCCTTCCCACCGGGGGTGTGAACACGTCGATCCCCTTGAGCGCGTCGAGCACCGGGCCAAGTGGGAACGGCTCGCGCAGCGGCAGGCACTCACCGACCAACCAGTGCCCCTCGCGCGCGTCGGGGCGGTCGCGGAACTCGCTGACCAGACGGCTCTTCCCGACCCCCGCCTCGCCCGCGACCAGCAGAAGCGCGGGGGCGGAAACGGCGGACAGCCGGGCCAGTTCGGCCGCGCGACCCACCAGCGGCGGCCGGTCGACCGCCGGGGGAGATCTGTCCACTGTGGTTCCCAGGGGACCGGTTTCCATGCTGCGTCCTCATACCTCGGATGACCGCGCGCCGGCCGGATGCCGTGCGTTCACCACGTTTCCGCTCACGGTAGCGCCTGAGTTAAGCCCGTATCACCACGGATTGCAACGAACCTGTCACTGCAACAGCATCGGTTGTGCCAATCCGTGACGATCGCCGACCCGGTGATCTCGTCGTAGGAGGTACTTCCCAAGTGACTGCAGAACTCCCACCGGTCGAAGACGAACTCGCGGGCGAGGGCAACATCACTCGCAAGCGCCTGCTGCAGCTCGGCGCGCTCGTCGTGCCCGCCGCGGGCGTGCTCGGCGTGACGGCGGCCGGTGGTTTCACCGCGTCGGCCGCCACCCCCGAGGTCGCGCCGAACGTCAACGGTGAGCTGCTCGCCTGCACCCCGGGCCAGCAGACCACCATCGCGCAGACGGAGGGCCCGTACTTCAAGTCGGGTTCCCCGCAGCGCACCAGCCTGGTCCAGCCCGGCACCCAGGGCACCCGGCTGACCGTGAGCGGCTTCGTGTTCAGCCGCTCCTGCAAGCCGCTGGCCAACGTCAAGCTGGACTTCTGGCAGGCGGACAACGGCGGCAACTACGACAACGTCGGCTACACCTTCCGCGGGCACCAGTTCACCGACGCCAGCGGCAAGTACACCCTGACCACGATCGTGCCCGGCCTGTACCCCGGCCGCACCCGGCACATCCACGTCAAGGTGCAGAACCCCGGCGGTCGGATCCTCACCACCCAGACGTACTTCCCGGGTGAGCCGAGGAACAACACCGACACCATCTACGACCGGCGGCTGCTGATGAACGTCCGCACCGTGGGGTCGGCGAAGGAAGCCACGTTCGACTTCGTGCTGAACGTTGCCTGATCAACTTCCCTGCTTGATCAGGCACGACGCGTGACACCACCACCACTCCACTGTGGACCCTAGCCGGGTCCCGGTGGGGTGGCGGGGGCCAAGAGACGTCCGACGGCGATGACCCGCCCACCCGGACGACGCCACCCGACGCGGCGGAAAACCGAAGGCGGACCGTGCACCTACGCCTCGCGCCCCGCCACCGCCCGCGTCGGGTCAGGTGTCGCCCGCACAGCAGCACGTCCCGTCGGACTCGCGGTCGCCCCCGGGTCGGACCGGCCGGGGAACGGCCACGGGGGTAGGGGCGCCGAGCACAGCAGGGCTCGGCGCCCCGTCCTGCGTCAGAAGTCCTTACCAGTTGCCATTTCTGTTCACTCGTCGGGGCATCCGATGATTGCCCCGGGTGCCGCAGTCCACTGCGGAGCACCTATTCCCGGCGAACTCACTCCCACTGTCCCGAGTGGACGCCGAGCTGGTACCCCGCGCGCGCCGAGAACTCCGCGACCACGCTGAACCGGTCCCCGCGCACCACCGTGTGCCGCCACTCCACCGGCGTCCCGTCCACCAGCCCGAGCCGGTCCACCGCCAACGCCGCCGTGCCCACCGGCGCGGCCAGCAGCCGCCGCTCGCCCGGGGTGGGGGTCACGGCCCGGATCCGCTCCTGCCCGGCCGTCAACCGGAGGCCGCACCGCTCGTCCAGTTCCCGGTACAGCGACGTCTCGGCGAAATCGGCTGCCCGCAGCCCCGCGGCCAGCGCGTACGGCAGCCAGACGCGGTCCACCGCCAGCGGCGCGTCGCCCGCCAGGCGCAGGCGCTCCAGGTACAGCAGCGGGGTCGACTCCTCCAGGCCCAGCCGGGTCGCCACCACCCCGTCGGCGCGGCGGTCGAGCACCAGCACGACGCTGCGGGCCGTCAGCCCGGCTTCCTGAACCGATGCGAACAGGCTGTACAGCGCGCCCAGCGGCTGCGTGATCTCCGTCGACCGGCCCAGCCTGGGCGGCTGCCCGCGCCCGGCGACCACGGTCCCGTCGGCGCGCAGCCGCCGCAGGGCCTCGCGCACGGTGTTGCGGCTGACGGCGTACTCGGCGGCCAGCGCCAGCTCACCCGGGAACGCGTCGTCGAACTCGCCCGCGTCGACCCGCCGCAGCAGGTCCGCGCGCAACTGCGACCACAGCGGCACCGACCGCGCGCGGTCCAACCGCCCGGGTCCCCACGCCGAGGCACCCAGCGCGGCCACCCCCTCCCCGGGCCCGCCTGGAAACCGACGCGGTCGAACCTATCAGCGGACCACCTCGTGGCCGCGCACCGCCATCCGGGGGCGCGGCAGGGCCAGGCTGTTGAGGTACCACTGGTACGTCGACGCCACCCCCGCGCGCAGCCGGATCCGCGGCGCCCAGCCCAGCGCCGTCAGCACACCGATGTCCAGCACCCGCCGCGGCGTGCCGTCCGGGCGGCTGGGGTCGAAGGTGATGCCGCCCTGGTAGCCGACCGTGTCCGCGATCATCCTGGCCAGGTCGGCGATGCTGATGTCCCGGCCGGTGCCCACGTTCACCGGCTCGGCCCGGTCGTAGTGCGACAGCAGGGTGATGCACGCGTCGGCGAGGTCGTCGGCGTGCAGGAACTCGCGGCGCGGGGTGCCGGTGCCCCACACCGCGACCGACTCGGCACCGGTCTGCGCGGCCTCGTGGAAGCGGCGCATCAGCCCCGCGAGCACGTGCGAGTCGGTGGGGTGGAAGTTGTCGCCCGGGCCGTAGAGGTTGGTCGGCAGCGCGGTGATCCACGGCAGGCCGTCCTGCTCGCGCACCGCCCGCACCTGCGCCATGCCCGCGAACTTGCCGATGGCGTACGTGTGGTTCGCCGGTTCCAGCGGGCCCGACAGCAGCGACGTCTCCCGGATCGGCTGCCGCGACTCCCGCGGGTACAGCCGCGACGAGCCGAGGAACAGCAGCCGCGGCACCCGCAGCGCCCGCGCGGCGTCGAGCACGGAGAGCTGGATGCGCAGGTTGTCGGAGAGGAAGTCCGCGGGCTGGGCGGCCTCCGCGGCGATTCCGCCGCCGCGCGCCGCGCACAGCACGATCGCGGCCGGGGCGTTGTCGGCCAGGAACCGCGCGGTCGCCCCGCGCGCCCGCAGGTCCACTTCGGACGACTCGGCCAGCACCAGGTTCTCGTAGCCCGCCGCGCGCAGGCGCCTGCACAGGGCCGACCCGGCCAGGCCGCGGTGGCCCGCGACGAAGATCCGGGCGTCCGGGGTGAGCTCCGGGGCACGCATGGCGATCCCTTCCGTTGCGCGGGCGGCGTCGGCTGCCGGTGATCACCGTCCGCCCGGCGCGCACCCGCGCGTTGATCACCGTCGGCCCCGGCCAGGATGGCAGGTAACCGGGTGGATCGCCCCCGTCCGGCGGTGTCGCCGCGCCGGGCGCCGTGGCAGGGCCGGGTGGGGGCCCACTCGCAGTGGGCGTACTGCCGGTTGGTGGTCGCGTTAGATCCGCTAGTCGAGTGAGCCGACCGTCGGGTGTGGTGACGGCCCGCGATGCAGGGCAGAGGCAGCGGGCGCGTTACGGGTCTCCGTTAGCACGATCGAGTGGGTTTCGCGGTGCCGAGGTGGGCTCTCGGCCCGGCGCGGGTGGCGCACCGTCGGTCGTCGTGGGCGGATCGCCACCCGATCGGGTTGTCTCGCCGTGGCGTTCCCGCCGACCGGCACGCGCAACGTCCACAATCGAGCCCCCGCCGCCCCACGGGACGGCGATGTTCGCCGTATCGAAGGATGGGAGCCCGCCGGTGTCCCCGCGCCCCTGGACCCGCCCGCCGGAGTGGAGACCGGTCGCCACCCGCCGCGGTGCGGAAAATCCACTGTGGACTCCAATGGTTGGGAACGGATCGTTGTGGCGCAAGGGGTTGGTGTGGTCCAAGGCGCGTGGGACGGCTGCCGCGCGGGAGCGCGCGGCGTGACCGGGCCGCGGAGCGCGACGCTGCCGAGGCCCGCGCTGCGGGTGGGCAGGCCCGCGCCGGTGCGCGTGGGGCTGGCGCACGGGCTGGCGCGGGCGCACGCGCGGATCACCCGCGGGTCGCTGAGCTCGCCGGTGCTGGCGGTGCTCGACCGGGTGCTGCCGCGCGGTCCGCTACCGCCGGTCGCCGCGACGCTCGCGCCGGGGGTCTCCCTGCGCGTCGAGGGCGCGCTGGCCAGGACGGCGGTGGTCGCCGCCGGGCACGAGCACCGGGAAGCGGAGATCCTGACGGCGGCGCTGCGGCCGGGCGGGGTGTTCGTCGACGTCGGCGCGCACGTCGGGTGGCTGAGCCTGCTGATCGCCGCGCACCGGCCGGACACGTTCGTGTGGGCGCTGGAACCGGTACCGCTGACCGCGGACGCGCTCGGCGCGAACCTGGCCGCGTCCGGTCTGTCCACTGTGGAGCTGATCCGGGTGGCGGCGGGCCCGCGCCGGGCCTCCGCCTGGTTCACCACGCACCCGGACAGCAGCTTCGCCCACCAGTCCGACATCGACCCGGTCCGCGGCGCCCTGCCGGAGACGGGGGAGGTGCGCTGCCCGGTGCTCCCGCTCGACGAGCTGTGGGCGCACCGCGGCTGGCCGCGGGTCGACGCGGTGAAGGTCGACGTCGAGGGCGCGGAACCGGACGTGCTGCGCGGCGCCACGACCCTGTTGACCCGCGACCGCCCGCTGCTCGTCGTCGACGCCCCCACCGGCTACGCCCGCGCCGACCTGGCCGAACGCCTGGCGCCGCTGGGCTACCGGCAGCACCGCGCGCCCGGCATGCACCCCCGCAACATCGTCTTCCACGTGTGATCCCCGGGTAGGTTGGTGGCATGGTCGGTACGGCCCTGATCACCAACGACGACGGCGTCGAGGCCCCCGGCCTGCGCGCGCTGGCCACCGCGGCGCTCGCTGCCGGTCTGCGGGTCACGGTCGCCGCCCCGCTCACCGACGCCAGCGGCACCGGCGCGAGCCTGCGAGCAGCGGAAAGCCACCGCCGCGTGGTGACGCGGGAAGTGGACCTCGACGGCCTCCCGGCACTGGGCGTCGGCGCCCACCCGGGCCTGATCGCCCTGGCGGGTTGTCAGGGGGCGTTCGGGGAACGACCGGACGTGCTGCTGTCCGGCATCAACCGGGGCGCCAACCTCGGCCGCGCGCTCCTGCACTCCGGCACCGCGGGGGCGGCCCTGACGGCGAGCGTCGCGGGTATCCGCGCGGCGGCCTTCTCCCTCGACGTGTGGCCCGCGCGGGGGACCGTGGAGCACTGGGAGACGGTGGCGAGCCTGGTGCCGGAGGTCCTCGACCTCCTGCGCGACTGCCCGCCGGGCACGGTGTTCAACGTCAACGTCCCGAATGTCCCGACCGCGCACCTGCCCACCCTCAAGTGGGCCGACCTGTCGGAATTCGGCTCGGTCCGCAGCTCCGTGACCCGCCTGGACGACGGGGCGATCGGCGTGACCACCGTGGCGGGCGACGCGGAACCCGCCCCGGGCACCGACGCCGCCCTGCTGGCGGCGGGCCACCCGACCATCACACCGATCCGCTCGGTGGCCGAAGACCCCCGAATCGACCGCGCGCCGTTCACCCGCTGAGGCCCGCCCGCCGAGATTTCCCTTGAGGCAGGGGGATGCGCCTCCGCCCCCGGTATCCAATCTACCGGCGAGCGCTGACAGTTCCGGCCGAAGACGATCAAGCCTGTGGACAACCGCCCCGCCTGCTTGGCCTGTGCCGCCCACGCCAACCGCCTGCCCCGAAGGCCGCCCCACGATCGACACCCAGCCCCGACCTCCACCCAGCCGCGCTATGCCGGACGCGCAACCGCCACCCAGCACCAACCCGAAGCGCTTGACTGCGCACCCCGCCGCACAATCCCAGCCTGACCCAACACGCCCCGTCACGTCATCGGTGGGTTTCGATTCCTCCTCGGCCCCCCGGAAACCGCCGTGAAAGCCCGCTTCCTGCCCGACCCAACGCGCCCCCACCACATCGTCCGAGCCGTTTTCACACACGCGCCCAGAGTTGTCCACAGCCTTGATCATTTTCGCCCGGAACTGTCGGCCCCTCTCGCTAGCATGGATACCGGGGGCCGGAGGCACGCGTTGATCATCTTGCCGCTCCTGCCGTCCTTCTTGCCCAGGCGCCCCACCACCCCCAGACGCCCGCGCCCGAATCCCGGCCCAGCAACACCCTTCTCTTCCCAGCCACCCCCACCACCGCCGCAGGATCCCAGCCCTCGCGCACCGCAACGTGGCTGTACCGGACTCACCCCGAATCCGCCGCAGGATCCCAGCCCCCACCCAGCGCAACACGGCGGTACCGGACCCACCCCGCAACCGCCGCGGGATCCCACCCACCCACCACACACAGAACGCAATGCGGCTGTACCGGACCCACCCCATAACCGCCGCTTGAGCCCAGCCCCGCCTGACGCAACGCGCCCCTGCCATTCGCCTTGATTGGGTGGACTTGCTTTGTGTGGGGGGACGGGCCTGCCAAGCTCTCCTGCGGGTGGGGGCTTGCCCCTCCCCACCGCTCTTGCCCCACCGCAGGCTCGTAGGGGCCCCGCGCAAAGCAAGTTCGCCCAATCGGGGCCTCCCAGCTTTTCCGCGAACAGCCGGACCGATCAACCCGGCCACGGCCCCGACCGGCACCCCGCAGATCAGAAGGCGATCAACGCACGCCTCCGGCCCCAACGGCACTCCGCAGGCCGCAAGGCGATCAACGCACGCCTCCGGCCCCAGCGACACCCCACGGGCCACAAAGCGATCAACCCGGCCACGCCCGCAACCGGCACCCCGCAGACCGCAAGATGATCAACGCATGCCTCCGGCCCCCACTATCCATCCTAGCCAAGAGGACCGACAAAACCGCCCAAAGATGATCAAGCCTGTGGACAACCTCAAGAGATCAGGCGTCAACCGTCAACGCGTCAGCGACGGTGCGATACGGCGCGATCGCCTCGATGGTGCCCGTGACCTCCATAGCCCGCAGCACCGCGGGCACACACGCCGCCACCCGCACACTCCCCAACGCCGTCCGCCGCGTCTCCGCCAGCAACTCCAGGCCGCACGACCCGATGAACCCCACCGCCCCCAGGTCGACGACCAAGAGCGCAGGCGCCCGGCGCAGCCGCACCGCCAGGGCGGCTTCCACGGTGGGGCAGGTGGCCAGGTCTATGTCCCCGCTCAACCGGAGCACCGGGGCTCTGCGGTCGTGCGAGATGGCGAGTTCCAGAGGGGTCGACCTCATGTGGCGCTCCCAGGTGTCGGGGCGGCCACGAAGAAAATGTAGTCCGAGTTCGGTCTGACACCCGAATGGCATCTCCGACGCGGCGTCACCGGATGATCGTGACAGCGTGATCGTGACAACCCCGACGCTACGCCCTCCGCCCCCGGACTCAAACCCCCGGCCCGGGTGACCACCGGCTCGACCGAACGTGATCGGTCGGTGACCCGCTGTCCACTTCCCCTGCTAGATCCACCCCCGCCGGGCCGCCAGCATGCCCGCCTGGAACCGGGTGTCGGCGCCGAGGGTGGTCATCATCTCCGCGATCCGGCGGACCACCGTGCGCTGCGCCACCCCCAGCGCGCGGGCGATGGCCTGGTCTTTCAGGCCCGCCGCCATCAGGGACAGCACTTGGCGGTCGCGGTCGGACAGCCCCTCGCGCGGGGGTTGGCTGCCGCCGTGCACCGGCGCGGCCTGTTCCCACAGCGCCTCGAAGCACACCACCAGGCCCTCGACCAGCGGTGCGGCGTGCACCAGCAGACGCGTCCTGGTTTCCGCGGCGGCGAACGAGACCGGCATCAGCGCGACGCGGCGGTCCACGATGAGCATCTTCATCGGTGCCGACGCGAGTGTGCGCGCCTGCTCGCCCGCCGCGATGCAGGCCATCATCTGCTCGTAGTGGCCGGGCAACTGCAAGGCGGGTCCGTGGTAGAGCGAGCGGTACCGCACGCCGCGCCGCAGGGTCACGAGTTCCTGGTCGTTCTGCACCGGTGTGCCGTGCAGGTACGGCGGCGCGTCGATGATCAGCACCTCGTCCTGCGCGCTCAACTGCATCTGCGCCAACCGGTGCTGGATGACGTCGTTGCCCTCCAGGATCTCCACCACGTCCGTCTCGGCCGACGCGGGTGTCTCCCGCAGCCGCAGCGCCAGTTCCCTGGCCGAGGCGCGCAGCCCCTCCAACTCCTGTTGCCTGCGCGAGACGAGCGCGTCGATGGACACCTCCGGCGGGGCCACGACGTAGCGCATGGGGCGGGCCAGCAGGGTGGTGACCAACCCGGCCTCGGTGAGGGTGCGCAACGCGCGGCGGACGGCCGGGAGCGCGAGTTCGGCGGATTCCGCGATGTCCTGCGCCGTCCCGCGCGGGGTGGTGGCGAGGGCGAGGTACACCGCGTTGTCGGTCTCGTTGAGCCCGACCGGCCCTAACAGGTGTGCCATCCCGACACCCTAGTGCCTTGATCGAGTCCGGGTGCCGGGAAACATATTCCCGGGTGGAGCCCCGGGCCGGGCCCGAGGCTCCACAGTGGACGAAGAGTGGACTAGCGCGGCGGTCGGACGGTCCAGCGCAGCGGCACGGTCTCCCACTGCGGCGTCACCGCCCGCCCGATGATCACGCCCTGGTTGTTCAGCGCGGTCGGCATCGCGTTGGTCGAGTTCGGCGCGCCCGCCGTGCCGAGGTCGGTGACCCGGCCCTGCCGCCACAGGAAGGCCTGCCGCCGCGAGTAGTCCGGGGTCTCGCTCCAGCCGACCACGTCACCGAGGTCGTTGACCGCCACCGCGCCGCTCGCCCCGCCCAGCGGCGACCCGAGGTCGACCACCCGGCCGTCGCGCCACAGCACCGCGCGGTTGCCGGAGGTGCCGACGATGTCGCCGCGTTCGTTGACCGCCTGCCGGTTCGCCGACACCGACGACCACGTCGCCGACGGCAGCGCGGGCAGCCCGGTCACCGCCGCGCCGTCCCAGCGCACCGCGTTGGTGCCGATGGTGCCCACGATCGCGCCCCGGTCGTTGATCGCCGACACCGACGCCAGGCCGGTCGCGCCGGGCAGCCAGGCCAGCTCCTCGCACGTCGCGCCCTGGCACCGGAACGCGTACGGGTGGTTGCCGAACTGCGGCACGTACGCGCCCGCCAGCACGCCGTTGTTGTTCACCGCGTTGAGGCTCAGGTGCGGACCCGGCACGGGCAGGCCGACGAACGCGCCGTCCTTCCAGTAGCCGACGCGCTCCATGTGGTAGCTCTGGGTCGTGCTGGGGAAGGCGACCGGCGCGGTGCCGTCGTCGGCGATCGGGCCGGTGATCGCGAACGCCCGGTTGGGCAGCGGCAGCGCGGTCGACGTGCCGCGGAAGTACAGCCGCGGCGTGCGCTCGTACGCGCCGACCGACCCGGACACCTGTTCGCCGCCCACGACCTGGCCGCGCTCGTTGATCCCGGTGGCGGCGCCGGGACCGAGGTCGGTGACGGTCGCGCCGCGCCACAGCACGGCGCGCGACGCCCCGGGGCCGCGGCTGCCGCCGACGATCTCGCCGCGCTCGTTGAGCGCGACCGCGTCGGCGCTGGTGTGGCCGGGTGGCAGGGGCAGGGGAGCGGCGGAGAGCACCGGACCGCGGTCGTCCGCGGCCGACGCGGGCGCGGCCACCGGGGCCAGCGCCAGGAGCAGCAGCGCCGCGGGGAACACGCGGCGCGGAGCAGGGAGTTGAGACATGTTCAGCAGGCTGCTCCGGTGAGATGGCCCAGGGCTATACGCCGTACGGCCCAAACCCGCACAGTTCACCCGTTTACTGCTTGGCCGTCGAAGTACCGCTGCTAGACGGGTGAATTCGCGCTGTTCGCCCGGTGTGCGGACGGCGAAAAATAAGTGTCACCCCCGCCTGACCGACCTAGGCGGGGGTGACGTCCGGCTACCTGGAAGCTAGAAGGAGAGCTTCCAGCCGTCGATGTAGCCGGTGTCCGAGCGGTAGGTGTCCTGGGCCTTCAGCCGCCAGGTGCCGTTGGCGACCTCGGAGGAGGCGTTCACGGTGTAGGTGGCGAGGATGTTGTCGGCCGAGTCGCTGGTGCTGGAGTTCTTCAGCCGGTAGGTGCTGCCGTCGGGGGCGACCAGGTCGACCACGACGTCACCGCGGAAGGTGTGCTTGATGTCGACGTCCACCTTCAACGTCGCGGGCGCGTTGCCCGGCACCCCGGTGACCGCGATGTCGCTGTAGACGGCCGCCCCCGCGTCCGGGATGTCCACGTTGGCGGTGTTCTCGAAGACCTTGCCACCCGGCGGGTTCGTGCCGCCGCAGGTGCCGCCGGTCGCGCGCGGCGGGCAGTCGGCGTAGTCGAGCAGGTGCAGCACGGCGTTCTTGTTGCGCGCGGTCTCCCGGCCGATCACCTCGTCGGGCGGGTAGAAGCCGCCGCCGGAGCCCGAGCTGGTCGGGTACATCTCGAAGGTGAACGCCCAGATCTTGTGCACGCCCCACAGGTAGTCGTCGATCGCGCCGTCGGTGATGTAGAGCGCCGAGTCCTGCTCGGGGGTGTAGCCGTTGGTCTGCGCCATCGCGCGGCCCAGCGTCTGGAAGGTGTTGTACTCGCTCTGCGTCATGCCCGGCACGACCTGCGACTGCGTCCACCCGAACGGCCACATGACCAGCTCGCTGTAGGAGTGGAAGTCGATGGCCGCGGTGATCTGCTGCTTGCCGCCGACGTTGCGGCTCTTCACGAAGTTCTGCACCGACGACACCTCGGGCGCCGACCCGGCGAAGGTGCCGCGGTAGGTGTCGGAGGAGGGGCTCGTGGAGGAACCGTTGCAGCAGCCCCACTTGAAGTCCCAGTTGCGGTTGAGGTCGGTGCCGACCGCGGTGGAACCCGAGTTGGCCTGGCGGTTCTTGCGCCAGCTGCGGTACGAGCCCGTGGCGATGTCGTACTCGCCGCCGTCGGGGTTGAGGTCGGGCAGGATCCAGATCTCCCGGCTGTCCACCAGCGCCTTGACCCGGCTGTCGGTGGCGTAGGAGCCGGTGAACAGGTTGACCAGGTACAGCGCCATCTCGACGGTGATGTGCTCGCGGGCGTGCTGGTGGTGGGTGAACAGCACCTCCGGCTCGTCCTCGTCGGTCGCCGCGTTGTCCGAGATCTTGATCGCGTACAGGTCCCGGCCCTGCGACGACTTGCCGACCACCTGCTTGGTGATCAGGTTGGGGTAGGCGGCGACGGCTTTGTCGATCTCGGCGGTCATCTCGGCGTAGTTGTGGTACCCCGAGTCCGCGCTGGGGAAGTCCAGCGGGTTCGCGAGCCCGCGGCCGGTCGGCGCGGCGGCGTCGGGGGTCACGGTGAAGCCGAGCGCGCGGATCCGGGCGACCTCCTCGGGGGTCGCGGTGATCAGCGTGCGGCTGTCCTCGCGGCCGTTGATCGCGGCGCCGGTGGCCGCGACGGCGGTGCGCTGCTCGACCGTGCGCACACCGCTGACGGTGTACTCGGCGGTCGCGCGCGGCTCGGCGGCCGCGGCCGTGGCGACGCTGGTCGCCGGTGCCGCCGTGGTCACCACGACCATGGCGGTCAGCGCGCAGGCGAGCAGGGAAAGACGAGTGCGTTTCAAGGTACCTCCCGCAGGGAGCGCCGGTGACGGCGCTGGAGGGAACGGCACGCCGTCGGCGCGCGCGCACCCTCACCCGGAACACCCGCCGACCGCGTTACCCGGCGAATACTGGCCCGACGGGTCCGGGTGCGGCAAGGGGAGGATCCCGATGGGATGTTGCCGGATCTTTCCCAGTCGAGAATTGCGTATTGGGAATCACCCAACAGGGCGATGCGCGGGTGTGGAATCGGGTTATCAGCAGGTCAGCGACGTAACGCTGGGCGATCGCCGCTCGGTGGTAAAGATGAAACCCGCACGCCACGAACGTGACGGAGAATCGTCCGACTCGCCCGGGCCCGGTTTCCCTCAGTCATGACGCGGCGGGAAAACCCTAGTCGGATCGGGTCGCGTACGGGCCTATCAGGGAATAGGACGTCGATTTCCGTGAGCGTTCTGGTGATTGTGACCGCGCATGGCAGGGCCGCCGCAACGAACCGCCTCTTCCCACGAACGGGCGAGGAAAGCTACGTTCCGGGAGGTGACCGTCCCGGCCCCCGGCTGCTTCGCCGATGCCCTGCGCGCGGCGATCCAGGTCCGCGAGACCACCCTGGAGCGACTCGCCGAGCAACTGCGCGCCCGCGGCACGCCGGTCAGCCTGGCGACCCTGAGCTACTGGCAGACCGGCCGCAGCCGCCCCGAACGCCCCCGGTCGTTGGCCGCGCTCGACCACCTGGAGGCGCTGCTCGGCCTGGCGCCCGGGTCGCTGCGGTCGCTGCTGGAGGCCCCCAAGCCGCGCGGCCGGGCGGCCCGCCGCGTGCCGCAGCCGCTGGCCGTGTCGGCGCCGTGGTCGGACATGGGGGAGTTCCGCAGGTTGGTGGCGGAGCTGGACCTGAGCCAGGATGCCCTGCTGACCAGGCTGAGCGCCCACGACCACATCGAGATCGGCGCCGACCGGGTCAAGAGGGTCCAGCGCACCCGCCAGGTATTGCGCGCGGAACGTGATGGTGTGGACCGGATCGTGGTCACCAGCTGGGCGGAGCGCCGAGGAGGTCCGCCACCTTCGGTGACGGGCCTGCGCAACTGCACCGTCGGTCGGGTCAACATCGACCGCACGGGCGGCCAGATCGCGGCGGAACTCCTCTTCGACCACACCCTGGCGCGCCGGGAGACGATCATCGTGGAGCACGAGTACCGGATTCCTCAGCCCAGTCCGATCGCGCTCGGGCACCAGAGGGTGAGCAGGCTGCCGGTGCGGGGGTATCTGTTGGAGGTTCGGTTCGATCCGCGGGCGCTGCCGAGGTACTGCGTCCAGTACTCGGAGATCGGGGGTCGAGAACAGGTTCGGGCTGTTGATCTGGACTCCGCGCACACGGCTCACGCCTACGCGACTGACTTGCAGGGCCGCTACGGCCTTCGCTGGGCTTGGGGCCGCTAGGCGGAGTTGTCCACAGGCTCGCTGTTGATCTTCCGGTTTTGTCGGTCGCCCTGGCTAGGATGGATAGTGGGGGCCGGAGGCGCGCCTTGATCATCAGGGGCCGCTGGGCTGCGGGTCAGCAGCAGTGCTCGCCCCGCCAAGCCGTGCGGCCCTCGTTCACCGCCGCCGCCGCGATTGCCAGGCCGACCACCGGGTCTGCCCACCACCAGCCCAGCCACGAGTTGAGCAGCAACCCCACCAGCAGTACCCCCGACAGGTACGTGCACAGCAACGTCTGCCGGGAGTCCGCCACCGCGCTCGCCGACCCCAGCTCCCGCCCCGCCCGCCGCTGCGCCGCCGACAGGAACGGCATGACCGCCAACGACACCGCCGCCAGTGCGATGCCGACCGTCGAGTGGGCCGCGACCTCCCCACCCGCCAGCGCCCGGGCGGATTCGATCGCCACGTAGGCGGCCAGTGCGAAGAACGACACCGCGATGACCCGCAGGGCCGCGCGTTCGCGCTTGGCGTGGTCCGTGCCGGAGAACTGCCAGGCGACGGCCGTTGCCGAGGCGACCTCGATCACCGAGTCGAGGCCGAAGCCGATCAGCGCCGTTGAGGACGCGACCGCGCCTGCGGTGATTGCGACGACCGCTTCGGCAACGTTGTAGGTGATGGTGGCACCGACCAGCCATCGGACCCGGCGGGTGAGCAACGTTGTGCGTTCTGCGGTCGTGTTGCAACACGCACACGCGTCGGTGCTCATCCGTTCAGGCACGTCTCATCGGTGTCCACGGCCAGCACCACCTTGACCAGTTCGCCCAGCGCCCGCGCCAGGTGTTCGTCGGCTGGCGCGTACCGCACCTGGCGGCCCTCGTAGGTGGCCACGAGCAGCCCGCAGCCGCGCAGGCACGACAGGTGGTTGGAGACGTTGGAGCGCGTCAGGCCCAGGTGGTCGGCGAGGTGCGCGGGGTAGCTGACCCCGTCCAGCACGGCGACCAGGATCCGGCAGCGGGTCGGGTCGGCGAGCGCCTTGCCGAGGCGGGCGAGGGCGTCCTCCCGTGTTTCACACTTCAGCACAGCGGAAACCGTACAGCATCCACTGAACTGTCGGTTGTCGGTCCCGTGCGGCATGCTGGGCTCGTGACCATGGAACCGCTGTTCCCGCAGGCCGCCGAGCAAGACCCGCTGTACGCGGCGCTGTCGTCGGTCGCGCGCCAGGAGGCCGCCCGGTTCGCCGACCGGAACCTGCGGGTGCGGCGGTCGCCGGTGGTGCACGCCGTGCGGATGGTGCCGTGGGTGTCCGGGCTGACCATGCCCGCGCCCGCCTGCGGCCAGGGCTGGTCCGGCGCGGGCGCGGGCGAGCTGCACCCGGTCGCCGAGACGGTCAACTGCGGGCACTGCCGCGCCTCCGCCGAGGCCCGCGCCGCCGCGGTCGCGGGCGACCAGGCGTCCCAACCGCAGCTGCCGTTCCCGCGCCAGTGATCAGCGTCGTCGGCGAGGCCCTGGTCGACATGATCGCCGACGGCCGGGTGTTCACCGCGCACCCCGGCGGCAGCCCGGCGAACGTCGCCGTGGGGCTGGCGCGGCTCGGGGTGCCGGTCGCGCTGTCGACGAGCATCGGCGACGACCTGCTCGGTGCCCTGCTGCGCGAACACCTCGCCGAGGTCTCCCTGCGCACCCTCGACACCGCCGCGACCAGCGTCGCCTTCGCCTCGACCGACCTCGACGGCGTCGCCGCCTACGACTTCCGCATCGGCTGGGACGTCGACCGCGTCCCGGCCGTCGAGGGCGCCACCTGCCTGCACACCGGGTCGCTGGCCGCCGCGCTGTCGCCCCGCGCCGTCGAGGACGCGATGCGCGCCGCGCGCGATGCCGGGCGCACGGTGTCCTACGACCCGAACATCCGGCCGTCCCTCGCGGGTGCCGTGGCGGACGAGCGGGCGCGGGTGGCGCGGCAAGTGGCGCTGGCGGACGTCGTGAAGGCCAGCGCGGAGGACCTCGCCTGGCTCTACCCGTCCGTCGATCCGGTGTTTCACTCCAACGAGTGGCTGGGTCGGGGGCCGAGGCTGGTGGTGGTCACGCTCGGTTCCCGGGGTGCGCACGCGATCACGGCCAACACCCGGCTCACCCGACCCGCCCCGCAGGTCACCGCGGTCGACACCGTCGGCGCGGGTGACGCGTTCACCGCGGGCCTGCTGTGCGTGCTCTCCCGGTCCGGCCTGCTGGGGCCCGGCGCCGACCCGAGCACCCTCGACCTGGCGACCGCACTCGACTTCGCGTGCACCGTCGCCGCCACCACCTGCACGCGCGCGGGTGCCGACCCGCCCTCGCTCGCCGAGTTGGGGACCGCGGTCGACGCGTTGCCCTAGTCGCGCACGGTGGGCTACAAACCGTCACCGGGCGCAGTGGCCGTACCCCACACGTACCAGCGGGCCTCCGACTTCCGGGTGACGATGACCGGACGGGGCGCGAACGCAGCGGAGAACGAGTACGACGTACGACGGGGGCTGTCCGCGATGGCCACCCGGTGTCCTACCCTGTTCACCGTCCGTCGCCGCTCCTGTGGAGTCCGTCACATGTCCGCTGCCGAACGCTCGCCGTGGGACCCCCGCCCGCCGGGGGCCTCCCTCGACTTCGACGCGCCCAACCAGGCGCGGCTGTTCGACGCGCTGCTCGGCGGGCGGGACAACTACGCCGCCGACCGCGAGGTCGTCGCCCGGCTCGCCGCGATGGCCCCCGGCGTCGAGCAGATGGCCCGCGACCACCGCGAGTGGGTGGGTCGGGTCCTGCGGCTGCTGGTCACGCGGCGTGGCGTCGACCAGTTCCTCGACCTGGGCTCGGGACTGCCGTCCGGCGACAACACCCACCAGATCGTGCAGCGGCAGAACCCCGAGGCGAAGGTCGTCTACATCGACAACGACCCGGTCGTCCTCGCGCACGGCCGCGCGCTGCTGGAGGAGAACGAGTACACGCACATGCTCGACTTCGACATCACCCGCCCGGACCGGGTCACCACCGACCCCGGCCTGCGCAAGTGCGTCGACTTCGACCGCCCGATGGCGGTCCTGCTGTGCGCGGTGACCGGCCACATCCTCGACGACGACGTGGTCCGCGCCCTGGTGCGCGGCTGGGTGGAGGCCCTGCCGTCGGGTTCGTACCTGGTGCTGAGCCAGCAGTACGACCCGGCCGACGGCAGCGTGCACAGCGTGCTGGCGCGGACGCTGTTCAAGGAGTTCATGGGGACGGCGGTGGCGACGTCGTTCCGGGAGCGGCCGGAGATCGAGGGGTACTTCGAGGGGTTGCGGCTCATCGAGCCGGGCCTGGTGCTGCTGCACAAGTGGTGGCCCGACGGTCCCCGGCTGACACCGCTGTGCGAACTCAACCACCTGATGCTGGGCGCGCTCGCGCAGAAGCCCTGATTCGCGCGGGGTCGTGCTCGTTGCCCAGGTGTCGTTGGCCTCGGAGCGCTCGCCTGTCAGTGGATCGGCTCAACAGTCATCCGCCTCGCGCTGATCTTGGTATGCCTCCGGCCCCCGGTTTCCATTCTAGTCGCGGGCACCGACAGTGCTGAGCGAAGACGATCAAGCCTGTGGACACCTCGGTGGCCTGCGCGACCGAGGTGGTGCTGTGGACATCGGGGTCCGGGTGGGTCGTGCCTGGTTTGGTGAGGGCGGGTCCGGTGGTCGGGCCGGCGATCGCGGCGGTGGTGGAGGGGCGCACGGTTTGGCGGGGCGAGCGCTGCTGCTGACCCACTGCCCAGCGTGCCCTGATGATCAAGGCGCGCCTCCGGCCCCCGGTGTCCATGCTACCGGCGCACACCGACAGTTCCGGCCGTAGTTGATCAAGGCTGTGGACAACTGGCTTCGCCCGTAACGATTTCAGCTCGGAGTAGTCCCCATGCCTGCGATTTGTCCACAGTGGAGCAATTTGCCGGTCTGGTGCCGCCGCACGCGGCTTGGCGGAGGTGCGGAGGGAGGTCAATCCGGTCTTGGGCTCGAGCGTTGTATTCAGTGGATGTAGGCCGCTATGAGGCGCGGTGGGCTGACCGCTCGCGGCTGTCGATGTGGAGCTCGTGAACGCCGCGATCTCGTTGATGCGCAAGAGATTCGGGGTTGCGGACGACGGTGCGCGGGCGGGGCGATCTGCGAGGCGTACGAGGTCGACGGTCGGGTTGTGGCGTCGGTGTGCGTGGTCGACGCTCCGGCCGGGCCCGCTGGCTCCGTGCGGTGTGTGCCAAGAGCGCCTTTTCGCCTCCGGCCCGGAGGTCGAGGTGGGAGTGCCGGATCTGGCCGAGGCGCCTGGCCTGTCGAACCGGCGGCGGGCAACGGCTGCCGGTGGCGGCCAGACCTCCTGCCCCTGCCGGGCGCCTCGGCCGTGTTGACCCGGATCATTCGTGTGCACCGGCAATGGCGGATGCCTGGGGGTGGGTCGTGTGTCCGGGGGTGGGGGCGCGGCGGGCGGCGGTGATCAGGGCTTGGGCGGGTGGGCTCAGGGGGCCTTCGGCGCGCCACGCGAGTTCGATGCGGCCTCGGGGTTCGGGGTCGGTCAAGGGGATGTGGCGGGTCGTGGTCGGGTGGAGGGCGGCGACGGGGGCGGGGACGACGGCTACACCCATGCCGCGAGCCGCGAGCTTGACCAGGACCTCCGGGGCGCTCGCCTCGAACCCGATACGCGGGGTGAAGCCTGCCGTGGCGCAGGACTGCTCGAGTGCGGCCCGCAGGCCCGTCCCCGGCGGCAGGCTGCCCAGGACGCGGTCGGCGAGGGCGGCCAACGGCAGGGACGCGCGGGTCGCGAGCGGGTCATCCGGGATGACGACGGCGACCAGCGGCTCATCGGTCACGACAACCCCCGTCAGACCGTCCGGCGTCCGGCCCGCCGTGCTGACCCAGGCGAGGTCGATGGTTCCGGTGATCAGTCCCTCGACCAGGTTGTCCGACGTGTCCTCCCGCAGACTGACCTCCACCCGGGGGTGCGCGGTGTGGAAGTCCGCCAGCAGGTCGATCAGGTTGTCGGCGGGTGTGGCCGTCAGCATCCCGACCGTCACCCGCCCCCGCAGCAGCCCCGCCAACTCGTCCACCGCCAGCCGCCCGTCGTCGATGGCTCTCAGGGCGGCTCGGGCGTAGGGGAGCAGGGCCTCGCCCGCCTGGGTGAGGCGGATGGTGCGGCCCGTGCGGTCGAACAGTTCCTGGCCCAGCTCCCGCTCCAGGCGGCGGATCTGGACGCTCACCCCGGGCTGCGCCACGTGCGCGCGTGCCGCCGCCCGGGTGAAGCCGCCTTCCTCGGTGATGGCGAGGAAGTACTCCAGTTGCCGTAGTTCCATAAGCGTCAGTTCTAGCATCAGCAACGAGCCGCTATTCGACTTATGGGTCGACGCGGCACAGACTCGGGGTATGACCAAGACACCCCGTGCGGCCGTGGAGACCTACTTCGACGCGTGGCGGGAGCGGGACTTCGCGCGGTTCCGGTCCGTCCTCGCCGACGACGTCACCTTCCGCGGGCCCCTCGGCACCGCCGACAACGCCGACGAGGCACGGGCGGGCATCGAAGGGCTCTCCAAGATCGTCACCGGGATCGACGTCGTGCACCGCTTCGTCGACGGGCCTGACGTCCTCACCTGGTTCGAGCTGCGCACCGCCGACGCCCCGCCCGTGCCCACCGCCAACTGGAGTCACGTGGTGGACGGGCTGATCACCCGGATCCGGGTCACCTTCGACCCGCGCCCGCTGCTGCCGGGACCCGGTCGATGACCTGGTGCGCCAGCAGCGTGCCGCCCGCCATCGCCGCCGGGAAGACGAACAGGGCGGCCAGCGGCACCAGGCACAGCAGGTAGACCGGCACCGCCAGCCCCAGCGTCAGCGCGCGGCGGGTCTTCAGGGCCCGCCGCCGCGCCCGCAGGCTGACGCCGCGCCGGACGAACGGGATCGCGGTCAGCTCGATCGCCAGCATCCACGCGCCGACGCACACCGCCAGCACCGGCACCACCGTCTGCCCCACCACCGGGATGAACCCGGCCGCGAACAGCACGACGGCCCACAGCAGCCCCCGCACGACCAGCAGCACCGCGTCGCGCAGCCCGATCCACGCGGCCCGCCCCCAGCCGATCTCCTGGGCCGACGGCACACCGCCGAGCTCCCGGTCCTCGACCTCCTCGGCGATGCTCTCGTAGAACGGACCGCCGACGATCAGCGTCAGCGCGCAGAACAGCACCTGCGACAGCGCGATCGCGCCCACCACGACCGAGATGCCCACGCTCACGCGCAGCAGCGTCCGCCACAGCGCCGCCCAGTCGTCGGCGAAGGGGGTCGCCCAGGCGACCAGGTCGCCGACCGAGAACGCCAGGCCGATGAGCGCGGCGAAGAGCAGGACGCTGGTCACCAGGGCGGGCAGCGCGCCCCGCACCAGCAGGCGGCGGTCGCTGAGGACCAGCCGGAAGCCGCGGGCCAGCAGGCCGACGCCCGCACCGAAGTCGCGAAGGGGAGTGATCACGACGGGAATCGTACAAATCGACTTGACCTCCAGTTCGCCTTAGCTCCTACTGTCGCCCGCGCACCCCCGACGGCAGGAGTCACCGATGGACATGAACATGACCGCGTGGAGCACGCTCTACCGCACCATGCACGCCCAGCAGGACCAGCGGACGCTCACCCGCGCGACGCTGCGTCGGATCCTGGTCTTCGCCCGCCCGCACCGATCCCGCATCGTGCGGTTCCTGCTGGTCAGCGTGGTGCTGTCGGCGTTGGCCGTGGCCACGCCCGTGCTCGCCGGGTGGGTGGTCGACGCGATAGTCCAGCGATCATCACCGGGGGTGGTGATCGGCCTGGCCGCGGTCATCGCCGTCGCCGCCGTCCTCGAGGCCGGGTTCGGCCTGGTCAGCCGGTTCCTGTCGGCGAGCATCGGCGAGAGCCTGATCCTCGACCTGCGCACCCGCGTGTTCGACCACGTGCAGCGGATGCCCGTCGCGTTCTTCACCCGCACCCGCACCGGGGCGCTGGTCAGCAGGCTCGGGCACGACGTCATCGGGGCGCAACGGGCCTTCAGCGACGTCCTGTCCGGGATCGTCGGCAACCTGGTCACGCTCACCCTGACGCTGGTCGTGATGATCGGCATCTCGTGGCAGGTGACGCTGCTGGCGCTGGTGCTGCTGCCGGTGTTCGTCATCCCCGCGCGGCGCATGGGCGCGCGGCTGGCCGGGCTGCAGCGGGAGGCGGCCGAGCACAACGCGGCGATGAGCACGCAGATGACCGAGCGGTTCTCCGCGCCGGGCGCGACGCTGGTCAAGCTGTTCGGGCGGCCCGCGCAGGAGTCGCGAGAGTTCGCGCTGCGCGCCGGGCGGGTGCGCGACATCGGCGTGCGCTCGGCGATGGTGCAGTGGGTGTTCGTCACCGCGCTGACCCTGGTGTCGGCGCTGGCCCTGGCTCTGGTCTACGGGCTCGGCGGCTACCTGGCGATCACCGACGCGCTGGAGCCGGGCGCGGTCGTGTCCCTGGCGCTGCTGCTGACCAGGCTCTACTCGCCGCTGACCGCGCTCGCGGGCGCCCGGGTGGAGGCGATGAGCGCGCTGGTCAGCTTCGAGCGGGTGTTCGAGGTGCTGGACCTGCCGCCGCTGATCAGCGACGCGCCGGACGCGCGGGCGGTGCCGGACGGGCCGGTGTCGGTGGAGTTCGACGGGGTGGGCTTCGCGTACCCGTCGGCGGACAAGGTGTCGCTGGCGTCGTTGGAGGAGGTCGCGACGCTGGACACGCGCGGCGGCGTCGAGGTCCTGCGCGACGTGTCGTTCCGCGCCGAGCCGGGGCAGCTGGTCGCGCTGGTCGGGTCGTCCGGCGCGGGCAAGTCGACGATCGCCCAGCTCACCCCCCGGCTCTACGACGTGGACACGGGTGCGGTGCGGCTGTCCGGTGTGGACGTGCGGGAGCTGACGTCGGAGTCCATTCGGGACGCGCTCGGCATGGTCACCCAGGACGGGCACCTGTTCCACGACACGATCCGGGCCAACCTGCTGCTGGCCCGCCCCGAGGCCGCCGAGGCCGAGGTGTGGGACGCGCTGCGCCGCGCCCGGCTCGAAGACCTGGTCCGGTCGCTGCCGGACGGCCTGGACACCGTCGTCGGTGAACGCGGCTACCGGCTCTCCGGCGGTGAACGCCAGCGCCTCACCATCGCCCGACTCCTGCTGGCCCGCCCCCGAGTGGTGATCCTCGACGAGGCCACGGCCCACCTGGACTCCACCTCGGAGGCGGCGGTGCAGGCGGCGCTCGCGGAGGCGCTGGAGGGCCGAACGGCCCTGGTCATCGCCCACCGGCTGTCCACGATCCGCGCGGCGGACCTGATCCTGGTCGTGGAAGCGGGCCAGGTGGTGGAGCGCGGCGGACACGAGGAACTGCTGGCGGCCGGTGGGCGGTACGCCGAGCTGTACCGGACGCAGTTCGCCAGTGAAGATCAACCCGCCGTGGCCTGATGGCCGATTCTCGCTTTCCTTCACATAACTCGGAGTTGTCCACAGAGGCTTATTCACAACCCCGGGGTGAGTATCCGAAAGTAAGAGGTGGCGGCCCGTTTGGGAGAATTCAGTTACCGCACATCACTCTCAAAAACGGACCGCCTTCATGTGTCATATCACCGGCCTCACCCGAGGCCGTGTCGAGGAATTGTGCGCTTTGATCCACGAAGCCACCAGCGAATCGATTCGCCGGTGGCCGCCGGTTCTGGTTTTACATCGGTCCGTAGTGGTCACGTTGGCGTACTTGCGGCGGAATCGAGTGCAAGCGGAGTTGGCGGAAGCGTTCGAGGTGTCACAGCCGACGATCAGTCGGGTGATCGCGGCGATGACACCATTGTTGGCCGGCGTGCTCGAACAGTGCATTCCCGCGGCCGACGATCTCTCGACGACCGCAACTCCCACAGAGAGCCCAGCACCTGGCTCGGCGACAATGGAGCAGGGCTGTCCCCCGAGGTGGGCGGGGGCTGTCTTTTGGGGGCCGGGGCGGTGAAATAGCCGGGGTGCTGGCTGCGTGGGCGGGTTGGCTGCCTTGGGGTGGCGGCGTAGGCGATGTCGAGGCGATTGTCACCCGGTGGTGGCGCGGTATGCGATCCACATGTTGTGGTCGGGGCTGCCGAATCCGCTCCATTGCTGTGTGAGGCTCGTGGCGACGGGTGTTGCCTGGCTGTTCGTGCGAGCCGGGGTTCCGCAGCGCAGGCCTTTGCTGACGGCGGGTTCCCGCTGCTTCCCCACACGCGTCCGGAGTTGTCCACAGGAGGACGTCACCCGCTTCCCTCGCCCGGCACCGCGAAGTGGAGTCACAACAAGGGGTTCCCCTTGGCGGGCGACCCCTCGCGGGCGTAGAGGTCCCGGATGCGGGAGGGGAGGGGCGGAGGATCCGCCCGAGAGGTGCAGGGGACGTGGTGCGGCGGAAGGTGTTGTGCGGGAGTGCGGGGAGTGGGGCCTAAGGAAGGGGAGCGGGCCGGGGAAGCGCTGGTTCAGCACGTGTTCCGGATCGTGGACTTCGTCAGGTTCCGCGGGTGTGGTCACCGCTCCGGGGGCGTCCGATCGAGTGAAGTCCGTCCCGTCAGTCCGGAAAGGACAGTGCGCCCCCGAGGGGGCCTGCGCCCGTCCGCACCGGGGATTGCCTGGGGTTGCGGGACATCGGAACGATGTTCGGCGCGTCCCGTTACGGCAACCGGGCGACTTTACCGATCCGGCATGCTGGACCAATGCCTACTCCCCCCTCGAGCGCGGTCAACGAGACCGCCGACGCCGTCCGGCAGGCGCTGGCCCTCGCGCACCCCACGGTGGCCGCCGACGTGGTCACGGCCGTGGTGTACCAGGCGGCGGGTGAGCTGGTCGGGCGATCCGCCGTGCCCGCGGACTTCGGGCGCCTGCTCCGCCGCCGGGCCAATGCCCGGCTCGCCGCGATGACCGGGATCCTCACCCCCATCCGCACCGCCAGACCCTGATCGGACGACGCCCACCGGGCCACCGCATGACCGCCCGTGGTGGGCGTCCACTACCTTCACCCCTTCGTGTGGTCGCGGCCTACGATGCGGGCAGCCGCCGAAGGGACTGTGCGGATGCCGCGGTCGAACGAGATGTCGGAGGGGGACGCGCCGTCGGATGGGGGCGCGCGCCTCGGCTTCCGGTCGTCCAAGACCGCCCGGCGCGACCCCACCGCCGTGCTGGCCATGGCCCGGCGCATCGGCGAGGACCTGGCCGACGGCCTGGCCGGGCCCGGTGTCCGCGCCGCCGCCCGGCGGGTGCGGGCGCTGCTCGGCGCCGACGCCGTCGGGGTCGTCGACCTCGCGGGCACCGCCACCTGGTCCGGCGCCGTCCCCCGGGGCACCCGCTGGCTCGCCCTGCTCGACCTCGCCCTGCACACCGAGACCCGCGCGGGTCGACCACCGCTCACCGCCGTCCCGCTGCACGTGCACGACGAACTCGCGGGCGTCCTCGTCGTCGCGGGCCGCACCCGGTCCGGGGCCATCCGGGAGGTGGCCGACTGGATGGTCGCCGCCCTCGAACGGGCCCGGCTGGAGGCCTCCGCCGAGTACGCCGCGCAGGCCGAGCTGCGGGCCCTGCGCGCCGAGATCTCGCCGCACTTCGTCTACAACGCGCTCACCGTCATCGCCTCGCTCGTGCACTCCGACCCGGACCGCTCGCACGAACTGATGCTCGATTTCGCCGACTACAACCGATACAGCCTGGCCAGCCACGGCGAATACACCACTGTGGCCGAGGAGTTCCACGCGATCGAGACCTACCTGGCACTGCAGCGCGCGGTGCTGGGCGACCGGCTGCGCGTCCAGGTGCGCGTGGCCCCCGAGGTGCTCGCCGTCGCCATCCCCTACCTGGTGCTGCAACCCCTGGTCGAGAACGCCGTGCGGCACGGCGTCGAGCCGCGCCCCGGCGGCGGGCTGGTGCAGGTGAGCGGCGAGGCCCAGGGCAGCGACTGCGTCATCACCGTCGAGGACGACGGCGTCGGCATGGCGCCCGCGCGCGCCGAGGCGATCCTCGCGGGCAAGGGCCCGGCCGAGAGCGTCGGCCTGGCCAACGTCGACCGGCGGCTGCGCACCGTCTACGGCCCCTGGTACGGGCTGGTGGTGGAGACCGAGCGGGACGCGGGCACCCGGATGGTCGTCCGGATGCCGATGTTCGCACCGGGGGTGGTGCCGTGAACGGGGTCCGGGTTCTCGCGGTCGACGACGTGCGCGCCGCGCTCGAGGAGCTGTGCAGGCTGCTGCGCGACGCCCCGGGCGTGGCCGAGGTGCGCGCGGCGGGCGACGCGGTCAGCGCGCTGCGGATCCTGCAGGCCGAGCGGTTCGACGCGGTCTTCCTCGACATCTCCATGCCGGGCCTCACCGGCCTGGAACTCGCCTCGCTGCTGGCCAAGCTGACCGAGCCGCCGGTGATCGTGTTCGTCACCGCGTTCGACGGCCACGCGGTCACCGCCTACGGCATCGGCGCCGTCGACTACCTGCTCAAGCCGGTCCGCGCCGAGCGGCTGGCCGAGGCGCTGGCCCGGGTCACCCGGATCGCCGAGTCCCGCAAGGCCGCCGCCGAACCCGAGGCCGCGAGCCCCGACGCCATGCCCGCGCTGCCGGTCGAGTCCGACGGCCGCACCCGCTACGTGCGGCGCGGCGACGTCAAGTTCGCCGAGGCGCACGGCGACTACGTGCGCCTGCACACCACCGCGGGCGTGCACCTGGTGCGGATGCCGATCTCCCGGTTGCAGGAGTACTGGGAAGGCTCCGGTTTCGCCCGCGTGCACCGCGGCTTCCTGGTCGCCCTGGACGCGGTGCGCGAGCTGCGCAGCGACTCCGTCGGCGGCATGCTCGCGCACACCGACCTCGGCGACGTGCCGGTCAGCCGCAGGCACGCCCGCGAACTGCGGGAACGGCTGCTGCGCGCGGCCCAGCGCGGCGAGTTGGGCAAGCGGTGAGCCCGCACCGCCGCGTCGCCGTCACCAGCCCGCAGACCCGCCTCGCGCACGCCCGCCGCAGGCACCGCACCGCGTGGCGCCCGCCGACGCTCGACCCGGCCGAGGTGCACGAGGCCGTGCGCGTCTTCCACGCGCAGCGCTCCCGCGCGGCCGTGGCGCTGGGCGCGCTGTCGGTGCTGCTGCTGGGGCTGCCGGTCGTGCTGAGCCTGGCGCCGTGGCTCGACCACGCGCGGGTGCTCGGCGTGCCGGTGTCGTGGGTCGCGCTCGTCGCGGTCCCGTTCCCGGCCATGGTCGCCATCGCGCACTGGCACCTGCGCCGGGCCGAGCGCGTGGAGGACGACTCCGAGCCGGGCACCCCGGGACCCGGCGGGTGATCGCGTTCTTCGCCGTCGCCCCGGTCGTGCTGGTGACGCTGCTGGTGGGCCTGCGCGGGGTCGCGGCCATGCGCACGACCTCGGACTTCCTGGTCGCCTCCCGCCGGGTGTCGCCGCTGCTGAACTCGGCGGCGGTGTCGGGGGAGTACCTGTCGGCGGCGTCGTTCCTCGGCGTGGCCGGGCTCGTCGTCAAGGACGGCGTGGGCGCGCTGTGGTACCCGGTCGGGTTCACCGCGGGCTACGTGGCGATGCTGGTCCTGGTCGCCGCCCCGATGCGCCGCTCCGGCGCGGTCACCGTCCCCGACTTCGCCGAGGCCCGGCTCGCCTCGACCCCGCTGCGCAAGCTCGCCGCGGTGACCGTGCTGGTGATCGCAGGCCTCTACCTGGTGCCGCAGTTCCGCACCGCGGGCCTGGTGCTCAGCGTGGTCAGCGGCGGACCGTACTGGGTGGGCGTGGTGATCGCGGCGGTCGTGGTCAGCGTGACCCTGGCCGTTGGCGGGATGCGCGCGGCGACGTACGTGCAGGCCTTCCAGTTCTGCTTCAAGCTGGTGCTGTTCATCGTCCCGGCCATCTGGCTGCTGCTCTCCGCCGGGCCCGCGGTGCGGCACGAGGCCGTGCACCCGGTCGAGTTCACCCACTTCGCCCGCGACACCCCGGTCGACTTCGGACTCGAGGTCACGCTGGAGGTCCACGAGCCCACCACCGTCCGCGCCTCCGACGGCCGGGTCTTCACCATCCCGCCCGGCGAGTTCCGCGTCGAGGACGGCGACACCCTCGTCTTCCCGGCGGGGGCGCCCGTGCCCGGTGTGCGCGGGGGAGCGGCCCCCGGCGGACCGGACTGGCAGCGGCCGCTGCTCGACCTGCAGGACGCGGGCCACCCGCTGCTGGGCACCTGGGCCGTGCTGCTGGCCACCATGCTCGGCACCATGGGCCTGCCGCACGTGCTCATGCGCTTCCACACCAGCCCCGACGGCCGCGCCGCGCGCCGCACCGCCGCGATCACCGTCGGCCTGCTCGGCGTCTTCTACCTCTTCCCCGGCGTCTACGGCACCCTCGCCAAGGTCCTGGTGCCGCAGCTCTACCTCTCCGGCGCCACCGACACCGCCGTCGTCGCCCTGCCGTCGCAAGTGGACAGCGGAGCGGCGGGCACGGTGTTCACCACCCTGCTGACCGCGGGCGCCTTCGCCGCGTTCCTGGCCACCTCGCTCGGGCTGCTGCTGGTCGTGGCGGGCGCGATCTCGCACGACCTGGTGCCCGGCGGGCTGGCCCGGCTGCGGTTCACCGTCGTCGCCGCGGCGGCGGCGGTCGTGCTGCTGGCGCTGCCGTCGGCCCGGCTGGACGCGGGTGTGCTGGTCACGTGGGGCTTCACCGTGGCCGCGTCGACGTTCTGCCCGCTGCTGGTGCTCGGCATCTGGTGGCCCCGGCTGACCGCGCCCGGCGCCATCGCCGGGGTCGCCGCCGGGTTGCTCGGCACGGCGGGCGCGATCGTGGCGACGCTGTTCGGGCCGCCGGTGTCCGGCTGGTTGGCCATACTGGTGGCGCAGCCCGCGCCCTGGTCCGTCCCGCTGGCCTTCGGCACCATGGTGGCGGTATCACTGCTGGGCCGTCCGCCTGCCTGGTCGTCGGCCGCGATGTTGCGGCTGCACCTGGTGGAACGCCGCACGTCGGTGCCCACCCGCGACCGCGGGCGTGACCTGGGCCACTCGTCCTGGTCGGCGCGCCGCTCGTCCGCCGTTCGTCGCATCATCCGTCGATTGAGCCGCTGATCCCCCGACGGCGAGCATCTCCTCCCTAACGTGACGCGGAACACCCCTGCCGCTGGAGAGGAGGCGTCGGATGGGCACTGCCAAGGCCCCGGACCCGACGGATCGCGAGATCCGGGAGGACACCTGGGAGGAGGTACACGCCAGCGCGGAGTTCGTCGAGCTGCGCAGGCGGTTACGCCGCTTCGTGTTCCCGATGACCGTGCTGTTCCTGGTGTGGTACCTGGTCTACGTCCTGCTCGCCGACTACGCCCACGGGTTCATGGCGACCCGGCTGGTCGGCAACCTCAACGTCGGGCTGCTGCTCGGACTGCTGCAGTTCGTCTCCACCTTCGTGATCACGAGCCGGTACGTGCGCTACGCCGACCGCAAGCTCGACCCGCTGGCCACCCGCATCCGCGAGACCGTGGAAGGTGGTGACCGGTGAGCCCGATCGCCGCCGGGGTCACCGGCAACAACCCCGCCCTCAACATCGGCATCTTCGCCGCCTTCGTGCTCATCACGCTGGTGGTGGTGTTCCGGGCGAGCCGCAACACCAAGACCGCCGCCGACTACTACGCCGCGGGCCGCAGCTTCACCGGCCCGCAGAACGGCGTGGCGATCTCCGGCGACTACCTGTCCGCCGCCTCGTTCCTGGGCATCGCGGGCGCCATCGCGCTCAACGGCTACGACGGCTTCCTGTACTCGATCGGCTTCCTGGTCGCCTGGTTGGTGGCCCTGCTGCTGGTCGCGGAACTGCTGCGCAACACCGGCAAGTACACGATGGGCGACGTGCTGGCGTTCCGGATGCGGCAGCGGCCGGTGCGCGCCGCCGCCGCCACCTCGACGCTGGTCGTGTCGTTCTTCTACCTGCTGGCGCAGATGGCGGGCGCGGGTGGCCTGGTCGCGCTGCTGCTCGGCGTCACCAACAAGGCCGGGCAGGCCGTGGTGATCGCCGTGGTCGGCGTCATCATGATCGTCTACGTGCTGGTCGGCGGCATGAAGGGCACCACCTGGGTCCAGATCATCAAGGCCGCGCTGCTGATCACCGGTGCGCTGGCCATGACCATCTGGGTACTGGCCCGCTTCGGCTTCAACCTCTCGGAGCTGCTCGGCGGCGCGGTCGACGCGAACACCAAGGCGGGCGCGAAGGTGCTGGAACCGGGCCTGCAGTACGGGGCCACCGGCACCAGCAAGCTCGACTTCCTCTCGCTCGGCCTCGCCCTGGTGCTCGGGACGGCGGGCCTGCCGCACATCCTGATGCGCTTCTACACCGTCCCCACGGCCAAGGAAGCCCGCCGCTCGGTGGTCTGGGCGATCTGGCTGATCGGCATCTTCTACCTGTTCACCCTGGTCCTGGGCTACGGCGCCGGGGCGATCGTCGGCCCGGACGCGATCCGCGCCGCGCCGGGCAAGGGCAACTCGGCGGCGCCGCTGCTGGCCCAGGCCCTGGGCGGCCCGGTCCTGCTGGGACTGATCGCGGCCGTCGCCTTCGCCACCATCCTCGCGGTGGTGGCCGGGTTGACGATCACGGCGTCGGCGTCGTTCGCGCACGACATCTACGCCAACGTCATCAAGAAGGGCGAGTTGTCGGACAAGAACGCGGAGGTCCGGGTCGCCCGGATCACCGCGGTCGTGATCGGGATCGTGGCCATCGTCGGCGGCATCGTCGCGAACGGGCAGAACGTCGCGTTCCTGGTGGCACTCGCCTTCGCCGTCGCGGCGTCGGCGAACCTCCCGACCATCCTGTACTCGCTGTTCTGGAAGCGCTTCAACACCCAGGGCGCGTTGTGGAGCACCTACGGCGGCCTCGCGATCAGCATCGTGCTGATCGTGTTCTCCCCGGCCGTGTCGGGCAAACCGTCGACGGCGTCGACCCCGTCGATGATCTCCGGGGTGGACTTCCACTGGTTCCCGCTGGAGAACCCGGGCATCGTGTCGATCCCGCTGGCGTTCCTGCTGGGGTGGCTGGGGACGGTGCTGTCGAAGGAGCGCAGCGGCCCGAAGTACGCGGAGATGGAGGTCCGGGCCCTGACGGGCGCGGGCGCGGAGAAAGCGGTCGAACACTGACCACCGCGGATCACGGCTGATCGGGCCGGAAGAGCGACAGGCCGGGCGAACCGATCCGCTCGGCCTGCTCGCTGTGACCTGGCCGAGGCGCCATCTCTCGGTGGGACGCCCCACGAGTGGCCGAGCACTGGCAGTTGCCCGGCTCCTGCGCGCGCGGCTGCTGGGGATCGACTAGCGGCGATCCTGCTCGAGACGAAGGCCCGCTACTCCGAATGGCCCCCTTTCCACCGCCCGGTCGGTAGGGGGCCATTGCTGTCTGTGGGCGCGGTCTCCCGCCCTCGTCCGGCGTGGGTCCCACGAACGAGTGATGATCAGGAGAGTCTATGCAGTAGTTCATGCATAAGGGAGAGAACATGGCTTCCCGACGGCTCGTCCCGGCCATCGCCCTGCTCGCCGTGCTGCCGCTGGCCGGGTGCAAGGTCGACATCAACAGCGGGGCCGGTGGCGGCTCGAGCGGGGCGGACGTCCCCGGGCCCGCGATCGGTGGTCCGCACGCCGAGGCGCTGGCGGCGCTCGGTCAACCGCGGCCCGAGGACACCGGTGCCCACTACGACCGCGACGACTGGGGTGACTGGCGCGAGGACTCCGCGTCCAAGTGCAACACCCGCGAACGCGTCCTCATCCGGGACGGTGACGGTGAGGCGGTCGACTCGCAGTGCAGGCCGTCCTGCCCCAAGGAGTCCTGCTGGACCAGTCACTACGACGGGGTCAAGTCCAAGGACCCCAAGGACCTCCAGATCGACCACATAGTCCCGATCGCGGAGGCCAACCGCTCCGGGGCACGTGACTGGACCCGCCAGCAGCGCACCGACTACTACAACGACCCGGCCAACCTCATCGCCGTCTCCGCGCGGTCCAACACGCAGAAGAGCGACGGGGACCCGGGCAAGTGGCGCCCGGCCCGCGAGTACTGGTGCGACTACGCCACCGCCTACGTCGCGGTCAAGACCAAGTACAAGCTCTCGGTCGACGACGCCGAGCTCGCCGAGCTGACCCGCATGCTCAACACCTGCCCATGAGCGGAAAGCGGGTCGTGGCGAAAGCCGCCACGACCCGCTCCACCGTCCTCAGCGACAGTCAGAACTCAGACACCCGCGATGCTCTGGATCCAGCTGCGGTACTGGCCGACGCTGGTGTAGTTGGTCACGCTCGACCGGTCGCTGGTGGACGCGACGCCGATCTGGCGGCCGTTGCCGAACATCGGGCCACCGGAGTCGCCACCGGCGGTGATGCCGTTGACCCGGCGGGCCTGGATCGCGACACCGTTGTAGGCGTCCCGCGCGTTGGTGGAGCTGACCTGCACGGTCGCGACCTTCAGGTAGCGCGACTGGCAGTTGATCTCCGACTGGTTGGTGCAGGTCGCACCCCAGCCGTAGACCTGGACCTGCTGCCCCGCGCGCGCGTCCGCGGTGGTGCCCAGCGGCGAGTAGGTCGCCGACACGCTGCGGTCGAGCCGGGCGATGGCCAGGTCGGAGGCCGAGTGCCGGTAGATCTGCGAGGCGTTCGCGGTGGTGCCACCGGTCGTCTGGTCGAGGCTGCCGATCCGGAAGCTGATCGTGCCGCTGGCCACGCAGTGCTTGGCGGTCAGCACGTACTGCGGCGCGATGATGGTCGCGGTGCAGGACTGCTGGCCGTTGGCGAACAGCCGCGCCGCCCACGGGGCGTTGCTGGCCGTGCCGCCGCCGATGATCGCGGGGGACTGCCCCGAACCCGGCGCCGACTCGGCGGCGAGCACGGAGGGGGCGACGGCGACCATGGCCGCCGCCACGCCGGCGACAGCGACGGCGAGCTTGGTCATCTTCATACTTTTTCTCGATTCTGCGGCCGAAGCCGCGGCAGGGGTGAATCGGGAAGACCGCATGGTCGGCCCATGCGGAAAAACGACAACGCGCGCACCGCGGAGCCCGGAGAAACCCCAGGTCAGCTAGTCCTGGCAACCGTGAGCACCGAGGCGGTCACGCCGTCGAGAACCCACTTTTTCACCCAAATGTCGCGATTCGCAAGAGTGTCCTGTCGCCATAACATTCCCACTCCGCGGGCGTGGTAAATGGTAACGACGACCCCCGGATTGCCCTGAATTGCTTTATCGGTTTCGCGCGCGCGTGGCCAGGGTCGGGCGGCACTAACATCCTCAGGTGGGGCGGCAACGCGGCCGCGCCCGAGCGAGCCTCTAGGAGGGCGAACCCCCATGGCGTTGCTGCGCAGCTACGTCCGCGGCCACTGGCACACCCCCGACACCGAGGGCGCACCGCTGCACGACGCGGTCACCGGCGCCGAGATCGCCCGGATCTCCTCGGCCGGGGTGGACATGGCCGCCGCGCTCGACCACGGCCGCCGGGTCGGCGGTCCCGCGCTGCGCGAACTCACCTTCCACCAACGGGCCGCGCTGCTCAAGGAACTCGCCCTGCGGTTGACCGACGCCAAGGACGAGCTCTACGCGCTGTCCACCCGCACCGGCGCCACCCGCCGCGACTCGCTCGTCGACGTCGACGGCGGCATCGGCGTCCTGTTCGCCTACAGCGGCAAGGGCCGCCGCGAACTGCCCAACGCCAAGGTCCTGCCCGAGGGGCCGGTCGAGCCGCTGGGCAAGGGCGGCACCTTCGTCGGCAGGCACGTCGCCGTGCCGCTGCGCGGTGTCGCCGTGCAGATCAACGCCTTCAACTTCCCGGTCTGGGGGCCGCTGGAGAAGTTCGCCCCCGCGTTCCTCGCGGGCGTGCCCAGCCTGGTCAAGCCCGCCAGCCCCACGGCGTACGTCACCGAGAAGCTGGTCGAGCTGATCATCGGCACCGGGCTGCTGCCGGAGGGCAGCGTGCAGCTGGTGTGCGGCAGCGCGGGCGACCTGCTCGACCACCTCACCCCGCAGGACCTGGTCTCCTTCACCGGGTCCGCCGCCACCGCCCGCAAGCTCCGCGTGCACGAGACCGTCGTGCGCCACGCCGTCCGCTTCAACGCCGAGGCGGACTCGCTCAACTGCTCCATCCTCGGACCCGACGCCGGTCCCGGCACCGCCGAGTTCGACCTGTTCGTCAAGCAGCTGGTCAACGAGATGACGGTCAAGGCGGGCCAGAAGTGCACCGCCATCCGCCGCGCCTTCGTCCCCGCCGCGCTCGCCGACCCCGTCACCGAGGCCGTGGTCGCCCGCCTGCGCAAGGTCACCGTCGGCAACCCGGCCAACCCCGACGTGCGGATGGGCTCGCTCGCCGGTCTCGAACAGCGCGAAGAGGTCCGCCGCGCGCTCAAGGCGCTCACCGACGCCGGGGACGTCGTCCACGGCGACCCGACCCGCGTGGACGTCGTCGACGCCGACGCCGAGCGCGGCGCCTTCCTGTCCCCGATCCTGCTGCGCGCCGACGGCGACCGGGCCGAGCCGCACGAGGTGGAGGCGTTCGGGCCGGTCAGCACCCTCATGCCGTACGAGACCACCGACGAGGTGATCGACCTCGCCGCGCGCGGCCTCGGCAGCCTCACCGGGTCGATCGTCACCGGCGACGCCGACTTCGCCGCCGAGGTCGTCGGCGGCCTCGCCCCCTGGCACGGGCGGCTGCTGGTGCTCGACGCGGACGACGCGGGCGAGTCCACCGGCCACGGCTCCCCCCTGCCCAACCTCGTGCACGGCGGCCCCGGCCGCGCGGGCGGCGGCGAGGAACTCGGCGGTATCCGGGCGGTCCTGCACCACCTGCAGCGCACCGCGGTGCAGGGCAGCCCCAAGGTGCTGGCCAAGGTCACGGGGGAGTGGACCGCGGGCGCGCCGGTCGCCGACACGAGTGTGCACCCGTTCCGCAAGAGCCTCGCCGAACTCCGCGTCGGCGACAGCGTCACCGCCGGGCCGCGCGTGGTGCACCAGGCCGACGTCGACCACTTCTCCGAGTTCACCGGCGACACCTTCTACGCCCACACCAACCCGGAAGCGGCGGCGGCCAACGAGTTCTTCGGCGGCATCGTCGCGCACGGCTACCTGATCATCTCGCTGGCCGCGGGCCTGTTCGTCTCCCCGGAACCCGGGCCCGTGCTGGCCAACTACGGGCTGGAGAACCTGCGCTTCACCACCCCGGTCCACCCCGGTGACTCGATCACCGTCACGCTGACGGCCAAGCAGATCACCCCGCGGGAGAACGCCCACTACGGCGAGGTCCGGTGGGACGCCGACGTCCGCAACCAGGACGGCGTCAGCGTCGCCCGCTACGACGTGCTGACGCTGGTGGCGAAAACCCTGTGACGACGAGGGCGGCGGGTACGTCCCCTGTGGATGGACGCACCCGCCGTCTCCCTCCTCCGGTCAGGCGCCCACCTTCGCGCCGGTGTCGTTGAGCGCGAACCAGGTGCCCCCGACACCCTGACCCTTGGTGTCGCAAGGAACCTTGTCCTCGGCGAAGCGGTAAACCGGCCAACCCCCGACGGTCAGCTGGCGGGTCCCGTCCCCGCGGTCCACGGTGCCCAGCGAGTCCAGCCCCTCGACCTTCGCGCCGTCCGGGACCAGGACCGGCGGCCACTTCTTCGCGCAGTCGCCCTTGCAGTTGGTGGTCGGCGGCTTGGCGGAGTCCTTGTCGAAGCGGTAGAGCGTCATGCCCTCCCGGTCGGTGACGATCTGCCCGAGCTTGCCGACCTTCATCACCGCGACCCCGACCGTGCCCGACTTCGCCGCCGCGGCCTTCTTGCCCTCGGGGGTGAACGCGAACCAGTTGCCGCCCGCGCCCTGCCCCTTGACGTCGCCGGGAGCGGTGTCCTTGGCGTAGCGGTAGGCGGGCCAGCCCGCGATGGTCAGCTGCTTGCCGCCCTCGGGCCGCTCGACGGTGCCGAGCAGCGTGGCGTCGACCCCGGTGGCCTGGACGGCGGCGGGGTCGTCGACCAGGACGGGCGGCCAGGCGGCGGCGCAGTCGCCGGTGCAGTTGGTGGTCGGGGGTTTGGCGGTGTCCTTGTCGAAGCGGTAGATGGTGCGGCCGTCGCCGTCGACCACCAACTTCCCGAACTCGGGCGAGGGCATGGCCCGGATGGCGTCGGTCAGGGCCGTGGCGACGGAGTCGACCGCCTTGGCGTCGCCACCGACCTGGACGCTGGCGGGCTTGACGTCGGCGGTACCGGGGAGCTGCGCGTCACCGCAGGCGGTGAGCACGGCGCCGGCGGCGAGCAGGGAGACGGCGAGGGCGGACCTGCGGTTCACGGGGGCCTCCTGGGGAATCGGTTGACTCCCACACGGCCCGGGGCCCGCCCCGGTTCAACCGAGCTCGAAGTTCCTCGCGGTGCGTCCGGCGGGTGTGCCGGTTCACGTGGCGCCTGAGCAGGGGCTACCACCGAACCCGCACTTGAGCGAGGGCACTCCGTGGCCCCGGCAGCGCGCCCGCCTACTCCTCGACGCCGCTGACCTCACCCTTCGCGCCGAGCCCACGCGAAGGTCTTTTCGCCGGGAAGTGATCAGCCATCGGTGGGGCCGCCGCTTCAGAGGCGTTCGACGCGGTCGGCCTGCGGGCCCCGGTCGCTCTGACGCACCGCGTACCGGACCCGGTCACCCTTCCGCAGCGGCTCCGACCCCATGATCACGGACACGTGGGCGAAGAGGTCGTCGCCGCCCGCGTCCGGGGTGATGAACCCGAAGCCGCGGTCGCCGTCGTAGCGCGCGACGACGCCCTCGCCGCCTCGTGCGGGCACGTCCCGCGTGGCGGGTCCCGCGGTCGTGGCGGGTGCCGGCCGCCGGGGCGGTGTCTGGGGTTCGGCGCCCCGGACCAGGTGCACGTCGCGGGCCTGTGGGCCCTTGTCGCCGCTGGTCACCTCGTAGGCGACGCGGTCGCCCTCCGCGAGCCACGTCAGCCCTTCGGCCAGGGCGCGGGCGTGGACGAAGACGTCCCCGGCGCCGGAGTCGGGGTTGATGAAGCCGAAGCCCTTGTCCTCGTCGTACCAGGCCACCGTGCCGTCGGCACCGTCCCCGATACCGGCCGCGGCGGGTGAGCCTGCCCCCGCTGCCAGCGGGATCACGTACCCGGCCTGCGGACCGCGCTCACCGTCGACGATCAGGAAGGCCACCCGCTGCCCCTCGGTGACCACGCCGCCGGTCACGATGGCGGAGCTGTGCACGAAGATGTCGGCGCCGCCGCCGTCCGGCGACGCGAAGCCGTACCCCTTGCCCGGCTCGTACCAGTTGATGGTGCCGAGCAGGCCAACGGCGCTGCCGGTGGCCGCGTCGGCGGTGACGCGAACGCGCAGCGCCTGGGGCCCGCGGTCGTTCTCGCCGACCTCGAACACGACGGCCTGACCCTCGCGGAGCACTTTCGCGCCGCCGTCCTCGACGATCTCGGAGGCGTGCACGAACACGTCCGGCGAGCCGTCCTCGGGGGCGAGGAAGCCGAAACCCCGTTCGACGTCGAACCAACGGACGGTCCCTTGCGGCATCAAAACGCTCCAGGTCGAGAGGGCGGGCACTGGCCCCCAGTCTCTCTGACGGACTTCCGGTCCGTCGGGCCGGGCCCACAGGCGGGCGGTGCGGAGCCAGGGGAGGGCGTGAGCGGTGGTTGGCGCGAGGTCCGGGGAGTGGAGCGCCGAGGGAGGGGTATGTGGATGGCCCCCGGGTGCGGAAAGACCGCGGCGGCCGGTCCCCGGAGGGGCCGACCGCCGCGGGGGGTGGGTTAGGCGGCGTCCTTGATGATGACCGTCAAGGGGGCCTCCTGCTGGGCCAGGCCGTTGGCGTAGTTGCGCTGGACCTGGGACCGCTCGGCGCTGCTGGGCTGGGCGTTGGCGCAGCTCACCGGGGCCGAGCTGCCGGACATCAGGTCCGAGCACAGGCCGGTGCGGCGGTCCGGCAGGCCCAGGGTGTGGCCCATCTCGTGGGTGATGATCCGGACCTTGTTGTACCCCTGGTCCACCGCCTGCTTGCCGAACCAGATCTGCAGCGTCTGGCTGGAGCGCACCGGGCCGAGCTGCGCCTGCGGCCAGCCCGGGTCCGACACGATGCGGATGTTGACCCGCTGACCGGCCGTCGCCTTGGTGATGCGCACGTTCGGCGCCGCCGAGTTCCAGATGGACGCGGCTTGGGCGATCTCCGAGGCGTACTGGCTGGCACCGCTGTCGCTGTAGGTCAGGTTGGTGACCAGCGCCGCGCTGTCCTGCGCGGCGTTCGCGGGGGCGGCCACGCCGAGCACCACGGCGGCGCCCACCAGGGCGTTGGCCGCGACGAGCGCGAGAGTCCGTCGTTGCATGGGGTTCTCCTGGTTGTTCCGCGGCCCGCCGGGACAGCGGGCCGCACCCGGATGGTTGCCACGCGGTTGGCCACGCCGAAGGGACGGCGACGACGTCGAACCTGCCGCAGGGTGAAGCGGGGTGCCCACCGGTGGGTGGCATCCCGTGACTAGGGGTACTCGGTGCGTAGTTCATTCCCACGGAATAGTGACCGCGATCACAGGGATTGACTTTCCCAGGTGTCGCGGGTCGGCTAAGTGAACGGACGGGGTGTCGATAGGGGGTTTGATCAGCGGAAACCCGTTCGTCGGGCGCGTTCACGGCCGTTGTGCGACCATCGACGGCGGTGTGCGGACCTCCCGCGTGGAACCGTTGTGCCGCAACGGTTTTTGCCTGGAATTGTGCGCGAGTGCACCCCCGATTTGATCCCGGGTTGGCACCCGTGTAACTTTCTTCCTGTCAGCGGAACGGGCCGGGAAAACCGGGCCAGAGCGAGACATAAGAACTTAGCGAGTAACCAGCCTCGGATGAGGTCGCCCTTCCGGCGGTCGAGTACGATGAGCGTGTGTTGTTTGAGAACTCAACAGTGTGCCGATTTAAGCCAGTAGAGCTTGAATGATAGAACCCCGATGTGGGTTCCTTTGAGATGAATTGATGCCAGTTTTGGTGTCTGTTTGTCAGGCAACACTCTAAATCATCTTTGGAGAGTTTGATCCTGGCTCAGGACGAACGCTGGCGGCGTGCTTAACACATGCAAGTCGAGCGGTAAGGCCCTTCGGGGTACACGAGCGGCGAACGGGTGAGTAACACGTGGGTAATCTGCCCTATACTCTGGGATAAGCCTTGGAAACGAGGTCTAATACCGGATATGACTCTCCACCGCATGGTGGGGGGTGGAAAGTTCCGGCGGTATGGGATGAACCCGCGGCCTATCAGCTTGTTGGTGGGGTAGTGGCCTACCAAGGCGACGACGGGTAGCCGGCCTGAGAGGGCGACCGGCCACACTGGGACTGAGACACGGCCCAGACTCCTACGGGAGGCAGCAGTGGGGAATATTGCACAATGGGCGCAAGCCTGATGCAGCGACGCCGCGTGAGGGATGACGGCCTTCGGGTTGTAAACCTCTTTCAGCAGGGACGAAGCGCAAGTGACGGTACCTGCAGAAGAAGCACCGGCTAACTACGTGCCAGCAGCCGCGGTAATACGTAGGGTGCGAGCGTTGTCCGGAATTATTGGGCGTAAAGAGCTCGTAGGCGGTTTGTCGCGTCGGCCGTGAAAACCTGCAGCTTAACTGTGGGCCTGCGGTCGATACGGGCAGACTTGAGTTCGGTAGGGGAGACTGGAATTCCTGGTGTAGCGGTGAAATGCGCAGATATCAGGAGGAACACCGGTGGCGAAGGCGGGTCTCTGGGCCGATACTGACGCTGAGGAGCGAAAGCGTGGGGAGCGAACAGGATTAGATACCCTGGTAGTCCACGCCGTAAACGGTGGGTGCTAGGTGTGGGGACCATTCCACGGTTTCCGTGCCGTAGCTAACGCATTAAGCACCCCGCCTGGGGAGTACGGCCGCAAGGCTAAAACTCAAAGGAATTGACGGGGGCCCGCACAAGCGGCGGAGCATGTGGATTAATTCGATGCAACGCGAAGAACCTTACCTGGGCTTGACATGCACTGGAAACCGGTAGAGATATCGGCCCCCTTGTGGTCGGTGTACAGGTGGTGCATGGCTGTCGTCAGCTCGTGTCGTGAGATGTTGGGTTAAGTCCCGCAACGAGCGCAACCCTCGTTCCATGTTGCCAGCGCGTAATGGCGGGGACTCATGGGAGACTGCCGGGGTCAACTCGGAGGAAGGTGGGGATGACGTCAAGTCATCATGCCCCTTATGTCCAGGGCTTCACACATGCTACAATGGCCGGTACAGAGGGCTGCGAGACCGTGAGGTGGAGCGAATCCCTTAAAGCCGGTCTCAGTTCGGATCGGGGTCTGCAACTCGACCCCGTGAAGTCGGAGTCGCTAGTAATCGCAGATCAGCAACGCTGCGGTGAATACGTTCCCGGGCCTTGTACACACCGCCCGTCACGTCACGAAAGTCGGTAACACCCGAAGCCCATGGCCCAACCCGCAAGGGGGGGAGTGGTCGAAGGTGGGACTGGCGATTGGGACGAAGTCGTAACAAGGTAGCCGTACCGGAAGGTGCGGCTGGATCACCTCCTTTCTAAGGAGCACCTGTCATTCGGGTTCGCCTGGGTGGGAGACCACGCTGCCAGCGAATGCCTGGTGGGTGGCGCTCATATGCTGTGGAACTACTGGACGAGCGAACGCTCCTCGGTGTCGGTCAGGGCTGCCAGTACTGCTCTTCTCTTCGGGGGGGATGCGTGGAACGCGGATGGTCGATGGTGGTGAGTGGTGAGTGTGTCGGTACACTGTTGGGTCCTGAGACAACACCCGTGAGGGTTTGCTCAGTGTCAGGGCCTGGGCCTCGGCCACATCGCCGTGAGTGTTCACGGGCTGGTGGTCGAAGTGGTGCCTGGGTTTCCTGGTTGGTGTTTGAGAACTGTACAGTGGATGCGAGCATCTTTGTTGTAAGTGTGTAAGGGCATACGGTGGATGTCTAGGCATCAGGGGCCGATGAAGGACGTGGGAGACTGCGAAATGCCTCGGGGAGCTGTCAACCGAGCTGTGATCCGAGGATGTCCGAATGGGGAAACCCGGCACCAGTCATGTGGTGTCACCCGCACCTGAATATATAGGGTGTTGGGGGGGAACGCGGGGAAGTGAAACATCTCAGTACCCGTAGGAAGAGAAAACAACCGTGATTCCGTGAGTAGTGGCGAGCGAAAGCGGAAGAGGCTAAACCGTCGTCGTGTGATACCCGGCAGGGGTTGCGGTGGCGGGGTCGTGGGACCTTTCGGTCGGTTCTGCCGGACTGGCGCAGAGTAAGAAAACCATGTGTTAGGTGAACGTCTTGGAACGGGCGGCCGTAGAGGGTGAGAGCCCCGTAAGCGAAAACATGTGGTCTCTGGAGAGTGTTCCCAAGTAGCAGCGTACTCGTGAAATTCGCTGTGAATCTGGCGGGACCACCCGCTAAGCCTGAATACTTCCTGATGACCGATAGCGGACTAGTACCGTGAGGGAAAGATGAAAAGTACCCCGGGAGGGGAGTGAAAGAGTACCTGAAACCGTGTGCCTACAAGCCGTCAGAGCCTTGAGGGGTGATGGCGTGCCTTTTGAAGAATGAGCCTGCGAGTTAGTGCTGCGTGGCGAGGTTAACCCGTGTGGGGTAGCCGTAGCGAAAGCGAGTCCGAAGAGGGCGGTTGAGTCGCGTGGTCTAGACCCGAAGCGGAGTGATCTACCCATGGCCAGGGTGAAGCGACGGTAAGACGTCGTGGAGGCCCGAACCCACCAGGGTTGAAAACCTGGGGGATGAGCTGTGGGTAGGGGTGAAAGGCCAATCAAACTCCGTGATAGCTGGTTCTCCCCGAAATGCATTTAGGTGCAGCGTCGTGTGTTTCACCTCGGGGGTAGAGCACTGGATGGTCTAGGGGGCCTACAAGCTTACCGAAATCAACCAAACTCCGAATACCGGGGTGTGAGAGCGCGGCAGTGAGACTGCGGGCGATAAGGTTCGTAGTCGAGAGGGAAACAGCCCAGAACACCAGCTAAGGCCCCTAAGTGTGCGCTAAGTGGGAAAGGATGTGGGGTCGCCCAGACAACCAGGAGGTTGGCTTAGAAGCAGCCACCCTTGAAAGAGTGCGTAATAGCTCACTGGTCAAGTGGTCCTGCGCCGACAATGTAGCGGGGCTGAAGCGCACCGCCGAAGCTGTGTCACTCACACAAGACATCCACCATGCCCTTGAGGTGTGGTGCAGTGGTGTGGGTGGGTAGGGGAGCGTCGTGCAGCCGTGGAAGCCGCGGAGTGATCCAGTGGTGGAGGCTGTGCGAGTGAGAATGCAGGCATGAGTAGCGATAGGCGAGTGAGAATCTCGTCCGCCGAATGACCAAGGGTTCCTGGGCCAGGCTGTTCCGCCCAGGGTAAGTCGGGACCTAAGGCGAGGCCGACAGGCGTAGTCGATGGACAACGGGTTGATATTCCCGTACCCGTGTGGACGCGTCCCTGGTGAGGCCGGTGATACTAACCGCCCAAGGGTGTGGATGTCTTCGGACTGAATCATCTGAGCGCGGGATCTGATCCGGTAGTAGCCAAGCGATGGGGTGACGCAGGAGGGTAGCTCCGCCAGCAGTTGGTGTCTGGTGTAAGCGTGTGGCCCGAGCGATAGGCAAATCCGTCGCTCATGAGGGTGAGGCGTGATGCGTAGCCGAGTGAGGCGAAGTAGAGTGATCCCATGCTGCCGAGAAAAGCCTCTAGCGAGTGTCCGTGCGGCCCGTACCCCAAACCGACACAGGTGGTCAGGTAGAGAATACCGAGGCGTTCGGGTGAACTGTGGTTAAGGAACTCGGCAAAATGCCCCCGTAACTTCGGGAGAAGGGGGGCCGTCTGGCTTGAAGCTCCGTTGCGGGCTAGGGCTGGGTGGCCGCAGAGACCAGCGAGAAGCGACTGTTTACTAAAAACACAGGTCCGTGCGAAGTCGCAAGACGATGTATACGGACTGACGCCTGCCCGGTGCTGGAACGTTAAGAGGACGGGTTAGCTCTTCGGGGCGAAGCTCAGAATTTAAGCGCCAGTAAACGGCGGTGGTAACTATAACCATCCTAAGGTAGCGAAATTCCTTGTCGGGTAAGTTCCGACCTGCACGAATGGCGTAACGACTTCTCGACTGTCTCAACCACAGGCCCGGCGAAATTGCACTACGAGTAAAGATGCTCGTTACGCGCGGCAGGACGGAAAGACCCCGGGACCTTTACTATAGCTTGGTATTGGTGCTTGGTTCGGTTTGTGTAGGATAGGTGGGAGACTGTGAAGCGCTCACGCCAGTGGGTGTGGAGTCGTTGTTGAAATACCACTCTGATCGTACTGAGTGTCTAACCTCGGACCGTGATCCGGTTCAGGGACAGTGCCTGGTGGGTAGTTTAACTGGGGCGGTTGCCTCCCAAAGGGTAACGGAGGCGCCCAAAGGTTCCCTCAGCCTGGTTGGCAATCAGGTGTTGAGTGCAAGTGCACAAGGGGGCTTGACTGTGAGACTGACAGGTCGAGCAGGGACGAAAGTCGGGACTAGTGATCCGGCACTGGCTGGTGGAAGCGGTGTCGCTCAACGGATAAAAGGTACCCCGGGGATAACAGGCTGATCTTGCCCAAGAGTCCATATCGACGGCATGGTTTGGCACCTCGATGTCGGCTCGTCGCATCCTGGGGCCGGAGTAGGTCCCAAGGGTTGGGCTGTTCGCCCATTAAAGCGGTACGCGAGCTGGGTTTAGAACGTCGTGAGACAGTTCGGTCCCTATCCGCCGCGCGCGTTGGAGACTTGAGGAAGGCTGTCCCTAGTACGAGAGGACCGGGACGGACGAACCTCTGGTGTGCCAGTTGTCCCGCCAGGGGCATGGCTGGTTGGCTACGTTCGGAAGGGATAACCGCTGAAGGCATCTAAGCGGGAAGCTCGTTCCAAGATGAGGTCTCCCGCCCACTTGATGGGTTAAGGCCCCCAGCTAGACCACTGGGTTGATAGGCCAGAGATGGAAGCCTCGTGAGGGGTGGAGTTGACTGGTACTAATAGGCCGAGGGCTTACAACGAAGAGGCTACGCATCCACTGTACGGTGTCTGAGACACCAACCACCCCCACCCCCCAGACCCTGTGTCCGGTGTGTGGTGGGGTCGAGGTTGATGATGTGTTTCATAGTGTTACGGCGGTCATAGCGGTGGGGAAACGCCCGGTCCCATCCCGAACCCGGAAGCTAAGCCCACCAGCGCCGATGGTACTGCACTCGTGAGGGTGTGGGAGAGTAGGACGCCGCCGGACTCATTTTCGCGATAGCCCCCTCACTTCGGTGAGGGGGCTATCGCCATTTCCAGGCCTTCCGACGCGGAAAGGCACATCACCGGCTCCGCGAATTGAGGCGCGCGGCCTGCCGGGTCAGGTGGTCGCGCTCCGCCAGGTTCGGCGCCTTCGCCGCCGCCTCCGCGTACAACCGGGCCGCCGCGTCCAGATCACCGTCCCGCTCGCGCAGGTGCGCCGCCACCGCCGCGTACCGGGGGAGCGAGTCGTCCAACGCCGCCAGCGCGGCCAGACCCGCCCGGGCCCCGTCCGCCTCCCCGACGGCCACCGCGCGGTTGAGCCGCACCACCGGGTTGTCCGTGAACCGGATCAGCTCGTCGTACCACTCCACGATCTGCACCCAGTCGGTTTCCGCCGCGACGAGCGCGTCCGCGTGCAGCGCCGCGATCGCCGCCTGCGCCTGGAACTCGCCCAACCGGTCGCGCGCCAACGCCGCCTGGAGGACCGCCACCCCCTCGGCGACCGCCCGGGTGTCCCACCGGCCGCGGTCCTGCGCGGCCAGCGGGACCAGGCTGCCGTCCGCCGCGGTCCGCGACGCCCGCCGGGCGTGGTGCAGCAGCATCAGCGCCAGCAGCCCCGCCACCTCCGGGTGGTCGACGGCGGCGGCGAGCTGCCGGGTGAGCCGGATGGCCTCGGCGGCCAGGTCGACGTCACCGGAGTAGCCCTCGTTGAACACCAGGTACAGCACCCGCAGCACGGTCGCCACGTCACCGGGCCGGTCGAACCGGACGCCGGAGACGGTGCGCTTGGCGCGGCTGATCCGCTGCGCCATCGTCGCCTCCGGCACCAGGTACGCCTGGGCGATCTGGCGGGTGGTCAGGCCACCCACCGCGCGGAGGGTGAGCGCGACGGCGGACGACGGCGTCAGCGACGGGTGCGCGCACAGGAAGTACAGCTGGAGCGTGTCGTCCACGTCGGTGGCGTCCCCGGCCGCGGGCTCGTCCTCGACCAGGTCCTCCCGCCTGCGGCGCGCGGCGTCCGCCCGGGTGGCGTCGACGAACCGGTGCCACGCCGCCGTGACCAGCCACCCCTTGGGGTCGCGCGGCGGATCGGCGGGCCAGGTCTCCAGTGCCTTGATCACCGCCTCCTGCACGGCGTCCTCGGCCGCCGCGAAACCCGCTCCGCGACGGACGAGGACGCCGATCACCGCGGGCACCAGCTCCCGCAGCACCTCCACGCGCACGGCTACTCGGTCACCGTCGGCGCCTCGCCGTACAGCGGGCGCAGCTCCAGCCACTCGTGGATCGGCCGACCACCCGCCCCCGGCGCGGCGGAGAGCTCGCCCGCCAGCTCGACGGCGCGCTCGTAGCTGTCCACGTCGATGATCATCCAACCCGCGATGAGGTCCTTGGTCTCGGCGAACGGGCCGTCGGTGATCGGCGGGCGGCCCTCCCCGTCGTAGCGGACGAACGTGCCCTCGGGGGCCAGCGCCCGGCCGTCGACGAACTCGCCGCTGCCCTCCAGCCGGTCGGCGAAGTCGTTCATGTACTTGATGTGCGCGGTGACCTCCTCGGGCGTCCACTGGTCCATGGGGACGTCGTTGACCGCCGCAGGGGCGCCGCGGTAGTGCTTGAGCAGCAGGTACTTGGCCATCTGACGAACTCCTCGCTCCGGTGCGACCCCATTCTGGCCGCTCGCACCCCGGGGACGGAGCCGGGTGGGCGGTTCTCGACACGGCCGCCCGAACTTTTCGAGAAAAACTCGTCCTGCCTGTTCAGAGGGCACAAAGAAGCGAGCGCCGCGGGAGGCGACGCTCGCTATGGGTTGGGGGGAACCGTTCCGCTAGCCGATAGGCAGCTCTGCTCGAACATCGTCACCATGGTGGGTCAGTGTCGCTCCGCAGGTACGTAACGCGCCCAGCGCCGCGGCGTTGCCGGTACTGGTGTCCGCCACGATCGTGCGGACCCCGGCCGCCGCGGCCTCGGCCAGCAGCGCGCGCAGCGCCGCCGTGCCGATGCCCTTGCCCCGGGCCGACCGGCCCAGCCACATGCCCGTCTCCGCCTCGTCCGGGGAGATCCGGGCCATCCGGATCATCCCGGTGAGGCTGCCCTCCGCCTCGACCGCGTACATCACGGTCCCGTTCGCACCGTGGAAGTGCGAGCGGTGGAACTCCCGGAAGGCGTTCTCCGTCGCCGGGGTCCAGGTGTCGGGCGTCCACTCGGCCCGCGCGGGCGGCATCACGTCCGCCGGTCTGGCCTCGTGCACGGCGACCGTGAGCAGCCGCTCGGTCGTCGCCTCGTCCAGCGGCAGCAACCGCACCACCGGGTCCGACGGCTTGTCGGCGCGGACCACGTCGTGCATCCGCTCCAGGAAGCGGCGGGCCACGGCCAGTTCCGCGCCGTCGAACTCGCGCATGGCCGAGACCATGTCGCGGGTGATCCCGCCGAAGAACGCCCAGCCGAGGCGGACCGCCTCGTCCTGGACGGTGAGCAGCACCCGTCTGCGGTCCCGGTTGTCCCTGGTCCGCCGGACGTAGCCCGCGCGGACCAGCCGGTCCACCAGTGCGGTGACCGAGGCCGAGTTGAGCGCGAGCTTGCCGCTGAGCCAGCCCGGGGTCGCCGGGATCTCCTCGCGGCGGGCGTCGAGCAGGTGCACCAGCGCCCGCAAATCCGTGGGGTGCAGCCCGTTGGCCGCGGCGAACTCCGAGCCCATCAGGTCGAGTCTGCCGGTGATCCGGCGCAGCAGGTGTACCAGTTCCAGTCCCGCGTCCCCGTCGTCCACGTCCACGTGGCACCTCCGCGTGCGCACTGTCGTGTGTGGACAGTGCGGATGATAAGTCCGAATAGGAATGCCCGTGCCGCCCGCCGCCGAAGGACGACGGCGGGCGGTCTGGCGGGCCACACGCGGCTGTAACGGGCTGAGCGGCTGCCCGGGGTTGACCCGAGCAGCCGCCCACATCCGGCCCGTCCCAGCCGGAGACTAGCCGCGCAGCGCGGAGATCAGCTCGCCGTTGCTGGTGTCACCGGACAGCTCCCAGAAGAAGGTGCCGCCGAGACCCTGCGAGTTGGCCCAGTTGCGCTTGCCCGCGATGGTCGCCGGGGTGTCGTAGCCCCACCAGTTGCCACCGCAGAACGCGTACGCGGTGCCACCGATGGTGCCGGTGGAGGGGCAGCGGGTCTTGAGGACCTTGTAGTCCTCGAAACCGGCCTCGTAGGTGCCCGGGGCGGCACCGGTCGCCGTGCCACCGGGGGTGGCCTGGGTGACGCCGGTCCAGCCGCGGCCGTAGAAGCCGACGCCCAGCAGGATCTTGCTCGTCGGGACGCCCTTCGACTTCAGCTTGGCGACAGCGCCCTCGGTGGTCCACTTGTCCTTCGGGATACCGGGGTACGAGGTCAGCGGCGAGTGCGGGTTGGTCGGGCCCTTGGTGTCCCACGCGCCGAAGAAGTCGTAGGTCATGGGCATGATCCAGTCCAGGGACTGGGCCGCGCCCGCGTAGTCGGCCAGGTCGAGCTTGCCGCCGTCCTCACCGTCGGCCGAGATGGCCGCGGAGATCAGGTTGCCCGCGCCGAACTTGGCGCGCAGCGCCGAGGTGACCGCCTTGAGCGAGTCCGGACCGCTGGTGTCGCAGGTCAGACCGCAGGCGTTCGGGTACTCCCAGTCGATGTCGATGCCGTCGAACACATCGGCCCAACGGGGGTCCTCGACCAGCTTGTAGCAGGAGTCGGCGAACGCGGCCGGGTTCTTCGCCGCCTGGCCGAAGCCGCCGGACCAGGTCCAGCCACCGAAGGACCAGAGGACCTTCAGGTTCGGGTACTTCTTCTTCAGCTTGCGCAGCTGGTTGAAGTTGCCCCGCAGCGGCTGGTCCCAGTTGTCGGCCACGCCGTCGACGCTGTCGGCGGCGGTGTAGGCCTTGTCGTAGTCGGCGTAGGAGTCACCGATGGTGCACTGGCCGTTCTGGACGTTGCCGAACGCGTAGTTGATGTGCGTCAGCTTCGCCGCGGAACCGCTGGTGTCGACGTTCTTCACGTGGAAGTTGCGACCGTAGACGCCCCACTGGATGAAGTAACCGACGAGCTTCGACCCGGGCGGGGGCGGAGTGGTCGGACCAGTGGTGGTCGTGGTGGTCGTCGTCGTGCTGGTGGGCGTGGTGGTGGTGCTGGTCGGCTTCGTGGTCGAAGTCGAAGTCGTCGTGGTGGTCGTCGTGCTGGTGGGCGGGGTGCCGCCCTCACACGCCGCGCCGTTGAGCTTGCAGCCCGTCGGCGAGCCCGACCCGGAACCGTTGAAGCCGAAGGACGCCGAGGCGCCCGCGGCGATGTTGCCGTTCCAGGACAGGTTCACGAACTTGTAGTGGTCGCCCGTCTTGGTCATCTGGGCTTCCCACGCCGACGGGATGCTGGTTCCCGAGGGCAGGTCGAACTCGACGGTCCAGCCGGAGAGCGTGGTCGAACCACCGTTCTTGACGGTGACCTGACCGGTCCAGCCGGAGCCCCAGTCCTGGGTCTTCTTGAACTCGGCCGTGGGGGACGCCGCACCACTGGCGGGTGCGGCCACGACGCCGATCGTGACAGCGGTCGCGGCGACCGCCGCCGCGACCAGATGCCATCTGAACCTGGACAATTGTTCACCTCGAAGGGGAGCAGGGATAACACTGTCTACCGTGGTCCAGACCAATTGTTTGGGACAAGGTCTAGACCACAGGTGTCACTCTAACGGAGTAGCCGAACAAGTCCACACCGCGATTCGTGGTGCGGTGTTGCCAGTTCGGCGGCCGCCGATCCGCGGGACGCCCCAGGCGCGTCGATCCGTGCCGCCGCCCCGGGACCGGGGTGGGAAACGCGGATCCGCGCGCGTGGTGGCCGGATCGGTGTAGACCAATATCGCGACCGGGTCGCGGTCGACCGCGCCCGGGGTGGCGGGGTGTGAGTCGGTGCCGCCGGTTCGTCGACCCGGGTGGTCCCGCCGGTCGGGTCGACCGTCGCCGCGCGGGGTGGCGCAGCGACGCGAGCGCTCAACTCATGTCCCGTCCTTTCCCGTGCATTGCGTGTCACGCAACAGAAGTCTCACTGGCGGCAACCGCAAGGATGGTAGAATCTGCCCATCCCGGGCACAAGATAACCCCGGTTCGGCGAAACGCGCGATAGCGCGCCACGGACGGTTATCTCGCCCGCCACGCCACCGGGTGCTCCGGTGGCCGGGTCGCGCGGCGTCGGAGATCGTTGTGGGCGACCAGGGGCCGCCCGTCCACCCTTGTGGTCTGAACAACTACTGGTCTATACCTATGGTGCCGACCATCGGAGGATTGTGTGTCCAGTTGCCCCGCGTCCCGCCTGCCCGCCGTGCCGAGGAGTCGCGCATGACCAGGGTGATCCCGGCCCCCGTGTCGGTCGAACCCGATCGCGGCGCCGACTTCGAGCTCACCGCTGAGGCGGTCATCCGGGTCGGTGGCGGCGCCGAGGAGGTCGGCGAGTACCTCGCGGGCGTCCTGCGGCCGTCGACCGGGTACGCGCTACCCGTGGTGCGCGGTGGCGGGGCAGCGGGCATCTCCCTGGAACTCGGGGACGTCGGCGCCGAACTCGGCGCCGAGGGCTACCGGCTGGACGTCGGCACCGCGGGCGTCGACCTGCGGGCCAACACGGCGGCGGGGCTGTTCGCGGGCGTGCAGACGCTGCGCCAGCTGTTGCCCGCGGAGGTCGAGAGCGCCACCGCGCAGCCCGGGCCGTGGCCGGTCGAGGGCGGGCGCGTCGTGGACTACCCGCGGTTCGCCTACCGCGGCGCGATGCTCGACGTCACCCGGCACTTCTTCACGCCGGAGCAGGTCAAGCGCTACATCGACCAGATCGCGCTGTACAAGGTCAACCACCTGCACCTGCACCTCACCGACGACCAGGGCTGGCGGATCGAGATCGAGCGCTGGCCCCGGCTGACCACCCACGGCGGCACCGAGGTCGGCGACGGCCCGGGCGGCTCCTACACCAAGGCGCAGTACCGCGACCTGGTCTCCTACGCGGCGTCGCGGCACATCACGGTCGTGCCGGAGATCGACCTGCCGGGGCACACCAACGCGGCGCTCGCGGCCTACCCGGAGCTGAACCCCGACGGCGTGGCGCGCGAGCCGTACACGGGCATCGAGGTGGGCTTCAGCTGCCTCGACATCGACAGCGACGTCACGTACCGGTTCGTCGAGGACGTCCTCACCGAGGTGGCGGAGCTGACCCCCGGCCCGTACCTGCACCTCGGCGGCGACGAGGCGCTGCAGACCCCGGACGCGGACTTCATCAGGTTCTTCGACCGCGTGCTGCCCATCGCCCAGGCGACCGGCAAGCAGGTCGTGGCCTGGCACGAGTTCCTCAAGGTCGAGTCCGCGACGTCCGTGGTGGGCCAGTACTGGGGCAACCCCGCCGCGCCGGACAACACCGCGGACGCCCTGGTCCGGTCCGCCCTGGACCGCGTCGACAAGATCATCATGTCGCCCGCGAACAAGTCGTACCTCGACATGAAGTACGACGAGGACTCGCCGCTGGGCCTGAAGTGGGCGGGCTACGTCGAGGTCGACGCCGCGTACGACTGGGACCCGGCCGACTTCGTCGACGGCCTGCCGGAGGCCAAGGTGCTCGGGGTCGAGGCGCCGCTGTGGTCGGAGACGCTGGAGAACAGCGACCACATCGAGTACATGGCCTTCCCCCGACTGCCCGCGATCGCCGAGATCGGCTGGTCGCCGCGGTCCACCCACGACTGGGAGTCGTTCCGGGCGCGGCTGGCCGAGCAGGCGCCGCGCTGGGCGCACCGGGGGATCGGGTTCTACCGCTCGCCCAAGGTCGACTGGCCGTGACCTGAGCGCCGGACCGCGGTGTCGCCGCGGTCCGGCGGCGAGCGCGGCGGCACAGTGGTGAATTCCCGTTTCGCCCGGCCGCGGGTTCACCGCGCACCACAGCCCGCTCGGCGGGCCATCCCGCGAACGACAAGAGCCGGGCACCCCTGCGGGTGCCCGGCTCTTCGCCTTCGTCTCCCGGTCGCCCACCACGAGCGTGGTGGGCGACCGGGAGACGAGCGGGTGGCGGCGTCGAGCCTGGTGACGTCGCCACCCGCTCGTCAGCCCTTCACGGCGCCCGCGGTGGTCCCGGCGACCAGCTTGCGCTGGACGAGCAGGAAGAAGATCAGCGCGGGGACCGCGTAGATCATCGAGGCGGCCATGGTGGCGCCCCAGTCGGTGCCGAACGCGGTGCGGAACGACGACAGCCAGACCGGGAGGGTCTGCTTGTCCTTCTCGCGCAGGAACACCAGTGCGTAGAGGAACTCGTTCCACGCGGTGATGAAGCTGAACACCGAGGTGGCCACCAGGCCGGGGCCCAGCAGCGGCAGCGTGACCCGGCGGAACACGCCCCAGCGGCCGCAGCCGTCGACCATCGCGGCTTCTTCCAGGTCGATCGGGATGCCCTTGACGAAGCCGCGCAGCGTCCACGCGGTGAACGGCAGCGTGAAGGCGACGTAGATCAGGCCGAGGCCGAGCAGCGAGTTGAGCAGGTCGGCGTCACGCATGATCAGGTACAGCGGGATGAACAGCGCCTCCGCCGGTGCCAACTGCGCGACCAGCACCAGCAGCAGGAAGCCCTTGCGGCCGCGGAAGCGCATCCGCGCGAGCGGCACCGCGGCCAGCAGACCGGCGGCCAGGGTGAACGCGACCGCGCCGAGGGTGACGATCAGGCTGTTGGTGAGGAAGGTCGTGAAGTTGGGGATGCTGATCGCGTTGCTGAAGTTCTTCAGCGTCGCCGACAACGGGATCAGGTCGTAGGCGGGCGAGAGCACCTGGGCGGGCGTCTTCAGCGACGTGGTGAACATCCAGTAGACCGGGAACAGGAAGAACCCGGCCACCAGCAGCCCGAAGACGGTGAGCCCCACGCGCTGCGCGGGTGACTTGAACAGCATGGCGCTACAGCTCCGTTTCGGGTGAGCGGATCAGCAGTCGCATGTACCGCCAGGTGACCGCGACGAGGACGATCAGCATCAGCACCGCGACCGCGGCACCCGAACCGAAGTGGCTGCCCGCGATGCCCCGGAGGTAGCCCAGCACCGGCAGGGTCGTGCTGCCGCCGTCGGGACCGCCCTGGCGGATGGCCCAGACCTGGGTGAAGACCCGGAAGTCCCACAGCACCGACAGGAAGGTGACCAGCGCCAGCATCGGGCGCACCGAGGGCCAGGAGACCGCGCGGAAGGCCTGCCAGCCGGACGCGCCGTCGATCGCGGCGGCCTCGTACAGGTCGCGCGGGGTGCTGATCAGACCCGCGTAGAGGGTGAAGGCGATGAACGGGACCGCCTGCCACACCACCAGCAGACCGATCACGGCCAGCGTGCTCGCGCCGCTGGCGAACCAGGAGTGCCCCTTGAAGGAGTCGAAGCCCAGCAGCACCAGGGTCTTGTTGAGGATCCCGTACTCCTGGTCGAACATCCACTGGAAGACCGTGGTGGCCGCGATGATCGGGGTACCCCAGGCCAGCACCAGGCACAGCTGCAGCACGATGCGCACCCAGCCGCTCAGGTGCCGCATCAGCACCGCGATGCCCAGGCCCAGCAGCAGCGTGGCGGCGACGACGGTGGCGGTGAACACCACCGTGCGGAGCGTGATCTCCCAGAACTCGGGGTCCGAGAGGATCTTGGTGTAGTTGTCGAAGCCGACCCAGGTCACCTTGCCGCGCACCAGCTCGCCGAGGTCGAGCTTGCGGAAGCTGATGAACAGCACCTGGACGGCGGGCCAGGCCAGCAGCCCCAGCATGATGACCACGCCGGGCAGCAGCATCAGGTAGGGCACGGCCGTTTCGGACAATGGGCGACGGGCCCGGCGCCGGGCACCGGGCCGCGCGGCCGGCGGGGTTGCCCCCGCCGACCGCGCGGTGTCCACGGATGAGGTCATCGTGTCCCGATCTAGCCCGAGAACGCGGTGTTCAGCGCCTTGTTGGCGTCAGCCGTGGCCGCGTCCAGGGTCTTGGCACCGGTGAGGTACGCGGTCAGCATGTCCTTGAGGGGGTTCTGACCGGCCTCGATGGTGGCCCAGCCCGGGGTGGCCGGGACGGCCTTGCCGTTGGTCGACGCCTTCGCCATCGCGGCGTTCACCGGGTCGGACTGCAGCGCGGAGACGTCCTTGGAGGTGCCCGGGATCATGCCCGCCTTGGCGAAGTCCGCCTGGTACTTGTCGCTGGTGATCAGCTTCAGGTAGTCCTTGGCCAGGTCCTTGTTCTTGGCCTTGGCCGGGATCGCCAGGTTGGAGCCACCCTGGAAGACCGGCGCGGTCTGGCCCGCGGTCTTCGACGGGATCGGGAAGCCCGAGGTCTTGTCCTTGATGGTCGGGTCGGACTTGGCCGCGGTCGCGACCTCCCACGGCAGACCGATCATCATCGCGACCTTGCCGCCGCCGTAGATGCCCGCCTGCTCGGGGGTCTGCTCGTCGGCGTCCTTCGGGGCCTTGGTGCCCGAGGCCTCAAGCAGCTGCTTGTAGAACTCGATACCGGCCTTGGCCTCGGGGGAGTCCAGCGTGGCGGTGAACTTGGTGCCGTCCTTCTTGGCGATGTCGCCACCCTCGTCGTAGATGAACGAGAGCAGGGCGTACCAGTTCTGGCCCGGCAGGTACAGCGGCTGGAAGTCCGGGTCGCTGCCGTACTTGGCCTTCAGCTTGGTGATGGCCTCGAGCCACTCGGCGCGCGAGGTGGGCGGGGTGGTGATGCCCGCCGCCTCGAACATGTCCTTGCGGTAGAGCACCTCGCGGTTGGCGGCGTAGAACGGGATGCCGTACTGCTTGCCGTCCCAGTTGCCGGAGTCCTTGAGGCTGGTCAGCCAGTTGGCGCCGTTGAAGTCGTTGACGCTGGCGGTCAGGTCCTCCAGCACGTCCTCGCTGGCGAACTTCGGCGCCTGGGTGTTGCCGACCTCGATGATGTCCGGGGCGTCGTTACCGGACAGCGCGGTGGTCAGCTTGTCCTGGATGCCGTTCCACTGCTGCTCTTCGAACTTGACGGTGACGTCCTTGTGGGAGTCCTGGAACTCCTTGTGCAGGGCCTCGACCAGCGTCTTGGGCGCCGAGCCGTTCATCAGCCACACGGTCAGCGTGCGGGGGCCCGCGGGCGGGGCGGCGGAGGTCGTGTTGGTGCCCGCGTCGCCACCCGACCCGGCGCAGCCCGAGACCGCGAGGGCGATCGCGACCCCCCCGACCATTGCCTTCGACCAACTTCTCACAGTGATGCATTCCTTCCGGACGCTGCTCCGCCCGACGTGGGTGGAGCGAAGGACTTGAGTGGTTTAGACCATTGCGATTAGAGTGGTCCGTACTTCTCGGGCTTGTCAAGATAAATGCTTAAACGTGACATCAGATGTCCGTCTCGACGCGGGTCGCCGACGCATGGGCGAGCAAGGAACAACATGGGTGAGAACCTGCCCGGCGATGCCGTGGAAAACGGTAAGAAATCGCCTCGAACGCCGAAGCACTGGGAACTCAAGGAGCGGCTCGCGGAGCTGCTGCGGGTGGTGTCCCCCGGTGGGTCGCTGCCCGGTGAGCGGGCACTGGCCAGCGAGTTCGGCGTGTCCCGCACGACCGTGCGCAAGGCCCTCGCGGAGCTGACCGCGGAGGGCAGGCTGACGCGGGTGCACGGCAGCGGCACGTTCGCGGGGGAGGGCAAGCTGACCCAGCGGTTGCAGCTGTCCTCCTACACCGAGGACATGCGCTCGCACGGCCGCAGACCGACGTCTTCCCTGCTCGACGCCCGGATAGGGGCCGCGGACCCGGAGCTGGCGGCGCTGCTGGGCATCCGCTCCGGCGACGACGTGCTGCGCCTGCGCAGGCTCCGGCGGGCCGACGGGGAGCCGATGGCGATCGAGACCTCGCGGCTGCCGCTGCCCCGGTTCCCCGGCCTGGACCGGTACGTGGGCGACAGCTCGCTCTACGGCGTCCTCTACGAGCACTACGGCGTGGAGCTGGGGCACGCCGAGGAGACGATCGAGACCGCGCTGGCCACCCCGGCGGAGGCGGCGCTGCTCGGAAACGAGGCTGGCGCGCTCATGCTCCTGCTCTCGCGGCATTCCTTCGACACCGAGGGCAGACCCGTGGAATGGGTCCGCTCGGTTTACCGGGGCGACCGTTACAAGTTCGTTGCGACCCTCGTGTCGCCGCAATCGCTGGACACGTGAGCAGGATTTCCGGCCCGGCGGCTCTGTCGGGCCGGAATGTTTTCGACTAGCGCCCCGCGCGCCAGTCGGACTTGTTGTCGGACCGGTTCTGCCTCGCTTCCTCGGTGGGGACCAACCGGTGTTCACCGGCCCGGGATCGCGCGGCCCGGCACGCCGGGTCTGCGCTGCCATGGCCGGGGACCCGCCGGTGGGCGGTACTCGACCCCCAGCGCGTCGAGCCTGGGCAGGTGGTGGTCGGCCACCCGCGCCAGGAACTCCGCCTGGACCCGCTCGTCGGTCTCCGCCCGTGGACTCCAGACCACCTCGGCGAAGGCGGCGAGCCGGGGGAAGGCAGCGTAATCGACCCGGCGCGGATTGTCGAAGTGCTCCGACCACAGGTTGGCCTGCGCGCCGAGCACCCGGTGGTGGGCGCTCGCGGGCAGGTCGGGCGGGATCGGCTCGTAGGCCCGGACGTCGGCGAGGGTGCGCACGTACCCGACGGGCACCGGCTCGTCCGGGTGGTCGGACTGCCGGTGGTCGAGGTAGACCTTCGTCTCCGGGCACATGACGACATCGTGCCCCGCGAGCGCCGCCCGCACACCTGCGGCCTCACCCCGCCAGGAGGCGACGGCCGCGCCGTCGGGCAGCTCGCCCGCGTCCAGGATCTCGTCCCAACCGAGCACCCGGCGGCCGTGCCCGGCGAGGTGTTCGGCCAGCTCACGGAGGAACCAGCCGTGCAGCTCGGCCACCGAGTCCAGGCCGAGTTCGTCGGCGCGCTGCTTCACCGCGACCGACTCGTGCCACTGGTCGGCGTGCACCTCGTCGCCGCCGAGGCACACGAACGGGGCGTCGAAGACGTCCACGACGTGGTCGAGCACGGTCCGGTAGAAGTCCAGTGTGGATTCCGCCGGGTCGAGCACGCACCTGCTCTCGCCCCAGGCGTGCCAGACCGCCACCGGCTCCTTGGTGACCCCGAGCTCGGGGTAGGCGGCGATGGCGGCCTGGCTGTGCCCGGGGACGTCGACCTCGGGCACCACCGTGATCTGCCGGGCGCGCGCGTACGCGACGATCTCCCGCAGGTCGGCGGTGGTGTAGTAGCCGCCGTGCGGGCGGTTGTCGTGGGTCTCGTCGCCGTCCACCTGGCGGCCGACCCACGAGCCGTGCCGCCAGGCGCCCACCTCGGTGAGCTTCGGGAAGGCGGGGACCTCGAGCCGCCAGCCCTGGTCGTCGGTGAGGTGGAAGTGCAGCACGTTGAGCTTGTGCGCGGCCATCAGGTCGAGGAAGCGCAGCACCCCGGCCTTGGGGATGAAGTGCCGGGCCACGTCCAGCAGCACGCCGCGCCAGCCGAACCTGGGGTGGTCCTCGACCTCCCCGCAGGGGAGCGTCCACGCGCCGACGTGGATGTCGGCGGCGCGGAACGCGTCTGGTCCCAGCAGCTGGCGCAGCGTCTGCGTGGCGTGGAAGGCGCCAGCGGCGTCGTGCGCGACGGCGGTGACACCGTTCTCCGCTATGGAAAGCCGGTATCCCCCCGGAGCGGGCACGGCGACCGGGTCCAGTGCCACGGTGGCGGGGTCGAGCACCGCCGCGACCGAGGCCACCGCGTACCGGCCCGGCGCGGGGCGGGCGGCGACGGGCCTGGGGAGCAGGGTCTCGAAGCCGGTCATCCCGCAGGAATCCCTTCCACCTTTGGTTGCGCCATGTGCAACCACTGTTTCACTGCCCGCAATGCCGCAGATCGTAGATCGGCGACCGAACCGGCACAAGTTCCCCCGATCAGGGGGCGAGCACGGTCACCCAGCAGGCGCCCTGGACGGTGGCGGCCTTCTCGGGGGTGCCCAGCCGGCCCGTCGCCGGGTCCCTCGGCAACATGGTGACCAGGCTCGACCGCTCGTTCGCCACGTACAGCCAACGGTCGTCGCGGGCGAACGCGCAGTGCCTCGGCCAGGCGCCTCCGGTCGAAGCGGTCTGGACCAATTTCGGTTGGCCGGACTCTACCCCCAGCACCGCGACCGCGTCTTCCCCCCGGGTGGTGGCGTAGACGAACCGGCCGTCCGGGCTGACCAGCACCTCGGCCGGGTAGGTCGGCGACGGCGCGCCGGAGCCGAGCACGCTCGTCTCGGACACCGCGGTGAGCGTGCCCGCCGTCGCGTCCCAGCGCGCCTCGATGAGCACGGCGCGCTGCTCGCCGAGCAGGAACACGCGCCGACCGTCCGGGTGGAACGCCAGGTGCCGGGGGCCGGTGCCCCGGGTGGTGGTCAGCTTGGAGTGGGTGCTGATGGCACCCGAGTTCTGGTCGACCTTGTGCACGAACACGGCGTCGGCCCCCAGGTCGACCGACAGCAGCCACTGCCCGGTCGGGTCGGGGATGACCTGGTGCGCGTGCGGCTGCGCGCCCTCGTGCCGCACGACGCTCGCCATCGCGCCGATGCGGCCGTCGGTGCCCAGCGGGTGGGTGGCGACCCGGCCGTCGGTGTAGTGCGCGGTCACCAGGAACCGGCCGTGCACCGCCAGGTGCGTCGGGCCCGCGCCGCCGGATGGGCGGGTGCTCAGCACCCGGGGGACCAGCGGGTCCCGGACGTCGATCGCGGTCACCTTGCCGGTGGGCACCAGTTCCGACGTCGCGTACAGGGTGCGGCGGTCGGCCGAGAGCGCCAGCGCCGACGGCTCGCGCACGGCGCCGAGGACGCCGGGCGCGCCGGGGCGGTCGTCGGTCGCCCCGGCGTAGCCGAGGCCCTGACCGCTGAGGGTGCCGATGTAGAGGGTGCTGTGTTGGACCACGTCACGCTCCTGCTCTGGTCGTGGTGGGCTGGGCGCCGCGGTCCCCGACCGGTCGGGTAACGCGACCGCGTCGGTGGGCATTCAAGCGCCCGCCCGTCGGATGGAGTGGCCGGGCAGCGCCCCGGTGGGGACGCCGTCCGAGAGCACCGGCACCCCGTTGACCAGCACGTGCGGGATTCCGCGCGCTGCCTGCCGGGGTTGGTCGTAGGTGGCGGTGTCGCTGATGGTGGTGGGGTCGAACAGGACCAGGTCCGCGGCGTAGCCGGGGCGCACCAGGCCCCGGTCGGTCAGCCGCAGCCTGCGCGCGGCGCGCCCGGTCAGGTGCGCCACGCACTCCTCGACGCTGAGCACGCCCAACTCGCGGACGTAGTGGCCGAGGTAGCGGGGGAAGGTGCCCCAGGCCCGCGGGTGCGGGCGGTCGCCGACGAGCAGCCCGTCGCTGCCGCCGGTGTGCGCGGGGTGGCGCATGATCGCCCGCACGTTGTCCTCGTGGCCGACGTGCATCAGGCACGACGTGCCCAGCCGCTCGGCCACCAGCGTGTCGGCGAACAGGTCGAACGGCGCCACGCCCGCGGCGGCGGCCGAGTCGGCGACCGTGCGGCCGACCAGGTGCCGGTGCTCGTCGCGGCGCACGCCGTTGATCTCGATGGTGCCCCAGTCCACGGGCACGCCGTGGCAGCCGTCGGAACCGGTGACCTCCAACGCCTCCCGGATCCGCGCCCGCCCGTCCACATCGGACAACCGGACCACGGTCGCGTCCGCGCCGCCCTCGGCGGCCCAGCTCGGCAGCAGCGCGGAGAGGTAGGTCGCGCCCGCGAGGTACGGGTACGTGTCGAGGGTGATGTCGGCGCCGCGCGCGATCGCGTCGTCGAGCAGCGCCAGCAGGTCGACCGCGCGGCCCTCGTTCACGGGGAAATTCATGGTGGCGTGGGCCAGGTGCAGCGGGCAGCCGGTGCGCAGGCTCAGCTCCACCATCTCCCGGTACGCCGCCAGCGCGCCCGCGCCGTAGCTGCGGTGGTGCGGGCTGAAGAACCCGTCGTGCGCGGCGACGACCTCGCACAGCGCGGTCAGCTCGGCGTTGTCGGCGTACATGCCCGGCGCGTAGGTCAGCCCGGCGGACAGGCCGACGGCGCCCTCGCGCAGCCCCCGCGCGGTGATCTCTCGCATCCGCTCGACCTCCGCGGCCGTGGCCGGGCGGTCGTCCCAGCCCAGCACCAGCATCCGCACGGTGCCGTGCGGCACCAGGTAGGCGGCGTTCACCGCGATGCCCAGGTCGAGGCGGCCCAGGTAGCAGCCCACTTCCCGCCAGTTCCAGGAGAACCCCTCGGGATCGCCGTTCCAGCCCGCGAGCTGCGCGCGCAGCACCTCCAGCGTGCGGTCGTCGACCGGCGCGTACGACAAGCCGTCCTGGCCGAGCACCTCCAGCGTCACACCCTGCGACACCTTCGCCAGGTGGTCGGGTTCGGCCAGCAGCCGCAGGTCCGAGTGCGAGTGCATATCGATGAACCCGGGCGCCAGCACCAGACCGTCGGCGTCCACGACCGTCGACGCACCGGTCAGGGCACCCGCGGGGTCGATCTCGGCGATGCGCCCGGCGGCGACCCGGACGTCGGCCCGGTAACCGGGGGAGCCGGTGCCGTCGACGACGGTGGCTCCGCGGAAGAGGAAGTCGGGTGCGGTCATGTCAGAAGAAGGTACGGACAAGGTCGACCACGGTCTCCCCGTCGGTACCGGTGAGCGGCAACAGTTGCCACTTGTCGAACACCGTGCACGGGTGCGACAGGCCGAGGCCCACCCAGTCGCCCACCTCGACGCGCGTACCCGGCTCCAGGGCGAGGAAGCCGTGCTGGTCGTTGAGCGCGGTCATCCGCGCGCCGCTGAGCGACCGCGTCCCCCCGGCGGTGCGCAGCAGCTGCGGCTCGGGGAGATCGATGTCGTACGGCACGTCCCGCTTGCCCACGGCCAGCAGCGCCAGACCGGGCTCGGGGCACGACGTCACCTGCGCCCACGCGCGCAGCGCGGATCGCAGCGGCGGGACGGAACCCAGTCGGGACCGCTCGCCGAGCGGGGAGATGCCGCGGTAGAAGCCGTCGTCGTGGGTGATGTAGGCGCCGCTGCGCAGCACCGGCAACACCTGGAGACCATCCGGCCACGGCGCGGTCAGCGCGTCGGCGACGCGGTCGAAGAAGGCGCTGCCACCGGCGGTGACGATCACGTCGTCGGTCTCGAACCGCTCGCGCAGCATGACCGTCGTCGCGCGCACCCGGTCGAGGAAGGTGTCCACGGCGCGCAGGGACTCGGCGCTGGAGTCGTGGCCCGCCGGACCCTCGTAGCCGCCGACGCCGACCAGGCGCAGCACCGGGCTCGCCACCACGGCGTCGGCCACGGCGCGCGCGGTCGCGTCCTCCCGGACCCCGGTCCGCCCGCCGGGCACGCCGACCTCGACGAGCACGTCGACGGGACGGGTCGCGCCCGCGGCGGTCAGGTGCTCGGTCATCAGCTCGGCGCCGCGCGTCGAGTCGACCCAGCAGGCGAACTCGAAGCCGGGGTCGGCGGCCAGTTCGGCGGCCAGCCAGGCGAGGCCGTCCGGGTCGAGCAGCTCGTTGCCGAAGAGCACCCGGCTCACCCCGAACGCCCGGTAGACGCGCAGCTGGCCGATGGTGGCGGCGGTGATCGCCCACGCGCCGTGGTCGATCTGCCGGGCGAACAGCGCGGGGGCCATGGTCGTCTTGCCGTGCGGGGCGAGCAGCAGGCCGCGCTCGGCGGACCACGCGGCCATGGTGGCCAGGTTGTGCTCGACGGCGGCGTTGTCCAGGGCCACGATCGGGCCGGTGAACCCGTCGCGGAACAGGCCGGGGCGGGCGGCCACGGCGTCGGCGACGGTCCGGCCGAACAGCCGGTGCGGCACCGATTTGAACCGCCAGTCGAGCGTCTCCCCGGCCAGGCGGGCCACGGCGTCGCGGTCGATGCTCGCCCGGTCCGACACGGGTGACCCCCTTCTCGGTGCCTGCTCGCCATCCCGACTGTTGCGTGTCGCGCAACGGCAAGTGCGCTATGTGATACACAGTGTGTAGCATTCCGCGGGTGCCGGTCAATTTCACCGGTTGCCGAAGGGTGGGTGCGGGTGGACGCGGGCTCCAAGGGCACTGCGGTGCTCGGTACCGGGGTGCTGGGCAGCGAGGTGCTCTGCATGGGCGAGTCGATGGTGCTGTTCGTGCCGGGCGAACCCGGTCCCGCGCACGAGGTCACGACGTGGACCCGCACGGTCGGCGGCGCCGAGTCGAACGTGGCCTGCACGCTGGCCCGGCTCGGGGTGCCGTCGGCGTGGGTGAGCGCGCTCGGCGACGACCCGTTCGGCCACGCGGTGGTCGCCGCCGTCGCGGGCGCCGGGGTCGACGTGTCGGGGGTGCGGTTCGACGCGGTTCGGCCGACGGGCCTCTACATCAAGGAGAGCGACGCGGCCGGGAGCCCGGTCCGCTACTACCGGCGCGGGTCGGCGGCGTCGGCGATGGGACCGGACGTGCTCGACCGGGTCGACCTCACCGGTGTGCGCGTCGTGCACGTCAGCGGCATCACGGCCGGTCTGTCGGAGTCGTGCCGCGCGCTGCTGTGGGCGCTGCTCGACCTGCCGCGCGACGGGTTCGCGGTGTCCTTCGACCTGAACTGGCGCCCGGCGCTGTGGGCCGAGCAGGACCGAGGCGTGCTGCGCGACCTGGCCCGGCGCGCGGACATCGTGCTCGTCGGCGCCGACGAGGCCGAGACCGTCTGGGGGGTCGGTACCCCCGCCGGGATCCGGGAACTGCTGCCGGAACCGTCGACCGTGGTGGTGAAGCAGGGCGCCGACGGGGCCACGCTGCTCGAACTCGGCGCCGAGCCGGTGTTCGAACCCGCGCTGCGGGTGGAGGTCGTGGAGCCGGTCGGCGCGGGGGACGCGTTCGCCGCCGGGTTCCTGGCCGCGACGCTGGCGGGCGCCGCGCCGTCGCGGCGGCTCCGGGAAGGGCACCTGCGCGCCGCGACCGTGCTGTGCACCCACCACGACGTGGCCGAACCGCTGCCCGTCGAGGTCGCGTCCGCGTTGCTCGACGCGGATCCGGGGGAGTGGTCGTCGGTGAAGCTGACCGCACAGGGGGTGACGCGGTGAGTCAGAGCCTCGACCGCGCGTTGACCGTGCTGGACGCGCTGGCCGGTGGGCCGCGCACGTTGGACCAGTTGGCCGTCTCGGCCGGTGTGCACAAGACGACGGTGCTGCGGCTGCTGCGCACGTTGGAGTCGCACCGGTTCGTGCAGCGCGACGACGCGCGCCACTACCGGCTGGGGACGGCCCTGTTCGACCTGGCCAACCGCGCGCTGGACGACCGCGACGTGCGCAAGGCGGCGGAACCGGCGCTGCGGGAGCTCAACGAGCTGACCGGGCACACCGTGCACCTGGCCAGCTACGAGGGCGGGGAGGTGGTGTACATCGACAAGTACGAGAGCCGCCACCACGTCCGCATGTACTCCCGCGTCGGCAAGCGCGCCGCGCTGCACTGCACGGCGGTGGCGAAGGTGCTGGTGGCCAGCTTCCCGCCCGCCCGGCGGGCGGAGGTCGCCGAGGGGATCACGTACACGCCGATGACGGCGAACACGATCACGTCGGCGGAGGAGTACCTGGCCGAGCTGGAGCGGGTCGAGGCGCGCGGGTACGCGCTGGACAACTCCGAGCACGAGGACTTCATCCACTGCGTGGCCGCGCCGGTGCGGGGGCAGCGCGGGGAGGTCCTGGCGGCGGTGTCGGTGTCGGTGCCGAAGATCCTGCTCGACCTGGAGGGCCTGATGGCGTTGATCCCGGACCTGAAGCTGGCCGCGGACAAGGCGTCGATCGCCTGCGGCTGGACTCCGGACGTGCGCGCGGGGGAACGCTGACTCGAACCAGCAACCCCTCGATCAACAGTCGAATGCTCGCGCTGTCCGTCGAGCGCGGCGGCCCATAGGTTGGGCTGTGTTGATGTAGACCTGCCCCCGGTTTCCATGCTACCGGAGGGGCGCGACAAGACCTGGGTCCTGATCTTGGGGCCTGTGGACAACTCACGACGCCGGTGGTCGGGGTCGGTTGGAGAGAGGGAAGAACATGCCTAGGACCGCGTTGACACCCGCCGGGAAGCCGCCCGCGGTGCCGCTGTCGCCCGGGGTGCGCAAGGGCAACATCGTCCAGGTCGCCGGTCAGGTGGCGTTCCACCCCGAGACGGGTGAGGTCATCGGCACCACCGTCGCCGAGCAGACCCGCCAGGTGCTGGCCAACGTCTCCGCTGTGCTGGCCGAGGCGGGCGCGACCGAGGCCGACGTGGTCATGTACCGGGTCTACCTGACCGACGTCGCGCACTTCGCCGAGATGAACGAGGCGTACGCCGAGTTCCTCAGCGAGCCCAAGCCCGCCCGGACCACGGTTTACGTCGGACTACCACCCGGTCTGTTGGTGGAGATCGACGCGCTGGCCGTGCTTGACTGAACCCAAAGCCGCCCTTGGGCGTCCGATGGGGCGGAGTTCCACAGTGGAAGATCCGCGCCGAGGGCGCGGGTGAGAAGGGGCTGAGGGATGGTCTTCAAGAAGATGCTGCGGGCGCTGGGGGTCGGCGGTCCGTCCGTCGACACGGTGCTCACCGACTCCCGCGTGCACCCGGGCGGCGTGCTGACCGGTGAGGTCCGCCTGACCGGCGGCGAGGCGCACGCGGACATCGACTACGTGGCGCTGTCACTGGTCACCCGGGTGGAGCGCAGCGACGACAGCTCCGCTCCGGTCGAGTTCGACCGGGCGGTCGTCGCGGGCCGGTTCGCGCTGCCCGCAGGCGCGCACCACAGCATCCCGTTCCAGCTCCCGGTGCCGTGGGAGACCCCGGTGACCGAGGTGTTCGGCAGCCACCTGCACGGCATGGCGCTGGGGCTGCGCACCGAGCTGGCGGTCGCCAAGGCCGTGGACAAGGGCGACCAGGACCCGGTGCACGTGGTGCCGCTGGGGTCGCAGGCCGCGGTGCTCGCCGCGTTCGGCGACCTCGGTTTCCGGTTCAAGTCCGCGGACCTGGAGGCGGGCCGCATCCACGGCGTGCACCAGCAGCTGCCGTTCTTCCAGGAGATCGAGTTCTACCCGCCGCCGCACCTGGCGGGCGGGTTAAGCCAGGTCGAGCTGACCTTCGTCACCGACCCGCACGGGCTGGCCGTGGTGCTGGAGGCCGACCGCCGCTCCGGTCTGTTCCGCCAGGGCGGCGACGCGTACGGCCGCTTCCACGTCAGCCACCACGACGCGGAGCGCACCGACTGGCGCGGCCGGATCGAGCAGTGGCTGCACCAGGTGTCGAGCACCCGCCACAACCCGGGCCACGGCCACGGGTTCCACGGCGGGCACGGTGGCCACGGCGGTCACGAGGGCCCGGGTGTCGGCGGCGTGGTCGCCGGTGCCGCGGCGGGCATCGTCGGCGGCATGGTGCTCGGCGAGGTCTTCGAGGGCATCGGCGACTTCTTCGGCGGCGACGACGACTGACGTCCGGCTACCCGCCCCGTCGGTCCCGGCATCCGGTCGGGACCGACGGGGCGGGTAGCGTTCACGCCCGTGTCGGACGAGTTGGAACTGTTCTTCGCCGAGCGCCACCTGGCGACCCTCACGACCCTGCGGCCGGACGGCACGCCGCACGTGGTCCCCGTCGGCGTCACCTACGACCCGGTCACCCGGGTCGCCCGCGTGATCACGTCACGGGATTCCCGCAAGGCCCGCAACGTCGCCGCCGGGAGCCGCGCCGTGGTGTGCCAGGTGGACGGTCGCAGGTGGACGTCGCTCGAGGGCCCCGCCGTGGTGTCCGACGACCCCGCGCGCGTCGCGGACGCCGAGCGCCGCTACACCGAGCGGTACCGGCCCCCGCGCGCGAACCCGGAGCGGGTGGTCATCGAGATCTCCGTCGACCGCTTCCTCGGGACGGTCAAACCGGCTACTGGGTCCCCGCGGCCTTGAGCCCCGCGTAGTCACCCGCGCCGAGCAGTCGGCGGGAGGTGTCGCACGGCGCGCTGGCCGGGGTCATGGTCTGCGCGGCGTTGCGGGTCTGGTCGACGTGCGCGAGACCGGCGGTGTGCAGCCGCTCGTGCGTCATCGTGGTCTCCAGGTCGTAGAGCTGGCCGCTGCACGTGGCGGGCTTGGTGGTGAACCACGTGTAGGCCACGTTGTCGATCAGCAGGTCCGTGGCGATGACGACGCCCTTGGAGTTGAAGTAGGTGCAGGTGTAGGCCAGCACCTTGGGCGGCAGCGAACCCCAGCCGGTGACGGACTTGTTGTCGTTGCCGGTGCAGGTCAGGTCGCTGGCCACCTGCGGCTTGGCCGTGGTGGTGCCCGCGTACTTGTAGACGGTGGTGAAGCTGGCGGGCAGCCCGCACCGGTTCGCGCCCTTGGCCACGGTGTCCCCGGACGCGGTGATGGCCCCGAGCGCGGTGCTCGCCACCGCGGGCGGCACGCCGTCGCCGTTGTAGAGCCAGTTCAACGTTCCCGCGACCTTCCAGGTCTTGAGCGCGTAGCTGCTGTCGCTGCACGAGGTGTCGTCGCGCGGCACCGTCGCTCCCGCGTACTGAGCGTCATCGACGTCGGCCGCGTAGATGGCCTCCCCGACGACGTGGAGTTCTTCCTCCGGCGCGGTCCCCTCAGACCCCGGTACCCCCGCCACGAACGCCGTGGCAACCAAAACACCAGCCAAAACCCCAAACGAACCCCGACGCATGACGTGTCCCTCTCGGCTCGAACCAGTCTTGGTTGGGAGATTTCCCACCTATCTCTTACCCGGTTTGGGAGCGCTCCCGGTTGCGACTTGGGTGCAGCGTGCAACCGAGCGGGTGAAAGGTTCCGGCGGCAGTCCGGCGGTTGGGACCGGTGCGGGCCTCGGACGTGGTGCGGCCCCCGGTCTGAGGATGACCGGGGGCCGCGGTGGGGAGGTGGAGAGTCTTAGCGGGTGGCGAGCGCCTTGAGCCCCGCGTAGTCGCCCGCGCCGAGCAGTCGGCGGGAGGTGTCGCACGGCGCGCTGGCCGGGGTCATGGTCTGCGCGGCGTTCTTGACCTGGTCGACGTGGCCCAGGCCCGCGGTGTGCAGGCGCTCGTGGGTGAGGGTGGTCTGCAGGTCGTACTTGGCGCCGGAGCAGTTCGCCGGGAGGGTGGTGAACCAGGTGTAGGCGACGTTGTCGATCAGGGTGTCGGAGGAGACCACGACGCCGCGGGCGTTGTAGTAGGTGCAGGTGTAGGCCAGCACCTTCGCCGGGAGGGCGCCCCAGCCGGTGACGGACTTGCCGTCGTTGCCGCCGCAGGTGCCGTTCGAGTTGACCTGGGGCTTGAGGGTGGTGGTGCCGCCGTACTTGTAGGTCGAGCCGGTCAGCGGGGCCAGGCCGCAGCGGTTCTGCGCGCTCGCCACGGAGTTGGTCGACGCGGTGATGGTCGACAGGGCCGTCGAGGAGATGCCGGCCGGGACGCCCGCGCCGTTGTACAGCCAGGTCAGCGTGCCGACCTTCCAGGACTTCAGCGCGTAGGTGCCGTCGGTGCACGCCGTGTCGGCGGTCTTGGCGGCGGAGACGGTGTTCGCGTCACCGTGGACACCGACCTCGACGCCGCCGTTGTCGAAGGTGAACGCCTCGGAGACCAGGTACAGCTTCTCCGGCGCGGCCGACACGGCCCCGGGCGCGGCGGCGGCGACCACGGCGGACACCGCGAGAACAGAAGCGGCGAGGGCGGTGATCCGGCTGCGGCGCATTGGTGTTCCCCTTCGACTTTCGGCTTGTTGGCACAAGCTTCGAGTTCGGGGGGAGCGCACCGGGTATGCGCACGGGTGTGTTTCGGGTGCGGCCCGCCGGGGTAAGGCCCGGGGCCATTTCGACAGCCCCGGGCCGGCTTTAGCTCAATTCCAAGTGATCTCCGACAAGTCCGCCAGTGGTTCGCGCTGACCTGCGGATTCCGGGCGGTCCGGCGCGGTGTCGGCGGATACCAGCGCGGCCGGGAATTGTAAAGAGGCGCGCGACCCCAATTCCGTGATCGGCACCTGGAAAACCCGGAACTCGGCGAACTCGAGGCTTTCCAACTGGTTGAGGTTCTGCGTCAGCAGGAAGGCGCTCGCGTTCAGCGCGCCGTCCTGCACGGAAGCGATGACCTTCCAGAACTCGCGGGGCAGCCGCACGCCCCGGTAGAGCCGGTCGTCGGCGGCGAACAGCGGCCCGCCGAACACGCTGACCCGCAGGTCGTCCACCTCGACGTCGGCGAACAGCGCATCCTCCAGCCGACCCCACAGCCCGGACCGGGCGCTCTGGTTGAAGTCGTCCATCTGCGGGGTGATGTTGGTGAAGAAGAAGGAGTCCCGGTTCGCCTTCGCCGCCTCCTCCGGCGTCCCCCACAGCAGGTCCGCGCGCCGCGCCAGGTGGCCGCGGTCGAGCCGGTTGCCCTGGTACACCTCGTCCCCGGCCTGCGCGGTCGCGGGCAGCCGCGGGTCCTTCACGAACGGGATCCCGCTGCGGTTCAGCTTCCGCAGGCCGCCGCCGTCGATGTTCCACGCGACCCAGAACGCGAACTTGCGCGGTGTGCTCAGCGCCAGCGAGAAGTGCGTGTAGTCGATCCGCGACGAGCCGTCGAGCAGGCACGCGTCGCCGCGCACCGACGGGTCCAACTCCGGCACGGGCAGCGCGACCCCGAGGAAGTCGTCGTCGTAGCCCGCGGTGGGCTCCGGCGCGGTCTCCGGTCGCAGCAGCGTGATGTCGAGCTTGTCGAACACCGACCGCGGCAGGCACGCCAGCGCGTGCTCGTCCGGGTCCCCGGTGCCCTCGCCCGCGAAGTGCAGCCCCGCCAGCACCTTCGCGGGCCGCCCGTTCGCCGCCTTGAACAGCCACGCCGCGCCCGAGTCGCCGCCCTCGCTGATCTCCCCGCCCCGGGGCTTGCGGTGCGGGTCGACGCCGATCTCGAAGCAGCCGACCTCGACGACACCGGCCGCGGTGCCGTAGTCGAGCTTCACGATGGTGTCCACGCGCCGCACGACGCCGTGCGTCACCCCGGTCGTGCGGCCGCTCTTGACCACTTTGTCGCCCAGCTCCGGCTCGCCGAGCTCCGCAGGCGCCACGTCCAGCTCGATGACCGACGCGTCGAGCCCGCGGCCGGTCACGGTCGCCAGCGCCGCGTCCCCGGCGATCCCCAGGTACGACCGCACCAGGGTGCCGACGTGGTTGCGGTCGACCCGGTTGTCGTCGTGCCGACCCGGCTGCACGACGACGTCCCCGACCTCGCCGTCGGGCCCGTTCAGCACGTGCCAGTTGCTCAGCACGTAGGGCGTCCCGTCCTGCCGGTCGTAGACCACCGCCCCGACCGTCCCGCAGGTGATCTTCGGGTGCCCGATGCTCACACCCGGCCGCACCGGGTCGACCCGCGACTTGCGCTCGTTCGCCGCCGCCTCGCCGACCACCCGGAACGACGGCCGGTAGGAGCGCTCCAGCACGTCTGTCAGCACCTCGACGCCCGCCACGGTGATGCTCGCGGGCAGCGGTTCGGTGCCCAGCTCGCCCAGTGCCTCCGGCGCCGCCTTGGTGCCGACGGTGAACTGGATGGCCACCTCGTCGGTGCGCCTGCCCCCGCGCACCCGGTGGCCGACGCCTATGGACGTGACATTGGAGTCCTGGAGATATCCGGAACCCCGGGCGCGGATGAACTCGCGCAGCGCGGCGAACAGCTCGGGGGTGGGTTCGGGAGGGGCTTCCGCCATGACAGTCCTTCGTCTTGTATCGAACGTGGGAGATGAAAAGAAATCGGAAGTGTGATCACGGCCCAGATGATGGCCGAGATGATCACGGATAGTTCGCAAGGTTCCCCGATCGGGCGACCAAAGAGACAGACCATACGGGCGAACCTGGTGTGACCAGCAGGTACAGCGGACGCGAACAGCGCGTGAGCGTGGGCGGAAAGGGGTATGAGTCGGCCGCCCGGACCGGCCGGGGCACCCGTGATAGCGCCCGCGGGAGGGTCTCAGGACACGGACCGGTCACGTCAACTTTCGGGTGAACCGCTACGCTGCTGACTCGCGTACCGCGTGCGGTTGGCGGCGCTGAGTGAGATTGATCTTGTCCCTGCGGGGTCGTTCACTCGGCGGTGTGATTACCCGTCCGGTGCGTGCTGCGCGTGTCCCACGCCAGCCCGATGACCTCGCCGAAGACGGAGAGCCGTGAAGCGCACCAGCGGGTCCCCCGCGAAGTCGACGACGACGATCCGGTCCCGGCTCACCGGAGTGGTGGTCGTCCCCAGCGCGATCCTGCTGGTCATGTGGGCGGTGTTCTCCTCGTACACCGTCTTCGACGGCATCTACCTCAAGGCCGTCACCAGCGGCGTCAAGGACGCCTCCATCCCCGCCGTGGACACCTTCGCCGCGCTCCAGCGCGAGCGGCAGCTCACCATGACCGCGCTCAGCGCCGTCAACCCCGACACCCTCGCGCTCAAGACGCAGCAGCAGACCACCGACAAGGCCGTGCAGGAGCTGCGCACCGCGCTCGACGCGCTCTCGGCCAACGCCCCCGCCGAGGTCAGCGCCCGCGTCCAGGCCCTCAACCAGGCCCTGGCCCCGCTGTCCCAGCACCGCGCCCAGGTCGAGGCCGGTCGGGCGAACAAGAACGAGGTCTACTCGTACTACAACAGCGTCCTCGACGCCGGGACCGCGCTGTTCGACACCCAGGCCCGCATCGTGCCCGACCCGGTCGTCGTGCAGGCCGGTCTGACCGCCACCGACATCTTCCGCGCCGCCGACCGCATGTCGCGCGCGTCGTCGCTGGCCGCCGCCGCCATCGCCGCGGGCGCCTTCACCCCCGAGCAGCACGTCGAGTTCGCCGGGCTGGTCGGCTCCTACCGGTTCCTGCTGGCCACCGCGGCGGGCGCGGGCACCGACGTCACCAAGGCCCACTACCAGCGGCTCTCCACCGCCGAGTCCTGGCTGCGGCTGACCACCCAGGAGAACACCCTCATCGGCGCCGCGCCCCGCGCGCCGGAGAGCACGCCCACCCCGCCCCGGCGCGGCAGCACCACCAACACCCCGGAGCCCGCCGCGCTGCCGGTGTCGGCCGCGGACTGGGAGGCGGTCAGCGGCGCGGCCTCCGAGGAGCTGATCAAGCTCGCCGTCGAGCAGGCCACCGGCGGCGTGGAACTGGGCCTGGACCGGGCCGACCAGAAGTTCTTCGAGGTCATCGTCGGCAGCCTGATCGCGCTGCTGGCCGTGGTCACCGGCATCGTGGTCGCGGTCCGCGTGTCCCGCCGACTGGTCAACAAGGCCCTGGTCACCCGGCTCGACCGGCTCAAGGCCGACTCGCTGAAGCTGGCCCACGAGAAGCTGCCCGGCATCGTCGAGCGGCTGCGCCAGGGCGACCGCGTGGACGTGGGCGCCGAGGTCCCACCGCTGGACTACGGCACCGACGAGATCGGCCAGGTGGCCGACGCGTTCAACGCCGCCCAGTACACCGCCATCGCCGCCGCGGTGAAGGAGAGCCAGGCCCGCGAGGGCGTCAACCGGGTCTTCCTCGGCATCGCGCACCGGCACCAGGGCCTGGTGCACCGCCAGCTCAAGATCCTCGACCGGATGGAGCGGGAGGAGGAGAACCCCGAGCACCTCGACGCCCTGTTCCAGCTCGACCACCTGGCCACCCGCGCCCGCCGCAACGCCGAGAACCTGATCATCCTGGCGGGCGAGCAGCCCGGGCGGCAGTGGCGCAAACCGGTGCGGCTGCTCGACATCCTGCGCGCCGCGGTCGCCGAGACCGAGCAGTACGTGCGGGTGCGCGTCCAGCAGGTGCCGGACGTGGCGCTGACCGGCGTCGCGGTCGCCGACACCATCCACCTGGTCGCCGAGCTGGTCGACAACGCCGCCTCGTTCTCCCCGCCGCGCTCCCAGGTCGAGGTCTACACCAGCCTGGTCTCCGGCGGCGTGGCCGTGGAGATCGAGGACCACGGCCTCGGCATGACCACCGAGGACCGCGAGCAGGCCAACCGGATGCTCGCGCACCCGCCGGAGTTCGACGCCATGGCGCTGCGCGGCGAGTCGCGGCTGGGCCTGTTCGTGGTGGCCCGGCTCGCCGTCCGCCGCTCGATCCGGGTGGAGCTGCGCGAGTCGCCCTACGGCGGCACGGTCGCGCTGGTGTTCATCCCTTCGGACATCGTGGCCGAGACCGTCGAGTACGTGCCCGACGCCGACGCGCCCAGCCCGCGCCCGCGCCGCGCCATCGAGCGCGGCCAGACGACCGTGGTCGACGGGCCGCCCACCGGCCCGCCGCGCCGGGGCATCGACAAGATCTGGTCCGACGCGGACCGCGACGCCGAGCAGGCGGCGTGGCCCGCGACCGACGACGAGGCGCCGGAGCCGTTACCCGGCCCGCGGGTGCCCGAGGCGGCGCCCGCCGACGAAGTGGGGGAGTCCCTGGGGGACGCGCAGAACGGGCAGGCCGGGACGCGTCCCGTGCTGCCGCGCCGCAAGCGCCAGCAGAACCTCGCACCGCAGCTGCGCGAGGAGCCGAGGCTCGTCGAGTGGGCGGACTCGGAACCGGACGCGGAGCAGACCGCGGAGCGGGTCCGCGACACGATGTCCGCGTTCCAGCGGGGGACCCGGGAAGCGCGGCGCAGCGAGGACACCGGTGAGTGGTGACATGACGGCGACTCCGATCCCGACCGCGCGGGCGGAGCGGGCGAGTAGCGGGGCCTGGGACATCAACGGGGAAGGACAGCCCAAGGTGAACGACAAGATCGGTCAGGACCACCAGCTCAACTGGCTTCTGGACGACCTGGTCCGCCGGGTGGTGGGCATCCGCCACTCGGTCGTGCTCTCCGCGGACGGGCTGCTGCTCGGGCGCTCCGCCGAGCTGTCCAAGGACGACTCCGAGCACCTGTCGGCGATGGCGTCGGCGTTCCAGAGCCTGGCCCGCGGCACCGGCCGCCAGTTCGGCGGCGGGCAGGTCCGGCAGACGATCGTCGAGATGGACCACGCGTTCCTGTTCGTCACGGCCGCGGGTCGCGGCGCCTGCCTGGCCGTGCTCGGCGAGGAGGACGCGGACGTGGGCATGATCGCCTACGAGATGAACATGCTGGTCAAGCGGGTCGGCGCGCACCTGGCGTCGGCGCCGCGCGCGGGCGCCCCGGTGCTCTCCGGTGGCCCCGGCGGGCCCGGTGGTCCGGCAGGCCACGGCGGCCCCGGGTTGCCGGGCCGCCTGCCGTCGTGATGCCCGGCGACGGCGACCTGTGGGTCGACGAGGCCGCCGGACCGCTCGTGCGCCCGTACGCGATGACCAGCGGGCGCACCCGGTCGACCACGCCGAACCTCAACCTGGTCACCCAGGTCCGGTGCTCCGGGGCGGCCTCGGACACCTCCGGGTTGAGCCCGGAGCACCTGCAGATCCTGCAGCTGTGCCGGGTCCCGCTGTCGGTCGCCGAGGTGGCGGCCTACCTCAACGTCCCGCTGGTGGTGGTGAAGGTCCTCATCGGGGACCTGGTCGAGCGCGGCGACCTGGTGGCGGGCGCCCCGTTCCAGACCACGGAGATCCACGACCCCCAGTTCCTACAGGCGGTACTCGATGGCATTCGGAGGATCTGATCAGGTGAGCGACACCCCGGTGGTCCCCACCTCGCTGAAGATCGTGGTCGCCGGTGGCTTCGGCGTCGGCAAGACCACCCTGGTCAACTCGGTGAGCGAGATCCCGCCGCTGCGCACCGAGGAGGTGCTGACCGAGGCCAGCGTCGGCGTCGACGACATGGCGGGGATCGAGAGCAAGGAAACCACGACGGTAGCCCTGGACTTCGGCCGGATCACGATCAACCCGCAGGTGGTGCTGTACCTGTTCGGCACCCCGGGCCAGAACCGCTTCTGGTTCATGTGGGACGAACTGGCGTCCGGCGCCCTCGGCGCGATCGTCCTGGTCGACACCCGCAGGCTGGATTCGAGCTTCCCCTCCATCGACTTCTTCGAGCGCAGGGACATCCCCTTCGTCATAGCCGTCAACGGCTTCGACGGCTCGTTCGACCACACGATCGACGAGGTCCGCCAGGCCCTCGACGTGGACACCGGCGTCCCCATCATCACCTGCGACGCCCGGCGGCGTGAGTCGAGCAAGGAGGTGCTGGTCGAACTCGTCCAGTACACGATGACCAAGCTCCGCGAGCGCACCCCGGCCTGAGCCCGGGGTGCCCTTGGGCCCGGAAGTCCCTGTGCCGGTTGGCATCGGTTGATCATCTTGCGGTCCCGCGCGGCGATCGGCCGGCCACCGGGTTGGTCATCTTCGGCCGGGACCGTCGGTCCCGGCCGGTGGAATGGTTGCCGGGGGCGTGCGCTCGCTCAGCGCACCGGCTCGACGCGGCAGTTGAAGTGGCGTAGCAGCGGTGGTGCCTCGACGACGCGGTAGCCCGGGACGCGTTCCGGGTGTTGGGCGATTTCGGCGACCACCTCCGCCACGTACTCCAGGTGGCTCTGCGTGTAGACGCGGCGGGGGATGGCCAGGCGGACGAGTTCGTGCGGGGCCGCCTTGACGAGGTTGCCGTGCTCGTCCTCCTGACCCAGGTACAGCGAGCCCAGTTCCGCGCACCGGACGCCGCCCGCCAGGTACAGCTCCGTCGCCAGGGCGTGCCCCGGGAACCGGGACGGGGGCAGGTGGGTCAGCAGCCTGCCCGCGTTCAGGTACAGGGCGTGGATGCCCGCCGGCCGCACGATCGACACGCCCGCCGCGGTGATCAGGTTGCCCAGGTGCTCCGTCGCCGCCGCGCGGGCGCGCAGGTAGTCGGGTTGGACGACCTCCGTCAGGCCCTGGGCCAGCATCTCCAGGTCCCGGCCGGACAGGCCGCCGTAGGTGCGGAAGCCCTCGGTGGCGATCAGGGTCAGTTCGCACCGCTGGGCCAGCGCGTCGTCGCGGAGGGCGAGGAAGCCGCCCATGTGGGCGATGGCGTCCTTCTTCAGGCTCGCCACGGCACCGTCGGCCAGGTCGAACGCCAGCCGCGCGACCTGTTCCGGGGTGTGGTGGGCGTAGCCGTCCTCGCGCTGGATGACGAGCCACGCGTTCTCGGCGAAGCGGGCCGCGTCGAGGAAGAACGGGACGCCGTGCGCGCGGCACAGGTCCGACACGGCGCGCAGGTTCGCCATCGAGACGGGCTGGCCGCCGCCGCCGTTGTTGGTGATGGTCATGAGCACGACGCCGACGCGCTCGCGGTCCGGGCCGGTGAGGGCGGCGGTCAGCCGGTCGAGGTCGATGTCGCCCTTGAACGGCGCCGGGCTGTCCAGGTCGGCGGCCTCCGGGCACGGCAGGTCGACGGGCACGCCGCCCGCCAGCACCACGTTCGCCCGCGTGGTGTCGAAATGCGTGTTGCTCAGGCACAGCTGCCCCGGCGTCAACAGCGCGTTGAACAGGATCCGCTCCGCCGCGCGGCCCTGGTGCACCGGCAGGATGTGCGGGTACCCGGCGAGCTTCTCCACCGTCTCGCGGAACCGGTAGAACGACCGCGCGCCCGCGTACGTCTCGTCGCCGAGCGCGCCCGCCGCCTGTTGCGCGGCCGATAGCGCGCCGGTGCCGGAATCGCTGAGCAGGTCGATGGTGATCTCGTCGGCGCGCAGGTTGAACGGGTTGTAGCCGGCGCGGACCATCGCGACCTCGCGTTCGGCCCTGGTCAGAATCGGAATGGGTTCGACGACCTTGATCCGGTACGGCTCCATCAGCGGCATGGGCATTCCTCGGCGATTCTCACGCGGCGCTCGCGCGGGGCGCGGTCACCCCGTGCGCCTCGGCGGACAGGTACACGGTGACACCGGAGCGGGGGCGGCCCAGGCGCAGCGACACGTGCGCGACCAACCCGGTGCCGGACCCGAGTGGACGGTCGGTGACGGCGCGCACGGCCGCGCGCAGCAGGTCGGTGTCGTGCCCGTGCTTGTCCAGCACGCACGCGGTCCGCTCCAGCGCCGCGGCGTCGTCGGGCACGTAGTCCCGGATCGGGACGTAGAGGGAGAATCCGTCCGGCCGCGCCTGGCTGCCGGACAGGAACGTCGTGCTCGACACCAGCGGACGGCCCCGGAAGGTCTCGACCTCGCCGAGGATCGCGGCGAACTCGACGACCTCGACCGGGTCCGCGTCCGGGAAGGCGGACGCGAGTCGGCGGACCTCGGCCAACCCGGCGTGCCGGTGCGTCTGGTACACCTTCACCCGCGAGCGCGGGGTGTCGTCGAGGTCGAGCGCGAAGAACGAGTAAGTGTCCAAACAGGACTCTTGGCGCGCGGCGTGCGCGCGCAGGTGCGCGTAGGCGCCGGTGAAACCCAGCCGGTCGAGCCCGGCGCGGACCAGGCCGGACGCGACGGCCCGACCGGACACCTCGGGGTTGAGGTACACCTTGACCCGCACCGCCGCCGCGGTCACCACGACGGAGAACCACAGCGAGAACGCGCCCACCGGGGCCGCGGGCAGGAACAGGTCGCGGACCGCGTCGAACCGGTCCAGGGAGAGCGGGTAGCGCCGCGCCAGGCGTTCCAGGGAACGCAATCCGGCGTTCATGTTGGCCCGCGGCCCCGGTCGCCGCGCGGTGCTCTCCACCAGCAGCCGCAGCGTCGTCGAACCGTCCTCTTCGAACGCCAGCGAGTACTCGACGGGACAGTGGTCATCGGCCACATCGGACCGCCACGCGGGTGGTCGGTCGATTCCCCGTTGCCCGGCCGGGCCCAGCAGGTCGGCCAGCAGCTCGACGACCTCGTCGGCGCGCTCGGTCAGGCCCGCCGCCGCGCAGAGCCGCCGAACCTGCGCGCCGGTGTGGTCGTTCACGGAGATCGCGCGCTTCAACGCAGCACACCTTCACTCGTCGGCGTAGATCGTCACCGGGCAACGTAGGGGGTGATCTCCTGCCGGGACTACCGCCAAGTTGGTGATCGCTTCCCTGTGGTTCTTACCGAGCGTAAATGGGATCGGGGCTTTGTCGAAGCGTTGATTGGGTCACGCTTGTCCGTCTGACCAGGGCGATTCGCTCACTGAGCGTGCAATTGCGACGTGGTTCGCGGTGTGCGGTGCGGAAAGCTTTTGTTTATGTCGTACGCTGTCCAGGTGGGCTGATCAGTGGTTATTTGTAGGCCACCGAGATTTCCAGTCTACAGTGGACGTAGCCACGGTTGGTAGCGGTCCGGGCGCGCGACGCGACGGGGATCACGCCCCGGCGCTGGGCCGAACGGGTCGCGGTCCCACCGGTCGGGAGTCCTTCGTGGAAGGTGACTCACCCCCGACCGTGTTAGCGTGGGGAACATGAACGCCCCGGAAGGTGATAGTCCCGGGCCGGGTGACGCCCGGCGCCAGCGACACCGCACCCCGCTGCCCGTGAACCGACCGGAGCGCCGGTGCTGATCCTGATCGGACTGCTCTCCGTACTGCTCCTCACCGCCGCGACGGGCTACTTCGTCGCCCAGGAGTTCGCCTACGTCGCCGTCGACCGCAACCGGCTGCGCCAGCTCGCCGACGAGGGCGACCCGGCCGCCGAACGCGCCTACCGCGTCACGCAACGCCTGTCGTTCATGCTCTCCGGCGCCCAGTTCGGCATCACCGTCACCGCGCTGCTGGTCGGCTACGTGTCCGAGCCGTACCTCGGCGGCGGCATCGCCGAGCTGCTCGGCCTCGCGGGTGCGTCCGGCGCGGTCACCACGGCGCTGTCGGTGGTCCTCGCGCTGGTGATCTCGACCGTCGTGCAGATGGTCTTCGGCGAACTCGCGCCCAAGAACCTCGCCATCGCCAAGGCCGAGGCCGTCGCCCGCGCGCTGAGCCGCTCGACCCTGGTCTACCTCGCCGTGGCCGGACCGCTGATCAAGCTGTTCGACACCGTCTCGACCCGGCTGCTGCGCGCCGTCGGCATCGAGCCGATCGAGGAGCTGCCCCAGGGCGCCACCGCCGAGGACCTGCGCGGCATCATCGGCGAGTCCCGCGAGGTCGGCAGCCTCGACGCGGGCACCTCGCGGCTGCTCGAGGGCGGCCTCGACTTCCGCACGCTCACCGCGGGCCAGGTCATGACCCCGCGCGTGGACGTGCACGTGGTGCGCGCGGGCGACCCGGTGACGCGGGTGGTGGAGCTGCTGGACACGGGCCGCTCCCGGTTCCCGGTCGTCGGCGCGGACATCGACGACGTGGTCGGCGTGATCGGCATCGCCGAGGTGCTGACCGTGCCGCCCGCCGAGCGCGGCACCACCGAGGCCCGCGCGGTCGCCACGGCCCCGCTGTTCCTCCCGGAGAGCCTGCCGCTGCCGGAGGTCCTGGAGCGGCTGCGCGCCGAGCACCGCCAACTGGCCTGCGTGGTCGACGAGTTCGGCGGCTTCGCCGGGGTGGTGTCGTTCGAGGACGTCGCCGAGGAGGTCGTCGGCGAGATCCTCGACGAGGACGACCACATGGAGATCGGCGCCGTCTCCCACCCCGACGGCTCCTGGTCGGTCCCCGCCCGCTGGCGGGTCGACGAGGTCGCCGAGGTCACCGGCATCGAACTCCCGGGTGACGCGGGCTACGACACCCTCAGCGGCCTGGTCATGCAGCACCTGGGCAGGGTCCCGCGCCCGGGCGACAAGGTGGAGGTCACCGCCGCCTTGGCGGACGCCGACCTGGACGACGCGCCCCAGACCGCGGTGGTCTCGGTCACCGAAGTCCACCGCCGCGTCCCGCACACGGTCCTGGTCAGCCTCCGCCCCGAGGTGAACGCGTGACGCGCGCGCGGGAACCCCGCTCGGCGGTGCGCGGGTCGGTCCCGGCAGCCGCCCGTCCGCGCGGCGCGCGGACCTCGGCGTCGCTCCTGCTCGGCAGGCCCGCGGTCGCGCCGCGGGCCGCGGGCGATGAGGAGTCGCCGCGCTCGACTGGTCGGGCCCCGGTCGTGCTGTGCGTGGCGGTCGGTGGGGCACCGGTTTCGCGGTGGCGATCCGGTGCGGCCTCGGGCGGCTCGGCGTGTGGCCGAGCGCGCCACCACGGACCCGCCGTCGCGCGCGGTCCACGCATTTCTCCGGGAACGCCCGTCGATCGGGCGGGCGTGACCGCGGTTGTTCTCGCCAGCTCTCGTGAATCGGAAGGTGGGGCGTGAGTACCGGGCCCGCGTTGTTGGTGTCGTTGGTCCTGTTGGTGGCCAACGCTTTCTTCGTGGCGGCCGAGTTCGCGCTCGTGGCCAGCAAGCGGCACCGGTTGGAGGAGGCCGCGGCGGACGGGAGTCGGGCGGCGCGGGCGGCGGTGGCCGGGACGCGCGAGTTGTCGCTGATGCTGGCCGGTGCGCAGCTCGGCATCACGCTCTGCACGCTGGGGCTCGGCGCGCTCGCCAAGCCCGCCGTGGCCGCGTTGTTCGAGCCGTTGTTCACCGCGCTCGGGTTGTCCGAGGCGTGGGCGTACCCGATCGCGTTCGTGCTCGCCGTGGTGCTCGTCGTGTTCCTGCACATGGTGGTCGGCGAGATGGCGCCGAAGTCGTGGGCCATCTCGCACCCCGAGCGGTCCGCGCGGCTGCTGGCGCTGCCGTTCGTCTGGTTCACCCGCGTCACCCGGCCCGTGCTGACCCTGCTCAACGGCGTCGCCAACGCCACCTTGCGCGCGGTCAAGGTCGAGCCCCAGGACACCGTCGCCCAGGCCCACGGCCCCGACGACCTGCGCGTGCTGCTGCGCGAGTCCCGCGAGCACGGCCTGCTGCCCGAGCAGCAGCACCAGATGCTCAGCGGCGTGCTCCGGGTCCAGCACACCACCGTCGCCCAGGTCATGTCGCCGCGCGCGGACGTCGTCACCGTCCCCGAGTGGGCCACGGCCGCCGACATCGAGGACGCGTCCCGGGCCAGTGGCCGGTCGCGGCTGGTCGTGGTCGATGACGACGACCAGCCGCGCGGGATCGTGCACGTGCGCGAGGCCGTCCGCGCCACCATCGCGGGCGGGGCGGGGACCGCGCGCGACCTGATGAACCCGCCGCTGGTCTTGTCCGCCGACACCACCGCGGGCGACGCCGTCAGCCGCATGCGCGCCGAGCGGGCGCAGCTCGCCCTCGTCGGCGACCAGGGCGCGATCGTCGGGCTGGCCGCGCTCGAGGACCTCCTCGAGGAAATCCTCGGCGAGTTCGACGACGAGACCGACCAGGGCTGAAACGCACAGGAACCCTGCCTAGTCTGGGACAGAACAGACACGGGAGGTCGGATGCGCGCCGGTGCACTGGGCGTGGTGGGGCTGCTGGCCGGGGTCGGCACGCTCCTGCTGCTGCACGTCATCCCGCCGACCGACGCGATCAGCCCCACCACCCGCACCCTGTCCGAGTACGCCATGGGCGACAACAAGTGGCTCTTCGACCTCGCGGTGCTGCTCGTCGCGGGCGGTTCCGTGGCCGCGTTCACCGAACTGGCCCGCGCCCGCGTCGCCCGACCGGCCGCGCTGGTCTTCGGGGCGGTGTGGGTGCTGGGCCTGGTCGCGGTCGTCGCGTTCACCAAGACGAACTGGGCCGTCGGGCCGAGCGTCGGCGGCTACGTCCACCGCTACGCCAGCGTCGCCGCGTTCTTGGCGCTGCCGATCGCGGTGCTGATCGCGTCGGGCCGGGTGGTGTCGCCTTTCCCGCGGTGGACGGCGCGCGGGCTGGGGATCGTGTCGCTGCTGTGGTTCGGCACGATCGTCGTCGGCGTCGTCAACATGGCGGGCGGCGGCGAGCCGTGGTGGCGGTTCGTGCCGCTGGGGCTGGTGGAGCGCGTGATCGCCGGTAGCGCCGTCGCCGCGCTGGTCGTGCTGCTGACAGGTGTGGTGACTGGACCATCCCGCCCACAACGGGTGAGTGCGACCGGTGTCACATCGGACGTCCGACCGGCGATAGGGTCTTCGTGATCGAAGCCTGCACCGAGGAAGCCTGGCTCCCGGGCACCGCCCCGGCCGTCGGCGTCTACCCGTTCGGCCTCCCCGTCCTCCGCCGCACCCCGCGCCTGCCCGACGCCGACCGCGCGGCCGCCCTCGTCCTCGGCGTGTACCCGAGCGCCCTGCACGTGCGGTGGCGCAGGCCGGGCCACCGCCCGATCGCCTCCCTCGCCGTGGACGACGAGCCCACCATGTTCTGGACCGGCGACCAGACCACCCGCATCGACCAGTGGCGCCGGCGCGTCGACTGGCGCGACGCCTGGGGGACCGTCGGCCCCGCGGGCCCCGGCGGCGGCTCCGGTCGGCTGGTGATGACCGACGTCCTGGAGCCGCTGGGGCTCGACCCGTGCGCGACGTACTTCACCGACTGCGTGCCGACGTACTTCGTCAAGACCGGGCCGCGCCAAACCCGCGCCATGAACGAGTACGACCGCTTCGCCCTCACCACCGGTCTCCCGCTCGCGCGCCTCCCACGCCGCCCCGCCAAACCCGACCTGGTGCGGGTGGCGCTGCGCACCGAGGGGCGGGAACTGCTCAGGCAGATCCGGGAGGCCGACGCGCCGGTGGTGATCACCCTGGGCAAGGAGGCGGCGGACATCCTGGCGGGCCTGACCGGCACCGACCGGGTCCCGTTCCGGGTGACGGGCGACTACGGCAGCACCCGCGTCGTCCCCCTCGGCGGCCGGGAACTGCGCTGGATCCCCCTGATCCACCCCGGCACCCGCCACGACGTCGCCTGGCGCAACTGCCACACCCGCTGGGTCCTGTCCCGCCGCTAGCGCCTGGCCACGTCCCGCACCACGGCGGCCAACGCGGCCAACCCCAGCGCGGCTGACACGACGATCAGGGCCAACGCCGTGCCGGAGATCTCCGGTGGGGTGCAGGGGCCTCCCAGGCACTGCGTTATGGCATACCCGCCGGACCCCGGTGCGAGTGCGTCCTCGGCGACCCACCACACCACCAGCGCCAGACCGAGCAAGGCGAGACCGATCGCCGCCACCACTCCGCGCGCCCACCGCAACCACATGGTCGAACCCCCGATTCCGGGGGACAGTACCCAAGCCGCGTCTCCCGGTCTGCGACCAGGTCAGGAACGCAGCAGGCGGATCACGGCGCGTTCGAGGGGTTCTCGGACCTCGGGTGCGTCCAAGTCCCGCGCGGCCAGCCTGCGGACGGTGGGTTCGATCGTCTCGCCCGCGCGGAACGCCTCCGTCACCCGGGGGTCCACATAGGACTTGCGGGCCATCGCCGGGGTGTTGCCCAGTTGCTCCGACACCGCGCGCATCACGGCGGCTTCGGCTCGTTTGGAAGGGGGGCCGTCGTGGGTGGCGAAGGTGGTGGCGGCCAGGACGGTCGCGGTCCACGTGCGCATGTCTTTGACGGTGAAGCGGTCGCCCGCCAACTCCTTGAAGCGCTCGTTGACCTCCGCCGCGCGCAGTTCGCGCCGGTCGTGTCCGTCGCGGTAGGCGAAGAGGCGGTCGTCGTCGGCGCGGTTGCGGCGCAGCGACGAGATCAGGCGGGACAGTTCGGGGTCGCGGATCGTCGCCGACCGGTCGATGCCGCCCTTGGCCGGGAAGTCGAAGGTCAGCTCGTTGCCCTTCAGCCGCACATGGCCCCGCAGCAGGGTCGACACGCCGTGGGTGTTGTTCTCCTCCGCGTACTCCTCGCCGCCGATCCGGAACACGCCACGGTCGAGGACCCGCAGTGCCCCGGCGAGCACCCGCTCTCGTCCCAGGCCCGGCCTCGTCAGGTCTTCCAGCACCCGCGCGCGGACCTTGGGCAGCTTGTGGGCGAGGGACAGGACCCGGTCGTGCTTCTCGGCGTCCCGGTCCTCCCGCCACCGCTCGTGGTAGACGTACTGGCGGCGACCCGCGTCGTCCAGACCGACCGCTTGGATGTGGCCCGCCGGGTAGGGGCAGATCCACACCTCCCGCCACGCCGGGGGGATCACCAGGCCGCGCACGCGTTCCAGGACCGAGGGGTCGCGGACGGCGTCGCCGTCGGCGTCCACGTACCGGAAACCCCGCCCGTGCCGCACCCGCCGGATACCCGGCCCCGAGCAGTCGCTGCGCCGCAGCCGCATGTCCGCCTCCCTCCCCGTGAGCAGGTGAATTCCCCGGCGCACCGAACCGCAAACGTCGGTCGCGCCGTCATCGAGGCTCGGCGGACGCTCGCCGGACGAAGCTTTCCTCCGGCCAGAAGGTGTCGCCCAGGTTCAGCCGGTCGAAGAGCACGCTGACGGCGCCAGGTGTGTTCTCGATGACGGCAGCCAGTTCGCGGTCGGTCGCGGCCTCGACGCGGAGCGCTTGGCGGGACCGGGTCATCGCGTCGGGGTCGACCCACAGGTGGTGTTCGACCCGTCTGGCCACGTAGCTGTCGCGCGCGGCGGTGTTGGTGACGAGCGGGGGATCACCGTCAGCGGGTTCGCGGGCCCACAGAGCCGCGTCGAAGCAGGCCGCCAGCCACTGCGCCTCGCCCTTGCTCGGAATCGTGTCCGCCACCAAGGGCACGCCGGGCAGCAGACTCGGTCGACCACCGGGGTGGAAGTGCTCGACACCGTAGGGTTCCGGACACCAGTCGAGGTCGCTGTGCAGCAGGGTCGCGAACCCCTCGCCCGGGCGCTGCCAGAAGATCAGGTCCTCGCCGTGCACGTTCACCTGGTGCTGCACGATGTCCCACGGACCGAACTCGACGCCCGCCATCTCGCCCAACTGGGCCTTGCGCCACGAACGGCCGCCTTTGACCTGGATCTTGACCAGGTCGCCGGTGACCGCACCGTTCTCGGTGAACGTGACGTGCAGGTCCTCGCCGAAGTCGTTCTGGCCGTCCACCTCTTGCACGATGTGGTTGTGCCGCTCCAGGAGCGCGCGGAGTGCGTTGACCGCCGCTCTGCCGGGTCCGCGCGAGTCAGGCACTTTCGGCAACGAATCCCCCGGCTCAGTGGCGTGCGGCGATGGATCGTCCACGACGGTACGGCTTGGTCGGAGGATATCTGCTACGCGTGGGCCAGGACTCGTTGGTCGGTGTCGGTGAGGTGGGTCAGGAGGGTGGCGGTTTCCGTGCGGGTGAGGGCGGCGGCGAGCAGGGTCGCGGTCAACGCGCGGTATTCGGTGATTTCTTCCGGGGTGTCGATGGCCGGTTGGTCTCCGTCGGTGTGCACGGTTGTCGGTTCGTCGCGGAAGGCGCACAGGGTGAAGGCTCCGGTGACCAGGCCGGGGTGCATGCGGTCGAAGGGGATTACGCGGAGGTCGATGGTTTCGGCCATGGTTCGCAGGTGTTTGAGCTGGGCGCGCTGTTCGAGTGGGGACACGACTCGGCGGTGCAGGGCGGGTTCGTCGATCAGGACCGTGACGTCGACGTTCTCCCGCGCGAACAGCGTCAGCTGACGGCCCGTCGCCAGGCCGACGCGGCGGTTGTTGGGCCTGCCCGGGGTCAGCGCGTGGCGGCAGGCGACCACGGCCGCGGCGTACTCGGTGGTGCGCAGGATCTCCGGCACCAGCGCGGGTGCGTAGGTGGTGACGGTCGTCGCCCGCGCCTCCAGGTCCACCGCGTCCCGCCAGTCCGGGGTCGCGGCCAGCCCGCGCCGCCACCACCAGTGCGGCGCCGACTCGGCGAGCAGCAGGTCCAGCACCTGCCGCTCGGCGTACCCGGACACCCCCAGCGCCCGCAGGTAGTCGGTGACGTCGGTGATGTGCGGCGGCCGCTGCCCGGTCTCCAACCGGCTGACCTTCGACGGCGACCACTCCAACCGCCGCGCCAACTCGAGCGCGTGCAGGTTGGCCGCGACCCGCAGGTCGCGGAGGCGGGTGGTGGTGCGGCGGTAGCGGATGCTGCTCATGAGGGCCTTCCGGGTCGTGGGATCAGGGGTGCCGCTCGTCGGGCGGCGGTGCGAGCACGGCGTCGCGGAGGGCGGCGCGCAGGCGGCCGATGTGCAGGGGAGTGAGGTGCACGAGCCCGGCGTCGGGGGTGCGCAGGACGACCCCGTTGTCGACGGCGGTGACCTCCAGGTGCCCCCGGTGCCCGGCCTGGTCCCGGCAGGGGACGCGCACCGAACCGGGCCCACCCACCCGGATCCGACGAAGAAGGGCCCGAAGGCGGCGGTAGGTCATGGGTGGCTCCCGGAGGTGGAGGAAGGGACGCGAAGGGGATTCGGAGGCACGCGGCGCTGGTGATTGGTTCCTCCCGGGGGATGAAGGTGGCCGGACACCTTGCGGCACAAGGGGTTCGGCGCGGCGGAAGCGATGGGCGACGGCGGTCAGCGGCGCGGATCGGCGGCTGGTAGGTGGGGGCGGGTTCGGTGGAGGGGGCGGGTGGGTGAATCGGGTTCGGGGCGAGGCCGACAGAGTCGATGGGGTGGGACGTCCGGAGGGCGTGCGGGAGCTGGCGGTCGCTATCGGAGCGGTGGGGAGGGAGCGGGTTCGGCGCGGCTGTGGGCGGCGAAAGGGGCGGGGGCGTTCTGGAGGTCGTGGAGTGGGATGTGGCGCGGCGTTGGGGGTGTTGGAGGGCTGGGGTGGGTTCGGCGAGGGCTTTGGTTGGGTTGGGGGAGTGGCGCGGCGATCGCGATGGCGGCGAGTGGGTGAGGTGGGCCCGGGGGAGCCGGCGGTTTGCGGCGTTGTGGAGGTCGTGCGGGAGTGGCTGTCGGTGGGAGCCGGGCGTTGGGGAAGTTGTGCTGGCTGGGGTGGGTGGTGGCTGGGTGAGGTGAGGTCGAGGTGGGGCGAGGGACTCGATGGGGTGGGGGGCGTGAGGGCGGCGCTCGCTATGGCGGTGGGTTCGACGCGGCTGGGGATTGATGGGCCGGACGCGTGGGGGGTGTGGTGGGGGCTTCCGGGCTTCCGGGCTGGGCACCTTGAGGCGGCGGGGGAGTGGCGCGGTGGCGAAGGGGCCGGTCCGCACCCGTCGGTAGGGACGGCGGGTGCGGACCGGCCCAGGGGGCGACGGGCTCCGGGTTGGACCACGGTGGAGGTGGCGTGGTCGTGGCCGGGGGAGCCCGTCGCGGTCCGGGGGTGGCAGGCTCATTGTGTGCTATCGGTGGTCGGGCTGATCATCGGGTGTTGCTATCCCTGCAACAGGTGAACTGCGGGGTCTGGGGGTTGTCGGGGTCTGCTGTTGTGGAGGATTGTTCGGGGGTGCCGGTAGAGTAGACCGTACGGTGCGTACGTACGCTGAGAAAATACTTCGATCGAGTGAATGGGGTACGTACTTGGCGTAGTTGTGTGCAGACTGTGCGGCATGGAAGATCGAGACGAACTCAGCCCCGGTTCCCTGGTTCGACGCTGGCGACTCGGCAAGCAGCTCCGCGAACTGCGCGAGGCGGCGGGCAAGTCGCAGGACGACGCCGCCGAGTACCTCGGTGTGAAGCGGCCGACGATCAGTCGGATCGAGAACGGGCGGCACGCGATCCTGTCGCGCAACGTGCGGTTCCTGTGCCAGCTCTACGAGATCGGCGCGCCACAGGTGGACACGTTGGTGCGGCAGGCGGAAGAGAGCAACGAGCGTGGCTGGTGGGTCAGCCACAGCGACACGATGCCGGACTGGTTCCAGACCTGGGTCGGCTTCGAGTCGGACGCGCAGGAGATCCGGATCTACCAGTCCGAGTTGGTGCCCGGCTTGCTTCAGGTCCCCAGCTACGTCCGCGACGTTCGGGCTGCCTACCTCGACAAGCCCGACGAGGCCGAGTTGGAGAACGCCGTCCTGTTCCGGCGGCAGCGGCAGAAGCGGCTGGAGACCAACCCGCCCCACCTCCACGTCATTCTCAACGAGGCCGTTGTCCGGCGACCGGTCGGCGACATGAAGGAGCAGCTGGCCAGGCTCATCGAGGTTTCGGCCGAGCCCTACATGACCCTGCAGGTGCTGAACTTCGAGGCTGGCATCCACCCCGGCATGACCAACCCGTTCACCCTGCTGACCTTGCCCGAGGAGGAATCCCCTAACTTTGTCTTCTTGGAGCACGCAGACGGCGCCGTCTACCTGGAGCGGCCCGCCGACCTGGCCAGGTACTCGAACAGCTTCGAACGGATGGCGCTGCTGGCGCTCTCGCCTGAAGAGACCCGCGCGTTCTTGACTAGCCTGATCGGCAGCTAGGCACTGCCGATCGGGAGGATCAAGTAATGACGCAGAACCAGATCCGCTGGCGTAAGAGTTCCTTCAGCGGTGGAAGCAACGGCGACTGTGTGGAGCTCGCGCACACGCTCACCGCTGTCCGGGACAGCAAGAACCCGGCGGGCGCGGCCCTTGCGATCGACGCAATGGCCCTTGTCACCGCGGTGAAGTCCGGCATCCTGGGCCGGTAGCGGTTGGCCCCGCCCCGCGAGGGGCGGGGGCAACGCAAACAAAATCCCCGCCCTCCGGGGCGGGGTCCCTCAGACCGGCGGTGTCACGCCCCTTCTTCGGAACAGCTCCGCCCGCTCGTTCTCATCCATCCCACCCCACACCCCGTACGCCTCTCGCGTCGCCAGCGCGTGCTCCCGACACCTGCGCAGCACCGGACACCCCGCGCACACCAGTTTCGCCTGCCTGACTCGTCGTTCGCGGGCTTTGCCGCGTTCGTTGTCCGGGCTGAAGAACCGGTCCGACGACACCTGCCTACAGGCACCCAGGGCCTGCCACGCCTCAGTCGCAGTGCTCACTCCTGCGTGCTACCCGAGCTACTCGACCAGCAAACGACGCGTTCGGGGTTCAGTCAACTACTCTCCGCGCACACTTGCGGGTAATAAAAGACCGCCGATCGGACCGGGGTGGGGGGTGGTCCGATCGGCGGTTAGTGCCACCTGCGGCGCGGCCAGGACGTGCGTCCAGCGATGTCGGGGGGTACATCTGCCGGGAAACGTCCGTGGGGTTCCTCGCTGCGGTGACAACCGTACTAACGCGTAACCCCCGCGCGGCGTTCCCGACCGGAGGTGGTCTTGATCACGCTCCGCTATCGAGGGGCCCGATGGGCCCATCAGTCGACCAGCGCGTCCTCGACCGTCGGCCTTAACTCCAGCACCTGCGACAGGCCGCTGATCTCCAGCACCCGGTTTGCCATCGACGCCCCTACGACCAACCGGAAACCGGCGCCCACCTCGCCCGCGCGTTCCGCCGCCCGGGCCAGGCCCGCCACCCCGGCGGACCCGAAGAACGACACCTTGTCCAGGTCGACCACCACCAGCCGCGCGCCCGAGTCGAGGGCGCCCGCCATGCGCGCGGTGAAGCGCGGCGCGGTCAGCAGGTCGATCTCGCCGTGGGGTCGGATCACGACGGCGCCGTCCGGATGCTCGTCGACCACGACGTCGAGCAGCTGCGGCGGGGTGGAGGCGTCGGGCATGGGGGCATTCTCCCAGGAGTACACGCGATTTGGCAGCGCCAGGCCTGCCCCGGCGCGTCACCGGCGGTAGCGTCGGCACATGATCGGTCTGCCTGACGGCGTCGCGGCCTGCCTGTTCGACCTCGACGGGGTGCTCACCAGCACGGCGACCCTGCACGAGATCGCGTGGCAGCGCACCTTCGACGCCTTCCTCGCCACCCGCACCGACGGCGACCGCGCGCCGTTCACCAAGCACGACTACACAGCCTTCGTCGACGGCCGCCCCCGCGCCGACGGCGTGCGCACCTTCCTCACCTCCCGCGGCATCCGCCTCCCCGAGGGCGAACCCGACGACACCCCCGATGCCGCCACCGTCAACGGTGTCGGCAACCGCAAGAACGAGGCGCTGCTGGCCCTCATCGACGAACGCGGCATCCAGCCGTACCCGGGCTCGGTGGCCTACCTCAACGCCGCGCGCGACGCCGGTCTCAAGATCGGCGTGGTCACCTCGTCGGCCAACGGGGAACACGTCCTCGACGTCGCCGACCTGGCGGAGTTCGTGCAGGCCCGGGTGGACGGCATCACCATCGCCGACGAACACCTGCGCGGCAAACCCGCCCCCGACTCCTTCCTCGCGGGCGCCCGGGCGCTCGGCGTCGCCCCGTCGGAGGCCGCCGTGTTCGAGGACGCCCTGTCCGGCGTCGAGGCGGGCCGCGCGGGCGGGTTCCGCTACGTCGTCGGGGTGAACCGCGCCGACCAGGCCGAGCAACTGCGCGACCACGGCGCCGACGTCGTCGTCGACGACCTCGCCGACCTGCTGGGGGGATCCCGATGAGCGGCGGTTTCGACCTCGACCCGTGGCGGCTGCGCTGGAGCGACCTCGCGCTCGACCAGCTGCACCGAACCGAATCGGTGTTCGCCCTGGCCAACGGGCACATCGGGCTGCGCGGCTCGCTCGACGAGGGCGAACCCGTCGGCCTGCCCGGCACCTACCTCAACGGCTTCTACGAGGAGCACGCCCTCCCGTACGCGGAGATCGGCTACGGGTACCCCGAGGCCGGGCAGACCGTCGTCAACGTCACCGATGGCAAGATCATCCGACTGCTGGTCGAGGACGAGCCGCTCGACCTGCGCTACGGCCGGGCCCTGCACCACCACCGCACCCTCGACCTGCGCACCGGGATCCTCTCCCGGGTCACCGAGTGGGAATCGCCGACGGGCAAGCGGGTCCGGGTGTCCAGCCAGCGGATCGTCTCCCTCACCCAGCGCGCGGTCGCGGCGATCCACTACGTCGTCGAGCCCATCGACGAGAGCGGCCAGACGCAGCTCGTCGTGCAGTCCGACCTGCTGGCCAACGAACCGATCGAGAGCCGCACCCGCGACCCGCGCGTCGCGCTCGCGCTGAAATCGCCGCTGGAGGGCGAGTTCCAGCGCGCCGAGGGGACGCGGGCCGTGCTCGTGCACCGCACCCGGCAGTCCGGGCTGCGCGTGGCGGCCGCGATGGACCACGAGATCGAGGTCCGCGACGGCCTGCGCACCGACATCACCGTCGAGGACGACCTGGCGCGGCTCACCGTCGCCGCCGACGTCCCGGTGGGGGAGGCGTTGCGGCTGACCAAGTTCCTCGGCTACGGCTGGTCGTCCACCCGCTCCGCGCCCGCCCTGCGGGCCCAGGTCGAGGCCGCCCTGGCCGGTGCCCGGCAGACCGGGTGGGACGGCCTGCTCGCCGAGCAGCGCGCGTACCTCGACGACTTCTGGGAGGCCGCCGACGTCGAGATCGACGGCGACGACGAACTCCAGCAGGCACTGCGCCTCGGCCTGTTCCACATCCTCCAGGCCGGTGCCCGCGGCGAGAGCCGCGCGATCCCCGGCAAGGGCCTCACCGGCCCCGGCTACGACGGCCACGCGTTCTGGGACACCGAGACGTTCGTGCTGCCCGTGCTCACCTACACCGTCCCCGAGGCCGCCCGCGACGCGCTGAGCTGGCGGCACGGCACGATCCCGCTGGCCCAGGCACGGGCGAGGGTGCTGGGCAAGACGGGCGCGGCGTTCCCGTGGCGGTCGATCAACGGCCAGGAGTGCTCCGCGTACTGGCCCGCCGGTACGGCCGCGTTCCACGTCTCCGCCGACATCGCCGACGCCGTGGCCCGCTACTACGCGGCCACCCTCGACGCGGACTTCGACGCCGAGCAGGGCACCGAACTGCTCGTCGAGACCGCGCGGTTGTGGGCGTCGCTGGGTCACCACGACCCGCACGACGGGTTCCGCATCGACGGCGTCACCGGGCCGGACGAGTACACCGCGGTCGTGGACAACAACGTCTACACCAACCTCATGGCGCAGAAGAACATGCTGGAGGCAATCAAGGCGGCCGAGCGCAACCCGTCGGTCGCCGCGCACCTCGGGGTCACGCCGGAGGAGATCGAGACGTGGCGCACCGCGGCCAACCGGATGCGCATCCCGTTCGACGACATGCTGGGAGTCCACCAGCAGGCCGAGGGCTTCACCTCACACGAGGAGTGGGATTTCGAAGGCACGCCCGGTAAGCACTACCCGCTGCTGCTGAACTACCCGTACTTCGACCTGTACCGCAAGCAAGTGGTGAAGCAGGCCGACCTCGTCTTGGCCATGCACCTGCGGGGGGACGCGTTCACGCCGGAGCAGAAGGCGCGCAACTTCGCCTACTACGAGGCGCGGACGGTGCGGGACTCGTCGTTGTCGGCCGGTACGCAAGCAGTGCTCGCAGCGGAGTGCGGGCACCTCGACCTCGCGCACGCGTACCTGGCCGAGGCGGCGCTCACCGACCTCAACGACCTGCACGACAACGTCGGCAACGGGCTGCACATGGCGTCGCTGGCCGGGGCGTGGCAGGCGGTCGTAGCCGGGCTGGGCGGCATGCGCGACCACGACGGGCAGCTGTCGTTCGCGCCGCGGCTGCCGTCGGCGCTGGCGCGGGTCGCGTTCCGCATGTGCTTCCAGGGCAGTCGGATCCAGGTCGAGATCACGCAGGGGAGCGCGGTGTACCGGCTGGTGTCCGGCAAGCCGGTCGACGTCGCGCACCACGGCGAACCGGTGCGGATCGAAGGCGAGGTCGCGCTGGACATCCCGGCGCCGCCGTCGCACCCCGCGCCGTCCGCGCCGAAGGGCCGGGAACCGCGCAGGCGGACGAAAGCCGGTGGCAGCTGACGGTTACGCTTCCCGCCGTTCCCGGGGGAGGAGAGCATGGAATCGGACGAGCACGCTGCGCTGCGCGCCAACAATCCGTTCAATGCCAAGCGGGCGGCGCTCGCGGGCCACTGGGGTTGGGAGTTCGCGCCCGACGCCCAGTGGCTGCTCGGCCGCTGGCCGGTGCTGCCCGTGGTGGCCCGCTGGTCGAGCCACTACCGCGCCGCGCACGCCGACCGCTGCTACGGGGCCGTGATCGGCGCGATGAGCGGCGTCGAGTTCACCGTGTTCGACTTCCAGCACGACCTGGTGCGCGGGCCGACGGCGCCGTCGTGGCTCGCGTCGAGCTGGATGAACTTCGTCACCGACACGGTGTGGGTGGTCTCCCTGCCGACGCCGATGCCGCACGTGCAGGTCCTGCCCAAGAAGAACGGCTACTGGTTCCTCGGCTGGAAATTGGGCCGCCCGACCACCCACCACGCGGCCTTCAACCAGCAACACCGGCTCGTTGACACCGACCCCGACGTGGCCGCGCGGGTGCTGACCCCGGCTGTCGTCAACGCGGCGGTGGCCCTGGACCTGGGCACCTGGGCGCTGATCGGCAACGACCTCGTCTACACCGAGGCGTCCCTGCACGGCGGCACGCCACCGGAGCGGATCGTCGAGGTGCTGGGCAAGCTCACCGCCTTCCTCGCGCATCTGCCCTATGACGTGGCGCTGAACCCGTAGGGTCGGGCGGTGGATTCCGAGCGCAACATGAGGTTCATCCGCCGCTTCAACTTCGATGTCGTCAACCAGCAGCGCGTCGGGCTCGCCGCGCAGCGGGGCTGGCGGTTCGACCCGGATGCGCCGTGGCTGCTGGACCAGTGGCCGGTGCTGCCGTTCACCGTGCGCGGGGACATGCGCCACGTGTATGGCGCGGTCACCGGTGTGGAGAGCGGCATGGAGTTCACCGCGTTCCAGTACTTCCGGCGCCCCACGGTGGTGAACCACAAGGCAGTGGGGATCACCGTTCGGCAAACCGACCAGTACGAGGTCGAGTCGGTTTTCGTGGTGTCACTGCCCGTGGTGATGCCGTTCGCGCAGGTGTGGTCGAAGCGCCAGTGGTACCCGGGTGGGCCGGAAAGGTGTCCGCGCCCGCAGACCCACGACCCGAAGTTCAACAGGCGCCACCGCTTGATCGACACAGACCCGGCGGTGGCGGCGGCGCTGTTGACACCTCAACTCGTGGGGACGGTGATGGCGTTGAAGTTGGGCACGTGGTCGCTGGTCGGATCCGACTTGGTGTACACGGAAAGCGCGGTGGACACCGGCTCCGGCCCGGAGGGTGTCTTGGCGGTCCTCGCGCGGTTGGCGCAGTTCGTCCCGTGGCTGCCGTATCACCTCGGACAGCCGAAACCGGGCGCTCAACCGCACCGCGCTCATCCGGGACCGCAGCAGCAGCAACCGGTGTACCCGCCACAACCGCGGTATTCGGCGCCGCAGCCGTATCCGGTGCAACAGCCCTACCCGCAGCAGCCTTATCCCGGTCCGCCCTACCTGCGCCGCCTCTAGTCCTCCATCATCGTCTCGCGCAGCTGCGCGAGGGTCTTGGAGAGCAGCCGGGACACGTGCATCTGCGACAGCCCCACCTGCTGTGCGATCTGCGTCTGCGTCTGGTTCCCGTAGAACCGCAGCAGCAGGATTCGGCGCTCGCGTTCGGGCAGGTTCGCCAGCAGCGGCTGGAGCGTTTCGTGGTACTCCACGCCCGCCAGGGCCTTGTCCTCCACGCCGATCCGGTCGCCGACCGACGTGTTGTCCTCGTCCGGGCCGATGATCTCGTCCAGGGACTGCGACCGGTACACCGCGCCCGCCTCCAGGCCCGAGTACACGTCCTCCACCGGCATGTCCAGGTGCCTGGCCAGCTCCGACGGCGTCGGCGCCCGGCCCAGCCGCTGCGACATCTCGCCGGTGGCCGCGTTCACGGCCATGTGCAGCTCCTTCAACCTGCGCGGCACCCGCATCGCCCAGCTGGTGTCGCGGAAGTGCCTGCGCACCTCGCCCATCACCGTCGGTACCGCGAACGACAGGAAGTCGCTGCCGCGGTCCGGGTCGAACCGGTCCACGGCGTTGATCAGGCCGAGGGTGGCGACCTGCAGCAGGTCGTCGTAGGGCTCGCCGCGGTTGGCGAAGCGCTGCGCGATGTGCTGCGCCACCGGGAGGAACCCGGTCACCAGCTCCTCGCGCACGCGGGCCCGGGCCTGGCCCTCCGGGAGCCGGGCGAGGTCGTCGAACAGCGGCAACAGGTGGCCGTAGTCGCTGTTGTCGTTGCGCTTCGAGTTACCGCGCCGGGCCGTGTCGGTCAGATGTGGCTGGGTCACGCGACCGCCGCCCTCCTCGCCATGCACAGGTCGATCACGAGTTCGGCGAACACCTCGCCGTCGAACACCGCCGTGGAGACCGTGTCCACCAGCGTCGAGATCAACCGCCACCCCAGTCCGGACCGCGCCAGCGGCGTCTCGTTCAGCACCGACACCGAGCACCGCACCCGCACTTCGGTCGGCGTCGGGTCGAACTGCACGACCAGCGTGGAGAACGGCAGCGCCCGCGCCAGCAGCAGTCCGCACGCCTCGTCGACCACCAGCCGCAGGTCGGCGATGGAGTCGATGTCGTAGTCCTGGCGCATGGCCACCGCCGCTGCCATGGTCCGCACGAGCGGCAGCTGCGCCAGCGTCGCGTCGAGCCGAAGTTCCACGGCCTCGCCCGCGCGGTTGCCCATGGTTACACCCCGTTCCACAGCCAGGTGCGGCCGCGATACGGCGCGGTTGTGGTCTCGCGGCTTGGTCATGGGCAGCGGGTACCCGGATGGGCGGATTCCACACCTGGGTGGTGTGCGGTGTCGCCCGGGGTGGGTAGCCCACGACGGTCAGTCATCCGATTCGAGGGAGGCACGCATGACCACGGCCCGCGACATCATGAGTTCCGACGTCACCTGCGTCGACAGCTCGCAGACGATCCTGGAGGCGGCCCGCATGATGGCGGCGCTCGACGTCGGCGCGTTGCCGGTGTGCGGGCAGGACAACCGGCTCAAGGGCATGATCACCGACCGGGACATCGTGATCAAGGTCATCGCCCAGGGCCACGACCCGCGCGCCTTGCACGCCAGCGAACTCGCCCAGGGCCCGGTCATCACCGTCAACGCCGACGACGACGTGGACCAGGTCCTGTCGAAGATGTCCTCCCACGGCGTCCGGCGGCTCCCGGTCCTCGACTCGAACCACGAGCTGATCGGCATCGTCGCCCAGGCCGACGTCGCCCGCGTCCTGCCCGCCCCCCGAGTGGGTGAACTGCTCGGCGCGCTGTCGTCCGCCGGATAGGCCGCCATGGCGTAACCGTGCTTGGACCTGGGTAACCCGGTGGGCATGAGCGAGCAACGGGAGCTGTCGACCGGGGAACTGGTCAGCCGCCTCAGCGAACAGGTCTCGCGCCTGGTGCGGGACGAGCTGGCGCTGGCGAAGGCGGAACTGCGGGACAAGGGCAAGCAGGCGGGCCTCGGCGCCGCGCTGGGCGGGGTGGCCGGGGTCGTCGCCTGGTTCGGCGTCGGCGCGCTGGTCGCCGCCGCCGTGGCCGGGCTGGCGGTGGTGCTGCCGGTGTGGGCGTCCGCGCTGGTCGTGGCGGGAACGTTGTTCCTGGTCGCGGCGCTGCTGGGCGTCGTGGCCGCCAACCGGTTCGGCCGCGCCACGCCGCCGATCCCGCGCCAGGCCATGGACAGCACCCGCCGAGACGTCGAGACGGTGAAGGAGAGTGCCCACCGATGAGCGGGAGGTCCGAACGCGCCGAGCTGCGCGAGGAGATCGAGGAAGCGCGCGAGGAGTTGGCCGAGACCGTCGACGCGCTGGCCGCCAAGACCGAGGTGGGTAGGCGGGTGGGGGAGAAGGCAGACGAAGTCAAGGGAGCCGTCGTGGAGAAGGCCGATCAGGTGAAAGACACCCTGACCGAGCGCGCTCACGAGGCCAAGGAGCGGGTGGAGGACCTCACCGAGCAGGTGGGCGCGCGGGCCGGTGAGGCCGTCGCGTTCGCCCGGCGCAAGCCGGTGCCGGTGGCCGTCGTGGCCGCGTTGTTGGCTGGGTTGGTCGGATTGGTGGTGTGGCTGCGTTCGCGGTGATACCAAACCGCGTGTCGTAGTGGCGCGAATGACGGACAGTGGGGCGGTCGGCGCGCGACCGCCCCGGTGTCAGTCCTGCTCGGTGGGGGAGTGTTCCGGATCTTCGGGCTCTTGCTCGAGGCCGTCGGCGGTGACGGCCTCGACCGGGATGGGGTGGCGGGTGTGTTTGCGGGTGTAGTCCGCCAGCGGGGCGGTGCTGCGGTCGAGATCGTCGGTGATGTCGGCGTCGTCCTTGGGGTCGGTCACGTGCGTGAGGTATCCCGTGGTCGGGTCCGCCACACCCGGGCGGCCGATGTTGCGTCCGCCGGGCGCGCGGGGAAGGCTATCGCCTGGGCCATCGCCGGATGCCCCTGAGATGGGCGAGGGGGACAGGCAACTGCACGAGATGGACCCCGCGGCGCTCGCCTTCGAAACCGCCCCGGCGATCATGTGGATGTTCGCCGGGCCGGACCACCGCGTCGTCGCGGCCAACCGACTGGCCAGGGCCAGCGTCGGAGACCGGCCGGGGCTGATCGGTACCCCGGTCCGCCAGGCCGTGCCCGAGGCCGACGGCTACCCCGTGCTCGACCTGCTCGACCAGGTCGCCCGCACCGGCGAGCCCGTGCTGGGCCTCGAACGGCGCGTCGAGGTCGACCTCACCGGCGGCGGCGCCCCGGCCGAGGGCTACTTCACCTACAGCGTGCTGCGGCACACCGCGCCCGACGGCAGCCACGTCCTCGTCGCGCACGTCGTCGACGCCACCGACTCCGTCCGGCAGCGCCGCGCCGCGGAGGCCGAGGTCGCCGACGTCCGGCAGCGGCTCGCCGTGGAACGCGACGTGGCGCTGCGGTTGCAGCGGGGTCTGCTGCCCGCCGGGCTGCCGCTGCTGCCCGACCTGGGGCTGGGCGCGGCGTACGTGCCCGCGGGCGAGTGGCTGACCGCGGGCGGCGACTGGTACGACGTGGTGCCGATGCCGGGGGACCGGGTGGGGCTGGTGCTCGGCGACGTCGTGGGACACGGGCCGACGGCGTCCGGGGTCATGGGGCAGTTGCGCGCGGTCGCGGCGGAACGGTTGGTACGCGGTGGGGCCGTAGTAGAGGTCTTGACCGCATTGGACGCTTTCGCCGCGTTGTGCCCTGACGCGCGCGGTAGCACCGTCTGCGTGGCGGTGTTCGACCGGTTGACGCGAGTGCTGGAACACGGCAGTCGCGGCCACCCGCGTCCGTTGTTGTTGGACGCCGAAGGCGTGCCTGGATTCCTCGACGGTCCTATCGGGCCACCGTTGGCGTTCGGGGACGGCTCTTCGCCGATAGCGCACACCACGCTCACGACAGGCGAAACGCTCGTCCTGTACTCCGACGGCGTGGTGGAGGCCCCCGGCCGCGGCTTCACCGAAAGCCGCGACCTGCTGGCGGACAGGGTTTCCCGCGTAGCGGCGGAAAACCCGGACGTGGATCCCCGGGAGCTGCCGACGCTGGTATGCGCCGCCCTGGCGTCGTTGGTGGATAACGAGACCTCACGCGACGACGTGAGCGTCCTCGCCGCGACGGTGCTCGCGGGCCCGGGGCCGCGGTTGTCGCTGGCGCTGCCGGGTACGGCCGAGCAATTGGCCGTGCTGCACCGCGAACTCAACGCGTGGCTCGACGCGCTCTCCGCCCACCGCGACGACCGGAACGCCATCGCGCTGTGCGTGGTCGAGGCGGTCACCAACTCGATCGAGCACGGCTACCGCGACCACAGCGGGACGGTCACCGTCCTCGGTGAACTCGACGGCGTCGGCGGGGTGCGGGTCACGGTCTCCGACGCGGGCACCTGGCGCGAACCCGTCGAACGCAGCCCCTACCGGGGCCGGGGCATGCTGATGATGCGCGAGTGCAGCGACCACCTCAACGTGGACACCGCCGAGGACGGCACCACCGTCACGATGCGCCGCTCCGTCCGCCGGCCCCCGGTGCCGCTCCCCGACGCCGACGTCCTCCCGCGCGCGCCGGTCACCCACGCGCTGGAGGTCAAGATCGGGTTCGAGGACTCGACCGTCCGCATCGCCATCAGCGGCATCGCCAACTCGTCCAACGCCGAGGACCTGCGGGTGCCGCTGCGCGAGGCGGCCCGCAGCGGCGTCCACACCTGCGTCTTGCTGCTCGACGGCGTGGAACTGCTCACCAGCGCGGCCCTGCGGGTGCTGTTCGAGCAGGTCGCCGACCTGCGGGCCACCGGCTGTGCGCTGCGCATGGTCGCCGCGCCGACCAGCCCGGCCGCCGCGGCCCTGTCCGCCAGCGGGCTGGACCGGGTGTTGGCCATGTCGCCCACCGAGTAGCCGGTCAGCCCTTGCAGGACGCGGTTCGCTCGGCCCCGTCGTGGAACTCGACCGGGTGGTGGTCGGACTGGGCGATCTTCACGCAGCGCCAGGCCCGGTACCCGGGGGGTTGGGCGGCGGAAGCGACTCCCCAGTCGAGCTCGGAGCGGCTGTGGGTGGGCTGGCCGCTGCGGTAGATCACGCCTGCGGGGAGGCTGGGCACGGCGCTGGTCTCGATGTTCATGTCGCCCAGCAGCAGCCACGGGACGGGCGTGCCGTCGGCGGCCGTGCTGTGCGTGTTGACCTGCGTGACCTTCGTCCGCACGTCTTCCAGGGAGAACTGGTCTTGACCGGGGGTGGCGTGCATGGTCCAGATGAACCCCTCGCTGAACTTCAGCCCGAACGCCGCGCGGAAGAGGCGGCCGTTGCGGCTCGGGGGCACGATCACGCAGCGCGGGATCAGTTCCGGGTCGGCCTTGGTGGCGATGCCCAGGTGCTTGCCGGTGTTGCGCCGCTGGTCGAGGATGGTGACGTAGAAGTACTCGCGCTGGTACTTGTACCGGTACACCGGCAGCTTCTGCGTGCCCACCGGGTCCACGGTGTCGCAGTCGATCTTCCGGAACGGCCTGCCCGAGGGGATCTTGACCTCTTGCAGCGCGACCACCGTGTGGTCCTTCATGAGCTTGCCGATGTCGGACAGGCTGCGCTCGTAGGTGTTGAAGGTGGCCGTCGTGCCCCAGTCCGTCGGGTCCGCGGCCGCCACACCGGGCACCGCCACCAACCCGACGAACAGTGCCAGCACCGCGGAAACCGCCCGGTTGCGTGACTTCATCGCGCCTCCGATCCTCTCGGGCCCATGCTGCTGGCCCGCCGTCCCGGTGCGCCAGGTCAGCCACCCGGCCCGTCCCGCGTCACCCGTTCCCGCCGGTCGACACCACCCTCCGCGAACGCCCGACGCCCCGGACCTTGATCAACTAGGGTGGTCGGCGTGGACGAGGCGCGCGGATCGGGAGTCGAACGGCACGAGTCGCGGCACGACGGGTTCGTGCCCGCGGCGGGGCTGTCCTCGGCGGCGGCCGACGCGATCGAGCGGCACGTCGAGCGGTACCTGGGGCCGGTCGAGTACGTGCTGCACGAGTTCGTGTCGCACCTGGTCGAGGCGCACGTGCTGGTCACCGGGCCGACCGCGGACCGGCCGTACCGGAGCCTGGTCACCGCGGGCATGAGCGGCCGCCCCATGACCGTCCCCGACGGGGTGAACCCGTTCGCGGAGGTCATGACCACCGTCCCCGCCGCGTGGTCACCGTCCCCGGAGGACTGGCCGGTGCGGGTCCTCAAGCAGGTCGCGCGGCTGCCGCACGAGTACGGCACGTGGGTCGGCGAGTGGCACTCCCTGCCCAACGGCGAGCCGTACACGCCCGACACCCCGTTCGCCGGGGTCGTCGTCGCACCGATGGTCACGGTCGCCCCCGAGGCGAGGGTCATCCACGTGGGGGACGGCACCGCGATCGACCTGCTGGCCTTGGTCCCGTTGCACCCCGCCGAGGTGGCGTTGAAGGTCGACCGCGGCACCCAGGCCCTCGTCGAGGTGCTGGACGAGGGCGGCGTCACCGAACTGCTCGACCCGGACCGCCCCTCGCTGCTCGACTAGCCTGTCTGGTTTGTCGGCTCACCTGCCCGGGTAGCACCCGCCCATGAGCACCGACGGCTATCCCGCGGACCTGAGCCAGGCCGAGGCCCTCGACGAGGACAACCTCCGGGTCGACCCCCTGGAGGAAGGCGTGGAACCCCCGGAGCGGTGGGCCGAGGCCGACCGGTTCGGCATGACGGTCGCCGAGCAGCGGGCGGGCGAGACCCTGGACCAGCGCCTGGCGGAGGAGGAGCCGGACGTGGCCCCGGATGACAGCCCGGGCCCGGACACCCCCTTGCGCGAGGTCGACGACCGCATCGACACCCGCACGGACGACCTCGACGACCCCGCCCCACCCGAACCCCACCAACCCCTGCGCACCGAAGCCGAACGAGACGGGCGTTCCGCCGACGAAGCGGGTGGCTCGGTGGCGGAGGCGCTGCGGGAGGGCAGGTGACCTTCGAACTCCCCGGCGGTGGGGAATTCCGCGCCGCCCAAGGGAACCCTTGACCCTCGGGCGATCATGGGGGAGTGGAGAGCCGCAACCACCTGATCGGCGACGTGGGCCAGGCCGTCATGGCCGGCGCGATCCACGGGGGCGTCCACCTGCACGCCGCCGCGCCGTCCGGTCCCCACCGGTACGACCAACTCCCGCTGCGCGCCGCCGCGTTCCAGGCGCGCGACCTGCCCTTGGGTGACGGCTGCACGATCCTGGTCGGCATGGGCGGGGCGGGCAAGACCCAGATCGCCGCCGACGCCGCGCACCGGGCGCGGGCCGAGGGGATCGAGCCCGTTTGGATCATCGCGGGGTCGCGGGACCAGGTGAAGGCCGCCTACGCCGATCTCGCCGCGCGGGTCAGCGGGGTCGAGCGGAGCGTGGACGACGCCGTCCGCTGGTACCTGGGCTGGCTCGACGACCACCCCCACCTGATCGTCCTCGACGACGTCGCCGCGCCTGCCGACGTGCACGGGCTCATCCCCAGCGGTCGCGTCATCGTCACCACCCGCGATCGCGGCTCCGCTTGGCGCGCCGACGGTCGGGACATCGTCGAGGTCGACCTCTTCACCCACGACCAGGCCCGCGCGTGCCTGGCCTCTTGGCTGGAGGACCACCCCCACCTCCTCGACGGCGCCGACGACCTGGTCACCGAACTCGGCCACCTCCCGCTCGCCGTCGCCCACGCGGGCGCCTACCTGGTCGACCTCGGCATCACCTGCGCCGACTACCTCGACCGCTTCCGCGCCCACCACTCCCGCCTGCCTGACCTGTTCCCCGACGACCACGACCGCGTCGTCGCCACCACCTGGACCCTGTCCATCGCCCGAGCCAACGAACGTCGACCCGTCGGCTTGGCCCTCCCGCTCATGCGCCTGCTGTCGTTCCTCGACCCGGCGGGCATCCCGCTGCAACTCCTCACTTCGCCGACCCTGCACGAGTACCTGGGAGCCGACAAGACCCAGGTCCACGACGCCGCCCACGGCCTGGCCCGGCTGAACCTGCTCTCGATCGACACCCACCCGGCCGCCGCCGGGGTCGCCATCTGCCTGCACGCGCTCGTGCAACGCGCCACCCGCGAAGCTGGCCCGCCGGACGCCGAGATCGAGACCGCCGCCGAGGCGCTGTGCGAGATCTGGCCGGACGTGGAAACCGACGCCGCCCTCGCGGACGCGCTGCGCCACAACGCGACCGCGCTCGGCCGCAACGCCGAACAGGCCCACCCGAATCCACTGTGGACACCGAAACCGCACGACGCGCTGATCCTCGCGGGCCGCAGCTGGAAGAACGCTGGGCAGTTCACCGCCGCGCGCGACCACTTCACCGCCCTGCTCGACTACGGCACCAGGGTCCTCGAACTCGACGCCGCCGACTGCTGGCCGGTTCGCTACTTCCTCGCCGACATCCGCGGCCACACCGGCGACGCGACCGGCGCGGCGCGGGATTGCCGGGCCCTGCTGGCGGAGCTGGATCCCGACGAGCGCACCGCCTTGGCCGTGCGCGGTGACATCGCTCGCTGGGTGGGTGAGGCGGGTGACGCCAAAGGCGCGTCCGGTGAACTGCGGGCGTTGTTGGCGGACCAGGAGCGAATGCTGCCACCCGACGACCGCGAGACGCTGACCAACCGAGCCAACATCGCCCACCTCCGGGGCGTCACAGGGGATGTCGCGGGCGCGTTGGCCGAACTCAGAGCTGTCCTGGGCGTCCGCGAACGCGTTCTGGGCGTCGACCACCCCGATACCCTCGGTACCCGCCACCGCCTCGCCTACTTCCGCGACGCCTCGGGCGACAGCGCGGGCGCCTTGGTCGACGGTCTCGAGTTGCTGACCGACCTACAGCGGGTCTTCGGGCCGGACCACCCGGACGTTCTCCTCGCCCGCGCCAACGCCGCGGGCTACCGCGGCGGGGCAGGTGATCCCGCCGGTGCCGTGGCCGAGTTCGAGGTGCTGGTGGCTGATCGCCTGCGCCTGTTCCCGCCGGACCACCCCGCCACGCTGCACGACCGCGAGAACCTCGCCTACTGGCGCGGTCAGAGCGGTGACCTCCATGGCGCGTTGACCGCCTACCGCGCGCTGCTGGCCGACCGCGAGCGGATCCTGGGGCCCGGCCACCTGCACACCGTCGAGTGCAGACTCGGTGTCGCCGTGCTGCGCCACCGCGCCGGTGACGCGATCGGCGCGCTGGATGACCTCGACGCGGTGGTGGCGGGCAGGCACCGGCTGGTGGGGCCCGACGACAAGCTGACCCTCAGCCTCCGGCGGGCCGCCGCCACCTGGCGATTCGAGTCCGGGGACCCGGTGAGTGCGCTGGCCGAGGCCCGAGCCCTCGCCGCCGATCAGGCGCGGGTGCTGGGTCCGGACCACCCCGAGACCTCGGCGACCCGCTACCACCTCGCGGTGTGGCGGCAGGCGAGCGGGGACACCGCGGGTGCGCTCGCCGATTTCGAAGCCCTGCTGCCAGACCAGCGACAGGGGCTGGGACACGACCACCCCCAGACCCTGTCGACCCGCCACCACCTCATCCGGCTCGGCAGCGGCGACGCGAAAGCGAAGCACGCCGCGATCGGGGCGTTGTTGCTGGATTTCGTCGCGGTGTTCGGCGCCGACGACCCGCAGACCCTGATGGTGCGCGACGACCTCGCGTACCAACGCGCCCAGTGTGGCGACCTCGCGGGCGCGCTGGCCGATTTCGAAGCCCTGCTCCCCGAGGAGGAGCGCGTCTTGGGCGCCGATCACCCGACCAGCATCGGCACCCGCCACTACATCTCCGTGCTCAGGTCAGGTCGCGCCTGAGGTCTGTCGGGCCAGCATCCTCAGCACCCCGTCCACGCTTCCCGTGCGGTGGAACGCTTCCCGCTGCCGGTGAGCCCCGTCTCCGTTGTGCGTCAGGAAGCTCAGCGTCTCCTCCACGAACGGCAGCTCCCCGGACGCCTTCAACGACGCCGAGTGCCGGTCCACCAGATCCCGGACCACCGCCATCGCCTCCCGCAGCGTCCCCGTGCGCGGGTCCGGCACCGACGCCACCAGCCCGTCCTTCGCCGCCCGCCACTGCGCCGCGCTGATCACCGTGCCCGGTACCCGCGGCGCCGGGTCCGGCGACTCCACCGCCTCCGCGACCAGGCACCGCACCAGCACCGCCAGCAGGGCCGCCTCCTCGACCGTGCCCAGCACGTCCGCGACCCGCACCTCCACCGTCGGCTGCGCCTCCGACGGCCGCACGTCCCAATACACCATCTTCCGGTCCATCGCCGCCCCCACCTCCAGCAGCCGACCCACGATGTCCTCGTACTCCTCGACCGAGTCCACATAGGGCGGCGGGCCCGCCGACGGCCACCGGCCCCACAGCACGTGCCGGGTCGACGCGTAGCCCGTGTCCACGCCGCCCTGGAACGCCGAGTTGCCGCTCACCGCCAGCAGCGCCGGCAGCCACGGCCGCAGGTGGTTCGCGACCCGCAGTCCGGCTGCTCGGTCTTCGACGCCCACGTGCACGTGGCACCCGCAGGTCAGGTCCGCGAAGATGAACGGCCCCACGTGCCGGGCGATCCGGTGGTAGCGGGTGCCCGGGCCGATCTCCGAGATGTCGCGCTGCGCGTGCGGCACGGTGCCCGCCGCGATCAGCACCGCGTCCCGCTCCGCCGCCGCGTCCGCCAGCCGGGCGCGCAGCGCCGCCAGCTCGCCGCGGATCTCCTCGGCGTGCCGCAGCACACCCGTCGCCGACTCGACCTGGCAGCGCAGCAGCTCCGGCTTCAGGTCGACGTCCGTGATACCCGCCACCGCCTCGGGGCCTTGGTCGACCAGGTCGCCGTCCGCGTCCACCAAGAAGAATTCCTCTTCCACACCGACTGTGTAATCCTGCTCAGCCAAAGCCGCTCCTCGAAACGTACTGGTCAGCGGCCGAATGGCCCCGTCTCGAAGGCAGAAGTACCCATCCCCGCGCCCGCTCACCCGGTGACATAGTGGGGGGATGCCTACCCGAGTACGCGAGACCGAACGCAAGTACGAGGCGCCCGCCGACTTCGCGCTGCCGGACCTCACCGCGGCCGAACCCGTGCACACCACCTCGGGCCCCGTCCGGTCCGAACTGGACGCCACCTACTTCGACACCGCCGACCTCCGGCTGGCCCGCGCGGGCATCACCCTGCGCAGGCGCACCGGCGGCAGCGACGCGGGCTGGCACGCCAAACTGCCCGTCGCCCCCGACGTGCGCGACGAGATCCGGGTGCCGCTCGGCCGGGCCAAGACCCGCGTGCCCGAGGACCTCGCGGTCCTCGTCCGCGCCCACACCCTCGGCGCGCCGCTGGCCCCGGTCGTCCGGATCACCACCGAGCGGCACGAGTGGGAGCTCAAGGACGCCGACGGCGGCACCATCGCGTTACTGGCCGACGACCGCGTCACGGCCCACCCCGTCGACGACGAGCCGCACGCCTGGCGCGAACTGGAGGTCGAGGCCACCGACCGCGACGTCCTGGCCGCCGTCGGCGCCGTCCTCGGCGCCCAACCGGCCCAGTCCACCTCCAAGCTCGCCCAGGCCCTCGGCGACCGCGCCAAGACCACCCGCAGGCCCGACCTGCCCACCGACCCCACCGCCGCCGACGTCGCCCTCGACTACCTGCGCGCCCAGGCCGCCGCCCTGCGCGCCCACGACACCGGCGTCCGCCTCGACACCGACGACGCCGTCCACCAGTTCCGCGTCGCCGCCCGACGGCTCCGCAGCGCCCTGCGCTCCTTCCGGCCGCTGCTCGACCGCGACCGGGTCAACGCCCTGCGCGTCGAGCTGAAGTGGCTCGCGGGCGAGGCCGCGGTCGCCCGCGACACCGAGGTGCTGACCGGCGAACTCCAGGCCGAACTGGCCGCACTGCCCACCGAGAACGTCCTCGGCCCCGTCTCCGCGCACCTCACCGCCGAACTCGGCCGCGCCGCCGCCAACGGCCGGACCCAGGTGCTGTCCGCTGTGGACAGTGACCGCTACCTGGCGCTGCTCACCGACCTCGACGCCTTCCTCACCGCACCGCCCTGGACCAAGCGCGCCACCCGACCCGCCGCGCGGGAACTGCGCAAACCCATCCGCAAGGCCTGGCGTGCCCTGGCCGCTTCCGTCGCAGCCGTCGACGCCACTACGAACCCCACCGATCGCGACAGCGCACTGCACCAGGCCCGCAAGGATGCCAAGAAGGCCCGCTACACCGCCGAGGCCGTCGCCCCCGTATTCGGTGCGAAGCTCGACACCTGGCGCAAGCACATCAAGAGTGCTCAGAAACCACTAGGACTCCACCAAGATGCCGTAGTAGCCCGCACGACTTTGCGCGACATCGGCGTCCGGGCATACCTTTCCGGCGACAACGCCTTCACCTACGGCCTGCTGCACGCCCGTCAGGACGCGCGAGCCGCCCGAGCCGAGACCGAGTTCACCCGGGAGTGGAAACGACTGCGCCGCGCCCGGGCGCCGCGCTGGCTGCGGTGACGCGCCGTTTTGCCGGAGTTCACCGGTGGTACCCACCAGGTGACCGACAGACGCTTGTCCGAGAAGGGGCCCATCGTGGACGACGGCACCTATGTCTTGTTCCTGGTCCTCGGTATCGCACTCGTGGTGGTGGACGGGCAGATCATCTACCGCAGCGGGCTGAGGTACCTGTCCGACTCCTACGGCGACCCCGGGTCGGCGCGATCGATGGCCCGCCTGGTGTCGGTGCTGTTCCACTTCGCCGTGCTCGGCGTCCTCGCGCTGATCTCCGCCATCGACATCGGCGGTGACACCGTGCTGATGGCCGTCGTGCGACGCCTCGGCGTGGTTCTGCTGCTGCTGGCCGTGGCCCACGCGCTCACCATCCGCATGCTCACCCGGATGAGGGACCGCCTCGACGCGGAGAACCTCACCAAGCAGCGCCAAGAGCACATGCAGACGCACGGCGTCCCGCTCGACCCGAGCGCTCCGACCCCGCCCAGCGGTGCCATCGACAGCGAGGCCATCGCCCGCGCCAACGGCAACGCCGAGACCCGCCTGTCCCGCGCCCCCGGCGCCGAGCCCGGCATCGGCACCGTGCCCACCGGCCCGGACGCCGCGGTGCCCGGGCAGGACGTGCCGGTGCAGCAGCGCCGCGCCGTGAAACCGAACCTGGGCACCGAGGCGGTCGCGCGCCGCGGCGGCACCGTGGGACCCGAGGAGCTCTGATGTCGCAGCCGCGGCCCGCGCCCAAGCGGGCCGCGGTTCCCCTCGCTCTGGCCGCACTGGCCACCGCCCCCGGCGTCTACCTCGGCGCCACCGGAACCCACCTCGCCCCGCCGCTGGCCGCGGCCCTGTTCGGCATCGCCGTGATCGGGGCCGCGTTCGTGCTGTCCTGGGTCGCCGAAGCCATCCAGGTCGACATCTCCGCCGGGCTCGCGATCACCGTGCTGGCGCTGATCGCGGTGCTGCCCGAGTACGCCGTCGACTTCGTCTTCGCCTCCGAGGGCGGCAACGCCTTCGCCGAACACGGGCCGACCTGCGTCCCACCGGGCTCACCCGACCACTCCAGCTGCGGGCTCGCCCTGGCCAACATGACCGGCGCCAACCGGATCCTCGTCGGCGTCGGCTGGGCACTGGTCGTGCTGCTCGCCGCGTGGCGCGCGCACCGCGACCGGCTCCGCTCCGGCGACCACCGCAAGGCCCGCCACGCCTCCGAGACCCGCGTGTCCCTCGACCGCACCGACGCCGTCCCGCTGGCCTTCCTCGGCCTGGCCACCCTGTACTCGCTGACCCTGCCACTACGGCACAGCATCACCATCGTCGACGCCATCGTCCTGGTCGGCATCTTCGCCCTCTACGCGATCCGCGTCGCCAAAGCACCCGCCGGGGAACCCGACCTCGAAGGCGTCGCCGCGCTGCTGGGCGGCCAGCCCAAGGCCCGGCGGCGGGTCAGCTGCGTCGCGCTGTTCGCCTTCGCGGCTGCGGTGATCCTGCTGGTGGCGGAGAACTTCGCGCACGCGCTCGTGCAGACGGGCACCGACCTCGGGGTCAGCCAGTTCTTCCTCGTCCAGTGGGTCGCGCCGCTGGCGTCGGAGGCGCCGGAGCTGCTCGTGGCGGGCCTGTACGCGTGGCGGCTCAAGACCACCGACGCGCTGGCCACGCTGGTGTCGTCCAAGGTCAACCAGTGGACGCTGCTGGTCGGCACGCTGCCCGTGGTGTTCGCCGTGGCCGCGGGCTCCACCGCCGGGCTGCCCATCGACGCGGCCCAGCGCGACGAACTGCTGCTCACCGCCGCCCAGTCGCTGTTCGCGGTGGCCCTGCTGATCCGCCTGTCGATCACCGTGCGCGGCGCGCTCGTGCTGCTGGGCCTGTTCCTGGCGCAGTTCGCCCTGACCGCGCTGCTACCCGCGTCGATCAAGGGCGTCGAGATCGTCGCCCTGTCGATCGTCTACCTGGTGCTGGCCGTGGGCGTCGCCGTCCACAAACGGGCCGACCTGCGCACGCTGGTCCGCGACGGGTTCCGCACGCCCTACCGCGACCTCGCGCACCACGAGGAGTCACCGGTGCGCGAAAAGGTGCGGGGCCAGTAGCGCCCGCCGGTCGGCGTGCACGCGGAACGACTGCCGCAACCCCGTCACGTCCAGCGGCCGCAGCACCGACCGCCGGTCCGCCACCAGCCGCAGGTCCACCGCCCGCGCCCGGGCCCGGTCGCGCACGTCCACCAGCACACCCAGCCCGGCCGCCGCCAGGAAGTCCACATCGGACAGGTCGACCACGAGCAGCAGCAGGTCCGGTGGCGCCAGCGCGCCGAGCAACGCCGCCCGCACCCGCGGCGCCGTGACCAGATCGATCTCGCCGCGCACCGCGGCCACCGCCGCCCACCGGCCCACGAGGTCCACCCGCGTGGCCACCGGGTACCGCGCGGGCGCGGCCCGCCGGGGCGCGGGGATCAGCTGGTTCGGGATTCGAGGTGCCATGCCGACCTCGGTTCGCGAGACGGGTGCCCCGGTGCCTGCCTGGGGTCTTCGAATCATAGAGCACCGCTGCCCGCGGACAAGGATCACGCGCTGGCTTCGCCCGATGGGCGCAGAAACACCGCTGGGCCGGGCGATCGATGGTGATTGGGTGTCACTGTGCACGGGTAGGTAAACGACAACGGCGGTGACCCGAGGAGAGAGCCGATGCTCCGACGCTGCTACCGACTCGCCTGGCTCGCGCTGGCCGCGGCCGTCGCCATCCTGGGCGTCGGCACCGGGGCGGTGCTGCTGCGCTCGTGGACCCTGCTGTTCCTCGGCGTCACCGCGGGCTGCCTGGCGATGGCCACGGCGGCGGCCCGCACCGACCCGGACAGCGCGCGCCCGGACCGCGGCACCGCGCTGCTGACCCTGCTGTTCTGCGCCGCGCTCGTCGGCGTCGCCGGGCTGGTCATGCTGGTCGAGTGGGTGGCGTTCGCGGTCGTCGGCGCGCTGGCCGCGGCGGCGTACCCGCTGTTCGGGCTGCGGGCCATGAGCACGTCGAGGCTGTGCGAGCGGTGGCGGACCGGGCTCGACACGCTCCGCGCCGCGCAGACGCCCCTCGCGGCCGCCGCGGTGGTCCGCGAACGGCAGAAGTGCCTGGACGAGCTGGAGCGCCGTGACCCGATCGGGTTCGCCCGGTGGTTGGAGACGCCCGGCGCGGACCCGGCGACGATCCTGCGCCCCCGGCAAGGGACCCGGTAGTGGCCCGCTGCCTGGTACTCGGCGCGGGCGGGTACGTCGGCACCCGGCTGGTCGCCGCGCTGGCGTCGGCCGGGCTCGCGGTGGTGGCGTCGTCGAGGACCATCGACGCGGAGGCCGTCCCGGTCGGGGTGCGGGTGGTGCGGTCGGACGCCCTCGACCTGGGGCCCGCCGAGCTGGAGGGCGTCGACGTCGTCTACCACCTGGTGCACTCGTTGTCGTCGCCGGACTTCGCGGTCCTGGACGAACGCATCGCCCGCGCGGTGGCCGAAGCGGCGGGCGCGGCCGGGGTGCGGCAGCTGGTCTACCTGGGTGGGCCGCGACCACGAGACGGTGAACCGTCCGACCACCTGGCGTCGCGGGCGCGCGTCGGGGACGTGTTCCTGGCGTGCCCGGTGCCCGCGCTGGTGCTCCAGGCGTCCATGATCATCGGCGCCGGGTCGGCCAGCTTCGAGTTGCTGGCCCGCGCGGCTCGGGGTGGTCCGGTCATCCCCAACCCGGCGTTCCTGCGCAACCGCAGCAGGCCGATTGCCCTCGATGACGTGATCCGCCACCTGCTGGCGGCCACGGGGGAGCCGGTGAACGGCTGCTACGACATCGGTGGGCCGGAGGTGTTGACGTACTGGGACCTCATCCAACGGTGCGCCCGGGCGGCGGGGCTCCCGCGTCGCGTGCCGCTGCCTGCCGCGTTCCCCACGTCCCTCGCCGCCGCGGCGACCCCGGATACCTTGACCCGCGCGCTGCTGGAATCCCTCCAGCACGACCTGGTGCCCAGCGCTGTCCTGCCGCTCGACGGCCGCACGAGCGTCGACCGGGCCCTGCGGCAAGCTCTCGACATCCCCACGCCGCCGCTCCCGCCCGCCGACGGTGCGCTCACCGATCACCAGACCCTCCAGGTCCATGCCGATCCCGCCGCCCTCTGGCACGCGATCACCACCCGCGGCGGCTCCGCCTTGCCCGCGTTGTGGGCCCTGCGTGGTGCGTTCGACCATGTCGCCGGTGGTCCGGGTCTGCACCGGAACCGCCCGCCCCATCCGAGGGCGGGGGACATCGTGGACAGCTGGACGGTCGTTCACCGCGACGACGACACCCGCGAACTCCACCTGCACGCGGACATGCGCCTGCCGGGTAGGGCGTGGCTCACCCTGCGCGCGGAACCGGGGGCCGCTCCGGGGGAGAGCGTGTTGCGTCAGACGACCACTTTCGCCCCCGATGGCCTGCTGGGGCACCTCTACTGGCGTGCGCAGAAACCGGCGCATGTCCTCGTGTTCACCCTGATGGCGCACAGCCTCGCCCGCACCGCCGAGACCGCGCGGCGGGGGAGCGGCCGGTCCGGTTGAATGGCGGGGTCCGCCTACCGCCGGTGAAAGGTTCCCCTGTGGACGATCGACTCGCCGTACTCGCCGCCGCGCACGGGGTCGCCGTGGAGTACGAGAACGGTGCGCGGCAACGGGTCGAGGTCGATCCGGCCGTGGTGCGGGCGATCCTCGACGAGCTCGGCGCGGACGGGCCACCGGCTGCCGGCGCGGTGCCGACGGTGGTGCGGCAGGGGAGTCGCGCGGAGGTCGGGCACGGCACGGTGCTGCTGGAGACCGGTGCGGAGGTCGCCGTGCACGGCACCCTGCCGGAACTGCCGCTCGGCTGGCACACGCTGCGCGTCGAGGGGCGTGAGACGTCTCTCGCCGTTACGCCCGCGGCGCTGCCCCCGGTGCCGCGGACTTGGGGGTGGATGACGCAGCTCTACGCCATCCACACGCCTGACTCCTGGGGGATCGGTGACTACGCGGACCTGGGGGCGTTGGTCCGTCGGGCGGTCGCGGACGAGGCGGGCGCGGTCTTGGTCAGTCCCGTTGCCGCGGGTGCGCTCACCCATCCGGTGCGGAAGTCGCCGTACTCGCCGTCGAGCCGCCGGTTCCTCAACCCGCTGCACCTCTCGGTCGCGGACCTGCCCGAGTTCCGCGACGCCGACGCGGCGCTCCGCGCGCGGGTCCTGGCCGCCAAGCCGGCCCTCGGGGAGCAGATCGACCACGACGCCGTGTGGGCGGCGAAAACCGGCGCCTTCGACCTGCTCACCCCGCGTCTGCCCGATCTGGGGTCACTTGATCGGGCAACCCTCGACTACGCGACGTACAGCGCGTTGGCCGAACTGCACGGCCCCGACTGGCGCGTCTGGCCCGCGGGGCTGCGCCACCCGGGCCGCCCGGAGGTCGCCGCCGCCCGCCGTGAACTCGCCGGTCGGGTCGCCTTCCACGCCTGGCTCCAGCAGCGCGCGGCCGAGCAGCTGGCCGCCGTGCACGAGGCCGCGCGCGGCATGGCGGTCGGCGTCATCCACGACCTTCCCGTCGGCGTCGACCCTGGTGGCGCCGACGGCTGGTCGCTCCAGGACGTCCTGGCCTCACGCGTGACTGTCGGCGCCCCACCGGACGCCTTCAGCCCGCTCGGCCAGGACTGGGTGCTCCCGCCGCTGCGGCCCGACCGCCTCGCCGCGACCGGGTACCTGCCGTTCCGCGACATGATCCGAGCCGTCCTCACCCACGGCGACGGCATCCGGGTCGACCACGTCGCGGGGCTTTGGCGGCTCTGGTGGATCCCACCGGGCGAGTCGCCCGATCGAGGGACATACGTGCACTACGACGCCGAGGCGATGCTCGGTGTCCTCCTGCTCGAAGCGCACCGCGCCAACGCCGTCGTCATCGGGGAGGACCTGGGGACGGTGCCCGAGCACATCACCCGGACCCTGCACGACACGGGTGTCCTGAGCTGTGCCGTGGCTTGGTTCCAGCGTGACCGGGCGGGCAACCCGCTGCCGTCGGCGGAGTACCCGACCCAGGCCGCCGCGAGCATCTCGACCCACGACCTACCCACCGCCACCGGCTTCCTGACCGGCGAACACGTCCGGGTCCGCGCGGAGTTGGGCCTGCTCACAGACCCCGAACAGGAAGCCGAAACCGCCAAGGCCGAACGACAGGCGATCATCGACCTGCTGGGTGCGGAGGGGCTGCTCCCCGAGGAACCGACGACGGACGACATCGTCGCGGCCCTGCACCGGTTCATCGCGCGCACCCCGTGCACGCTGGTCTTCGCCGCGCCGCAGGACCTGATCGGGGAACCCCGGCAACCCAACCTGCCGGGCACCATCGACCAGTACCCGAACTGGCGCCTCCCCCTACCCCTCGACGTCGAGACCCTGATGAACCACCCCGCCGTCCGAGCCGCCACCACCACCTTCCGCACCCGCTGACCCAGCGCCGACGATCCCGTCCGCTGGGTAGCTCGGTCGGGCGCGCGGGGATACCGGTCGTGAACCGGCGGCCAGCCGGCCGACCCCGGGCATGACCGGACCCTGATGGGCGGCGCGGCGACTCCCTCTCGCCGTGGACCAGCCTGCCCGCTGCGCCACCTCGGACGAGGCGGGCCGCACCGTCGGGCCGCTCCAGTGCCTGCGGCGGGCGTGCTGTTGCCTGAGCCCGTGGACCTGCCGGGGGCGGTGCGCGATCTCAACCGCGGTGTACCCAGCCATGTCAGGGATAGCGGACCAGCGTGCTACCGCTGTTCCCGGTGGCAGCCCCCGCATGCGGCAGAAAACCGCAGGTCGGGCCGGTCGATGGGCGGCCCCGCCGCCTCTGCCGTACCGAATCCGCAGGATGCCGGGCGTCGGCCGACGAACCCTCCCCGGACATGACAGACCCGCGGGGCGCCGGGACTCCCGGCCTGCGCGGCCCGCGGGTCTGGTGGTCGACTACTCCGGTTGGTCGTCGTCCGGAACCGGGGTCACGCCCTGTTCCTCGATCAACGCCGTGTAGATCGGGTTCGGGTCGGTCTCCCGCGTGGTCGTGGTGCTCATGTCGGCCCCCTGGTATTCGTCTCCCCCGGACTTCCCGGGACTCCATCTGTCTTCCGCTGTGTAACCAAACCGCCATCCCCCCACACGTCTGATCGGGTGAAGGTTGCCGGTTCGCAATACACGAGACTAGTTCAGTTTGTTGCTCGCAGGAGATCCAGGTAGCCGTCACTGGCTTGCCACAGGGCGTCGGCCACCGGTTCCAGCTTGCCCGGGCGCCAGCGTTTCCGCTGGTAGTCGGCTGTTCGATCACGCAAACCGGCCAGGCTGACGGCCAGGTCCGCGGCCAGTCGCTCCCGCGTCTCGGCCTCCGACGGGGCCGCCGCGCGCACCGATTCGGCGTCACCCTCGGCGATGCGGTCGATCACCCGCTCGTCGACGCCGTCGTCCGCCGACCACACCCGCGCGGGGCGGTGCAGCACGTGGTTCCACACCGGCACGCGCGTCGAGCGCCAGAAGACCTCGACCGGGGCGTGCGGCAGCCGCGCCGCCGCCGCCCAGTGGCGGGCGCCCGCGGGTTCGGTGCGCCAGGGCACCTCCTCGACGTCCACCGTCAGCGCCACGATCAACGTCTCGACCTCGACGGGACCGGACAGCACCGGCCCCGCCACCCACAGCTCCGCCACGCGCAGCGGGTAGATCGACACCGGTCGGGTCGCCATGTCGGCGCAGGTGTCCGCCAGGGAACGCAGGTGGTGCAGCGCACGCGTCCAGTTCACGGACCGACATCCTGCCAGGCGGGCCCCTAGATCCGGCTCGACTCCAGCGCGCTGACCAGGATCGCCCGCGCGCCCACCTCCCACAGCTCGTCCATCACGATCGCCGCCCGGTCGCGCGGCACGAGGGAGCGCACGGCCATCCACCCCTCGCGGGCCAGCGGCGACACCGTCGGCGACTCGACGCCCGGTACCAGCGCGCACGCCTGGTCGAGGATCGCCGTGGGGCAGTCGAAGTCGATCATCACGTAGTTGCGGGCGATCAGCACGCCCTCCAGCCGCCGCTGGACGCGGTCGATCCCCGCGCTGACCTCGGGCGTCAGGTCCGGCCTGCGGATCAGCACCGCCTCCGACCGCAGGATCGGCTCGCCGAACACCGCCAGGCCCGAGTTGCGCAGGCTCGTCCCCGTCTCCACGACGTCGGCCACCGCGTCGGCGATGCCGAGCTGCACCGACGTCTCCACCGCCCCGTCCAGCCGCACCAGCTTCGCCTCGACGCCGTGCCGGGCCAGGTACTGGCCCACCAGACCCGGGTAGCTCGTCGCGACCCGGCGGCCCGCCAGGTCCGCGACGGTCGTCAGCTCGTCCGGCCGCGAGGCGAACCGGAACGTTGACTCCGAGTAACCGAGCGCCAGGGACTCCTCCGCGCCGGTGTCGGCGTCGATCAGCAGATCGCGACCCGTGATGCCCGCGTCCAGCGTGCCGGTGCCGACGTACAGCGCGATGTCGCGCGGGCGGAGGAAGAAGAACCGCACGTCGTTGCGCGTGTCATCGATCATCAGCTCGCGGTTGGCGCGATGGACCCGGTACCCGGCGGCGGCGAGGAGCTGTTCGGAGGGGAGGCTGAGCGACCCCTTGTTGGGTACGGCGATCCGAAGCGTGGTCACGCGCTGGAATCTTGCCACAGCGCCGGGCACCCCTCCTGACCCGGGCCTTAACGCCCGGTAACACCTGAACGGGCCCGGTCGGCGGTCATTGACAAAGAGAGTTTTTACGTACAAACTCTTTTTTGCCATGAAGAACGTCCACTACCTAGACCGCATCGAGCAGGCCGAGGCCCTGCTGAAGCCGCAGCGCATCGAGGTGCTGCGGCAGCTGGCGGAGCCCCGGTCCTGCACCGAGGTCGCGAGCCGACTCGACCAGACGCCCCAGCGCGTCTACTACCACGTCAACAAGCTGGTGGAGGTCGGCCTCGTGACCCGGGTGGCGGAGCGGAAGGTGCGCGGCATCAGCGAAGGCGTCTACCAGGCGACCGCCCGGTCGTACTGGCTCTCGCCCGCGCTGGTCGGCCGCGTCGGGCCGCGCGGCGACGACCTCGCCCTCGGCTACCTCGTCGAGCTGATGGAACAGGCCCAGGCCGACATCGGCGCGCTCGACCGCACCGCCCCCGAACTCCCGTCGCTCGGCGTCTCCGGCGCCATCCGGCTGCCCCCCGAGCGGCGCCAGGAGTTCTTCGACGACCTGAAATCCACCCTCCAAGACCTCTTCACCCGCTACGGCGGCACCGAGGGCGACGCCTTCGCCCTGCTCGTCGCCTGCTACCCCAAGGAGAACGCCGATGACTGAGACCCTCGTCGTCAAGGCCCGCATCGCCGCGACCGTCGACCGCGTCCACCGCGCCATCACCGACCCGGTCGAACTGCGCGCCTGGCTCGCCGACAACGCCGAGTCCGACGCGGACACCTTCAGCTTCTGGGGGCCGACCGTCCTCGAGGGCGACAAGCCGCACCAGACCCTCACCCGGGTGAGCGCCACCGAGTTGGTCTTCCACTGGGACCTCGGTGGCGAAGACTCCACGGTCGAGATCACCCTCGCCCCGGTGGGTGAGGAAACCTCACTCACCCTGTCGCAGAGCCACTTCCCCGGCTGGGCCGCCGCCGCGGTCGGCGAGGGCGGCGCGCTCGGCCAGGTCGGCACCTGGTGGAGCCTCACCATCGCCAACCTCGTCGAGCACGTCGAGGGGCGCGAGCTGACCCCGCGCGCCGACTTCACCTCCTCCGACCTCAGTGCCGTGGTGGACATCGCCGCCAGCGCCGAGGACATCTACGACGCGATGGTGAACCCGGCCCGCTTCGCCGAGTGGTTCGGCTACCCGGTCGGCATCGAGCCGCGCGTCGGCGGCAAGTGGGCGATGGGCGGCCTGGAGAACAACCCGCACCCCGCCACCATCACGCGGCTCGAACCGGGTCGCGGCATGACCATCGACTTCGGCACCGGCTTCGGCGTGACCTCCTGGGAGCTCGAGGAATCCGGCGGCCGCACGCGACTGTCGTTCTCGCAGAGCGGCTTCGACGTCGAGCGCACGCCGTACGGCGGTTGGCTCGGCTGGCTCAGCGGTCTGGCCGAGCTGCGCCGCTACGTCGAGCAGGGGCAGAACTGGCGCTCCACCTGGGTCGACCTCGTCATGCCCGCGTGACCGCCGAACGAGCGGTTCTCAGGTGGGGGAAACCCGCCTGAGGCGCCCGATCGGGTGAGTCTCCACCGGTTGACGCCTGGCTGGGCGAGAGATGACCGAAAACCGAAGCCCCGCGTGTCTTCCCCACCGGTGCCGCGCAAGGGACCCGGCGAGGCCGGACACGCAGGGCGTAGGTCGCGTGTCCGGCCCGTACCCGAGGCCGGCCCACCATTCGGGCGGCCCGGGGCCCGGAGCCGTCGGCCGGTTTCCGCGGCGGCCGACCTGCTCCGATCGGAGTGGTGCAGGGTGACTAGAGCATGCCCGACCGGTCACCCGCCGCGCCCATCCCAATAACTCATAGCCTCGAGTTATGATCACGAGGCGTCAGAGTCGGTCACTGTGGATCACCGCGCGGAGTGACTACGCTGGTAGGCCGATCGTGCTCCCCGCGCCGCCGCGCGCTGCCGCCGGACCGCGGCGATCACGTTTGGTCACAGCGGAAACCGGGCGGTGCCGTCAATCGGGGTCGCACCCGCGCCGCGCGTCACCCCTCGCGCGTCCCTGCCGGGATCGCTTCCGGCGTGATCGGCGCCCCGGGGCGCCCGTCGACCACACTGGACCGCCGTGCCTGTGGACAGTCCACGCCGTGTTGTCGTACCCCGCCGCTAACGTCGGCGCCGGACGGCTTCAACCACAGGTGAAAGAGGCTCACGTCATGGCGCTCTCCGTGCGCAAGGTGGACTGCACGCTCGACTGCGCGGCCCCCGCGGCCCTGGCCGAGTTCTACAAGCGGGGTTTCGGGTACGAGGACGAACCGCCGCCGCCCCCGTTCGCCACCCGCGAGGAGTGGCTGGCCCAGTTCGACGACCCGGAGGACGACGCCGACGACGGCGCCTGGCTGCACCACCCGGCGGGCACCGCGCCCCGGCTGTTCCTGCAGCAGGTCAAGGAGCCCAAGGTCGGGAAGATCCGGTTGCACTTCGACTTCCGGATCACCGACGCGGACACCCCCGAGGGGCGCTGGCAGCAGGTCGTGGCGGCCGCCGAGTTCCTCACCGGGCTCGGCGCCACCGAGGTCGCCGTGGCGACCGGCCACCACGTCGTGCTGGCCGACCCCGAGGGCAACGAGTTCTGCGTGGCCTGAGGATCCACAGAGGACCGGTCCGGGCGGGGTGCGCGCCTCGGGGGTCGGTGCCCGGGGGCGGTGGTCTCGCGGTCGAAGGCTGTGATCGCTCTCGCCGCCGCGCCTGCCGCGGAGGGAGGCACCGCGGTGGTCGTCGGCCCGTCGAACCTCGACCGGTCGCGGCGTTGCCGTTGGTGCCTGCTCCTCGGCCCGCCGGGGGCGATCGGGAGAGCCGCCGCGGGCTTCGACGTGGCCGTCGAGTCGCTCTCCACGGTAAACCGGGGCGAGCGTGGCTACACTTGACGGCCATGCGGCTCTGGGGTGGCGGGTGGCGTCCGCGATGAAGTCATTGCTCAGCTTCGCCCGGTCGGCCACGGCCGGGTGCTCGGTGCTGGGCGTGTCCGGTGAAGTGGACATGTCCAGCGCCCACCTGCTCGACAGCGCGCTGAGCGCCGCCGCCGACGAGGTGGGCGCCGCCATCCTCATCCTCGACCTCGGCGACGTCCGCTTCCTCAGCGCCGCCGGGGTGGACGTGGTCCTCAACGCCCACTGCCGCAGCGACGAGTCGGGGCCGCGGCTCATCGTCGTCGCGCCGGACGGTGGTCCGGTCCACCGAACCCTGATCCTGGCGGGTCTGGACGCCGCGATCGCCCTGCACCCGACACTGGCCTCCGCGCTGACCGCCGCCAGCGGCGCCTGACCGTCCCGGTCCCGTTGTCCTGTGACAACGTTTTGTGGCGCGACGTCCACTGGGCGACCAAGGGGCGGCGTGTGGGGGTTGTCACCTATTCCGGTCGGGGTGGGTACTCGGGTGGGGTCAGCGACGCGACCAGTTCGGCGAGGCGTGCTAAGTCCTTTGTGGACTTGGTGGCGTCCATGATGGCCCAGTCGGGGCGGACCGCGGTGTACCGCGGGCGGCGTGGTGCCGGGTCGACGACCGCGGGCGGGGTGAGCAGGTCGTCGGTCCAGCCGTCGGGGGTTCTCCGCTGGGGGAAGAGGGTTCCGGCGAGCCGGTGGCGGGCGATCAGGGCGGAGCGGCCGAGTTTGGGGGAGGAGTAGCGCGACGCGGCTGCGGAGACGCCGGGGATCGCCACGGCGGCGCGGATCGCGGTGCGGCGTGCGGGACCGGCCGTCAGGGCCCAGCCGATGACCTGGGCCGCGCGGATCGTGCGCACCGCGTGCGGGAGGCGTTCGGGTTGGTACGTGCGGAGGATCTCGTCGTTGCCGGTGCGGAGGGCGAGGTCCAGTTTCCACACGAGGTTGTGCGCGTCGCGGAGGCCCGCGCCCAGGCCCTGCCCGGTGAACGGGGGCAGTTGGTGCGCCGCGTCGCCGAGGAGGAAGGTCCGCCCGGTGTGCCACCGGGTGGCCACCTGGGCGTGGTAGGTGTAGGTCGCCGCGCGCAGGATCGTCATGGCCTCGAACGGGATCGCGCCGAGGTGGACCAGCCACGGGGTGAGGAGTCCGCGCAAGTCGTTGTGGGACAAGGGGTAGCGGAACTCCCAGCGGTAGTGGTCGCCGGTCACGCGCATGAAGGTGGCCGGGTGGCGGTGGTCGCAGACCTGGTGCACGCCGTCCCAGGTGGTCAGCGGTCGAGGGGACTCGGCGTCGACGACGAGCCAGTCGTGGGGCTCGCCGAGTGCCCGGGTGGGGATGTCCAGGAGGCGGCGGACGGTGCTGTCGGCGCCGTCGCAGGCGAGGATCGCGCGGGCGGGGACCGGGCGGGCGTCGGTGAGCAGGGTGTCGCCGCGCAGTCCTGTGACGGTGACGCCCCAGCGGACGGCGGCGCCGACTTCGCCGCGCAGCAGGCGCTCCAGGTCGGGCTGGTTGAACATCGACGCGTCGGGGTGGCCGTTCGGGCCGGTGCGCGCGTCGCGGCGGAACTCGGCGAGGACCCGGTGGCGGCGGTCGACCAGGCGCAGCCCCGGCATCGGGCGGCTGACCGCGTGGAACCGCGACGCGACGCCCGCGTCCTGGAGCACGCGCAGCGCCTCGCCGTCGAGGTGGACGGCGCGGGGGAGCGGGTAGGGGGCGGGGTGCCGCTCCAGGACCACGGTCGGCACCCCGCGGCGGATCAGCAGGGCGGCCGCGGTCAGCCCCACGGGGCCCGCGCCGACCACCACGACAGGATCGGTCACTCCCGCAGCCTGCCACGGACCCGGACCACCTGCGCCTGCCGCTTTGCCCGCGGCCCGCGCCCGCCCGAGCGTTGTTCGGCGCCCAGCCCCTTTAGTCATTGAGCCAGATACGTATCTAACTATCTAGATAATGGGTATTGGGCGATTGGGTGGTGCGAGCGGGGGATAGCAGGAAAAGAGAAGGGCAAGCAGAGAAGGGCAAGCAAAGAAGAGAGGGTGAAGACGGGGAGTGTGGAGGAGGAGCGTGTCAGTGCTGTGGTGCCACGCCGCGCAGGGTTCGGGCCAGGAGTGCCGTGGCCGCGCCTGCCGCCACCACGGTCAACAGGGCCACGCGCAGGCTGGTCGCGTCGGCGAGGAGGCCCACCAGCGGGGGCGAGACGAGCAGGCCGACCCGGAGCATCCAGCTCACCACCATCAACCCCAGGCCCGACGGCAGCCCCGGTAGCTCGTCCGCGCTGTGCATGGCCGCCGGGATCTGCGTCGAAGCGCCCAGGCCGGCCAGCGCGAAGCCCCCCAGGGTCGTCGGCACCGTCTGGAACGCCAGCGCGAGGGCCATGCCCGCGGCGGAGAGCAGGCCGCCGAAGCGGACAACTCGTTCCTGGCCGAAGCGGTCCGTGACGCGGTCGCCCAAGAGCCTGCCGGTCGTCATCGCCACCTGGAGGGCCACGTACGCCATGCCCGCGGTCGCCGCGCCCGTGCCGAGGGAACCGGACAGGTAGACCGCGCCCCACGACGAACCCGCGTCCTCGACCAAGGCCCCGCAGGCGGACAGCACACCGAACGCCAAGACGAGCCGGACCACCGCGGCCGGGAACCGGCGCCTGCCCGGGGCGACCGCCGGTTCGGTCCGCTCCTCGTCGTCGTCGCCCGGCAGCATGAACCGGAAGCACACGACCGCCACCGCGCTGAACAGCGCGCCCGCCACCACCAGGTGCACCAGGACCGGCACCCCCAACCCCGCCGCCGCGGCGCCCATCAGGCCGCCCGTCACCGCGCCGATGCTCCACAGCGCGTGGAAGGAGTTGACGATCGAGCGGCCGTAGCGGCGCTGCACGCGCATGCCGTGGGTGTTCTGCGCGACGTCCACGATCGAGTCCAGCGCGCCCGCCGCGAACAGCGCCGCCGCCAGCGCGAGCCAGCTCGGCGCCAGGGCGATGCCGATCGTGGCCACCGCCAGCGCGACGATGCCCAGGGTCGCGACCCGCGACGAGCACCACCAGCGGATCACCGTCGAGGCGAACAGCCCGGCCAGCAGGGCGCCGAGCGGCATCGCCGCCAGTGCCGTGCCGAGGGCCGCGTTGGACAGGCCCAGGTCGTCCTTGATCTCGGGGATCCGCGGCACCACCGCCGCGAACAGGGCGCCGTTGGTGAGGAACACCCCCGCCACCGCCGCCCGGGCCCGGGTGTCCACCGTCGTCCGCACCGCCACCCGACCGACCCTACCGAGGTGGTCCGATCATCCCCACCCGGTTTCCGGTGACCACCGGTCGTGTCCGGAACCGGTCGGCAATTCCCGATCGGGTGGATTCCCCCGTGGCCCCTTGGCGCACACCGTCGCGCACTGGTTCTCTTCACCGCGTCCCAGGTCACCAAGACCAACACCGTCGGGGAACACCCCAGAGAGGCCGGGCCGCCCATGCCGCAGCCGTTCCAGCTGCCGGAGTTCTACATGCCCTACCCGGCCCGGCTGAACCCGAACCTGGAACAGGCCCGCCTGCACAGCAAGCGGTGGGCGCGCGCGATGGACATGGTCGACGTCCCGCAGCACGGCACCACCATCTGGTCCGAGGCCGACCTCGACGCGCACGACTACGCGCTGCTCTGCGCGTACACGCACCCCGACTGCGACGGCCCCGAGCTGGACCTGATCACCGACTGGTACGTCTGGGTCTTCTACTTCGACGACCACTTCCTGGAACTGTTCAAGCGCACCCGCGACATCCCCGGCGCCCGCGCGTACCTCGACCGGCTGCGCCTGTTCATGCCCGTCGAGGGGCCGATCACCGAGACCCCGACGAACCCCGTCGAGGCCGGGCTGGCCGACCTGTGGAACCGCACCACGCCAGCGATGTCCGCCGACTGGCGCGGCCGGTTCGTCGAGAGCACCAAGAACCTGCTCGACGAGTCCCTCTGGGAGCTGGCCAACATCAGCGAGGAGCGCGTCTCCAACCCGCTGGAGTACATCGAGATGCGCCGCAAGGTCGGCGGCGCGCCGTGGTCGGCCAACCTCATCGAGCACGCCGTCGGCGCCCAGGTGCCCGCCGCGATCTCCGCGAGCAGGCCGATGCACGTCCTGCGCGACACCTTCGCCGACGGCGTCCACCTGCGCAACGACCTGTTCTCGTACGAGCGGGAAGTGCTCGACGAGGGCGAGCTGAGCAACGGTGTCCTGGTGTTCGAGAAGTTCCTGGGCATCGACACGCAGGCCGCGGCGGAGGCCGTGAACGACCTGCTGACCTCGCGGTTGCACCAGTTCGAGCACACCGCCGTCACCGAGGTCCCGCCGTTGCTCGAGGAGCACGCCATCGACCCGGCCGGACGCCTCGGGGTGCTGGCGTACATCAAGGGTTTGCAGGACTGGCAGTCCGGCGGCCACGAGTGGCACATGCGGTCCAGCCGCTACATGAACGGTGGTGGACCCGGCTCGGACCTGCTGCGCGGCCCGCTCGGACTGGGCACGTCCGCCGCCCGGATCGTGCCTTCGCTGCTGTCGACGTACCGGCAGCGCGCGCGGTCGTTCAGCCACGTCCCGTACGAGCGGGTCGGCCAGGTCAAGCGGCCCGACCTGCGGATGCCGTTCCCCGTGCGCAGCAACCCGCACCTCGAGGAGGCCCGGGAGAACCTGGTCGACTGGGGCAAGCGGGTCGGCATCGTCGACGAGCTCCCCGAGCTGTGGGACGAGGTGAAGCTGCGCGACTACGACCTGCCGCTGTGCGCGTCCGGCATCCACCCCGACGCCTCCGCCGAGCAGCTCGACATCACCTCCGGCTGGCTGGCCTGGGGTACCTACGGCGACGACTACTACCCCGTCGTGTTCGGCCGCACCGGGGACATCACCGGGGCGAAGCTGCTGACCGAGCGGTTCTCCCAGTTCATGCCCGTCAACGGTGAGCCCACCCCGACCCCGGCCAACGCGCTCGAACACGGTCTGCACGACCTGTGGCAGCGCACCGCCGGGCCGATGGCGCCCGATGCCCGCGCCCAGTTCCGCCGCACCATCGAGGAGATGGCCGACAGCTGGCTGTGGGAGATGGGCAACCAGCTGCAGAACCGCATCCCCGACCCGGTCGACTACATCGAGATGCGGCGCAAGACCTTCGGCTCCGAGCTGACCATGAGCCTCTCGCGCATCGGCCACGGCCGCACCGTGCCGCCCGAGGTCTACCGCAGCCGTCCGGTGCTGGCCATGGAGAACGCCGCCATGGACTACGCCTGCATGATCAACGACATCTTCTCCTACCAGAAGGAGATCCAGTTCGAGGGCGAGCTGCACAACATCGTGCTGGTCGTGCGCAACTTCTTCGACACGGACTCCGCCACCGCGATGGCCATCGTCGGCGACCTCATGGACAGCCGGATGCGCGAGTTCGAGCACGTCGTGGCCACCGGCCTACCCGCCCTGTTCGAGGACTTCGACCTCGACGAGGACGCGCGCACCACGCTCACCGGGTACGCGGAGGAGCTGCGCAACTGGCTCTCCGGCATCCTCGCCTGGCACGAGGGCTGCCGCCGCTACACCCAGGCCGACCTGCTGCGGCACTACCCGGAGAGCCCCGGCAACCCCGAGGTCGGTCTCCGCGAACTGCGCGGCCCCCACGGCCTCGGCACCGCCGCCGCCCGGATCACACCGCGCAAGGTCGTCGCGGTCGGGTGATCCACCCTGGTTCTGCCTTCGAGTCAACTGTGCGGGTGGCCAAGTCGACCGCGCGACTGTCCCGTCGCCCCCACGCGGATCGGCCCAGTCCGCGCCGGCGGCAGCCCCTAGGGTGAGGGGGTGCTGGACCTCCGCCTGGTCAACGCGACCTTTCGCACGATGGACCCGGCCCGGCCGCTGGCCACCCGCCTCGGGGTGTGGCGCGGTCGGGTCGTCGGGCTCGACGAGGAGGTCGACGGGCTGCCCGCGCGGCAGGAGGTCGACCTCGGTGGGGCCGCGGTGCTGCCGGGGTTCCTCGACGCGCACGTCCACCTCGCCTGGACCGGGCTGCGGGCCGGGGCGGTGTCGGTGGCGCCGTGCGCCCGGGTGGACGACGTGCTGGCCGCGATCGGGGACGCGGCTGCGGCGGTAGCGCCGGGGGAGTGGCTCGACGTCGTCGGCTACGACCAGCGGCCGCTGGGGCGGCACCTGACCTCGACCGAGCTGGACCGCGTCGCGGCCGGGCGGCGGGTGCTCGTCCTGCACGACTCGGGGCACGCGTGCGTCGTGAACGGGCCGGTGCTGGCCGCGCTGCCCGCTGGTGCGTCGCATGTGGACGGTTTTCTCGCCGAGGGCGGTATGGCGGCGGTGCGGGCGTTGCGCCAACCGTATTCCCTGGGGGAGTTGACTTCCGCTCTTCGTCGCGCGGCCTCGGTGTGCCTGTCCGAGGGGGTGACGACGGTCGCGGAGGCCGGTGTCGGCGGCGGGTTGATCACGCACAGCCCCATCGAGGCCGCGGCCTACCAGCGCGCGGACCTGCCGATCCGGGTGCAGCTGATGGTCGCGGGGACGTTGCTGCGCGACCCGGGCGCGCATCCCTCGGACGAGGTGCCCCGGGCCATGGACCTCGGCCTGACCACCGGGTTCGGCGGCCCGCGGCTGTCGCTGGGCGCGCTGAAGATCTTCACCGACGGCGGGATGATGGCCAGAACAGCCGCCATGACCGCGCCCTACGTCGGATTGGACCACAGTGGACAGTTCTACGACGACCCGGACGTGCTGCGGTCGCTGATCGTCGACGGACACCGGGCGGGGTGGCAGCTGGCCGTGCACGCCATCGGTGACCGGGCCGTCGACCTGGCGCTGGATTCGTTGGCGGCAGCGCAAAAGGCGTTCCCGCGCGAGGGAACCCGGCACCGGATCGAACACGCGGGCGCGGTGCGCCCGGACCAGCTGCCGAGGTTCGCGTCGCTGGGTGTGACGGCCGTGGTGCAGCCGAACTTCCTGTACTACCTGGGCGACGACTACGCGGCCATCATGGGCGAGTCGCGCGCGGACTGGCTCTACCGGGGTCGCGGGTTCCTCGACCACGGCGTGGCGCTGGTGGGGAGTTCGGACCGCCCGGTGACGGCGGGCGCGCCGCTGCGGTCGATCGAGTTCATGGTGAACCGTCGCACCGAGCGCGGGAACGTGGTCGGCCCCGAGGAGGGGGTGACCGTCGAGGAAGCGTTGCGGGCGTACACGATCGACGCCGCGCGCGCCTGTTTCCTGGAGTCGGAGCTGGGCAGTCTGACAGCCGGGAAGTGGGCGGACCTGGTGGTGCTGGGGGAGGACCCGGTGGGGGCGCCCAGCGTTGGCGACATCGCGGTTGTGTCCACTGTGGTGGGTGGTGAGGTGGTTTCGGGCGCGCGGCTGTGGTGAGCGCTACCGCCGGATGAGGCCGTGGCGGTGCGCGTAGACGACGGCGTGCACCCGGTCGCGGAGGCCGAGCTTGGCCAAGACGCGTGAGACGTGCGTTTTCACCGTTTCCTCGCCGATGTGCAGCTCCGCCGCGATCTCCGCGTTGCTCAACGCGTCCGCGACGAGGAGCAACACCTCTCGTTCCCGCGACGTCAACCGGTCCGGCTCGGCGTCGTCGGGCCGCAGGCTGGCCGTGAACCGCGACACCAGCCGCTTCGTCACGGACGGGTCGATCAACGCGTCCCCGCGCGCGGCGACCCTGATCGCGGCGATCAGCTCCTCCGGTGGCAGGCTCTTGAGCAGGAACCCGCTGGCTCCCGCCCGCAGTGCCCGGTAGACGTACTCGTCGAGGTCGTAGGTGGTCAGCACGAGGACCTTGGTCCGGTTGGCGGGGTCGGCCAGGATCGCCTCGGTCGCGGCGAGCCCGTCGAGTTGGGGCATGCGGACGTCGAGCACCGCGACGTCCGGCCGCAGCCGCGCCACCTCGCGGACGGCGGCGGCGCCGTCGCCGACCTCCGCGACGCAGTCGAGGTCGTCCTGGGTGTCGAGCACGGCACGCATCCCGGACCGGAACATCGCGTGGTCGTCGCCCAACAGCACCTCTACCGCCACTGTTCCCCCTCTTTTAGTTGGCTTCCAACGGGATTGACACCTTGACTGTCCACTTGAGACCGTCTGGGTTCGGGCCGCAGTCGGTGCGGCCGCCGAACATGGCGGTGCGGTGGCGGATCCCGGTGAGGCCGCGGTGGCCGGTGGCGCCGTTCGAGGCGGACCGGGTGATGTCGTTGGTGACGGAGAGGGTGATCTCGGCCGGGGTCCGGTCGATGGTGAGGGTCGCGGAGCCGCCGTGCCCGTGGCGCAGGGCGTTGGTCAGGGCTTCCTGGGTGACCCGGTAGAGGGCGATGTCGACGGACTGGGGGACCGTGGCGAGGTCGCCGGACGTGACGACGCGGGTGGGTAAGCCCGCCTCGCGGACGACGGCGACCAGGTCGTCGAGGTCGGCGAGGCCGGGTTGGGTGCTCTCCTCGCCGCGGTGCAGGACGTCGAGGAGCCGTCGGAGGTCCGCCATGGCGGCGCGGCTGGCGGACTCGACCGCCGTCAACGACACCCGCACGGTATCCGGGCGGGACTCGTCGACGGGCAACGCCAACCGCGCCGCCCCCGCGTGGATGTTGATCGCGCTGACGTGGTGGGAGATCACGTCGTGCAGGTCCCGGGCGATGTCGGTCCGCTCCCGCGCCACCGCCCGCCGAACCGCCTCCCGCTCCTCCGCCGCTCGACGGGTGGCGAGGTGTTCGAGCCCGGCGATGTACCCCCGGCGCGCGGTGGTGTTGCGGCCGACCAGCCAGGGGAGCAGGCCGGTGGCCAGGATGTGCAGGACCGAGAGCCGCCAGTCGGTGCCGTAGAAGAAGCGCGCGGTGGCCAACCCGGTGGCCACGAAGGCCAGCGCGAACAACGCCTCGCGCGTCCCCAGCCACGCGCCTGCGCGGTAGCCCGCGACGAGGACGCCGACCTGGTTGGGCCCACCGAAGTCGAGCTGCCACACCACCGGCGTCAACGCCTCGGCGAGCCCGTGCACGAGGGCGACGGCACCGGCGTAGCGGGCCGGACCCGCGAGCAGCAGATCGGCCGCGACGGTGACCGCGATGGCCGCCCAACCCCGCCACCCGACGAACAGGTTGGGACACCCCATGACGAGAAACCCCACATCGGCCACGACGCACACCGCCGCGACCAACCACGCCTGGCGCCGCAGCGCCACCGCCGTGTTCAACACGGGCACAGCTTGACTCACCCGGGTGGGCCTGCGGAACCCGGACATACCTCACGTCCACGGCTGCGGGTGTTGAGAGTGGCGCACCGGCTCTGATCCGGGGAGGTGGGGGGCTTGCGTGATCATGGCGCGCCTCCGGCCCCCGAAATCCATTCGGGCCAAGGGGGCCGACAGTTCCGGCCGAAGACGATCAAGCCTGTGGATAGTGTGGGCGGCCGCAGTGGATCGCCTGCCACCTGCCGCTGTCGATGCTTCGCCGCCTTGCCGGAACCCACCGCTCCCACCGCCGCTCGACCGGTGTCACCCACCCCGCCCTTCCGTCAACCCACCCCGCAACCGTCGCTTGAGCCCAGCTCGCACTCGACGCAACGTGTTCCCGCCACGACATTCGGTTCGTCTCGGCTCTTCCCTGGCCACCCCGAAACCGCCGCAGAAGCCCAGTCACCGCAGAAGCCCTATCCCCGCCGAACGCAACGCGGCTGTACCGGCTCTACCCCATAACCACCGCAGGATCCCTCTCCCCGCAGAACGCAACGCGGCTGTACCGGACCCACCCCATAATTACCGCAGGATCCCAGCTCCCACCGAAGGCAGCGCGGCTGTACCGGACCCACTCCGAATCCGCCGCAGGATCCCAACCCCCACCCAACCCAACACGGCCGTACGGGACCCATCCCGAAACCGCCGCAGGATCCCAGCCCCCGCAGAACGCAACGCGCCCCTGCCACACGCCTTGATTGGGTGGGCTTGCTTTGCGTGGGGGGACGAACCTGCCAAGCTTCCCGGCGGGTGGGGTGGGCTTGCCCATCCCCACCGCTCTTCCCCACCGCAGGTCCGTAGGGGCCCCGCGCAAAGCAAGTTCACTCAATCGAGGCCGCGCATCTTTTCCGCGAACAGCCGGACCGATCAACCCAGCCACGGCTCCAACCGGCACCCCCGCAGCACAAAGATGATCAACGCATGCCTCCGGCCCCCAATGTCCATCCTAGCGACGAGGACCGACAGAACCGGAAGATCAACAGCGAGCCTGTGGACAACTCGAGATGCAACCAACGGCATCCCGATCGGCCCCCGCTCGCCGCCGCGAACCCAGCGAGAGCGGTGCCGCCGGCGGGAAGGCGGCGGGTGGCAACGATCGAACGATGATCGATGCCTCCGGCCCCCGACATCCATTCTACCGACAGCCACCGACAATTTCGCGAGAAGACGATCAAGGCCGGGGACAACTCGGGGTGACCCCGTGGTGACCCTGAGCGGGGTGTCCCCCTTGCGGGGGATCACGAATCCCCTCCTGCCGTGACGATCCGGTGCCGTGGTCGGCGATAGCGTCTTCGACCGTGGGGACAGGGGTGCGACTGGTGGTCGCTCTGGTGTTGCTGCTGCTCGGGGGAACAACCGCCGCCGCGGCGGACGGTGGGCCAGTCGGGGCCGACCTGCACGTGGCGCAGACGGTGGGGGAGCGCGAGTTGACCGTGGTGATCCGGCGGACCGACGGCGCGCCTGCACCGCTGCGCGTCGACGTGGTGGCCCACGCCGGGGACCCCGGTGGGGTGATCAGGGTGCGGGCTGTTCCGACCGGCGCCCGCGCGGTGAGTGAGGCGGCCGTCGAGCTGCGGCAACCGGGTCCGGTCGGGGTGTCCCTGTCCGTGGACCGCTTCGGCGCCTGGGAACTCGAGCTTGACGACGGTACCCACGTGGCCCGCATCCCGTTCACCGTGCCCGAGCGGATCACACCCGCCTGGGAACGGACCGCGTTCGGCGGTTTCGTCGCGGCCGGGGTCTTCCTGCTCGCCGCACTCGTGATGGCCCCGCGCGGCGGCCGGAAAGCGCTGGTGCCCGCGGCTGGAGTTGTCGCGTCGGTGGCGGTCGGGATCACCGCGGCGTTGCTCTCCGCTACGGTCGGGCCGAAAGCGGTCGTGGACACCGGACGCCCTCCCGTGGCGCTCGCGGTGACCCCGGACAGCGAAGCCAAAGCGGGGCAAGGCGTTTGGCTCTCGCTGGACTGGTACGACGCGGCCACCGGACGGCCGGTCGACGACCTCCTCGTCCACCACGGCGCCCTCGTCCACCTCGCCATCATCAGTCCCAACGGCACGCCGACCCACGTCCACCCCATGCGCGTCGGTCCGGGGCGGTACCGCATCCTCTACAAGCCAGCAGAACCCGGCAGGCACGCCATGGCCGCCGAGATCGCCCGCGCGGGCGGCGGGCAGCAGCAGATCCGGGCCGAGGTCGAAGTCGCGCCGGGCACCTCCCAAAAGTCCACTGTGGACAACACGGGCAAGGTCGACACCGGCGCGCCGGTCGCGGGCCGACCCGCGACGCTCACCGCCGACTTCGGCGGCCCCGACGACCTGCAACCCTGGCTCGGCATGCGCGGCCACCTCATCCTCGTCGGCCCCGGCGAAACCCTCTGGGCCCACGCCCACGCCCTCACCAGCCCCATGGCGGGCGGCCAACCCGACGAGAGCGTCGCCGCCTACCCCGCCAAGGTCTCGTTCACCTTCACCTTTCCCACCCCCGGCCGCTACCGGCTCTGGTTCCAGGCCGAACGCGACTACCGGATCCTCACCCTCCCCGCCGTCGTCGACGTCGCCCCCGGCGGGAGCCCCCGGTGAAGCCCCGGGGGAAAGCCCTGCTCGCGGGCGTCGTCGTCGCGCTCGTCGCCGTCTTCGCCGTCATCTGGACGACCCGGGACAAGCCGGTCGAGTTGACGGCCGGGACCGCCAGCTACGCCGTCCGGCTCACCGTCGACTCGCCGCGCATCGGGGGGAACGCCGTGCTCGTCGAGGTCACCGACCTGGCCGGGGCGCCGGTCGTGGCCGACGAGGTGACCGTCGAGCCCGTCATGGCCGACATGGGGCACGCGCTCACCCCGGTCCCGGCCACCGCCGCCGCACCCGGGCACTACCGGGCCGACCCCACGGACCTGCCGATGGCGGGCCTGTGGGAGTTGACCGTCACGGTCCGCCGGGACCGCGCCAGCGAGCACGCCGTCTTCACCCTCGTGATCTGACCGGAAGGAGACCGAAGTGGACCACGATGTCCCGACCACCAGGGAGATCCGCGCCCTGCCGCCCGCCGCCGCCCTGCTGACCGGGGGGCTGCTCACCCTGATCGGGCTGACCTGGGACGTCCAGTGGCACACCGACGTCGGACCCGACACCTTCTTCACCCTCCCGCACCTCTTCCTCTACGCGGGCAGCGCCGTCTCCGGACTGGCCAGCCTCACCGCCGTCCTCATGACCACCGCCGCCCGCCGCGCGGGCAGGCCGACCGACCCGGCCGTCGGCGGTGCCCCCGTCGGCGTGTTCGGCCGGGTGTTCACCGCCCCGCTCGGCTACCTCGTCGCGGGCTGCGGCGCCGCGTCGTTCCTGCTCTACGGCCTGTGGGACCAGTGGTGGCACGGCCTCTACGGGTTCGACGCCGTGATCGACTCGCCGCCGCACATCGGGTTGCTGACCTCGGTCATGGCCACCCTCGTCGGCACCGTCGTCGTCTTCGCCGCGGCCGTGGACCAGCGGTGGGGTCGGATCGGCGCGATCGTCTCGCTGGCCGTGCTGGCCGCGTTCAGCACCATCACGGTCGTGGCGTTCGAGACCATCAGCAGGCCGGTCAACGCCGTGCACGTGGCCATGGCCGGGCTGATGGTCCTCATCGTCGCCACCGGCGCGGCGTTCACCCGGTTCGGCGGCGTGCTGGTCGCCGCCGCGCTCGCCGTCGTCCAGGCGGTGAGCTGGTGGTTCTCCCCGTGGGCCGCCGAGGTCTACGCCGACGCGGTGGGCCTGCCGCTGCGCGACTACGTCGACGGCGTGCCGGTCATGCCCGCGTTGATGCCCATGGTGCTGATCCCGGCCGCGCTGCTGGTCCACCCGCTGCTGACCGCCCGCGCCCGCTGGGCCCCGGCGCTGGCGGGTGCCGTCGCGGGCGCGCTGGTCGCCGGGTTGCAGGTCGTGCAGAACTCGATCGTCTACGACTTCCCCACCCCGGCGGTGAGCAGGCTGCTGCCGACCGCGCTCGCCGGGGCCGTGCTCGGCCTGCTGGCCGGGCACGCGGGCACCCGCCTCGGCGGCGCGCTGCGCCACGCCAAGGGCTTCCCCACCGACGAGAGCGAGGCATCGTGAAGCGCACCATCGCCGCCGCGGTCACCACAGCGGCGCTGCTCGTGGGCACCGCCCCGGCGGCCCTGGCCTACGAACCGGTCAACGTCGTGCACACCGAGACCGTGCAGGCCGGGCCGTACCGGGTGGTGGTCGGGTTCAGCACCTGGCCCGTGCGGGCCATGCAGTCGTTGGACTTCACCTTCGCCCCGGACGGGGGGCTCGAGGGCAAGTCCGGGTACCTCACCGTCGTCCCGGCCGCGGCCCCGGACGTCGCCTGGGACGAGCCGCTGGCCCGGCACCCGCGCAAGCGCGACGTGTGGGGTCTCGACATCCGGGCCATGCCCGTGGCAGGCGACTACACGTTCGGGTTCCATCTCGAAGGCCCCCAGGGACCGGGCGAGGGCACGCTCACCGGGTTGGAGGTGCTGGCGCAGCCCGGTCCGCCGATGGGGCTGAGCTGGGCGTTGAGCACGCTGCCGCTGATCGGCCTCGTCGCGTTCCTGGCCATCGCCTGGCGCCGACACCGCAACCGGACCGCCACCCGGTAGGGAGCTTTCCTCAGGTTCGCCCGGCCCGTGCCGACCACCTCCGAAGGCGGCAGGTATGACCGGATGCTCTTAATGCGAACGTGAGGTAAACGATGGCTGCGGTGAACGCGTCAGAAGTCAAGGCATCGCGTGCCTCAGGTGCGCGGTTCGGCAGTTGGGGGATCCGCGCGAAGATCCTGGGCTCGTTGACGTCGGTGGTCCTGGTGGCCGTCGTGATCGGCATCGTCGCCATGATCCAGATGTCGCGGTTGGACGAGCGCCTGAAGACCGTGGCCACCGGCAACGCGGCCGCGCTGAGCGACCTCGGCGACATCCGCGGCGCGCAGGGAGACGTCAACCACTGGGCCGTCATGTGGTACGTCGACAACTCGCCCGAGGGGCAGAAGCGCGCCCGCGACGGGCAGCACACCGCGGACGCCGCCAGCGACGCCGCGATCACCGCGTACCTGGCCCACACCACCGAGCAGTCGGGCCGCGAGCGCGCGGCGCAGCTGCTGGCCGACCAGAAGAAGTTCCGCACCGAGCGGGACATCAGCTACGGCGACCCGGTGCCCGCGGGCTACACCCCGATCAGCGACATGAACGAGTTCAACACCCTGGTGATGAACATCGACAAGGGCATCACCGAGCTGGCCGTGATCGAGAAGACCAGCGCCGAGAAGGCCTCCGCCGAGGGCGAGTCCGCCTACACCGCCGCCTGGACCACCGTGCTCATCGCGATGATCGTCGGCCTGGCGGGCGCGATCCTGCTGGCGCTGGTCGTCTCCGGTCGCATCGTGCGCCCGCTGCGCCAGATCACCGGCGTGGCCCAGGCCATGGCCGCCGGTGACCTGAGCCGGGCCGCCGAGGTCCGCGGCAAGGACGAGGTCGCCCAGCTGGGCACCGCGTTCAACCAGGCCCGGGAGAACTTCGGCGACGCGGTGTCGGCGCTGGCCAACACCGCCGAGACCCTGCAGGCCGACTCCAACCGGCTGGTGCAGGTCTCCGACCGGCTGCTGACCAACACCAGCGGCGCCAACACCCAGGCCACCCAGGTCGCGTCCGCGGCCGACCGGGTCTCGCTGAACCTGCAGACCGTGGCCACCGGCGCCGACGAGCTGGGCTCGTCGATCAAGGAGATCGCGCACTCGGCCAACGAGGGCGCCACCGTGGCCTCGCACGCCGTCGAGGTCGCCGCCTCCACCACCGACGTGGTCGCCAAGCTGGGCGACTCCTCGGCGCAGATCGGCAACGTCGTCAAGGTCATCACCGAGATCGCCGAGCAGACCAACCTGCTGGCGCTCAACGCCACCATCGAGGCCGCCCGCGCCGGTGAGGCGGGCCGCGGGTTCGCCGTCGTGGCGAGCGAGGTCAAGGAGCTGGCGCAGGAGACCGCGAAGGCGACCGAGGACATCGTCCGCAAGGTCGAGGCCATCCAGTCCGACACCGCGCAGGCGGTCGGCACGATCGGCGAGATCAGCTCGATCATCGCCAAGATCAACGACTACCAGCTGGTGATCGCGTCCGCGGTCGAGGAGCAGACCGCGACCACCGCGGAGATGGGCCGCAACATCGCCCAGGCCGCGTCCGGCAGCACCGAGATCGCGGGCAGCATCTCCCACGTCGCCGACGCCACCAACACCGCGGCGAACGAGATCGACGAGAGCCGCCAGGCCGCCGTCGACCTGGAGAAGCTCTCGGCCCACCTGCGCGAGCTGGTCGCCAAGTTCAAGATCTGACCCGTCCCCTTGCTTCCCGGCGGATCACCCTCTCAGGGTGGTCCGCCGGTCGGCGTTTCAGGGGGACCCGTTCCCGGTCCACGCGTCGCCCCACGCCACGTCCCGCGCGTCCCGGTACGACTCCGGCGTGCGCTTGGTGACGGTCACGTCCGCGAGCGCGCCATCCGCGCCGCAGACCCGCAGCGACACGAGCCCCTTCCGCTTGACCGGGTGCCGCACCACCCGCCCCGGCGCGGGCGCCCAGTCGGCGCGCGCGGCGGCGACGTAGGAGAACTTCTCGTCCTCGAAGCCGAGCGTCGCGTCCTTGATCTTGCGGTGCACCGCGCTCCGGTTCAGCCGCGCGGTGAAGTGGCACCAGTCCTGCCCGGTCGGGATCGGGCAGGCGCCGCTGTGCGGACAAGGCGCCACGACCCGCAGCCCGGCCGCCACCAGCACATCGCGCGCCGCCAGCACCCGCTCGTACCCGGCGGGTGTCCCCGGTTCCACCACGACCACCAGCCCACCGGCCCGCGCCAGGGCGGCCACCGCGTCCGCCCGCGCCCGCTCGGTCAGCTCGTTGAGCACGTAGGACATCGTGACGACGTCCGCGGGCGGCACCTCCCCGATGCCCGCCCGCCGCCACTGGACCCCGCGCAGCCCGCCCCGCCCGGCCAAGCGCTTCCCCAGCGCCAGTGCTTGCGCGGACTGGTCGATCACGGTCACCTCCCGCAACGACCCCCACGCCGCCAGCGCCGCCCACACCGCCGCCCCGGTCCCACCGCCGACGTCGACCATGGACGCGGGCTCGAACCCGGGCGCGAGCCCGGACACGACGTCGAACACCGCCCCGAGCGCGGCGTGCGTCGCGGGCATCCGGTACGCCGCGTACGCCACGGCGGCCACCTCGGAATCGAGCACCACCGACCTCGGGTCGACCCCGGTGCGGTACCGCTCGATCAGCCCCCGAACCACCTCGCCGAGCCGCGCCGGGGGAAACCCCGACACCTCGTCCGCCAGCGCGTCACCCAGATCGCCCACAACCGGCCATCATGCCCGCCACCTCGCCGCACCCCGTGGGCGGGACCGGCGGAGCGGACGCGGTGGGTGACCGGGTGTCACTCTCGGTCGAACTAGTGGGAATCTTAGGTTAGTTGGGAATTTTTCTTCCGTGAGTGCCGTCATGAGGCGTGTGGGTCGCGCGTCCACTGGGTATGCGGATGCCCAGGACGTCGGACGGTCGGGGGCTCATACCTGAGCCCCGGCGCGGGGCGGTCGACCCCATGTCGACCCTCAGCCCCCTACAGCGGCACGTCCTGCGCCTGCGGGTCGTCGACGGGCGCACGGCCGAGGAGGTCGCCGTCGAGCTGTCGATGTCGCCCCAGGCCGTGCGGGTCACGCAGCACCGCGCGCTGGAGGCGTTGCGGGCGCACCTCAAGCGGCGCAGGCGCGACGCCGAGGACGACTCGGTCGAGTGATCTTCGCGGGGCCGCCCGGCGCGCGTCCTGGCGGGCCGCGAGGCGCGGCCTAGCCTGCCCGGCTATGAACGCGGCGGAGATCCACCGGCGGCACTGGGCGACCATCGACCGCTACGACTGGGAGGGCATGCGCGCCCTCTACCACCCCGAGTACCGCTACACCGACGTCACCGGAACCACCTTCGACGACACCGACACCCCGGTGGGCGTCATGGCGTACCTGCACGCCGCCTTCCCGGACGTCGTCTTCCACTACCGGGACTTCCACCCCAGCGCCGACGGCGGCACGTCCTTCGTCGAGGTGCGCTGCGTCGGCACCCACCTCGGCCCGCTGGGCGACCTGCCCGCCACCGGCAGGCGCGTGGTCAGCGTCGCCTGCCACGTCATCGAGGCCCGCGACGGGCTGATCACCGCCGAGCGCGACTACTTCGACATGGCCGCGATCGGCCGCCAGATCTCCGGCGAACTCGTGGTCGGCGAATAACCCACGTCACCCGGCAGTCCACGCAACCGACACGGCCCGGATTACGTCCCAGAAGCGGACATCCGGGCCGTTCCCATATGTAACTCAATTCTGTGAATAACGAATTGAGCAAATAGGGGCCACGATCCCCGGGCATCTGCCCTGGCCCGGCTGGTCCAATGTGGCCTTGCGCCGTTCGGTTCATCACCTCGTCCTATAGTTGAATGTGATGGCCGAAATGGCCGTTGTAATCAGCCCGTGATCTGAGATAACCGGATTCTCCTCTACTGTTTCGCCAGGCTTCACCAGGAGCCGACTGGTACGAATCAGGAGGAATTAGTGC